>CAJXSO010000001.1 GCA_913061505.1 uncultured Lutimaribacter sp.
CGGGCGCAAACCGCTAAAGATGGGCACAGCCCCGGCGAAAGGGGCCTGCGTTTTATTTCGCGGGCAGACACAATCTGGCAAGGATCGTGGCCCAAAAAACCAAAACGCGACGTCGCGGGGCGCTAACGTGACGATTTTGCCCTGTTTCATCGCCGCGCAAGAATATATCAAGCGCGGGAATGCTATTTTGGGGGAGTCGCCCGCGCGGCTGTCCGGAATTTAAGGGAGACCACGCAAATGAAGGTAATCGTGCCTGTGAAACGCGTGATCGACTATAACGTGAAAGTTCGCGTCAAAGCGGATGGCAGCGGCGTCGATCTCGCCAACGTAAAAATGTCGATGAACCCCTTCGACGAGATTGCCGTAGAACAGGCAATCCGCCTGAAAGAAGCGGGCAAAGCCGACGAGGTTGTGGCCGTATCTGTCGGTGTGAAACAGGCGCAAGAAACCCTGCGCACCGCGCTGGCCATGGGTGCCGACCGCGCCATTTTGGTTGTTGCCGCCGATGACGTGCACGAAGATATCGAACCGCTGAGCGTGGCCAAAATTCTGGCCAAGGTCGTGGCAGACGAACAGCCCGGCCTGGTGCTGTGCGGCAAACAAGCCATCGACAATGATATGAACGCCACCGGCCAGATGCTGTCGGCGCTGCTGGGCTGGAGCCAGGCCACCTTTGCCTCGGAAGTGGATATCGATGGCGATAGCGCCACCGTGACCCGCGAAGTGGATGGCGGCTTGCAAACCATCAAGGTGAAAATGCCCAGCGTCATCACCGTTGATTTGCGCCTGAACGAGCCGCGCTATGCCTCGCTGCCCAATATCATGAAGGCCAAGAAAAAGCCGCTGGATGAAAAAACCGCGGCGGATTACGGCGTGGATGTCACGCCGCGCCTGAAGGTTGTGAAAACAACCGAACCAGCCGCGCGCGCCGCTGGTATCAAAGTTGGCTCGGTTGACGAGCTTGTGGCGAAACTCAAGGAAGCGGGGGCTGTATAATGGCTGTTCTTCTTCTTGCCGAAGTAAACAATGGTGAATTGGCGCTGGACGCCACCGCAAAGGCCGTGACCGCGGCCAAGGCACTGGGCGATGTGCATGTTCTGTGCGCGGGCGCCTCGGCTGCCGCTGCCGGCGCAGAAGCCGCGAAAATCGATGGCGTGGCCAAGGTGCTGGTTGCCGAAGACGCGGCACTGGGCCATCGTTTGGCCGAAGCCACCGCAGATCTGATCGTCTCTATGGCCGCCAATTACGAACATATCGTAGCCCCCGCCACCACCGATGCCAAAAACGTGCTGCCGCGCGTGGCGGCATTGCTGGATGTGATGGTGCTGACCGATGTGACCGCCGTGATCAATGGCTCGACATTCGAGCGCCCGATCTATGCCGGCAACGCCATTCAGACCGTTGAAAGCGCGGATGCGAAAAAAGTGATCTCGTTCCGCACCTCGACATTCGATGCCGCGGGCATGGGCGGCGCTGCTGCTGTTGAAACCATCGGTGGCGCGGCGGCCTCGGGCCTGTCGGAATGGGTGGAAGACAAGGTTGCAGCCAGCGACCGCCCCGAACTGACCTCGGCCAAAATCGTGGTATCGGGTGGCCGTGGTGTTGGCTCGGAAGCCGATTTCGCGATGATCGAAAAACTGGCCGACACGCTGGGCGCCGCCGTTGGCGCCAGCCGCGCTGCGGTGGATTCGGGCTATGCCCCGAACGACTGGCAAGTGGGCCAAACCGGCAAGGTTGTCGCCCCCGAGCTATACGTGGCGGTGGGCATCTCGGGTGCCATCCAGCACTTGGCCGGCATGAAAGACAGCAAAATCATCGTGGCCATCAACAAAGACGAAGAAGCCCCGATTTTCCAGGTGGCCGATTACGGCCTGGTGGCAGACCTGTTTGCCGCCGTGCCCGAGCTGACTGAAAAACTGGGCTAAGCCCGGCCAGATAGAACGCTTTGAAAGGCCCGCAGTTTTGCGGGCCTTTTTATGTGCCCGCTGCTGGCATGTGGGGCTGCAGGTTTGGCAAAAGCGCCTCGGCAATCTGGTGATGGGCGCGCTGATCCAGCTGCGCGTGCCCCTCGGGCAGCGCGGGGCTGATACGCACCAACCCTGCCGCATGGCGCAATACCGGGGCCAGCAGCGTGGGCGTGATGAATAGCGGGTCGTTCCAGCCCTCGCTGGGGCAGGCGCCACCGGGGCGCGGCCGTTCGACCCAAAGCAGCACAACAGGGGGGCCCAACACCTCGAGCAGGCGGCGCATACGCGCCTGCCAGGCGGTTTCCAGCTCGGTGCGCAACAGGGCAAAACCTGCGGGATTATCTTGCGCCAATTGCCCCACCATATGGCCAACAAAGGCAAAATCGGTGAAATCAACACCGGCAAATTGCTGACGCATCTGCGCCGATGCTTTGACAAAGCGGTCGTTGCGGCGGGGGTGCACGCTGTAAAAGCGGTTCGACAACATATGCGCCCCGCTCAGTTGCACCACCTTCACCCGCGCCCCCGCGGCCACCGCCAGCAGCGCAGGATCCCCCATATAGGCATCTGGCCCAGCACAAACGGCCGCCAAATTCACGCAAGTCACGCCCAATTCCCGCTCTAACACCGCGGGAAAGGGCCGCGCTATTTCCTTGGCAAAGGTTTCCGCCCCCCCAAGGAAGGCCACATAAGGCTGGTCCAGCGCCCGCTTTGGCCCCCGCACCAACAGCCGCGATGCCCCATACCGGCACAGCACCGTTTCACGCGGCGGCACCCCGATCAGCTGCATAGTCATCAGCTCACCCCTAATAATTACTCACCCACGGGCAGCATCCAGCAAGAAAATTACCAGCCTGTTAAACTGGGCATTTAAACTAAGTTGAAACGATACCATGCCCTTGCCCTGCCCCCCGGCAGGTGCCTATTGTTGGCCCAACATGTTGCAGGAGGCACCAAAATGGACATTCAAAGCATCGGTGTTGTGGGCGCGGGGCAAATGGGCAACGGTATTGCCCATGTCATGGCATTGGCGGGCTTTGACGTGATCATCACCGACATCAGCCAAGATGCGTTGGATGCAGCCATTGCAAATATCTCGAAAAACATCGACCGGCAGGTCAGCCGGGGCAAGATCAGCCAAGATGAAAAAGATGCCGCCATGGCGCGCATCCGCACCACGCTGACATTGACAGATATTGGCCCCAGCGACCTGATCATCGAGGCGGCCACCGAACGCGAAACCGTCAAACAGGCTATCTTCGAAGACCTGCTGCCGCATTTGCTGCCCCACACGATTCTGACATCGAACACCTCGTCGATTTCCATCACCCGGCTGGCCAGCCGCACGGACCGCCCCGAGAAATTCATGGGCTTTCATTTCATGAACCCGGTGCCAGTGATGCAGCTGGTCGAATTGATCCGCGGCATTGCCACCAATGAAGACACCTATAACGCCTGTCTGAAAGTGGTGGAAAAAATCGGTAAAACCGCCGCCTCGGCCGAAGATTTCCCCGCCTTTATCGTGAACCGCATTTTGATGCCGATGATCAACGAGGCGGTCTACACCCTATACGAGGGGGTGGGCAATGTGCGCTCGATCGACGAATCGATGAAACTGGGCGCCAACCACCCGATGGGGCCGCTGGAGCTGGCCGATTTTATCGGGCTCGATACCTGCCTTGCGATCATGAACGTGCTGCATGACGGGTTGGCCGATACAAAATACCGCCCCTGCCCGCTGCTGACGAAATATGTCGAGGCGGGCTGGCTGGGCCGTAAAACCCAGCGTGGGTTTTACGACTATCGCGGCGAGGTGCCCGTGCCCACGCGCTAGGGGCGCGCGCCGGGCCTATACCAGCCCTTCGGCCTGAAACAGGGCGCGCACATCGCGTTCGGGGCGGGCGCCATAATGGCCTATTACCTCGGCCGCGGCGATGCAGCCCATGCGCCCTGCAGCCTGCAACGGCGCGCCAGTGGCCAAACCATACAAAAACCCGGCGGCAAATTGATCGCCCGCGCCAGTGGCATCGACAGGGGTGACCGGGTTTACCGGCACGGTTACGGTTTCCTCGCCCCGCACCAACACCACATCGTGGCTTGAGCGGGTGCACACAACCATGCCCGCCTCGGCCGCGGCCTGTTCCAGCGCCTGGCCCAGATCTTCGGTTTGGTAGAGCGATTTCCACTCGTGCTCGTTGCCAATGACATAATCCAGCGCCCCGACAAGGCGGCGGAAATCATCGCGGTGACGATCCACGCAAAACGGATCAGACAGGGCAATGCCCGCCTTGCCACCCGCCGCCCGGCACAGGGCTGCGGCCCGCTCGAACGCGGCTTTGCCTTTGTCTTTGTCGTATAGATAGCCTTCCAGAAACAAGATATCGGCCTGCCCTGCCACGCTATCGGCCACATCTTCGGGGCCCAGTTCTGATGAAATACCCAAATAAGTGTTCATCGACCGCTCGCCATCGGGCGAGACAAAGATCATCGAGCGCGAGGTGGGCAATTCGCCGCCCGCCACCGGCGGGTTTACAAAATCGGTGCCCATTTGGCGCATCTCTTCGGCGTAAAACTGGCCCAGCTCGTCATCGCGCACGCGCCCGATAAAGCCGGTTTTCAGCCCCAAGGCCCCAAGCCCCGCAATCGTGTTGGCCACCGAGCCGCCAGCAGCCTGCCGCCGCGTTTGCATGCTGTCATAAAGCAGCTCGCCGCGCGATTGCTCGACCAGTTGCATCACCCCTTTCTGAATGCCCATCTGGGCCAGATAGCCATCATCGGCCTGGGTGATCACATCAACGATGGCATTGCCGATGCCGACAATCTGATAGGTTTTCATTGGGTCTTATCCTCGAATTGGCACAAATCACGGATCAGGCAGGCGCCGCATTTAGGCTTGCGCGCCACACAGGTGTAGCGGCCATGCAAGATCAGCCAGTGGTGTGCATGCTGTTGAAAATCAACGGGAATATTATCTTCGATGGCGCGCTCTACCGCCACCACGTCTTTGCCGGGGCAAATGCCAGTGCGATTGCCCACACGGAAAATATGGGTATCCACCGCCTGCGCGGGATAGTGCCACCACATATTCAGCACCACATTCGCGGTTTTGCGCCCCACCCCCGGCAGGGCCTGCAGCGCCGCACGGGAATTGGGCACTTGGCCGCCATAGTCATCAACCAAGATCTGCGACAGCTTGATCACATTCTTGGCCTTTTGGCGAAACAGGCCAATGGTTTTGATATGCTCGGTCACGCCCTCTAGCCCCAAGGCCAGCATCTTTTCGGGCGTGTCTGCCACCTGAAACAGGCCGCGTGTGGCCTTGTTCACGCCGGCATCTGTGGCCTGCGCCGAAAGCGCCACTGCCACCACCAGCGTATAGGCATTGACATGCTCTAGCTCGCCCTTGGGGGCGGCATCAGCGGCCTGAAACCGGGTGAAAATCTCGCGGATCGTATGATAATCAAGCTGTTTTGCCATGGGCCTGCTATGCCCCGTTTTCACCCCACCGGCAAGGGCCGGGGCCAGGTGGCGCGCGCGATGGCGGGCAAATCAGCGATGTTGTTGCAAATGCGCAAGTTTCGGGTCGCGCCGGCACCGGGGTTTTTCTACTGTGGCCCAAAGCAGCAGGACCACCGATGCACAGCACACCGCCCCACACCACGCCCGCGCCCCCGCCCATGCCCGCGCCCGACACACCCAGCTACCACTATCACGTGATCCGCCGGGCCATTGCGCTGATCGATGCCGCCCCCGGGCCCCTGGCCTTGGCTGAATTGGCCGCGCAGATGGGCATGAGCGCGGCACATTTCCAGCGCATATTCTCGCAATGGGTGGGGGTGTCGCCCAAGCGATACCAGCAATATCTGGCCATGTCGCATGCCCGCACCCTGCTGGCCCAGCGCCACAGCCTGCTGCAGGTGGCCGGCGATATCGGCCTGTCGGGCAGCGGGCGGTTGCATGATCTGTTCCTGACATGGGAGGCGATGACACCCGGTGACTACGCCCAAGGGGGCGCGGGCCTTGATATTGCCTATGGCTGGTTTTCCGGCCCCTTTGGCGAAACACTGGCCATGGGCACGGCACGGGGCCTGTGCGGGCTGGCACTGGCCGATGAAATGGGGCGCGAGATTGCTTTTGATGATCTGTGCCGCCGCTGGCCAAAGGCGCGTTTTCGGCAAGATCGCGATGCGCTGGCGCCATGGGTGCAGGCCGCCTTTGCCGCCAAGGGCCAAGCGCCGCTGCACCTGATTGGCGCGCCCTTTCAGATAAAGGTCTGGGAGGCGCTTTTGCGCGTGCCCACAGGCCATGTAACCACCTATGGCGATATCGCGCAGGCCATTGGCAACCCGCGCGCCGTGCGCGCGGTGGGCACGGCGGTGGGGCGCAACCCGATCAGCCTGCTGATCCCCTGCCACAGGGCCTTGCGCAAATCGGGCGCCTTGGGGGGCTATCACTGGGGCCTGCCGGTCAAGCGCGCCATCCTGGCATGGGAAAGCGCATTAACCGGCGCCTAGGGCAGCAGCCGCCCAGAAATTGCGCGGAATGCCGCCCAAGGCCGGCTGGCTGCGGTATCTGCCCTTTGGCACGCTGCATGTGCCAGCTATACTGTGGCACGCCCCACCAGAGGGCGGCAGTATCGCAGATCGAGGCACGAAAGATGAGCAAACGAAACAAACTGGTGCTGGCCCTGGCTGGCATGTCGCTGATGGCCACCACCGCCTGCACCGTAGAGCCGGGCGAAAACACCCAGCGCGGGGCGCTGACGGGGGCTGTTATCGGTGGCATCACGGGCATTTTGACCAATGACAACAAAATGCGCGGCGCCATCACAGGGGCGGCTATTGGCGCCACGGCCGGTGGCGCGATTGGCTATAGCCTAGACAAACAGGCCGCTGAATTGCAAAGCAGCCTGGGCAATGCGGCCACAGTCACCAACACCGGCGACCGGCTGATCGTGTCGATGTCGCAAGATATCTTATTCGCAACCGACAGCGCCAGCTTGCAGCCCTCGATCCGCGATGAATTGCGCAGCGTGGCGGCCAGCCTATACGACTACCCCGCCTCGACCGTGCAGGTGATTGGGCATACCGATAACGTGGGCGATGCCAGCTATAACTACGATCTGTCGCAGCGCCGCGCCAATGCGGTGACTGAAGCGCTGATCAGCAATGGCGTGGCAGCCACCCGCCTGCAAAGCCTTGGCCGCGGCGAAGACCAACCCGTTGCCTCGAACCTGACAGCCGAGGGGCGCGCCCAAAACCGCCGGGTGGAAATTGTGATTTTGCCCGACGCCTGATGGCCAAACCCGGCCCCTGTTCGAGCACGAACAGGGGCTGTGCGGCCTTGGCACTGGTCGGGCGCTGAAATGGGCATAGGTTTGGCGGGTAACTGCAACAATAGGACCACCCATGACACAAATACACCTGCTGGGCCTGTGCGGGGCGCTGCGCAGCGGCTCCACCAACCGGCTGCTTTTGCAAGAGGCCGCGCGCCTGTTTGGGCCCGCCACCTATGCCGAGGCCAGCCTGCGCTTGCCGCTTTATGATGGCGATATCGAGGCCCAGCACGGCATTCCCCAAGAGGTGCAGCAGCTGGCCCAGCAAATCATCGCAGCCGATGCGGTGCTGATTGCGGGGCCGGAATATAACAAGGGCATTTCCGGCGTCTTGAAAAACGCGCTCGATTGGCTCAGCCGCGGCCCGCAGCGGCCATGGGCGGGCAAGCCTGTGGCCATCATGTCGGCCGCAGCCGGGCGCGCGGGGGGCGAGCGTATGCAAGTGATGCTGCGCAGCTGCCTGAACCCGTTTCAGCCGCGCGTCATCCCCGGGCCCGAGGTGATGATTGCCGCATCAGATCAGGCGTTTAACGATCAGGGCCAGCTGACAGACCCCCGCAGCATAGAGACGCTTTCGGCGCTGATGGCCCGGCTGAAAGACGAAATCGCCCTGGTTAAAGCGGCCCAATCTTAAAGCAGCCTTAAAGCCGTCTTAGAGCTGTTGGGAAATCTCGATCAGGTTTTGATCGGGATCACGCAGATAGACCGACAAGATCGGCCCGGTGGCGCCAGTGCGCTGCACCGGGCCCTCTATCACCTCTTGGCCCAGGCGCTGCAGATGCTGCTGCCAATCGGCAATCGGTGTGGCGCTGAGAAAGCACAGATCAGCGCTGCCCGGCTGCGGCACATGGGCCTTTGGCAAAAATTCCTGCCCGGCCTGATGCAGGTTGATTTTTTGCTGCCCAAACTTCAGCGCCCACCGGGTGCTGCCATCTTTGGGGTGAAATTCTTCGGCCTGCATCCCCAAGATATCGCAATAAAACGCCAATGTTTTCGGTATGTTGCTGACAGTCAGCACCAAGTGATCCAAACTATCCACCTTTGCCATATTGCCCCCCCGGCCTGTGCTGGTAACTTGGGCACAAACCATGAGGCGAAGATGAGCAACAGTCAAACCGATCCGCTGTGTGATATGATGGACCCGGCACGCGCCTGCGCCATGCAGGCGATGCTGGGCCAGCCCCCCAACATCGGCGCCGGCCAGCCCCTGCCGCCATTTTTTCACCAGCTCTATTTTTGGGCCCCCGAACCGCCCGCCAATCTGGGCCGCGATGGCCACCCCAAAACCGGCATCGGGCTGATCCCTGATATGGGTCTGCCGCGCCGCATGTGGGCCGGCGGGCGGCTGCGCTTTCACGCGCCCTTGCTGGCGGGGGTGGCTGCGCAAAAGCGCTCGGTCATCGAAAGCACAGCCCAAAAAGACGGGCGCAGCGGGCCTTTGGCCTTTGTCACCCTGCGCCATGAAATTACGCAAAATGGCCAAATCTGCGTCAGCGAATGGCAAGATCTGGTCTATCGCCAAGATCCAAGCCCCGGCACGCCACAGCCCACGCCGCCCATGGCCCCCACCGATGAAGAGGCCTGCGAAGACATGGGGTTTGATAGCACGCTGCTGTTTCGCTATTCGGCCCTTACGTTCAACGGCCATCGCATTCATTACGACATCGACTATGCCCGCCAAATCGAGGGCTATGCCGGTTTGGTCACCCATGGGCCGCTGCTGGCGCAGATGCTGATGCTGATGGCCGAACGCAAACTGGGGCGCTTGCAGGGCTTTTCCTTTCGTGCCACCTCGCCCTTGATGCATACAGAACGGGCACAGTTTTGCTGGGCCAAGGATGGGCGCATGTGGGTGCGTGGCCCCGATGGGCGCCAATGCATGACGGCACAGGCCGAATGAGCCCGCCAAAGACGCTGCAACAAAACAAGGCCAAACCCCGATGACCACCCCCACCCAACCCACCGACGCGCAGCTGATGGCCGCTTTCGTCAATGTTTTGACGGTTGAAAAAATCGAGCAAGATTTCTTTCGCGGCATCGCCACACCACAGGGGCGCGGGCGCAGTTTTGGCGGGCAGGTGATTGCCCAAGCGGTCAGCGCCGCCACCATGACCGTGCCCGAAGACCGGCCTGTGCATTCGCTGCATGCCTATTTCATGCGCCCCGGCGATGCCACCCAGCCGGTTCTCTATCAGGTCGAACGCGACCGCGACGGCGGCAGCTTTACCACACGCCGGGTGGTGGCCATTCAGCATGGGCAACCCATCTTGAACCTGGCGGCCAGTTTCCATGTGCACGAACCGGGGCTGTTTCACGCCGATTCCATGCCCGATGTTGCCATGCCCGAAGATCTGCTGACCGAAGAACAGCTGGTGGCGGCCTCGGATGTGCCACTGTCGGATATGTATCGCAAATGGATCGCCACCCCCCGCCCGATCGAGATGCGCCCCGTCACCCTGCGCCCACCGCTTGATCGCACGCCGCGCCCGCCGGTGCAAAACATGTGGTTCCGCACCAAAGGCCCCTTGGGCGATAACCGCGCGCTGCAACGCGCAGCGCTGGCTTTCGTATCGGATTTCGGGCTGCTTGGCACCTCGATGATGCCCCATGGCCGCGCCTTTGCCGACCCTGACATGCAATTCGCCAGCCTCGATCATGCCCTGTGGATACATGATGATTTCCAGCTGGATGACTGGCTGCTTTACGCCATGGACAGCCCATGGGCAGGCGGCGCGCGTGGCTTTAACCGCGGCCGCATTTTCACCCGTGACGGGCGGCTGGTGGCCAACACCACGCAAGAGGGGCTGGTGCGCCAAGTTACCCCGCGCAGCTAACTGCGCGCGCCCCGATACGCCCCCGATGCCCTAGCGCAAAATCGGCTCTAGCGGGTCATAGCCAATGCCGCGCCCCCAGGCCACATGGGGCAGGCTATCGGGCTTGAAACAGATCGTGCCGCGCTCTAGCTCGGCGCGCTCGAACCAGCGCCGATGCGTCACCACACCGGCCGGATCGCGCCATGTGTCATCCAGCTGGCCTGCCAGCAATTGGCAGCGAAAATATATATCCACCTGGTGAAACGTGCCATCGGGGTCGTGAAATTCGTTGACCAAACAGGGCGTGCCCACCTTGATGGTTAATCCGGTTTCCTCGTGCACCTCGCGGCGCAGGTTATCGGGCAGGCTGGCGCCCCGCTCGACCCCGCCGCCGGGGGCGCACCACAGATCCCGCGCGATGGGGCCGGTGGCCTCGGGGCCATAGGCATTGACCATCAGCAGCCGGTTTTCGTGCAAAATAATCGCGCGGGCAGCAAGACGTGGGCTGTTCATAAAAACCCCCAAATGTGATGGCTTTTGTTTATGCCTGCCAAAGCCCGGCGCCAAGCCCTGAAAACCCAAGGCGCAAAAAATGGCCGATCTGGCATTTGCGGGCAAAATCCGCTAGGCGCAGGCCAACACAGATTGCGGCCAAGGGGGCCAAACATGCGCTACAGCCTGATCGATGCCACCGTGCTGGCCCCCACCGGGCCGGGGCCGGGTGCGGTGCATGTCTGCGACGGCACGATCTGCGCCAGCCCCCCTGCCCAAGCCGCGCGTATCTCGCTGCCGGGCTGCACGGTTTTGCCTGGCATCATCGATGCCCATGGCGATGGTTTCGAGCGGCACATGGCCCCCCGCCGTGGCGCGATGCGCGATTTGGGCCAGGGCCTATCAGCCACCGAGGCAGAGCTGGCCGCCAATGGCATCACCACCGCCATGCTGGCCCAGTTCTGGAGCTGGGAGGGCGGCATGCGCGCCCCCGAATTTGCCCAGCGCCTGCTTGCCGCCCACCAGGCCTATGCCGGCCGCGGCACAGATATGCGTATTCAACTGCGCTTTGAAACCCATTTGCTGGATGATTACCCAAGCTTTGCCAATGCTGTGCAGGCCTATGGCGTGGGCCAGGTTGTGTTCAACGATCACCTGCCCCATGCCGCGCTGGCCGCAGGCAAGCGCCCCCCCCGCCTGACAGGCCAAGCCCTGAAAAGCGGCCGCAGCCCCGAGGCGCATTTGGCCCTGCTGCAGGCGCTTTCTGCCCAATCGGCCCGCGTGCCCGCCCAATTGGCCCAGCTGGCCGCGCGCCTGTCAGCGGCTGGGGTGATTTTGGGCAGCCATGATGATGCCAGCCCCCAGCGCAGGGCAGAATGGCGCGCCATGGGCGTGCACCTGTGCGAGTTTCCCGAAACCCACGCCGCCGCCCTGGCCGCGCGGCAGGGGGGCGATGGCATCGTTTTGGGCGCCCCCAATGTGGTGCGGGGCGGGTCGCATTCCGGCAATGTGGCGGCACAAGATCTGGCCGAGGCAGGCCTGTGCGATGCGCTGGCATCAGATTACCATTACCCCGCGCCGCGGCAGGCCGCGCTGCAGCTGGCGCCCAAATTGGGCCTTGCGGCGGCTTGGGGCCTGGTTTCAGCCGGGCCTGCACGGCTGCTGGGGCTGCAGGACCGCGGGCAAATTGCGCCGGGCTTACGCGCCGATCTGGTGGTGCTGGATGCGCGCGGCGATGTCTGCCTGACCATCGCGGCGGGCCTGCCCACCTATGCCACCGGCCAAGGCGCGGCAGCCCTTTTGGCGGCGCGGGGTTAAACCCAGCGCAACACCTCGTCCAGCCCTGCGCGCGCGGTGCGAAACCCGTTGATTGGGTGGCTTTCATCGGCATAGCCAAAGGAAATGGCGCAAAGCACCAGCCGCGTGTCGGGCAGGTTGAAATGTGCCCGCACCGCCGGGGCATAGGCGGCAATGGCGGCTTGCGGCACGCAGGCAACGCCTGCGGCCTGTGCGGCCAGGGTGAAGGCTGCCACAAAGCCGCCGGTATCCATGGCGCCATAGCCGCCCAGATCTGCCTCAGAGGTTATCAGCGCCACATGGGGCGCGCCGAAAAAGCGATAATTTTCCAGCATCTGTGCCGCCCGCGCGGCCTTGTCTTCGCGTGCGATGCCCACCGCCTCGTATAATTGAAAGCCGCAGTCACGGCGGCGCTGTTGGTATGCGCCAGTATAGGCGGCAGGCCATGCGATATCGGGCTGGGGTGGTTTTGTGCCCACTTGCGCCAATAACATCTGCGAAAACGCCTGGGTTTGGGCAGGCCGTGTCACATGCACCTGCCATGGCTGGGCATTGCACCAGCTGGGCACGCGCCCCGCCACCCGCACGATTTCGGCCACCACCTGATCGGGCACCGCATCGGGCAGAAAGGCGCGCGCGCTGTAGCGGCTGTGCAAGATGCGCGACAGGGCGGCGAAATCATCGCCCAAATCCAGGGTTTCGGTTGGGGTTTGGGTGGCGTTTTCGGTCATCTAAGGTGCTTTCACTCAGGGCGTATTGGGCCCAAGGTATCAAGCCCTGCCCAAAGGTCCAGATGGCCACTGCCCCTAGCCGCCCTGCGCCACGCCATAGCCAACCACCGCCGCCGCAACAGCCCCAAGGCACAGCGCAAAGGCCAGTTTCCAGATCGACCAAGGGCGCTGCCCCTGCACCCTGCCACTGTGGCCATTGACCACGAATTGATAGGTTTTTCCGCGATATTGATAGGCCGCCACCCAAACCGGCAGCAAAATATGCTTGAACGTCACATCCGACAGGCGGGTATCGACGTGATCGATCTGTTGGCGGTCGCCGCCAATATCAAAGCGGATGTCACGGGCAATAACAGCCGCCATGTCTTGGCGCGCCTGCTGAAACGCGGCATCCAGCGGCACCGTATAGGCCTCGGCGCGAAAGCCTGCCAGATAGTGCGGCTGATAGGGCTGCAGGCCCGACAGATCCCAGGGCGCCAGCCCTTGCATATGCCCCGCAGGCAAGCCGCCCGAGGCCAGCACCAGCACATCGTCAAAAAACCGCGCCACGCGGCCCGCCACCGGCGCCCAGCGCACCTTTGGCACCTGGCGCTGCTGGCGCTTGCCATCGATCACCACGCTGCGGGTTTCATAATAAACCGTGCCGCGCTGGCCGCGGTATTGGGTGTGAGACTGTGCATCAAACGTCCAATATGGCACGTAAAGGCCCTGCATGGCGCGCCCTTTGCGGGCGTAGCGCTGCAGCCCGTTTGGGGCAAACCACAAGCGCCCCAGCCAGGCAGTCATGGCTGTGCGCGCCGCCTCGTCATCCAGCGCAAAGGGCAACACCGCGCCTGGCTTGATCTGGCGTTTCGTGCCAGTGCCCACCACCACGGGCGTGGTGCAAAACGGGCATTCTGCGGCATGGGTGGCGCCGTCAAACACCACATCACCCCCGCAATTGGGGCAATGCGACACGCGCGCCTCTTGCATGGCATGGCCGGCTAGGTGATCGGGCAGGTGATCGGCCAAGCCGGTTTCAAAGGGTATTTCCGCAACCGCAGCCCCAGCGCCCGCCCGCCCCCAGGGCCCCGTGCTGGCCAATGGCTGTTGGCTGCCGCAAAACGCGCATAGCAGCGCCCCCGAGGCAGGATCAAAGCGGTAATCGCCCCCACATTGCGCGCAGTCAAACCGGTGTTCGGCCCCTTGGGGCATGTTATGGCGCGTCCCCAATGGGCGGCGGTGGTGGCGGCATCACGGTGAAAAGCTGCGCCAGTTCGGCCACATCGCCCGCATGCATCCAGCCATCCTGGCCGGCAGTCCAGACATAGGTTTGCCGGGTCAATCGGCCATCTGTGGCCATGCGCCCCAGCGCCGCTTTGGAAAAGGGCCCGCTGGTTTGGCCGGCCTCGGCAATGTGCCAGACATGTTCTGATGGCGGCGGGGGCGGTGGGGTGGGGGCGGCTGCGGCAGTGCCAGGCGCCTGCCCCCAGGGCCCGGCTGCCGCCATGGTTTGCGCCATGCCCATGCCCAGCCCTGCCCCAATGCCCGCGCCCATGGCCGAATTTTGCGCCATAGCAGCCTTGGTCATGGCCTCGGCGGCGGAATATTGGGTAAACCGCCCCAAATCGCCCGCCATGCCCATCGATGTGCGCTTATCCAGCGCCTCTTCCACGGCGGGGGGCAGGCTGATGTTTTCGATATAAAGTTCCGGCACGCTAAGCCCGTATTCGGCCACTTTGGGGGCAATTTCAGTGGCCACCAAACGGCCCAGATCGCCGGTATTCGCGGCCATATCCAAAACCGGTATCCCCGAAGACGCCACAACCCGCGAGAATTCTTGCACCAAGATATTGCGGATCTGAAAGCTGATCTCGTCCATGGTGAATTCGCCATCGGTGCCCACGATTTCCGTCAGAAACAGGGCCGGGTTGGTGATGCGCACCCCATAGCTGCCAAAGGCGCGCAGGCGCACCGGCCCAAATTCGGGATCGCGGCAAATGACCGGGTTTTTCGTGCCCCATTTCAGCCCGGTAAACCGGGTTGTGTTGACAAAATAGATCTCGGATTTGAACGGCGAGCGGAACCCGTGATCCCAATGGTTCAAGCTGGTCAAGACCGGCATATTGTTGGTTTCCAGCAGGTAAAGGCCGGGGGTGAAAACATCGGCCAGCTGCCCTTCGTGCACAAATAGCGCCGCCTGCCCCTCGCGCACGGTCAGCTTGGCGCCGTATTTTATTTCATGCCCTTCGCGCTGAAACCGCCACACCATCGTATCGCGGCTGTCATCCACCCAGTGGATCACATCAATGAACTGGCCCGATAAAAAATCAAAAATCCCCATAAAACCCCCTGATCTGGCAAACCATGCGCACCAAGCTGGCCGCGCTTACCCCAAACTGCCCACCTTTTCGCGCGCGATGCGCCCCACAATGGGCAAGGCCTGATCGCGCGTGATGCCCGGGCGCAAGCGCGGGTCGTATAACATGGCCAACAGCATTTCATCTTGCGTTGTCAGCAATGCAAATTCGTCATCATCATTGAAAATCGAGGGCCGCGCCCGCGGGCTGTCGTTGGCCAGGCCCAAACCCTGGGCCAATTCCTCGTGCACGCAGGATTTGCGCATCAAATCGGGGTGCTCGGCGCGAATGATGGCAATGGCACGGGTATAGACGGCATCGTTTTTCGGGTCGGAAAAGGCCAGCACAAGGCAATGAATGGCGCGCGGCAAGCTGCGCAGCATCGACAGGGTGGCCGGGTTGATATTTGGCTCTAGCTGGCGCACGCGGGCAATCGTGGCCAGGCGGTCGTCTTCGCTGGCCACCAGCACGTGAAAATTACCCCGCGCGCCGGCGCTAATCGGGTGGCCCGTTACCCGCGCCAAGCGTTGGGCATATTCACCCACCAGCTGTGTGTCGGCCCGCTGCTGGGCTGCGGGCACGCTGGCGCCAAATTCCACCGTGATACGCACCGGCGCCACCCAGCGGCGCAGCACACCCGGCTCGGCCCGCGCGCCGATCAGGCCGCGGCCGCGTTCGTATTCATCAAAAAACGCCAGCTGCTCGAAGTTGCGGGCCAGCATTTCATCATCAAAGGGCGTATCGGGCCCGCCACCATCGGTGCGCAGCAACCCCTTTGACAGCTGCGTTTCCTGCAGGCGGGCGTAATAGCGCGCCAGGCCCAGGCTTTGCGCCGAGGGCTGCAGGCCGGCTGCATCATCGGGCGGGGCGGGGCGCTGGCCCATCATGGGCATGCATGCCGACAGCCCCGCCGCCAGCACCGCCCCCAAGCCAAATTTGCGCGCCCGCGCCCCCCTTTGCATGGCCCTACGCCCCCGGCACTGCGCGGCCCGCAGTATCGCCCACACCATCGCGGCGGGCGCGCGCAGAGGCCAAAGTGCTGCGCAATTCCGCCTCCATTTTCTTTAACTCGCCCTCGGCTTCGGCGCGGCGGCGCTTGCCCTCGTCAGCGATTTGCAGCGAATCCTCGATCGTACCGATCAGCGCGGCATTGGCCTGTTTGACCGCCTCGATATCGAAGACACCGCGCTCCATTTCTTCGCGGATCTTGCGGTTGCTGTCGCGCAGGTTTTGGGCGTTGGCCTGCAGCAATTCGTTGGTCAGGTTATTGGCATCGCGCACGGCTGCCGCGGCCTCGGCGCTGCGCTGAATGGTGACGGCCTGCGCCAGCTGGGTTTCCCACAAGGGCACGGTGTTCACCAGGGTCGAGTTGATCTTTGTCACCAGGCTTTTGTCGTTTTCCTGCACCAGGCGGATCGATGGCAGCGATTGCATCGTGACTTGCCGGGTCAGTTTCAGATCATGCACCCGGCGTTCCAGATCATCGCGGGCGGCGCGCAAATCGCGCAGCTCTTGGGCCACAATCACCTGGCCCTCTTCGGGGGTGGCCTGCAATTGCGCCTCTTTGGCGGGAATGTCCGTGCTGTCTAATTCTGCCAGTTTGGCCTGCCCCGCGGCGATGTAAAGCGCCAGCTCGTCGTAAAAGGCCAAGGTTTTTTCGTAGAGCATATCCAGCGATTTGATGTCTTTGAGCAGCTTATGCTCGTGTTCCAGCAAATCGCTGGTGATGCGGTCGATTTGGCCCTGAACCTGTTCAAACCGGGCGGCGAATTTGGCGAAAGGCGCCGCACGGCCGATCAGCTTTTCCCACCACGAGCGTTTGCGCCGCACGTCCAGTTCGCTGACAGAAAAGCCGCGGATGGTGCTGACCATGGTGCGCAGGCTGTCGCCCGCAGGGCCCACATCTTTGTTGCGCACATCGGCCAGCATGGCCTGGCTGATGGTTTGCAATTCCGCCTGCGCGGCCGAGCCGAAAGACACGATCGAGTTGGTATCGCCCATATCGATTTCAGCCATGCGGCGCTGAATTTCGGCGCTGGCCTGCGGATCGGCCTGTTCAAGGGGCACGATGGCTGTGGCCTCTGCCGGTTCGGGCAGAATGGCCGCGCTTACCTGTTCGACCTCGGCCAAAACTTGCTGTGCCTTCATTTGAATTTCAGATGCCATATTTACCCCCTGATCCTTACTCTAACCGCACGCCTTCACGCTGCAAACGCGCGCGCAAAACCTCTATTTCCACTGTCAAATCCGCATGATCGGCCAAAAGCAGCTTTTGGGTTTTGGCGTCGAAACCCGCCTCGAGATCGCTCAAAAGCTGCATGAAATCGGGCTTGGCCGGGCCATCTGCGTGGCGCTGGTGCAAATCGGCAAATTTTTGCGCCGCATCGCGCGCGCCCATCAGATAAACGCCCAGATATTTCCGCGCCGCGCTTAAATCGCGGGGGTCGTCCTGCACCGTTTGCAGCATTTGCCCAACCACCGCTTGAAAACTGCGCATCTGCGCCATCACCTGCGGGTCGCCGGCACGCTGCACCGCCTGGGCCATCTGGCTTAGGTAGGCCTCGGCCTCGGCCACCGCGTGTTCGGCGCGTTGGGCCTGAAAGGCGCCCACCTCGTCAAAGCCTTTGCTGCGCAGGGGATCGAGCCCAAAAGACAGGCTGTGCAGCACCGCCCCCAAGCCCCCCGACAGCGCAGCACCCATGGCCCCAAAAGCGAAATAGCCCGCCAGCCCCAGCGCCAGGCCAGTCAGGACGCTGGCAAATATCTTGCGCGGTATGGCCGGGCGGCGCGCCAGTTTGCGCGCCTCATAAGCCGCGTGTGCCCGCACGCCTTCGCGCGTCAGCCAAGCCGCCAAAACCAGCAAGAGCGCCGCCACCAACATGCCAAAAAACTGTGCAGGCGGGCCAAAATACCCCTTTGCCAGCAGCAAAACTGGCCAGAAAAACAGCAGGTTTACCCGCGCCCCCACCGGGCTGCGCTGCAATCTGCCCCGCGGCGCGCCTGCAGCGGCGCTGGCCTGGCCTGCCCCGCCGGGGCTGAATTGGCCACCAAATCGCTTGGCCATGCTAAAGCCCCCCTGCTGTGACGATATAGAATATCAACAGCACCAGCCCGGCATATGCCCATTTTTGCAGCCCAGAACCCGACATGCGCCCCAACACGTTTACCTACCGGTAAAAGGTAGGTGATTGGCCGCGCTGTTACTAGGGGGAAGCGGCGCAAATCGGCGTCAAAGCGTGAAAATCAGCGCTTTGGGCGCGGGCCACGGGGCTTGCCCTGTGCAGGCGATGGCCCGGCCTTGCCGGGGCCGGCCGGTTTGGCGCCCGTGCCCCCCTTGGCGCTGCGCCCCCGTGGCTTTGGGGTGAAACCCGCGGCAAAGCCCGGGTCGCTGCGCGGCGTGCGGGCCGGGCGGCTGATGCTGCGCGGTTTGGCACCAGGTTTCGCTGCAGGTTTCGCACCAGATTTCACAGCGGGTTTCTTGCCCGCAGGCTTTTCAACCTCATCTGGCTGCGCATCGTTCAGGCCCAATTGGTCGCGCAGCACGCGGCGGCGCACCTCTTCTACTTGGCCGGGTTTCAACTGGCCCAGCTGGAACGGCCCGTAAGAGACGCGGATCAGCCTGTTCACCGTTAGGCCAACGGCCTCCATCGCGCGGCGAATCTCGCGGTTTTTGCCCTCGCGCAGGCCGATGGTAAGCCAGGCATTGGCGCCTTGCTGGCGATCCAGTGTTACGCTCATGGGTTGAAATTTCTCGCCCTCAATCTCGATCCCCTGGCGCAGGGGTGCCAGGCGGGCATCATCGGGGCGGCCATTCACGCGCACGCGGTATTTGCGCAACCAGCCGGTCGAGGGCAGTTCCAACTGGCGTTTGAGCGCGCCATCATTGGTCAGCAGCAGCAACCCTTCGGAATTCAGATCAAGCCGCCCCACGCTCATCACCCGCGGCATTTCGGGGGGCAAGGCATCGTAAATTGTGGCGCGGCCCTGCTCGTCGCGGGTGGTTGTGACCAGGCCCGTGGGCTTGTGATACAGCCACAGGCGCGCGGGTTCGGGCGCGGACAGGGGTGTGCCATCTACGGTGATGCGGTCCTTTGGGCCCACATTCAGCGCGGCGCGCTCGATCACCTTGCCATTCACAGCCACGCGGCCAGCGGCAATCAGCGCCTCGGCTTCGCGGCGGCTGGCGCGCCCTGAACGGGCAATAACTTTGGCGATACGCTCGCCTGCGGGGTGCGACTCTGTGCTCATGGGGCGGGTATGCCTGAAACGCGAGGCTTGCGAAAGCAAAGATCAACGGGCATCACAGCACAATGCACAGCACGCACAGCACCAGCCCCATGGAACTGGCCCTTGCCGAGGCCCAAGCCGCCGCCACCCGCGGCGAGGTGCCCGTGGGCGCAGTGATCGTTTCGCCCGGGGGGCAGGTTGTGGCGCAGGCCGGCAACCGCACCCGCGAATTAAACGACCCCACCGCCCATGCCGAGGTGCTGGCCATCCGTGCCGCCTGCGCGCAGCTGGGCCAAGAGCGGCTGGCAGGGCATGCGCTCTATGTGACGCTAGAGCCCTGCCCAATGTGTGCAGCGGCCATTTCTTTTGCCCGTATCGCCCGGCTGTATTATGGCGCAAGCGATCCCAAATCGGGTGGGGTGGCGCAAGGCGCGCGGGTGTTTTCGCACCCCCAATGCCACCACCGCCCCGAAATTTACGATGGGCTGGCCGCGCGCGACGCCGAGGCGCTGCTGCGCGATTTTTTCGCCGCGCGCCGCTCTTAAGCGCTTAAAACGCCATCGGCACCAAAACCTCGGGCTCGATCACATCGACATTTGGCAAGGCGGCTTTCAGCGTATCGGCTGATTGTTCCAGCAGCGGGAAGGTGCGGTAATGGCCGGGAATGACGGTTTTGAAATCGAAAAACCGCTTGGCCGCATAAGCCGCGCGATGCATGTCCATGGTAAAATGGCCACCCGCCGCCAACACCCCGATATCGGGGCTGTGCAGATCGGCAAAAACCTGCATATCGGCCATCACATCGGTATCGCCCGAATGATAAATCACATGGCCCTCGCCCGCGATCATAAACCCGCATTCTGTGCCCGGCACATTGGGGCCATTGGGTGTGGCAAAGCTGGTGGAATGCACCGCATGCACCATCGTTACCTTTGGCCCGCCCAGATCAACAGTGCCACCTTTGTTGAAACCGATGGTTTCCACACCTTCTGTTTCCGCCCAATGGCCCATCAGATCGTATTGGCCCACAACCGGAATATTCAGCGCACGCGCCAGGCCCAACACATCGACCACATGGTCAAAATGGGTATGGGTTAACAAAATATGCGTGGCCCCTGCCGTGGCTTCGGCATGGCGGTCTTCGGGCATCATCGGGTTGCCATTCAACCACGGATCCACCAACAGCACTTTGCCCTCGATTTCATAGCGAAACGAGCCATGGCCCAACCAAACGATCTGCATTCTCTCTCTCCCGTGCTAAAAATGCGCCTGCCACACAGCCTAGCACGGCCAAGCGCGGGGAAAAGGCGCAAAAGCCCGCGTCATGTGCTTGCGGGCGGGGGCTGGCGGCGTTAAACGCTGGTGCGTCTGGAAAACGGAGAGTTTTGGATGTCGATTGACCTGGAAAAAGCCGCCAAAGTGGCCAAGCTTGCCCGCATCAAGGTAGAGCCCGATGCCCTGCCCGCCTTGGCGCAGGAATTCAACAACATCCTCGGCTTTATCGAGCAGCTGAACGAGGTTGATGTCGAAGGGATCGAACCCATGACATCGGTCACGCCCATGCGCCTGAAACGCCGCGAGGACATTGTCAGCGATGGCGACCAGCAAGCCAAGGTTTTGGCCAATGCCCCCGATGCCCGCGAAGGGTTCTTCGCCGTTCCCAAGGTTGTAGAGTGATCCGATGACAGAATTGAACACCCTCACGCTGGCCGAGGCCCGCGACAAGCTGCGCAGCGGCGATGTAACCAGCGTAGAATTGACCGAAAGCTGCCTGAAACAGGTAGAAAGCGCCGATGCCTTGGGCGCCTTTGTGCATAAAACCCCGGAATTGGCCCTGGATCAGGCCCGCGCCGCTGATGCGCGCATTCAGGCCGGTGACGCACCCGCCATGTGCGGCCTGCCCTTGGGCATCAAAGACCTGTTTTGCACAAAAGGCGTGCCCAGCCAGGCCGCCAGCCGCATTTTGCAGGGCTTTCGCCCCGAATATGAATCGACCGTCACCCAAAAGCTGTTCGATGCAGGCGCGGTGATGCTGGGCAAGCTGAACATGGACGAATTTGCCATGGGCAGCTCGAACGAAACCTCGTGCTATGGCAATGCGGTCAACCCCTGGCGCCGTGCGGGCGATGCGGCAGCACTTACGCCCGGCGGCTCGTCTGGGGGCTCGGCTGCGGCTGTGGCGGCTGATTTGTGCCTGGCGGCCACCGGCACCGATACCGGCGGCTCTATCCGCCAGCCTGCGGCCTTTACCGGCATTGTCGGGATCAAGCCCACCTACGGGCGCTGTTCGCGCTGGGGGATTGTGGCCTTTGCCTCGTCTTTGGATCAGGCCGGCCCCATGACCAAAACCGTGCGCGATGCGGCCATCATGCTGGGCGCCATGGCCGGGCACGACCCAAAGGATTCCACCAGCGCCGATCTGCCTGTGCCCGATTTCGAGGCCATGCTCAGCGGCGATATTCGCGGCAAGGTTATCGGCATTCCCGCTGAATACCGCATGGATGGCATGCCCGCGGAAATTGAAAAACTATGGGCCGATGGCACAGCCATGCTGAAAGATGCCGGCGCTGAAATTCGTGATATCAGCCTGCCGCATACAAAATATGCCCTGCCGGCCTATTACGTGATCGCACCGGCCGAGGCCTCGTCTAACCTGGCGCGCTATGACGGGGTGCGCTATGGCCATCGCGCCAGCCTGGGCCAGGGCGATGGCATCACCGAAATGTATGAAAAAACCCGCGCCGAAGGGTTCGGCCACGAGGTGCAGCGCCGCGTGATGGTGGGCACCTATGTGCTGTCAGCGGGCTTTTACGATGCCTATTACAACCGCGCCCGCCGCGTGCGCGCGCTGATCAAACGCGATTTTGATCAGGCCTTTGCCGCGGGTGTCGATGCCATTCTTACCCCCGCCACGCCCAGCGCGGCCTTTGGTTTGGGCGAAATGGCCGAGGCGGACCCGGTGCAAATGTATCTCAACGACGTGTTCACCGTTACCGTCAACCTGGCCGGCCTGCCCGGTATCAGCGTGCCCACCGGCACCGATGCCAGCGGCCTGCCCCTGGGGCTGCAGCTGATTGGCCGCCCGTGGGAAGAGGCCGATTTGCTGAATACCGCCTATGCGCTGGAACAGGCGGCGGGCTTTGTGGCCAAACCGCAGAAATGGTGGTAAACCCCCTGCAAAGAAACTTGCAGGCGACCCAATGATCAAGCGATTTCTAGTTTCCGGCGCAGCGCTGGCGGCCTTGGCCGCCTGCGTTGCAACTGTTCCCGACAGCGGCGCTGGCCTTAACCAAAGCTATGCCCAACAGCAAGCCGCGCGCGAGGCTGCGCTGCAAGGCCAATTGCCCGGCACCAACGGTTTGCCTCTCGAGGCGGCATCACCCCAGCAATCCGAGGCCGAGGCGCTGGCCGCAGCCACGGCGGCCGCGCTAAACTCTGGCGTGCCGCCGGTCGAGGCCAGCCCCGCAAACCCACCGCCGGTGGCAGTGAATGCAGCGGGGATTTCGCAGGAAAACGATTTTCAAGATGTCTCCAGCCTGCGCAGCATAGAAACCGACGCCGAACGCCTGGCGCAAAACCGCGCCCAATATCAAGTGATCGCCCCAACCGAGCTGCCATCGCGCAGCGGTGCAAGCGGGCCGAATATTGTGGATTTCGCGCTGAACACCCAAAATGCCAAGGGCGAGGCGCTGTATACAAGGGGCGGCATTGCCTCGCAAACCCGCTATGCGCGCAATTGCGGCAAATACCCCTCGCCCGATCTGGCGCAGGCCGATTTTCTGGCCAAAGGCGGCCCCGAGCGTGACCGCATGGGGCTTGACCCCGATGGCGATGGGTTTGCCTGTGCGTGGGATCCCGCGCCCTTCCGCCTGGCGCGGCAAAACTAAACGCGCGTGATCTGGCAGCCCTCCCCCAATTTCGGGCCGCGCCGCGGCGGCGCGCGCCCCTCTTTGGTGGTTATCCACTACACAGCCATGCAAGGCGCACAGCCCGCGCTAGAGCGGCTGTGCGACCCCGCGGCCGAGGTTTCAGCCCATTACCTTATCGGCAATAACGGCCAGGTCTGGCAGCTGGTCGACGAGGCGCAGCGTGCATGGCACGCAGGCGCAGGCCGCTGGGGGGCGATTTGCGATGTAAACTCGCATTCCGTGGGGATCGAGCTGGATAACACCGGCGCCCACCCCTTTGCCCATGCCCAAATGCAGGCGCTGGCGCAGCTATTGGGGGGTATCGTGCAGCGTTGGCAGATACCGGCCCATGGGGTGATTGGCCATTCCGACATGGCCCCAACCCGCAAACAAGACCCCGGCGCAAAATTTGACTGGCAGGGCTTGGCCCACCTGGGGCTGGCCGTTTGGCCCGGGCCCCTGGCCACGCCAATGCCGCAGCCCGATATGGCGGCCTTTCGCGCCGATTGCGCGCGCTTTGGCTATGACGATAGCCCAGATATACCCGACAGGGCGATTTTGGCCGCGTTTCGCCTGCGCTTTCGCCCTTGGGCCGCGGGGCCCCTGGCCGCGATCGATTGCGCGCAAGCCGCCGATCTGGCGCAACGCTTTGGCGTTGACCACCGCCCCACAAGCGCTTAACCCGGGCCTGCGCGGGGGGCTGGGTGGCCGCTGCGGCGGGGTTCCGCCGGAGAGGAAAGTCCGGACTCCACAAGACACAGGTGCCGGGTAACGCCCGGGCGGGGAAACCCGACGGAAAGCGCCACAGAAAATAAACCGCCCGCCGTCCGCGGCGGGTAAGGGTGAAACGGTGGGGTAAAAGCCCACCGGGGGGCTGGCAACAGCACCCGCATGGCAAGCCCCACCTGGAGCAATGCCGAATAGGGATCCTGCGCGGGTCTGGATCGGGCAACCGATATCGCCGCAGGCCGTCTTGGCCCAGGGATCCGGGTAGGCAGCTTGACGGTATCGGCAACGATGCCGCTAGATGAATGGCCATCCAAGGGGGCAACCCCTGGACAGAATCCGGCTTATAGGCCCCCCGCGCATCTTGGTTTTTACGCCCCAGGCCCGGCAATAGTGGGCCATAGGCAAGGCTATACTGGGCCATAGGCCCGGGGCGAAAACCCTGCTATGCTCGCCCAACAGCGGAGGATAGAAAGATGAGTTTCAAGGCAACATTGGCGGCATTTTCCATGGCGCTTGCAGCGCAGCGCGGCCAGCAGGCCATGGCGCATATGGCAGGCGATACCAACACCGGGCCTGGCGCCGATATGGCCCAGCACCTGCAGGCCATGGCCGATCAAATGGGGCTGGGCCAAGGCGCACAGCAAATGCGCGCGGCCTTTGCCGCGATGGGCCAACACATGCAACCAGCGGCAGGCATGGCAGAATTCACCACAGCTTTGGCCAGCATGGGCACAGCCGCTAGCGCCGGCATGCAAACGATGACCCAGATGTTCGAGGCGATGACCCAAGGCACGCCCCTGGCGGATGCCAGCGAAGACAGCGCCAAGCTGATGATCCGCGCCATGGCGCAGGCTGCCAATGCCACAGCCCCCCTGCCCGCCCAAGCCCAGGCCGAGGTGCTGGCGCAGCTTGAGGGCGCCACCGAGGCCGAGCGCGCCTTTGTCGCCACCGCCCTGCAAGAGCCCCCCGACCCCGCCGCCCTGGCCGCGGCCACAGGCCAGCAATGGGGTGTGCAAGTCTATAGCGCGGCCCTGATGGCCTGGCCAGACGACACCGGGGCCAGCGCCCCCTATCTGGCGGCTTTGGCGCAGGCGTTGCAGCTAGATCCAGCCACGGTTTCCGCCCTGCATGCGGCTGCCGGGCGCGCCGCGCCTTAGGTTCGGATAAATCTTTGCAATTCTGTGCCGATGGCTGTTGACTCTTTGCGCGCCCTCGGTAAAAGGCAGGCTTCATAAGATTTTCACGGGCGCCTTCCCGCCCGGTGCAGGAGAGCGACCATGGCGAAGCCGACCACAATCAAAATCCGCCTGAACTCGAGCGCGGGCACTGGCCACTTTTATGTGACCAAGAAAAACGCACGCACCATGACCGAGAAAATGACCGTACGCAAGTACGACCCGGTCGCGCGCAAGCACGTCGAGTATAAGGAAGGCAAGATCAAGTAAGATCGCCAACCCGGATTACAAAAAACCGCGCAGCCCCAGGCCTGCGCGGTTTTTTTGTTGGGCCTGCTGCTAATGCCGGCCTGCCGCCACAGCCGCAGTTTGCTGCCATAAAAAAGGGCCGGTCAGCGACCGGCCCTTGCGTTGCATCATGTTGCCCTGGCGCGATTATTCGCGGTTGCCCAGGAACTGCAGCAGGAACATGAACATGTTGATAAAGTCCATGTAGAGGCTCAGCGCGCCCATGATGGCGGCTTTGCCCAGCCATTCGCTATCGCCCGAATGGGCATGCTGCAGGTAGGTGTTTTTGATGTTCTGCGTGTCATAGGCGGTCAGGCCAGCAAAGATCAGCAGGCCCAAGATCGACACGGCAAAGTGAATCGCGGGCGAGCCCAGGAAAATGTTGATGATCGATGCCACAACCAGGCCGATCACACCCATGATCAGGAACGACCCCCAGCCAGAAATGTCTTTCTTGGTGGTGTAGCCCCACAGGCTAAGGCCAGCAAACGAGATCGAGGTGACAAGAAACACCTGCGCAATCGAGATGCCGGTGAAGGCCTTGAAGATCCATGCCAGGCTCAGCCCCATGACCGAGGCAAAGGCGTAGAAAAACAACTGGGCGCCCGCCGCCGACAGGCGGTTGATGGCGGCACCAAAGCCAAACACCATGGCCAAGGGCGCAAACATCACGATCCAGCCCAGGATATTCGGGCTTAGGGTGATGGGGTCGCGGAACATGCTCAGCAATGCGGGGCTGGTGCCGACGGCCCATGCCACTGCAAATGTCAGCAACATGCCCACAGACATGGTGCCATAGACCTTGTTCATATGGGCGCGCAGGCCCTCGTCAATCTGGGCGGCGCGGCTGCCAGCCGCGGTCCGGATCGTTTGATATTCTGCCATCTTTACCTCCGATGCGAAACGCTGTGGCCCGACGCATGGGCCTTGGCGCAAATATCGGAAAGCGGGGCCCACGTTTCAAGAGGGGTGCACGCGAAAAAGGTATATCTTGGCTGGTGTATTTTGCCGCAAGCCCGGCCTGCCCGCGCCCGGCATGGCGCGTTGGGCGTTAGGGCGTAACCACCACCTTGCCGGTCGATTTGCGCGCGCGCAGCAATTCCAGCGCCTCGCGCGCCTGATCCAGCGGCAAAACATGGCTGACATGGGGTTTCAAACGCCCCTGTTCATACCATTGAAACAGCTCTTTCAGGCTGTTTGTCACTACATCGGGGCGAAACTTTAGATAGCCCCCCCAATAGACACCCAAAACGCTTAAGTTTTTAACCAAAAGGTGGTTGGCCGGTATTTGCGGCACCTCACCCGCGGCAAAGCCGATGGGCAGCAATCTGGCCTCGGGGTTGCAGGCGCGAAACGCGGCCTGCCATTGATCGCCGCCCACGGGGTCGTAAACCACATCTGCCCCGCCAAGCGCCTTTACCTTGGCGCGGATATCGTCGCTGGCATCGATCAGGTGATCGGCGCCAGCCTGGGCGGCAACCTGCAGCTTGTCGGCACCCCGCGCCACGGCGATCACCCGCGCGCCCATCAGCTTGCCCACCTCAACGGCTGTCAGCCCCACACCGCCCGCAGCCCCCAACACCAACAGGGTTTCCCCCGGTTGCAACGCGGCGCGATGGGCCAGGGCCACGTGGCTGGTGCCATAGGCAATTTGAAACGCGGCCGCGTCGATCGCGCTCATGGCGTCGGGCAAGGGCACTGCGCGCGCGGCAGGAAAACAGCCATAATCGGCCAGCCCGCCCTGGCCACCAAACACCGCCACGCGGGTGCCAATGGAGGGGCCTGCCACATCGGGGCCCAAGGCATCGACCACGCCGGCCACCTCCATGCCCAGCACAAAGGGCGGTTGCGGGGTGTCTTGGTATTTGCCCTGCTCCATCAAAAGATCGGCAAAGTTTAACCCGCAGGCCTGAATTTTCAGGCGCAATTGCCCGGGGCCTGGGTCTGGTATATCTGCTGATACCAGATCGGCTGCCTGCCCCACCTGCGACACCTGAAACACGCGCATCTTTGCCTCCTGCTTTGCTGCGGTTGCACAATGGCCAGCCCAACCCGGCCTGTCAACGCAGGGTCAAATGGTCAATTACGGGTCTAATCGCGTCTAGATTGTGTCTCAAACGTATAGGGTCGCTGAATTGGGGTATGCAACCCGGCCCAACCAGTTCAGATTGCCCGAACTTCCCAGGGGATGGGAATTCGGCCCCGCGCCGTATAGTCGGGAAAACCTGACTGTTTCACGCAAAGACAGGTGAAAACAGGAGAGACATATGCCACATCCAGTGGATGTACATGTTGGTAAGCGTATTCGTCAGCGCCGTTGGTTAATCGGCATGACCCAGCAACAGCTGGCCGAACGAGTGGGTATCAAGTTTCAGCAAATCCAGAAATATGAAACTGGCGCCAACCGCGTCAGCGCATCTCGGCTATGGGATATTGCCGAGGTTTTGGAAGTGCAGGTAAGTTTTTTCTTCGAAGGTCTCAACAGCGCCACCCCTGAAGGGGACAGCGCCATGCCAAAAGACCTGATTGGCGACAAAGAAGCCATGGATCTGGTGCGCTCGTATTACGCAATTCCAGAAAACCAGCGCCGTCGCCTGTTTGATCTGGCACGCGTTCTTTCAGACGTGGCTTGAGCTAGCGGGGGCGCTGCGCTAGGGCTGGCCCATCAGCCGGAGCGCCCCCAATGCAGCACCCAGACGCCAAAGACATCATCGCAACCGCCCATGCCATGGCCGATGCCGCGCGCAGCGCCGTCTTGCCCTATTTCCGCAGCCCCGATCTGAGCGCAGACAACAAACAGCAAGGCGGCTTTGACCCGGTAACAGAGGGCGACCGCGCAGCCGAACGCGCCATGCGCGCGGTCTTGGCCCAGCGCCGGCCCAATGATGGCATCATCGGCGAAGAATACGGCGCCAGCGCAGGCCAATCCAATATCACTTGGGTGCTAGACCCAATCGATGGCACCCGCGGCTTTTTGGCGGGCACGCCCACATGGGGTGTGTTGCTGGCCGCAGCCATCGATGGCGTGCCAGCCTTTGGCATGATCGATCAGCCCTATATCGGCGAACGCTTTTGGGGCGGGTTTGGCCAGGCCCAGATGCAAGGCCCCCATGGCGCCCGCCCGCTGGCCACGCGGGGGGCACGCGGGCTGGATCAGGCGCTGCTTTTCACCACCTTCCCCGAGGTCGGCAGCCCGGCCGAGGCGGCCGCCTTTCACGCAGTCGCGGCACAGGCGCGGCTGGTGCGCTACGGGATGGATTGCTACGCCTATGCCTTGCTGGCCGCGGGCCATATCGACCTGGTGATCGAAGCGGGGCTGTCAAACTATGACATTCAAGCGCCCCTCGCGGTTATTCAGGCCGCAGGCGGCATTGTAAGCAACTGGCAGGGCGGGCCCGCGCATGAGGGTGGGCAGGTGCTGGCCGCGGCCAATGCCCAGCAGCATGCGGCGGCCTTGGCCATTTTGCAGGCCAGCATGGCCAAAACCGGCCCTGACGCTTGATCTGGGGGCGGCTTATCCACTAGGCTATGGCCGTGCACGCATTTCTTGCCCCTTTCCGATGCGCGCGCAGCTTGGACCGAGGGGGCATCTTGGCAACGAGGTGCCCATGCCCGAAATTCTGCTGAAAAACGCCGACCACATCCTGACGATGGATGATCAACGCCGCGAATTGCGGGGCGCGGATATTTTGCTGCGCGATGGGGTGATTGCCGCCATCGGTGAAAACCTGACCAGCCGTGGTGAAACCCTGTCGGCCAAGGGCTGTGTGCTGACCCCGGGCTTGGTAAACACCCACCATCACCTGTATCAAACGCTGACGCGCGCAGTGCCCGGCGGGCAAGACGCCTTGCTGTTTGGCTGGCTGCAAACCCTTTATCCCATCTGGTCGCGCTTTACCCCCGAGGCGTTTTTCATCTCGGCGCAGGTGGGCTTGGCGGAATTGGCGCTGTCGGGCTGCACGCTGACGTCAGATCACCTGTATCTTTACCCCAATGGCGCAAGGCTGGAAGATACCATTCACGCAGCCCAGGAAATTGGCCTGCGCTTTCACCCCACCCGCGGCGCGATGAGCATTGGCGAATCAGATGGTGGCCTGCCCCCCGACAGTTTGGTGGAACGCGAGGCGGATATCCTCGATGATTGCATCCGCGTTGTGGATGCCTTTCACAACCCAGCCGAAGGCGCGATGGTGCGCGTGGGCATTGCCCCCTGCTCGCCCTTTTCCGTCAGCCGCGAGCTGATGCGCGATGCCGCCCTGTTGGCCCGCGACAAAGGCGTGATGCTGCATACCCATCTGGCAGAAAACGACGAAGATATCCGCTATAGCCTGGCCAATTTTGGCATGCGCCCCGGCCAATATGCCGAAGAGCTGGGCTGGACGGGCCCCGATGTGTGGCATGCCCATTGCGTGAAACTGGACAGCGCGGAAATTGGCCTGTTTGCGCGCAGCCGCACGGGGGTGGCCCATTGCCCCTGCTCGAACTGTCGGCTTGGCTCGGGCATTGCACCGCTGCGCCAGATGCGCGACAGCGGCGTGCCTGTGGGGCTGGGGGTGGATGGCTCGGCCAGCAATGACATGGGCAACCTGATGCTAGAGGCCCGCCAAGCCATGCTGTTGCAGCGCGTGGCCATTGGTGCCGATGCCATGAGCGCGCGTGAGGCGCTGGAAATTGCCACGCGCGGCGGGGCCGATGTGCTGGGCCGCCCCGATTGCGGGCGCCTGGCGGTGGGCAAACGCGCCGATATTGCGCTGTGGGATATCACCGGCATCGATAGCGCTGGCAGCTGGGATCCGGCGGCGCTGGTGCTGGCTGGCCCCACGCGGGTGCGGCATTTGTTTGTCGAAGGCCGCCAAGTGGTGCGCGAGGGCCAGATTGCCACGTTGGATATGCCCCGCGTGATTGAACGCCAAAACGCCATCGCGCGCAGCTTGGCAGGCTAGATCCCCCGGCATCGCAGGCTTTTCTTCTGTCACACGGGCAATCGCTGGGCTATCTAGGGCCAAACACCACAGAGGACAGACGCGCCGTGAAACCCATTCGCCTGATCAGCGGTTTTCTGACCGTCGGCTTTTGGACATTGGCCAGCCGGGTTTTGGGCTTTGTGCGCGAGATCTTGATCTTGGCCTATATCGGCCCCGGCCCGGTGATGGATGCCTTCGTGGCGGCCTTTCGCCTGCCCAATATGTTTCGCCGCTTTTTTGCCGAGGGCGCGTTTAACGCGGCTTTCGTGCCGATGTTTTCCAAAAAATACGAAGGCGGCGAAGATGCCACCGGCTTTGCCCGCGATGCGCTGAATGGGCTGGCGCTGGTGGTTTTGGCGCTGACCGCGTTGGCCATGCTGTTTATGCCGGCCTTTGTCTGGGCCACCGCCGAGGGGTTTTCGGGCGATGCGCGCTTTGATCTGACTGTGGGCTATGGGCGCATCTTGTTTCCCTATATTTTGTTCATGTCGCTGGCGGCGCTGTTTTCGGGCATCTTAAACGCCACAGGCCATTTTGCCGCCGCCGCGGCGGCGCCGGTTTTGCTGAATATCTTCGTGGTGTTTGCCATGGTGATGGCCAATCTGCTGGGCCAACAGGTGATCGATTGGTTGCTTTGGTCAATCCCGCTGGCCGGTGTGGCACAGCTGGCGCTGGTTTGGCGCGCCGCCGGGCGGGCTGGCATCCGCCTGCGCCCGGGCCGCCCCCGCTGGACCCCGGATATGCGCGCCATGCTGGTGATTGCCCTGCCTGCGGCCCTGTCTAGCGGGGTGTTGCAGATTAACCTGTTGGTGGGGCAATTGGTGGCCTCGGGCACAGAAAACGCGCTGAGCTGGCTTTATGCGGCAGACCGGCTGTATCAGCTGCCCTTGGGCGTGGTGGGCATTGCCATCGGTATCGTGCTGCTGCCCAGCCTGTCGCGCAGCTTGAAGGCCGGCGATCACAGCGCGGCGCAATCTGCGCTGTCGCGCGCGGGCGAGGCGGCTTTGGCCCTGACACTGCCCGCCGCAGTGGCGCTGGTGGTGATCCCTGTGCCGCTGGTCATGGTTCTGTTCGAGCGGGGCCAAACCGGCCCGTCAGATACCCAAGCCATCGCACTGGCGGTGATGATCTATGGCGCAGGCCTGCCCGCCTTTGTGCTGCAAAAAGTGCTGCAGCCGCTTTATTTTGCCCGCGAAGACACCCGCACGCCGCTGCGCTATGCGGTGGTGTCGATGGTGGTGAATGCCGCGGTGGCCATTGGGCTGGCCTTTTACATCGGGTGGCTGGCCTCGGCCGTGGCCACAACGCTGGCGGCTTGGGTGCAGGTGGCGCTATTGGCAGCAGGCCGGCGCCCCATGGGCGAAACCGCCCGGTTTGACGCGCGCTTTGGCCAAAAACTGTGGCGTATCATCGCCGCGGCGGGCCTGTCGGGTGGGGTGATGTGGGCGGCCATGCAGCTGCTGGCGCCGTTTTTGGCCATGCCAACCTGGCGCTATGGGGCGCTGGCTGTGCTGATCACTGTGGGCATCGCAGGCTATTTTGCGCTGGCGCAGGCCTTGGGCGCGCTCAGCTTGGGCGATTTGCGCGCCAGCCTGCGGCGCAGGCGCGGTTAATCGCGGCGCAGGCGCTGGCGCAACCGCGCCAAGCCCCCCGGCACCAGCAAAATGCTTAGGCCAAAGCCCACGCCAAACCCCACCAAATCGGCCAGCCAGGTGCCATCACTGCCAAAAAGCAGGCCAAAGACCAGCCGAATGGCCATAAGCGCACCAATCAGCCCAAAGGCCCGCGCGCCGCTGCTGCCCGTGGCCACCAACCGCACCCAGATCAGATAGGTGAACCCACCGATCAAGGCATAAACGCCCGGAAAGCCCCCCACCAGCCAAGGCGTGCCCCAGCCCAGCAGCCCATGCATGGCCCCATGCGCCACAGCCCCCGCAACAAGCCCGGCCAGAAACAGCACCAAAGTGCCCAGCTGCGATATCACCTGCCCTACAAATTTGCCCATGGCCAGCAGCATCACGCTGACAAACAGCGCATGCGTAAAGCTGCCATGCACAAACCCATAGCTGACAAAGCGCAACAGATGTTCAGCCGGCCAGCGGTTATTGGCCCACATCCATTGGAAGATTTCCGCGGAAAACCCGTAATCTTGCAAGGCGCCAATGCGCCAGCCCAGCGCCTGTGCACCGCCCAGCATGCCCGCGGCCCCCAGGCTAAACAGCGCCTCAACGCCGATAATCACAAAAAACAGCGCCACCACCACGGGCGGCATCGGGTTTACGGGGCTGTCACTGGGGTGTTGCACTTTGGGCCTCGGCTTGACGGGGGTTTACGGCATGGGTAAGCCAGCCACACCCATAAATCCAGACGGAGAAATAGGCCATGACGGATGCGGTCCAAACGCAATCCACGCCCACCGAGTTCAAACAGCGGGTGTTCTCGGGCATCCAGCCCTCGGGGGGGCTGACGCTTGGCAACTACCTGGGCGCGATCAAGCGCTTTGTTGATATGCAGGAAAACGGCATTGAAACGCTTTATTGCGTGGTCGATATGCATGCCATCACCGTCTGGCAAGACCCGGCCGCCCTGCGCCGGCAAACGCGCGAATTGGCGGCGGGCTATCTGGCCGCGGGGCTGGATCCGGCGCGCTCGATCTTGTTTAACCAAAGCCAGGTCAGCCAACATGCCGAATTGGGCTGGATATTCAACTGCGTGGCCCGCATGGGCTGGATGAACCGTATGACGCAGTGGAAAGACAAGGCTGGCAAAAATGCCGAAAAAGCCTCGCTGGGGCTGTTTGCCTACCCCTCGCTGATGGCGGCCGATATTTTGATCTATCACGCCACGCATGTGCCCGTGGGCGAAGACCAAAAACAGCATGTTGAACTGACCCGCGATATCGCCGCCAAGTTCAACCATGACTATGGCGTCGATTTTTTCCCGCTGTCCGAACCGGTAATCGAAGGCGCCGCCACCCGGGTGATGAGCCTGCGCGATGGCAGCAAGAAAATGTCGAAATCCGACCCATCGGATGCCTCGCGCATCAACATGACCGATGATGCCGACACGATTGCCCAAAAGATCCGCAAAGCCAAAACCGACCCCGAGGCCCTGCCCAGCGAGGCCGAAGGGCTGAAAGACCGCCCCGAGGCGCGCAATTTGGTGAATATTTACGCGGCTCTTTCCGAACAAAGCATCGATCAGGTTCTGGCACAGGTGGGCGGGCAGCAGTTTTCGCAATTCAAGCCGCTGTTGTCAGATCTGGCGGTGGCAAAACTGGCCCCCATCTCGGGCGAGATGGCGCGGCTGATGCAAGACCCCGCCGAGATCGACCGCATTTTGGGCCAAGGCGCCGAACGCGCCCGCGCGATTGCCGCCCCGATCTTGGCGCGCACCTATGAAATTGTGGGCATGATCCGCTAAGATCGGCGCAGGCATTGCCGGCGGTCCCCACCGCCGCCCGCCTGCGCCAGTGCCACGCAGCGGTGTCACGAATCTGTTAGGCCCATGGGCTAGGGTTGCCTTGTGCATTGTTGCACCCAAGGCGGGGCGCCTGTTCCCCAAAACCCAACCCCCGGCCTTGGAGGGTGCTGGCGCAGACCAGCATTTTTTAATTCAGTTTTTTCAGCTTGCCTTCGGCCTTTGCGGGCCGAAGGCTTTTTGCCGCCATACCGCGCCACGTCAGCTGCGGGGGTGCTTTACTCGGGCGGTGGGGTTGTTACAGTTGCGCCAGCAAGATGGGAAAGGACCACAGATGGCAACCGGCACACATATTCGCACCTATTTCAATGGCCAGTGGCACGAGGGCGATATCGCCGTCATCCGCGCTGCTGATCATGGTGCTTGGCTGGGCTCGGGCGTGTTTGATGGCGCGCGCTATGTCAACGGGCTGGCCCCTGATCTTGAGGCGCATTGCGCGCGGGTGAACCGCTCGGCGCAGGCGCTGATGTTGACGCCCACGATCACGCCCCAAGATATGGTGCAGATCATCTGGCAGGGCTTGCAGGCCTATCCCAAGGATGCCGCCGTTTATATCCGCCCGATGTATTGGGGTATCGATGGCGATATCACCGCCATCGTGCCCTCGGCTGAAACCACGGGCTTTGCCATTTGCCTCGAGGAAATCCCGATGGCGCCCGAAACCGCCACCACCACCTTGGGGCTGACACAGTTCCGCCGCCCCGTGCTGGAAAGCTCGGTTGTGAATGCCAAGGCAGGCTGCCTTTACCCCAACAACGCCCGCATGTTGCGCGATGTGCGCGCGCGCGGCTTTGGCAATGCGCTGGTGGCTGATGCCATGGGCAATGTGGCCGAAAGCGCCACCGCCAATGTGTTTATGGCCAAAGATGGCGAGGTGTTTACCCCCATCGCCAATGGCACGTTTCTGGCGGGCATCACCCGCGCGCGCCACATGGCCAACCTGCGCGCAGATGGGGTGAAAGTGCATGAAACCGTTCTGTCTTTTGATGATTTCCGCAGCGCCGACGAGGTGTTTTTATCGGGCAATATGAACAAGGTCACGCCGGTGACGGCCTTTGAGGATGTGCAATATCAGCTAGGCCCCATTACGCGCCGTGCGCGCCAACTCTATTGGGATTGGGCGGCCAGCACCGCCTAAGGCTGTTGCTTGCGGCGCCCGCTTGCGCCATGATCTGCCCGATCAGGGAGTATGACACATGCGCAAGTTTATGGTGGTGCTGGATGACAGCCGCGAATGCCTAAACGCCATTCGATTTGCCGCAATGCGCGCCGCCAAATCCAACGGCGGCGTCGAGGTGCTGGCCATTATCGCCCCCGAAGAATTCAACCACTGGATCGGGGTGGGCGATTTGATGCGCGAAGAGGCGCGCGAGCGCATTCACGCCCATTTCGAGGTTTTCGCCAAATGGATGCGCGACAGGCAGGGCGTGAACCCCAACCTGGTCATCCGCGAGGGCGAGGCTGTGACCGAGATTTTGGCGCAAATCAACGAAGATCCGGAAATTGGCGTGCTGGTTTTGGGCGCCGGCACCGACAGCAAGGGCCCCGGCCCCTTGGTCACCCAACTTAGCCGCAGCGCCGGCAGCTTGCCGGTGCCCATCACCATAGTTCCGGGGGATTTGTCGAAAGAGCGGCTGGATGCCATCACCTAAGGCCCGCATTTAGAACCGTTCTAAACCTTGACAGCGCCCGCCCCCGCACGCATATCTTGGGTAAGCAGCAAAGGTGCACCTAAGATGTTTATACAAACCGAATCCACCCCAAACCCCGCCACGCTGAAATTTCTGCCCGGTCAAACCGTGCTCGATGCCGGCACGGCCGATTTCCAAACCGCCGAAGCCGCCGAAGTGTCGCCATTGGCGGCGCGCATTTTCGCGGTCGAGGGCGTGGGCGGGGTGTTTTTCGGCACCGATTTTGTGACCGTCACCAAAGATGCCGCCACAGAATGGGATCATATCAAACCCGCTATTCTGGGTGCGATCATGGAACATTACCAATCGGGCCAGCCGGTTATGTCGGGCGAGGCCAGCACCGCCTCGGGCCATGCAGCCCATGATGGCCCCGATGCCGAAGTGGTGACGCAGATCAAGGAATTGCTCGATACGCGCGTGCGCCCTGCCGTGGCCCAAGATGGGGGCGATATCACCTTTCACGGCTTTGACCGCGGGGTTGTGTATTTGCACATGCAAGGCGCCTGTGCCGGTTGCCCCTCGTCTACATTGACGCTGAAAATGGGTATCGAAAACCTGCTGCGCCACTATATCCCCGAGGTGACCGAGGTGCGCCCTGTTGCCGTCTGACCCATTGATATTGGCCTTTGATACATCGGCGGCGCATTGCGCCGCCGCTTTGTTATTGGGCGACACGGTTTTGGCAGCCCAAGCCGAGGAAATGGGCCGCGGCCAGGCCGAGCGGCTGGTGCCCCTGCTGGCCCAGGTATTGGCCGAGGCCGGGCATAGCTGGGGCGATCTGGCCCGCATTGCCGTGGGTGTGGGGCCAGGCAATTTTACCGGTATCCGCATTTCGGTGGCCACTGCCCGTGGGCTTGGCCTGGCTTTGGGTATCCCGGTTTTGGGCGTCAGCAGCTTTCACGCCATCCGCACCCACAGCCCCGGCGCCCGTGCAGCCGTGCCCGCCCCGCGCGATCAGGTCTATCTGCAGGCCAGCCCCCAAGACGCGCCGCAATTGCTGCCGATGGGTGCCGCAGGCGCGCCGCTGGCCTTTCCGCCCGCGCCGGCCCAGCTGTGTATCGCCATGGCGCAAGCCGCCCTGCAAATGCCCGCAGACAGCCCCGCCCCTGCCCCGCTTTACATTCGCGCAGCCGATGCCGCCCCCGCGCGCGATGTGCCCCCGGTTATCCTAGATGACGCCTAAGGCCCTAGCCGCGCTGCATGCGCGCTGTTTCACAATGCCCCGGCCATGGCGCATGGCCGAGTTTCAAACGCTTTTGGCCGACCCAGCCGTGGTTTTCACCCCGGGCCCCCACGGCTTTGCCATGGCGCGCGTTGTGCTGGACGAGGCCGAGCTGCTGACCATCGCAACCGATCCAGATCATCAGGCCCAAGGCCATGCCACAACGCTATTGGCCCAGCTGCACCAGGCGCTGCAGGCCCGCACTGTTTCACATATATTCCTAGAGGTCGCCGCCACAAACCTGCCGGCGCAGGCGCTTTATCGCAAATTGGGCTATCAACAGGCGGGACGGCGGCCAAATTACTATCGCACAAGCACCGGCCAGACGGTGGATGCACTGCTTTTGCGGGCGGCCTTGACGGCGGGTTAACCACCCAAGCCCCCGCATTTATGTATAAATCTGTTGACCTTCACCGCACAGTGGCGACTATTACACCCAGTTTTCAGCAACGACTGACTGCCGCGCAGGCCCAAGGGCCGTTGCGCCAAACATGGGGGAATACCGATGACCATCACGCAAAAACTGTTGGGCGCTGCCGCAGCCCTGGCCCTATCCGCCGGCGCCGCGCTGGCAGATCCTGCCCTGATTTTCGATCTGGGCGGCAAATTTGACAAATCTTTCAACGAAGCCGCCTTTAACGGCGCCAAGCGCTGGGCCGAAGAAACCGGCGGCAGCTTTAACGAGATCGAGCTGTCATCAGAGGCACAGCGCGAACAGGCGCTGCGCCGCTTTGCCGAAGCCGGTTTTAACCCGGTGATCACCATGGGCTTTGCCATGGCCGACCCGCTGAGCGCCGTGGCGCCCGATTACCCCGATACGAAATTCGCCGCCATCGATGTAACATGGCTGGACCTGCCCAATGTGCGCCAGGTGGGCTTTGCCGAACACGAAGGCTCGTATCTGGTGGGCATGTTGGCCGCGATGGCCAGCAAATCAAACACCATCGGCTTTATCGGCGGCATGGATATTCCGTTGATCCGCCATTTCGGCTGCGGCTATGCCCAAGGCGCCAAGGCTGTGAACCCTGACATCACGATCATCGCCAATATGACCGGCACCACCCCCGCCGCGTGGAACGACCCGGTCAAGGGCTCAGAGCTGACACAGGCGCAGATCAGCCAAGGCGCCGATGTGATCTATGCCGCGGCCGGTGGCACTGGTGTGGGCGTTTTGCAATCGGCCGCAGATGCAGGGATTTTGTCGATTGGGGTGGATAGCAACCAAAACCACCTGCACCCCGGCAAGGTGCTGACCTCGATGCTAAAGCGCGTGGATGTGGCCGTGTATGACGCCATGAAAGCGGGCACCGATATGGAAACGGGTGTGTTCATCATGGGCCTGGCCGATGATGGCGTGGGCTATGCGCTGGATGACAACAACGCCAGCCTGATCTCGGCCGAGATGAAAGCCGCCGTAGATAGCGCGCGCGCCAGCATCATCGCCGGCGATCTGAAAGTGGCCAGCTATTACGAAAACGACAGCTGCCCTGCGCTGAACTTTTAAGCCGGGGCTGCGGCCTATCTGGCATGCGCGCCCGGCACCATCACCGGGCGCGCCCTTTTTCAGGATATGCACATGACCCCCGCCATTGAATTGCAGGGCATTTCCAAGGCCTTTGGCCCGGTGCAGGCCAATAAAGATATTGCGCTAAAGGTGCTGCCCGGCACCATTCACGGCATTATCGGCGAAAATGGCGCCGGCAAATCAACCTTGATGTCTATTCTTTACGGGTTTTACCGCGCAGATGCGGGGGAAATTCGCATTCATGGCACCCCCGTCACGCTAAACGACAGCCAAGCCGCCATTGCCGCAGGCATTGGCATGGTGTTTCAGCATTTCAAGCTGGTCGAAAACTTTAGCGTTCTTGAAAACGTCATTTTGGGGGCCGAAGACGGGCGGCTGTTGCGCCCCTCGCTGGCTAAGGCGCGCAAAGAGCTGCGCGCGCTGGCCCATGATTATGGCCTCAATGTCGATCCCGATGCCTGTATCGAAGATCTGGGCGTGGGGTTTCAGCAGCGCGTGGAAATTCTAAAGGCACTTTATCGCAAGGCCGATATCTTGATCCTGGACGAGCCAACCGGCGTGCTGACCCCAGCCGAGGCCGACCAGCTGTTTCGCATCCTGCGCCGCCTGCGCGACGAGGGCAAAACGATTATCCTGATCACACATAAACTGCGCGAAATCATGGAGATCACCGATACCGTCAGCGTGATGCGCCGCGGCGAGATGACCGCCACCCTGCCCACAGCCCAAACCAACCCCGAAGATCTGGCCCAGCGTATGGTGGGGCGCAAAGTTTTGCTGCGCGTCGATAAGGCCCCCGCCCAGCCCGGTGCCACGGTGCTGGAAATCAACGGGCTTTGCCTGCGTGATGCCACAGGCGTGGCGCGGCTGAAATCGGTGTCGCTGACGGTGCGCGCGGGCGAGATTTTGGGCATTGCGGGCGTGGCAGGCAATGGCCAGTCTGAACTGCTGCAGGTCTTGGGTGGCATGCGCCCCGCGCAGGGGCAGATGCGGCTCAACGGCAAGCCGGTTGATATTGCCAGCCCCCGCGCCGATGCCCGCACGCGCCGCGCCCTTGGCATTGGCCATGTGCCCGAAGACCGCCAGCGCGAGGGGCTGATCATGCAGTTCAGCGCATGGGAAAACAGCGTTTTCGGCTATCATCACGACAGCGGCTGGCAGCGCTATGGCCTGATGCAAAACGCAGCCATCCGCGATGCCGCCACCGCGCAAATGCACCGCTTTGATGTGCGCCCGCCCAACCCCGCGCTAGAGGCACGGCATTTCTCAGGCGGCAATCAGCAAAAACTGGTCGTGGCCCGCGAAATTGAACGCCGCCCAGATTTGCTGTTAATCGGCCAGCCCACCCGCGGCGTCGATATTGGGGCGATCGAATTTATTCACCAACAGATCATGGCCCTGCGCGACCAAGGCACCGCCATTTTGCTGGTATCGGTAGAACTTGACGAAATTCTCAGCCTGTCCGACAGGATCGCCGTGATGTTTGATGGCCAGATCATGGGCGAGCGCCCGGCCACCGACACAGACGAGCGTGAATTGGGCCTGTTGATGGCTGGCGTGGCGCCGGCGGGGGGGGCGTAATGGGCAAGATGCCAAATTGGGCCGATGCGGTTTTGGTGCCGATCATCTCGTTGCTGCTGGCGGCCCTGCTTTCGGCCTTGGTGATTTTGGCCATTGGCGAAGACCCGCTGGCCGCCTTGCAACTGATGGTCAAAGGCGCGCTTGGGTCCAGCTATGGCTGGGGCTATACGCTGTATTACACCACCAATTTCATCTTTACCGGCCTGGCTGTGGCGGTGGCCTTTCACGCGCGGCTGTTCAATATCGGCGGCGAGGGGCAGGCCATGCTGGGGGGGCTAGGTGTGGCCCTGGCCTGCCTTTATATCCCCTGGCCACATTGGGCATTGGCCCTGCTGGGCGCCACGGCAACGGCGGCGGTGCTGGGGGCCCTTTGGGCCTTGTTGCCCGCCTATCTGCAGGCGCGGCGGGGCAGCCATATTGTGATCACGACGATCATGTTCAATTTCATCGCCTCGGCGTTGTTGAATTATCTCTTGGTCAATGTGATGCGGCCCAAAGGCTCGATGGATCCGGCCACAGCAAAATTTCCAGAGCCCACCCATCTGCCCACCCTGCACGATATGCTGGCCCCGCTTGGCATTGCATTTTCCAAATCTGCCCCTGCCAATATCAGTTTGGTGATTGCGGTGCTGGCCTGCGCTGCGGTCTGGGTGCTGATCTGGCGCACGCGGCTGGGCTACGAGATTCGCGCTTTTGGGCATTCAGAGCCGGCCGCGCATTACGCCGGCATCAACGCCACCCGCATCACCGTGATCACCATGCTGATTTCGGGCGGTCTGGCCGGGATGATGGCCATCAACACCACCATGGGCGAAGCCGAACGGCTGGTGCTAAATTCGGTCGAGGGGGCGGGCTTTATCGGGATCGCCGTGGCGCTGATGGGGCGCAGCCACCCGGCGGGGGTGTTGCTGGCGGCACTGCTGTTTGGCTTTTTGTATCAGGGCGGGGCGGAATTGGCCCTGTGGACGAATATCCCGCGCGAATTGATCGTGGTGATCCAGGCCCTGGTGATCTTGTTCACCGGCGCCTTGGATAACATGGTGCGTATGCCGCTAGAGCGCCTGTTCACCCCCCGCAAACCCGGCATCAAAAAGGGCTAGGCCATGGATTATGCAACGCTTTTACAGGTGCTGGATTCTACCGTGCGGCTGGCCACCCCGCTGTTGCTGGCCTGTCTGGCCGGGCTTTTTTCTGAACGTGCGGGCATTTTTGACATCGGGCTTGAAGGCAAAATGCTGATGGCCGCCATGCTATCGGCGGCGGTGGCCTATGTCAGCGGGTCGGTGTGGCTGGGGCTATTGGCGGGGGTTGGCGCCTCGATGTTATTGGCCGCGCTGCATGGGCTGGCATCGATCACCTTTCGGGGCAATCAGCTGATATCTGGGGTGGCGATCAATTTTTTGGCGGCAGGGCTGAGCGTGCTGATCGCGCAAGATTGGTTTTCCCAAGGGGGGCGCACCCCCTCGCTGATGGCAGGCGCCCGGTTCGAGCCGATCACCCTGCCCTTTGCCGATGCCATGGCCGGTGTGCCCGTTATTGGCCCGGTTTACCAACAGCTGATCAGCGGCCATACGCTGCCCGTCTATCTGGCGTTCTTATGCGTGCCGCTGACGTGGTGGGTGCTCTATCGCACGCGCTTTGGCCTGCGCCTGCGTGCGGTGGGCGAAAACCCGGCGGCGGTGGATACAGCCGGCATTTCGGTGGTGGGCCTGCGCTATGCGGCGGTGATGATCTGCGGGCTGCTTTGCGGTATTGCGGGCGCCTATCTGGCCACCGCGCTGCAGGCGGGCTTTATCAAGGATATGACGGCAGGGCGCGGCTATATCGCGCTGGCGGCGCTGATTTTTGCCAAATGGCGACCGTGGTATGCGCTGGGGGCCTGCCTGCTGTTTGGGTTCTTGCAGGCCATTGCCCTGCGGTTTCAAAGCATCGATCTGGGCGGTATCACCATTCCCGTGCAGGTGATGGATGCGCTGCCCTATATCCTGACCGTGGTTATTCTGGCCGGTTTTGTGGGCCGCGCCATTCCCCCCCGCGCCGGGGGCGAGCCCTATGTCAAAGAGCGCTGATAAGGCCAGTTCCCACCCCAAAATAGGGCCAAACACCCCCACGCCCCTGCACAAGGGTGTTTTTTAATATGCCGCGCTTGCAAAATGAAACGACGTGGCGTTAGGAACAAGCATGCAAATCTACCTGCCCATAGCCGAAGTATCGGTAAACGCGTTCCTGCTGCTGGGAATAGGCGGGATTGTGGGCATTCTTTCGGGTATGTTTGGTGTAGGCGGCGGGTTCTTGATGACACCGCTGCTTTTTTTCATTGGCATTCCCCCCGCTGTGGCCGTGGCCACGGGGGCCAACCAAATCGTGGCCTCGTCCGTTTCCGGGCTGATGGCGCATTTGAAACGAAAAACCGTTGATCTGAAAATGGGCACGGTGCTGCTTTTGGGCGGGCTAGGGGGCGTGGCTGTTGGGGTGTTGGTGTTCAATTTCCTCAAGTCGCTTGGTCAGGTCGATCTGTTTGTCACGCTGTGCTATGTGGTGTTTTTGGGCATTATCGGCGGGTTGATGTTTGTCGAAAGCTTGCAAGCCATCCGGCGCGCGCGCAACCCCGCCCACACCCCTGCCCCACGCCGCCATAACCGCAATTGGGTGCATGCGCTGCCGTTCAAAATGCGCTTTCGCGCCTCGGGGCTTTACATATCGGTCATTCCGCCGGTTTTGGTGGGCTTTTTCGTGGGCATGCTATCGGCGGTGATGGGCGTGGGCGGCGGGTTTATCATGGTTCCGGCCATGATTTATCTGCTGGGGATGCCAACCAAAGTGGTCATCGGCACATCGCTGTTTCAGATTATTTTCGTGGCGGGATTTAGCACGCTTTTGCATGCGCAAACCAACTATACCGTTGATTTGCCGCTGGCGTTGCTGCTGCTGATCGGCGGGGTTGTGGGGGCGCAATATGGCACCCGTATCGGGGTGAAACTGCGCGCCGAGCAGCTGCGCATTTTGCTGGCCATCCTGGTGCTGCTGGTTTGTTTCAAACTGGCGCTCGATCTGCTGCTAACCCCGGCCGAGCTGTTTTCCATCATGCCGCTTGGGGGGCGTTGATATGGTGCGCGCGCTCTTTGCCCTGCTGGTTGCGCTGGCATTTGGCCCCACCCCCAGCGCCGCAGAAGAGGTGGTGCTGGGCCTGAGCAAAGACCGGGTTGCCATCACCGCGCGCTTTGACGGATCTGACATATTGATCTTTGGCGCGGTCAAGCGCCAAGCCGCCTTGCAAGACGATCCTTTGCAGGTGGTTGTCACCATCGCCGGCCCATCCGAGCCGGTGGTGGTGCGCCGCAAAGACCGCAAGCTGGGCATTTGGGTGAATGCCGCCGCGGTCGAGGTGGATGCCGCCCCATCCTTTTACGCGGTGGCCACATCGGCGCCCTGGGCCGACAGCCTGAGCGAGGTGGAAGACCTGCGCCACAAAGTGTCTATTCCCCGCGCGATCCGCTCGGTTGGGGCGCCGGCCGAGGCGGGCAATTCCCAAGATTTCACCGATGCGCTTATCCGCATTCGGCAGGCCAATGGCCTGTATCAAGTGGCCGAAAACGCCGTTGATTTCCGCGAACAAACCCTTTTTAGCACCTCGGTCAGCATGCCCTCGAACCTGACCGAAGGCAGCTATGTCACCCGCATTTTCCTAACCCGTGGCGGCAATGTGGTGTCAGAATACGAAACCACGATCGAGGTGGATAAAGTGGGGCTGGAACGGCTGCTGTTCACCATGTCGCGCCAACAGCCGCTGGCCTATGGGCTGATGTCGATTGCCATTGCCGTGCTGGCCGGTTGGGGCGCCTCTACCGCGTTTCGGCTGATGCGCCAGGGCTAAGGGCAAAGGCCAGGCCAGCCCCAGCCCACTAGCCACGCCCGATATAGGGCATTTTGGTGGCCATGATCGTCATGAATTGCACATTGGCCTCTGGGCCCAAATCGGCCATCTGCACCACAGCGCGCGCCACATCATCCACATTCATGGTGGGCGGCGGGTTATCGGGATTGGCGGCAATGATCCCTTCCAACAAATCGGTGCGCGCATTGCCGATATCGATTTGCCCGCAGGCGATATCATAGCTGCGCCCATCCAGCGCCAATGATTTTGTCAGGCCGGTAATGGCGTGTTTGGTGGTGGTATAGGCCACCGAGTTTTCCCGCGGGGCATGGGCACTGATCGAGCCGTTGTTGATAATGCGCCCCCCCATCGGGCTTTGCTGGCGCATCAGCGCGAATGCGGCGCGCGCGCAATAGAACATGCCGTTCAGGTTCACATCGACCACTTGGCGCCATTCCTCTATCGCCAGCCCATCGATTGGCGCAGCGCGGCCAAACATGCCCGCGTTGTTAAACAGCACATCCAACCGCCCCACTTTGGCATGAAAGGCGCCAAATGCCGCCTCTACCGCGGCCGGGTCGGTGACATCGCAGGGCAGACTATGGGCATGCGCATGGCCATCTGCCACCTTGGCCAGCGCCTCGGCGCGGCGCGCCACCAGCCCCACCTGCCAGCCTGCATGCAAAAACGCCCGGGCGCAGGCGGCGCCAATGCCGGCACTGGCGCCGGTGATCACGATCGATTTCATTCTTCCCCCTCCAATTTCAAAGGCGCAGGTGCTGCGCGCAAATCATCCACGGGCAAAGCACCCGACGGTTTTGACAGGCGGTTACGCACCACCCAAAACAGCCGCTCGGACGCGCGGGTGATTGCCACATAGGCCAAACGTTTCCACAAGGGTTGGCCCGCCTCGCTGCGCCCCATGCGCGCGGCGGCATATAAATCAGGCGCAAAGACCTGCACATTTTCCCATTGGCTGCCTTGCGCCTTGTGAATGGTCACAGCCGCCCCATGCAAAAATGCCGCGCCCATATTGGCGGCAAAGGGAATAAACGGCTCTTCCTCGTCGGGTTTTTCGATTTTCACGATACTGGCGGCCGACACTTGCGGATCTTCGGCGCCAATCACATGCAGCCGCGAAAACCCGGGCTTTCGCCCCGGCCCCAGATAGACAACCTGCGCGCCCTTGATCAATCCACGCGCCTCAAGATCGATGCGTTTCTTGCGGTGTTTCAGCGGCAATTCGATGCCATCGCAGATCAGCGGCTCGCCCGGCAGCAGCGCATCTTCGGGGGCGCCATGGACATGGCGAAAGGCCTGTATCAGGCGGATACGCGTGGCGTTGCGCCATACCAACACGGGCGAGCGCGCCATCAAATCCACCTCGACACGTTCGGCCCAGACAACGCGGCTGTCGCGGCGCGCGGTATGCTGCACCATGGTTTCAAACTGCTCGAACGTCAGCGCCGGGTCGGCCAGCGCATGGGCCAGATCCAGAATTGGGCTATCGGCATCTTGGCGGTGCACGCGCTGCAAGCGCAGCCGCGCGGGGGCGGGCAAGCTTTCAAACACCATACCCCCGGGCGCGTTTACAGGCGCCAGCTGGGCTGGATCGCCAAACAGCACCAGGGTTGGGAAAATCTCTTTCAGGTCGTCGAACTGACGCTCATCCAACATCGAGGATTCGTCGATAAACCCCACATCCAGCGGTTCGTCGCGCCGCTTCCAGCCCGTAATGAAATCCGAGCCGCGCAAGCCCGCCGCCGCCAGCGCCCCGGGCACCGATTTTTGCGCCTGAAAAAACGCCCAGGCCCTATCCAGCGCCTGTTCGGTCAGCCCCTCGATTTCGGGTTTTTCGCCTTGGCCTGTCAGCCATTCGGCGATGCGCTCGTATTCGGGGTCGTAGACGGGGGTGTAGAGAATGCGGTGAATAGTGGTGGCCGGCACGCCGCGCATACGCAGCACAAACGCCGCCTTGTTGGTGGGGGCCAGCACCGCCAGGCTGCGCTTGTCGCGGCGTTTTTTGCTTTCGTAATCGCCCGAGACCACCTCGACACCGGCGGCTTGCATGTCTTTGACCAAATGCGACAGCAGCATGGTTTTGCCCGAACCCGCCTTGCCCAGCACCGCCAGCACGCGGGTTTTGCCCTCGGCTGCGGGGGTTAATGACGATTGCAAAAGATCGATGCCCATACTGCGCATCGTCTCGGCGATACGGTCATAGGCCTCGGCCTGATCATCGGAAAATTGCAAGGCGGTTTCAGTCATGGCGCGACACTACCCCGCGCCGGGGCCAAGCGCCAGACAGGGCATGCGCGGGCCACAAAAGATTGGGGCCCACACATGGCTGTGCGGGCCCCGATAGCAAAGCTCAGCCACGTTTACTTGCGGCCTGCTTCCAAAACATCTTCCAAGGTGCGCAGGCCAGTTTTGGGGGCCTGAACCAGCACCGCCATATTGCCGGGCTTGTGCTGGTTGCGCAGCATCATCGTATGCGCCTGGGGTATTTCGTTCCAGGGAAACACCTCGGACATGCAGGGATCGAGGCGGCGCTCGATCATCAGGCGGTTGGCGCTGGCGGCTTGCTTGAGGTTGGCAAAATGCGACCCCTGCAAGCGCTTTTGATGCATCCACATGTAGCGCACATCAAAGGTGCAGTTGAACCCCGAGGTGCCCGCACAGATCACCACGATACCGCCCTTTTTCACCACCAATGTGGACACGGGGAATGTGGCCTCGCCCGGGTGTTCAAACACCATATCCACATTCACACCTTTGCCGGTGATATCCCAAATTGCCTTGCCGAATTTGCGGGCCTCTTTCAGCCATTCGTTATATTCGGGCGTGTTCACCGTGGGCAACTGCCCCCAGCAATTGAAATCCTTGCGGTTGATCACGCCCTTGGCGCCCTGATCCATCACAAACTGGCGCTTGCTTTCGTCAGAGATCACACCAATCGCATTGGCCCCTGCGGTATTGGCCAGCTGGATGGCGTAGCTGCCCAAACCGCCCGATGCGCCCCAAACCAGCACGTTCTGGCCCGGCTTCAGCTCGTGCGGGTGATGGCCAAACAGCATGCGATATGCGGTGGCCAGGGTCAGCGTGTAGCACGCACTTTCTTCCCAGGTCAGGTGCTTTGGGCGCGGCATCAGCTGCTGGGCCTGCACGCGGGTAAACTGCGAGAACGAGCCATCGGGGGTTTCATAGCCCCAGATGCGCTGGGTGGGCGAAAACATCGGGTCGCCGCCGTTGCATTCTTCGTCATTGCCGTCGTCTTGGTTGCAGTGGATCACAACCTCGTCGCCAACTTTCCAGTTTTTCACCTTGTCACCCACGGCCCACACGATGCCCGAGGCATCTGAACCGGCAATATGATAGGCGGCTTTATGGCCATCAAAGGGCGAGATCGGCACGCCAAGCCCGGCCCAAACGCCGTTGTAATTCACCCCGGCCGCCATCACCAGCACCAGCACTTCGTGGCTGTCGATCTGCCAGGTTGGCACAACCTCTACCTGGAACGATTGTTCAGGCTCGCCATGGCGCTCGCGGCGGATGGCCCAGGCATACATATTCTTAGGCACATAGCCCAAGGGGGGCATTTCGCCGATCTCATACAGGTCTTTTTCAGGCGCCTCATAGGGGGCCATACCGGTTGCGGTGTCCAAAGCCATTTTCAGCCTCCACTGTCAAATCTCGCCGCATTGCAGAATCGCGGCTTCTGAAGCCGAGATAAAGACGTCAAAGTAACTTTGCAACAGTATTTGGGCAATTTTTGTAACTTTATAACCGAGCGGCTGCAGCATCGGCCAAATTTACCACATTTCACCGCCAAACCGCCCCGCTTGCCCCGGCCATGCCCCCTGGTGCCACGGCCACAGCACCGCCCGGCCCGGCCCAGATAGAGAAATGCCCGATGCCGCGACGCAGCGAATTGACCTTAGCACAAAATTCCGCTCTATTACCACGCAACGCAATAAAATTGCCCAATGCTTGATTCCGGAGGCCCCGATGACCCAGCCGCAAAAAGACAAACCCTGGCTTTTCCGCACCTATGCCGGCCATTCTACCGCCGCGGCCTCGAATGCGCTTTACCGCAACAACCTGTCCAAGGGCCAAACCGGCCTGTCGGTGGCCTTCGATCTGCCCACGCAAACCGGCTATGACAGCGACCATATCCTTGCGCGGGGCGAGGTGGGCAAGGTGGGCGTGCCCATCAGCCATTTGGGCGATATGCGCACCCTGTTCAGCGATATCCCGCTAGAGCAGATGAACACATCGATGACCATCAACGCCACCGCGCCTTGGCTTTTGGCGCTGTACATCGCCGTGGCCGAGGAACAGGGCGCCGATATCGCGCGCCTGCAGGGCACGGTGCAAAACGACTTGATGAAAGAATACCTCAGCCGCGGCACCTATATCTGCCCCCCCCAGCCCAGCCTGCGGATGATCGCCGATGTGGCCGAATATTGCTACACCAACGTGCCAAAATGGAATCCGATGAACGTGTGTTCCTATCACCTGCAAGAGGCAGGCGCGACACCCGAACAGGAACTGGCCTATGCCCTGGCCACGGCCATCGCCGTGCTCGACCAGCTAAAACCCCGCGTGCCAGCCGCCGATTTCCCCGCCATGTGCGGGCGCATCTCGTTTTTCGTAAACGCCGGCATCCGCTTTGTCACCGAAATGTGCAAAATGCGCGCCTTCGTGGATTTGTGGGATGAAATCCTCAGCCAGCGCTATGGCGTCGAAGACCCGAAATTCCGCCGCTTCCGCTATGGCGTGCAGGTCAACAGCCTGGGGCTGACAGAACAGCAGCCCGAAAATAACGTCTACCGTATCTTGATTGAAATGCTGGCGGTGACCCTGTCGAAAAACGCCCGCGCCCGTGCTGTGCAGCTGCCCGCCTGGAACGAGGCCCTGGGCCTGCCCCGCCCCTGGGATCAGCAATGGTCGCTGCGCATGCAGCAAATCATGGCCTATGAAACCGACCTTCTGGAATATGGCGATCTTTTCGATGGCAACCCCGCGGTTGCCGCCAAGGTCGAGGCCCTCAAAGACGGGGCACGCCACGAATTGGCCACGCTCGATGCCATGGGCGGCGCGGTGCAGGCGATTGATTATATGAAATCCCGCCTGGTGGATTCCAATGCCGAACGGCTCAACCGGATCGAACGCAATGAAACCGTCGTTGTGGGCGTGAACCGCTGGCAACAGGGCGAGGCCAGCCCGCTGACCGCAGGCGACGGCGGCATCATGGTGGTTGACCCGGCGGTCGAGGCCGACCAAATCGCGCGCCTGGCCGAATGGCGCAGCACGCGCGACCAAAACGCAGTGGCACAGGCCCTGGCCGCCCTGCGCCAAGCCGCACAAGAGGGGCGCAATATCATGCCCGCCTCGATCGAGGCCGCGCGCGCCGGCGTGACAACCGGCGAATGGGCCGCTGAAATGCGCGCCGTTCACGGCGAATACCGCGGCCCCACGGGCGTGTCGAAATCTGTCAGCAACAAAACCGAAGGCCTGGAAGAACTGCGCGCCGCGGTCGATACCGTCAGCGACAAGCTGGGCCGCCGCCTGAAATTTCTGGTCGGCAAACCGGGCCTCGACGGCCATTCCAATGGCGCCGAGCAAATCGCCTTCCGCGCCCGCGATTGCGGCATGGATATCACCTACGAAGGCATCCGCCTGACCCCCGAGGAAATCGTCGCCCGCGCCCAAGCAGAAAACGCGCATGTGGTGGGCCTGTCGATCCTGTCGGGCAGCCATATGCCCTTGATGGAAGATTTGATGCAAAAAATGCAGGCGGCGGGCCTGGCCCATATCCCTGTGGTGGTGGGCGGTATCATCCCCGATGACGATGCCCAGCGCCTGCAGGCCATCGGTGTGGCCCGCGTCTACACCCCAAAAGACTTTGAATTGAACACCATCATGATGGATATCGTCACCCTGGCCGATCCCAAAGAGATCGCCGCAGAATAAGCCCATCACAGGGGCAGGCCAAAAAGGGGGGTGGCATGCCCCCCTTTTTCGTTTCATCTTGCTAAAAATACTCATCACACCAGGGGCCAAAATGACCATCCACATCGGTGCCGCACCCGGCCAAATCGCCGAAACCGTTTTGATGCCAGGCGATCCCTATCGCGCGCGCTGGGCGGCCGAGACATTTTTGGAAACCCCGGTTTTGGTGAACGATGTGCGCGGCATGCTGGGCTATACTGGCCTGTGGCAGGGGCAGCGGGTGACGATCCATGGCAGTGGCATGGGCATGCCGTCGCTGTCGATCTATGCCAACGAGCTGCTGCGCGATTACGGGGCCAAAACCCTCATTCGCATCGGCTCTTGCGGGGCCATGCAGCCCCATATCGGGCTGCGCGATATCATTTTGGCGCAAACCGCCAGCAGCCTTTCCACCCCCTCGCGCGGTATTTTCCGCGAGCTGAATTTCGCGCCATGCGCCGATTTTGGGCTGCTGTCAGCCGCATATCAGGCAGCCGGCGCTTTGGGCATCACCCCGCATGTCGGCGGCATTTATTCGGCCGATGTTTTTTACGACGAACGCCCCGATTTAAACCAGATCATGGTGCGCCACGGGATCTTGGCGGTCGAGATGGAAGCGGCCGAGCTTTACAATCTGGCCCATCGCCATGGGGCACGGGCCCTGGCGGTGCTGACCGTGTCAGACCATTTGCAAACCGGCGCAGCCCTGGCCGCGGCCGAGCGCGAGCAAAGCTTTGCCGATATGGTTCAAATCGCGCTACAGGCGGCCTTTGCCCAGCCTGCCCCCTAGCGCCCGTTACCGGCCATGGCTGCGGTCATAGCCATTTGGCGGGGGGCTTTGCCAGCCCTCCAGCGCCGCAGCTGGCGTTTCAAACACCTCAACCAGCAGCGGGTAGCAGGCGGCACTATCTGATGAATGCTCGGCCGAACAATCGCCCCCCGGACAGGCCGATAGCGCGCCCAGCAGGTCGATTTCGGCAAAGAATTCCAGGTAATCACCGGGGCGCACCGGGCTGGCCTTCATGAAATACTGGCCGGTATCGCGGGTAAAGCCCGTGCACATAAATACGTTCAAGACATCATGCACCAGCGGCTCGGCGCTGGCCAAGGGCAGGCCTATTTCATCGGCCACAGCGCGCGTCAGGTTGGAATGGCAGCAATGGTGATATTGGCTACCTGCCAGCAGATTGCCGGTATAGGGGTCACAGCGCGTGCCGATCACATCGTGAACCGACCCACCATAGGCATCTTTGCCATACCAGCCCAATGTATCTGTGGTGATGGTCGCCATCGGGCGCAGCATGGGAAAGCTAGACCACAGGCGCTGCCCCGTGGTGACATGGGTGCCATGCAGCGCGCGGGTTTTGCCGGAATAAAACCGCTCGGCCAAATCATTGGCATTCCACAGGTTCAAATCCCCCACCTGCGGCCCCTCGATGCTGGTGATGCGAAAAAACCCACCCGCTGGCACATGGAATGTGGCCGCCTGGCGCGGCGGCACCTGCACCTCAGCCGTTTTTTGGGCGGCAGCGCGGGCGCGCGAATAAAGCGCCATATCGGGCTTGGGCAGCGTGTGGTTTGGGTAACAGATCACCGGTGGCACGGCGCGCCGGGCCTCGGCGTCGCTGGGCACAGTGGCAGGGTTTGGGGCAGGGTTTGGGGCGGTTTGCATGGGGTTCTGGCCTTTGGGTTTTGCAAGCAAACTGGCGCGTTGGCCCGCCCGTGGCAAGCCCCGAATGCAAAAGGCCAGCCCAAGCGGGCTGGCCCTATAATGCAGCACAAAGCAAAAATCAGACTGCGCGTTCCAGCATCATTTTCTTGATCGATGCAATGGCCTTGGCCGGGTTCAGCCCCTTGGGGCAGGTTTTGGTGCAGTTCATGATCGTGTGGCAGCGATACAGTTTGAACGGGTCTTCCAAGGCATCCAGACGCTCGCCCGTGGCCTCGTCGCGGCTGTCGATGATCCAGCGGTAGGCATGCAGCAGCGCGGCTGGCCCAAGATAGCGATCGCCGTTCCACCAATAGCTGGGGCACGAGGTAGAGCACGAGGCGCACATCACGCATTCATACAAACCATCCAGCTTTTTGCGATCTTCGATGGATTGTTTCCACTCTTTCGCGGGGCGGTTGGTTTTGGTTTCCAGCCAGGGCATGATGCTGGCATGCTGGGCATAAAAATGGGTCAGATCTGGGATCAAATCCCGGACCACCGGCATATGCGGCAGCGGGTAGATTTTCACATCGCCCTTGATCTCGTCTAGGCCATAGATACAGGCCAGCGTGTTGATACCATCGATATTCATGGCACACGAGCCGCAAATCCCCTCGCGGCACGAGCGGCGGAAGGTCAACGTGGGGTCAATTTCGTTTTTGATCTTGATCAGTGCGTCCAGCACCATGGGGCCGCAACGATCCATATCGACGAAATAGGTATCCACCCGCGGGTTTTCGCCATCGTCGGGCGACCAGCGGTAAATCTGGAATTTACGCAGGTTGGTGGCACCCTCTGGCTTGGGCCATGTCTTGCCCACGCGGATACGGGAATTTTTTGGGAGAGTCAGTTGTACCATGCCCATTTTCTCCTTGCATCTGGGCACGGCATCGGCCGGCCCTGTCGTTGCGTATGTGCCCAGATGGGCCGTAGCTGCCCGGGCGCGCTCATTTAAAAAGCCCCCGGTTGGCAATGACCACATCGCGGATCACACCGATATCTTTTGGCTTAAGGCCGGTTTTGTTGACCTCGATCATAAAGGCCAGCGCCGCCTCTGGTAGGGCTTCGTTTTGCGCCCCCGGATCTTGCAGTTGCGCAATAACCCCAGCCTCTAGCCCGGCGGCGGCCAGCAAGGTGGTGCCGGTTAACCGGCCTTGGGCGCGATCGGCCTGCATATCGTGAAAGGTCACGGGCGCGGGCGTCAGCGCGGCCAGCTGCGCCTGTAGCGCGGCCCAATCCACCACCAGGTGCCGGGCGGGCCAGCTGTCAAAGCTGTGAGTGCCGCGCAGTTGCTTGACCTCTTGGTTATGGGCGCTGCGCAGCCATGCCTGTGGCTCGCGGATGAAAAAGTGAAATTCGTTTTGCGCGTCAGATGCCGCCTCGGCCACCAGGGGCACGATGGTGGTGGCATGATCGAAAATCGTGCCGCTGTCATCATGCAGGCGCACCCCCAGCACATTTTCATCCGACACAATCGCCACGCTGTGGCCATCGGCGCGCACCTTGGCCACCAGGCGGCGCACCTCGTCTTGAAAACTGGCACGCGCCGCGGCGGTTTTGCTGCCCAAAAAGGCAGCAGCCGCCCCGCGCAAGGCCGCAGTCCAGCGGCCGCGGGGAAACAGCGCGACCCTATCGCGCAGCAGACGGGCGTTTTTGCGCATCAGCGCTTGTACGGCGGTTGTGCCGGTTTTTTGGAACCCGAAATGCCAAATCATGCGCGGACCGGGCAGCGCGGGCACGGGGGCAAACGCGCTCATACCCGCGCCCCCCCAAACACCACAGCCCCCACCCCTGCGCGCGCCAAAGCGCCGCCGGGGCCGATGCTGTTTTGTGCCATGAAACGCGCCAAACCCGTGGTCCTTTTTTCGCCTTAGAACGTGCGTGCCTTGGGCGCGATTCTTTCCAGCTCAATCCCACCTTCGGCCGGGGTTGTCAGCGGGTCTTTGATAACATCGCGATAAGACAGGGCCACTTTGCTGCCATCCACCCGGCTGATCGTGTGCACGCGCCAATTTTCATCATCGCGCGTGGTGTGATCTTCGGATGCATGGGCCCCGCGCGATTCCTTGCGCGCCTCGGCGCCCACAATCGTGGCCAGTGCGTTGGGCATCAGGTTGGTCAGCTCTAGCGTTTCCATCAGATCGCTGTTCCAGACCAAGCTGCGATCTGTCACGTTCAGATCGCCCATTTTGCCCGCGATTGCGGTCATTTTCTCAACACCATCGGCCAGGGTTTTATCGGTGCGGAACACCGCCGCATCGGCCTGCATGGTGCGCTGCATTTCCAGCCGCAATTCGGCGGTGGGCACAGCACCTTTGGCATGGCGCAAGCCATCGAAACGATCAAACGCCGCGGCAACCGAGGCTTTGTTCAGCACCGGGTTGGGCGCGTTGCGATCAACCACCTGGCCTGCACGAATGGCCGCAGCGCGGCCAAACACCACCAGGTCGATCAGGCTGTTCGACCCAAGGCGGTTTGCGCCATGCACGCTGGCACAGCCTGCCTCGCCCACGGCCATCAGGCCCGGCACCAATGCGTTGGGGTTATCGGCGGTAGGGTTGATCACCTCGCCCCAATAGTTGGTGGGAATGCCGCCCATGTTGTAATGCACGGTGGGCAACACCGGGATCGGCTCTTTGGTGACGTCAACGCCGGCAAAGATCTTGGCCGATTCCGAGATGCCAGGCAGGCGTTCGGCCAGGGCCTCGGCGGGCAGGTGGCTGAGGTTTAGGTGAATGTGATCGCCATTTTCACCCACGCCGCGGCCCTCGCGGATTTCCATCGTCATGCAGCGCGAAACATAATCGCGCGGCGCCAGGTCTTTGTAATGGGGGGCGTAACGCTCCATAAAGCGTTCGCCTTCCGAGTTGGTCAGGTAGCCGCCTTCGCCGCGTGCGCCCTCGGTGATCAAACAGCCCGAGCCATAGATGCCGGTGGGGTGGAACTGCACAAATTCCATATCTTGCAGCGCCAGGCCCGCGCGCGCCACCATGCCACCGCCATCGCCTGTGCAGGTATGCGCGGATGTGGCGCTGAAATAGGCACGCCCATAGCCGCCTGTGGCCAGCACCACCATTTTGGCGTTGAACACATGCATGGTGCCATCATCAAGCTTCCAGCAGACCACACCCTGGCATTGGCCATCCTCGGACATGATCAGATCGATCGCGAAATATTCGATGTAGAATTCCGCGTTGTTTTTCAGCGACTGGCCATAAAGCGTGTGCAAAATGGCATGGCCGGTGCGGTCGGCCGCGGCGCAGGTGCGCTGCACGGGCGGGCCTTCGCCAAATTCGGTGGTGTGGCCACCAAAGGGGCGCTGGTAAATTTTGCCGGCCTCGGTGCGCGAAAACGGCACGCCGTAATGTTCCAGCTCGTACACCGCCTTGGGTGCCTCGCGCGCCAGATATTCCATGGCGTCGGTATCGCCCAGCCAATCGCTGCCCTTAACCGTGTCATACATATGCCACTGCCAATGGTCAGGGCCCATGTTCGACAGCGATGCCGCAATGCCACCCTGCGCCGCCACGGTATGCGAGCGCGTTGGGAACACTTTGGTCACACATGCGGTGCGCAGGCCCTGTTCGGCCATGCCGAGCGTTGCACGCAGCCCGGCGCCACCGGCACCGACGACCACGACGTCATATTCATGCGTCTCGTATTCGTAAGAAGCCATATCGATCAGTCTCCGGTCTTAAAGCGCCAGCTTGGCGATGGAAAACAGGCCAGTGGCCATGGCCGCATAGGACAGGCATGTCACCAAGATCAGCGTGATCTTTTGGGTGCCGCCATGCACGTAATCTTCGATCAGCACCTGCGCGCCATCGTTGAAATGCTTAAAGCCCACAATCATGGTCAGCGCGGCCACAATCGCGGGGAAGGGGCGGGCAAAATAGGCTGTCACCTCGTCATAGCTGCCGCCCAAGGCGGGGCCAAAGGTGAACACAAACAAGGGGATCAGCAGCAAAAGCGCCACAGATGATACCTTCATCGCCCAGAAATGATGCACGCCCGATTTGGCCGAGCCAAGGCCCGCTGCGCGTTTGCGATCGGTCAGATACCGCATATCAGCCCCCTTAAACGATTGCGATGGTCAGCACGGTCAGCACGACCGAGCCAATCACACAGGCCCAGCCCAGCTTGGTGGCGGCCTCGATTTCCAAACCCATGGCATTATCCCAGATCAGGTGGCGAATGCCTGCCAATGTGTGATACCACAGCCCCCAGACAGACAGGCCCAGCACCAGATCGCCAAACCAGCTTGTCACAAAACCGTTGGCAAAAGCGAAATACTGTTCGCCCGTGGCCGCAGCCAAGAACCACCAGACGATCATCAAGGCCGACACGATCAGCGCGTTGCCGGTGATGCGCGTCAAGATCGAGGTGATCGAGGTAAGCTGCGGGCGGTAAATTGAAAGATGTGGCGAAAGTGGGCGATTGCCCCGGTTTACATCAGCCATAGCGACGTCCCTTGGATTGCACACGGCGGTATGCGTGCTGTCTAACGGTGTTTTGCCCCTTTTTTTCGCCACTGTCACGCGGCGAAGGGCGGTTCTTTGCAAATATACCGCTTAATTCGTTAAAAATTTTAGGCATTGTGATCACAGCTTTTCTGCATGTGATCACAAAACAGCCCTTCGCCGATACCTGCCACGCCTTGGCCCACCATCGCCCTGCCCCGCTTTGATATGGTGGCAACGGCGAGTCTGCCGGCGATTTTAGAGCGGCATCAGCGCCCAGTAATCCAGATCCAAAAGCACCTCGGGCAGGTATTTGCCGTCGTCGCCACGCAGCTGGAAGGGCGCACCGCCCTTTGTGGCCACCAGGCGCAACCGGATGGCCCCAACGCCGGGCGCCGATGTGGGGGCTTTGTCCAGCACTTCGGACCATGCTTTTACGGTCAAGCCGCTGAAACAGGGGTTGGCGTGGGCACCTGCGTTCAGCCCTACGATCATCTGCGCATTTGCCAGCCCGTTAAACGACAGCGCCCGCGCCATGGAAATCACGTGACCGCCGTAAATCAGGCGCTGGCCATCGGGGCGGAAAGTGGCGTCGAAATGCACTTTGGCTGTGTTTTGCCACAGCCGCGTGGCCATCATATGTTCGGCCTCTTCGATGGTTACACCATCGACATGGTCGATCTGCTCGCCGATCTGGTAATCGCCCCAGCGATGCGGCTCGCCCGATTGGGCAAAGTTATAGGCGCTGAAATCCAGACCCTGGGGAATGGTTAAATCGGCCACATCCAAAACAGGTTTCAGCTGTGGCACGACGGGCGCGGGTGCGGGCGCATCGAGATTGTTTTTGCGCACCATCACCCAGCGCACATAATCCATCACCACCGTGCCATGCTGGTTTGTGCCGCGGGTGCGCACATACACCACCCCGGTTTTGCCGTTCGAGTTTTCTTTCAGCCCGATCACCTCGGAGCTGCTGCTGAGCGTATCGCCGGGGTAAACCGGCGCCAGCCAGCGCCCCTCGGCATAGCCCAGATTGGCCACGGCATTCAGCGAGACATCGGGCACCGTTTTGCCAAACACCACATGAAACGCCGCCAAATCATCCAGCGGGCTTTGCGGCAGGCCACAGCCCTTGGCAAATTCATCGGAAGAATAAAGCGCATGACGCGCAGGATAAAGCGCATGATACAGCGCCCGCTCGCCCGCGCCCACGGTGCGGGGCACCGCGTGTTCAATCACTTGGCCCAGCGCATAATCTTCGAAAAACCGGCCCGGGTTGGTTTTGGCCATTGTTACTGCTCTCCCAGTTTCATGTCGGGGCTATAGGTGCCATCGACCTCTTTGGTCACGGCCTGGCCACAGCGCATCACGCCATTGGCCGCATCAAAGGCATAGGTGGGGCTGCCATACAGCTCCCACCCCTTGCTCAGCGCATCGCTGACTTTGTGACAAAACGCCGATGTGTCATCAGCGGTTAGCAGACGATAAAGTTTCATGATCTCATCCCGGAAATGGCGAAACGCCCAGCCATGTGTGAATGCCTGTGATCACCCCAAAAGCCACCAATGTGGCCACAACCAAAATGGCATCGCGTTTGGGCGCACCGGGGGTGGGCGGCACCCATGGTTCGGCGCGGTTGATCAAGATCACGGAAACCACGGCCCAAGCCAGCATGCCGCCAAACAGCACGATCGAGGCCAGATCGCCATTCACCAGCAAATGCGCCACCGCCCAGATTTTCACGCTGATCAGCATGGGGTGGCGAAACCGCGCCCGCAGGCGCCCCTTGGAATGGGCAAGACCCAGAAAGAACACCGCAAAAAGCATCAAAAGGTTATTGAGATGCGTGGCCCAAACCGGCGGCTGCCAGAGCGCGATAAAATCAGCCTGGCGATAGCCCCAAATCATCAGCCCCAAGCCCGCCAGTGACAAAACCGTCACCAACCCACGCCCGGCATTGCCCATGCTTTGGCGCAAATCAGGCAAAAGGCGTTTAAAGAAATGGCTGCCAATCCACAGCGCCAAACCCAGAACCAGTAGTGTCATGTTACCCTCCGCTTACAATGCGGCAACGGCATCTGCCATCGCCAGAATCTTTTTCGCGGTTTCAACATGAAGGTTTTCTACGATTTTGCCATCCACAACTGCCACGCCCTGGCCTGTGCGCTCTACTTCTTCCAGCGCGGCAATCTGGCGGCGGGCCAGATCAACCTCGGCCTCAGAGGGGGAAAAGCACGCGTTCGTCACATCGACCTGCGCCGGGTGGATCAGGGTTTTGCCATCAAACCCCAGGTCGCGGCCCTGCTGGCATTCAAGGCGCAGGCCCTCGTCGTCTTTGAACTGGTTATACACACCGTCGATGGCCACAATATCATGCGCCCGCGCCGCCAGCAGCAGCGTTTGCAGCGCGTGCATCATGGGCAGGCGATCGGCGCGGAAACGGCAATTTAGCTCTTTGGCCAAATCATTGGTGCCCGCCACGAAACCACGCATTTGCGGGTGCGCGGCAATATCGAGCGCGTTCAAAACCCCCAGCGGCGTTTCAATCATGGCCCAAATCGCGCGATCGGGGCCCACGATATCGGCCAGGGCCTGAACATCGGCGGCGCTGTTCACCTTTGGCAGCAGGAAGGCATCGCAATCGGCGTCTTTCAGCGCCTGCGCATCGGCGGCACCCCAGGCACTGTCTAGCCCGTTGATGCGGATAATACGGGCGCGGCTGCCATAGCCCCCCTGCGCCAACGCAGTTTTCAGCGTATCGCGCGCAGCTTCCTTGGCATCGGGGGTTACGGCATCTTCCAGATCAAAGATAATCGCATCAACCGCCAGATCGCGGGCCTTTTCAAGCGCGCGCTCTTTCGAGCCGGGGATGTAAAGAACCGAACGATAGGGGCGCACAACGCTGTCCATGAATCTCTCCCGAAATAATCTTGCGCAGGTGATGCCATTTATGTGCACTTCTGTTCAAGCAGATTTTCGCCGCAACGCAGAAACGCCCCCGGGCCCAGCTCGGGCCCAGGCGCCCCGGCTAGGTTAACCCATCCCAGATCAGCTTGGTGCCGGTGATCAGCAACAGCACATATGTCAGGCCAAAAAACAGCCCCTCGGGCACCAGGCGATGGGCCTTTACCCCCAGCCACGCGCCCAAAACCGCAAAAGGCGCCAGTAGCAGATCGGCCGTGAGGGTTTCTAGCGTGAAGATGCCCAAAAACGCGTAAGGCACGAATTTGGCGATATTGATCACCCAAAACAAGATAACCGTTGTGGCCTGAAACTGGGTTTTATCCAGCTTGCGTGACAGCATCCACACCGCCGCGGGCGGCCCCCCTGCATGGCTGACAAAGCTGGTAAAGCCGGCGGTCATGCCCGCCAAGGCACCAGCCCACAGCGGCAGCGGCCGCCCCTGCGGGCGCAACAACCCCGCCTTTAGCGCCATTTGCCAGGCCACAAACGCCACGGAAATGGCACCAATCAACAGCCGAAACACATCGGCATCGGCGATTTGATACAGCCACGCCCCCAGCGCCACGCCGGGCAGGCCGCCGATGATCAGCAGGCGCGCATCGGGCCAGCTCCATTTTCCCCAATAGGGGCGCAGGGTGCTGATATCGATCAGCATCAACAGCGGCAACATAATGCCCAGCGCCTGCCCCGGTTCCAGCACCAGCGCCAGAATCGATGCGCTGGCAAAAGCCGCCCCACTGCCAAAACCACCCTTGGAAATGCCTGCAAAACAGACAGCCGGCGCAGCAATCAAGAAAAATGACATATCCAGCTGCACCCGGTCAGCCCCCCCGGAAATAATAGATTTTTCACAAGTTTATCGGACAAAATCCGCATTGAACACCATTTCGCAACACGATGTCGGTGTTGCTGCACCTTGCGTGAAGGCGCGTTACACACTACGCCATGCGCGAATTTCAACGGACCGGAGATGAAATCCATGGCCAGACCCAAAATTGCCCTCATCGGTGCAGGGCAGATCGGTGGCACGCTTGCCCATCTTGCTGCAATCAAAGAGCTGGGCGATGTCGTCCTTTTCGATATCGCCGAAGGCACCCCGCAGGGCAAAGCGCTGGATATCGCAGAATCGGGCCCTTCCGAGGGGTTTGACGGTGCATTCAAAGGCACCAATGATTATGCCGATATCGCAGGCGCCGATGTGTGCATCGTAACCGCTGGCGTGCCGCGCAAACCGGGCATGTCGCGCGACGACCTGCTGGGCATCAACCTGAAGGTCATGAAATCGGTCGGTGAAGGCATCGCAGCCCACGCGCCCAACGCCTTTGTGATCTGCATCACCAACCCGCTGGATGCCATGGTTTGGGCGCTGCAGCAGTTCTCGGGCCTGCCTGCAAACAAGGTTTGTGGCATGGCCGGTGTGCTGGATAGCGCCCGCTTCCGCCATTTCCTGGCGGTCGAATTTGGCGTCTCGATGCGTGATGTCACAGCCTTTGTGCTGGGTGGCCACGGCGATACCATGGTGCCTTCGGCGCGCTATTCCACCGTTGCCGGCATTCCGCTGCCCGATCTGGTAGAGATGGGCTGGACCACACAAGAAAAACTGGATGCCATCATCCAGCGCACCCGCGATGGCGGTGCCGAAATCGTTGGTCTGCTGAAAACCGGTTCGGCCTTTTATGCGCCGGCCACCAGCGCCATTGAAATGGCCGAGGCCTATCTGAAAGACCAAAAGCGCGTTCTGCCCTGCGCCGCCTATTGCGATGGCGAGCTGGGTGTCAAAGACATGTATGTGGGCGTGCCCACCGTGATTGGCGCGGGCGGGATCGAAAAGATCGTGAACATCAAACTGAACAAAGAAGAACAGGAAATGTTCGACAAGTCGGTTGATGCTGTCAAAGGCCTGGTTGACGCCTGCAAAGCCATCGATCCTTCGCTGGCCTAAGCCGCACATAATTTGGCCCGCCTTGGGCTTAAACGCGCAAGCATTGCTTGCGCGTTTTTTTTGACCATAGCACATTTGACGTGGGGGAATTTGCGCTATTTCCCCGGTATGCCTTAAAATGATTCGTCCTTGGCATTTTGTGATCACAGCTTTTTCGCGTGTGATCACAAATTTGGGTTATTTGGGCTTTTTCAACCGTCTTTGTAAGAAAACGTTTAAAAACGTCGTTCAGCTGTGCAAGACCGCCAATGAACATAGCAAGACGGGACAGTTCCATGAACATCCATGAATATCAGGCGAAGGCGCTGCTGCGCTCGTACGGGGCCCCGGTCTCGGATGGGCGCGTCGTTCTGAAAGCCGAAGACGCAAAAACCGCCGCAGGCGAGCTTGATGGCCCATTGTGGGTGGTCAAGGCACAAATCCACGCAGGCGGGCGCGGCAAGGGCAAATTCAAAGAGGCCGACGCCGGTGACAAAGGCGGGGTTCGTCTTGCCAAATCGGTGGAAGAAGCCGCCGAAGAAGCCAAGAAAATGCTGGGCCGCACCCTGGTGACGCACCAGACCGGCCCGGCAGGCAAACAGGTAAACCGCATCTATATCGAGGCCGGGTCCGGCATCGAGCGCGAATTGTACCTGGCGCTGTTGGTTGATCGCCAAACCAGCCGCATCTCTTTCGTCTGCTCGACCGAGGGCGGCATGGATATCGAAGAGGTGGCCGCCTCGACCCCGGAAAAGATCTTGTCTTTCTCAGTCGACCCCGCCACCGGCTATCAGCCCTATCATGGCCGCCGGATTGCATTCGCGCTGGGCCTGCAGGGCGCACAGGTGAAACAATGCGTGGCGCTGATGGGCACGCTTTACAAAGTGTTCACCGAAAAAGACATGGAAATGCTCGAGATTAACCCGCTGATCGTGGCCGAAGGCGGCGATCTGAAGGTGCTTGATGCCAAGTTCGGCTTTGATGGTAACGCCATCTATCGCCACCAAGACATTGCCGCGCTGCGCGACGAAACCGAAGAAGACCCCAAAGAGCTGGCCGCGTCGAAATACGACCTGAACTATATCGCGCTGGATGGCGAAATTGGCTGCATGGTCAACGGTGCAGGCCTGGCCATGGCCACGATGGATATCATCAAGCTTTATGGCGCAGAACCGGCCAACTTTTTGGATGTCGGCGGCGGCGCCACAAAGGAAAAAGTAACCGAAGCCTTTAAGATCATCACCTCGGATCCCAACGTAAAGGGCATTTTGGTCAACATCTTTGGCGGCATCATGCGCTGCGATGTGATCGCCGAGGGCGTTGTGGCCGCGGTGAAAGAAGTGGGCCTGCAAGTGCCGCTGGTCGTGCGCCTTGAGGGCACGAATGTGGAACAGGGCAAGGAAATCATCAACACTTCTGGCCTGAACGTGATCGCAGCCGACAACCTGTCGGATGGCGCCGAGAAAATTGTGAAAGCGGTAAAGGGCTAAGACAATGGCAGTTTTGATCGACGAAAACACCCGCGTTATCTGTCAGGGCTTTACCGGCAGCCAAGGCACCTTTCACTCGGAACAGGCCATCGCCTATGGCACCAAAATGGTGGGCGGCGTCACCCCCGGCAAGGGCGGCAGCACCCATCTGGACCTGCCCGTGTTCAACAGCGTGCACGAAGCCCGGGCCAAAACCGAGGCCAATGCCACGGTCATCTACGTGCCCCCGCCCTTTGCGGCCGATTCCATCCTGGAAGCGATCGACGCCGAAATGGAGCTGATCGTCTGCATCACCGAAGGCATCCCCGTGCTGGACATGATGCGCGTAAAGCGCGCGCTGATCGATAGCAGCTCGCGCCTGATCGGGCCAAACTGCCCCGGTGTGATTACGCCTGATGCCTGCAAAATCGGCATTATGCCCGGCCATATCCACAAACGTGGGTCGGTGGGTGTTGTATCGCGCTCGGGCACGCTGACCTATGAGGCCGTGAAACAGACATCAGACATCGGCTTGGGCCAATCCACTGCCGTGGGTATTGGTGGCGACCCGATCAAGGGCACCGAACATATCGATGTGCTGGATATGTTCCTGGACGACGATGAAACCCAATCGATCATCATGATCGGCGAAATTGGCGGCTCGGCCGAAGAAGAAGCAGCAGAGTTTCTGGCAGAGCAAAAGAAAAAAGGCCGCTGGAAGCCGGTTGCCGGCTTTATCGCCGGGCGCACCGCCCCTCCGGGCCGCCGCATGGGCCATGCCGGTGCCATCGTGGCCGGCGGCAAGGGCGGCGCCGAAGACAAGATCGAGGCAATGCGCAGCGCCGGTATCGTAGTGGCAGACAGCCCCGCCACCCTGGGCGAGGCCGTGCTGAAAGCCATCAAAGGCGCCTAAGCATTTCGGGGTGGGCGAAAACGCCCACCCTACCCATCCCAGCACGTCGCGCGAGCATCACGAAAGACACCCGGCCAATGGATGCCTTTCCTGCTGCTCAAACGATCGGTCAGAAAGGACGCGCACAATGACGGATCAAAGCCCGAACAACCTGCTTCACGCTTCCAGCTTTATGCAGGGGCATAATGCCGAGTATCTGGAACAGATGTATGCCCGCTATGCCAACGATCCGGCATCGGTGGATGCCTCGTGGGCCCAGTTTTTTGCCTCGCTTGGCGATGCGCAAAGCGATGTCAAACGCGAAGCCGCCGGCGCCAGCTGGGCACGCGCCGATTGGCCGCCCGCCCCCACCGATGATTTGACATTCGCCCTCACCGGCGAATGGCCCGTGGCCGAGGCCAAGGGCGCAGGCGACAAGATCAAGGCAAAGGCGCAGGAAAAGGGCGTAGAAGTGTCTGACGAGGCGGTGAAACGCGCCGTTCTAGACAGCATTCGCGCGCTGATGCTGATCCGCGCCTATCGTATCCGTGGCCACCTGATTGCCGATATCGACCCGCTGGGGATGCGCGACGAAACCATGCACCCCGAACTGGACCCGCGCACATACGGGTTTAGCGACGCCGATATGGACCGCCCGATTTTCATCGACAACGTGCTGGGGCTGCAAATTGCCTCGCTGCGCCAGATTATTGATGTGCTCAAGCGCACCTATTGCGGCACATTCGCGCTGCAATACATGCATATTTCCAACCCCGAAGAGGCCGGTTGGTTGAAAGAGCGCATCGAAGGCTATGGCAAGGAAATCACCTTTACCCGCGAAGGGCGCCGCGCCATTTTGAACAAGCTGGTCGAGGCCGAAGGCTTTGAGAAATTCCTGCATGTCAAATACATGGGCACCAAGCGTTTCGGCCTTGATGGCGGCGAGGCGCTGATCCCCGCGATGGAGCAGATCATCAAGCGCGGCGGCAATCTGGGCGTGCGCGAAATCGTGATCGGCATGCCACACCGCGGGCGCCTGAATATTTTGGCCAATGTGATGGGCAAACCCTATCGCGCCATTTTCAACGAGTTTCAGGGCGGCAGCTTTAAGCCAGAAGATGTAGATGGCTCGGGCGATGTGAAATACCACCTTGGCGCCTCTAGCGACCGCGAATTTGACGGCAATACCGTGCACCTGTCACTTACGGCAAACCCCAGCCACCTCGAGGCGGTGAACCCCGTTGTGCTGGGCAAGGCCCGGGCCAAGCAAGATCAGCTGAACGACCCCCAGCGCACCGCCGTTTTGCCCGTGCTGTTGCATGGCGATGCGGCCTTTGCAGGCCAAGGTGTTGTGGCAGAATGTTTCGCCCTGTCAGGCCTGCGCGGCCACCGCACCGGCGGCACTATTCATATCGTGGTGAACAACCAAATCGGCTTTACCACCGCGCCGCATTTCTCGCGCAGCTCGCCCTACCCCACCGATAACGCGCTGGTGGTCGAGGCACCGATTTTCCACGTCAACGGCGACGATCCCGAAGCCGTGGTTCATGCCGCCAAGGTGGCCACCGAATACCGCCAGAAATTCCACAAAGACGTTGTGATCGATATCTTCTGCTATCGCCGCTTTGGCCATAACGAAGGCGACGAGCCGATGTTCACCAACCCGGCGATGTATAAGCGCATCAAAAGCCACAAAACCACCCTTGCGCTTTATACCGACCGGCTGGTTGCCGATGGGCTGATACCGGAAGGCGAAATCGAGGATATGAAAGCCGCGTTTCAGGCCCATCTGAACGAGGAATTCGAGGCTGGCAAAGATTACAAGCCCAACAAGGCCGATTGGCTAGATGGGCGCTGGTCGCATCTTGATCGCCAAAAGCAGGGCAAATACCAGCGCGGCAAAACCGCCATTGCCCCCGAAACCTTTGCCGAAGTGGGCAAAGCGCTGTGCGCGGCACCTGCAGGGTTTAACCTGCATAAAACCGTCGAACGCCTGCTGGACACCAAGAAAACCATGTTTGAAACCGGCCAGGGCTTTGACTGGGCCACAGCCGAGGCACTGGCCTTTGGCAGCCTGCTGACCGAAGGCTACCCCGTGCGCCTGGCTGGCCAAGACAGCACGCGCGGCACCTTTAGCCAGCGCCATTCCGGCCTGATCGATCAAGAAACCGAAGAGCGTTACTACCCGCTGAACAACATCCGCGAGGGGCAGGCCCGCTACGAGGTGATCGACTCGATGCTATCGGAATATGCGGTGCTGGGTTTTGAATACGGCTATTCGCTGGCCGAACCCAACGCATTGACCATGTGGGAAGCGCAATTTGGCGATTTCGCCAATGGCGCGCAGATCATGTTTGACCAGTTTGTTAACTCGGGCGAGCGTAAATGGCTGCGCATGTCGGGCCTGGTGTGCCTGCTGCCCCATGGGTTCGAGGGCCAAGGCCCCGAGCACAGCTCGGCCCGCTTGGAACGCTTTTTGCAGATGTCGGCAGAAGATAACTGGATCGTGGCCAATTGCACCACACCGGCCAACTATTTCCATATTCTGCGCCGCCAGCTGCACCGCTCGTTCCGCAAACCGCTGATCTTGATGACCCCGAAATCGCTGCTGCGCCACAAGCTGGCCATCAGCCGCGCCGAGGAATTCACCACCGGTTCTAGCTTCCACCGGGTGCTGTGGGATGACGCGCAATACGGCAATTCCGACACCCAGCTGGTGGCCGATGACAAGATCAAGCGCGTCGTCATGTGCTCGGGCAAGGTGTATTACGACCTGTTGGAAGAACGCGACGCCCGCGGCATCGACGATATCTATCTGCTGCGCATCGAACAGTTCTATCCGTTCCCGGCACAATCGCTGGTGCGCGAGCTGGAACGTTTCTCGCAGGCTGAAATGGTATGGTGCCAGGAAGAGCCCAAGAACCAGGGCGCCTGGAGCTTTATCGAACCCAATATCGAATGGGTGCTTGGCCGGATCAAAGCCAAACATGGCCGCCCAGCCTATGCCGGCCGCGCCGCCAGCGCCAGCCCGGCCACAGGCCTGGCCAGCACCCACAAGGCACAACAACAAGCGCTGATCGATGAAGCGCTGACCATCGAAGGGAAATAACCCATGACCACAGAAGTTCGTGTTCCTACCTTGGGTGAATCGGTCACCGAGGCCACGGTTGCAACATGGTTCAAAAAGCCCGGCGATGCCGTGGCCGTAGACGAAATGCTGTGCGAGCTGGAGACAGACAAAGTCACCGTCGAAGTGCCAAGCCCTGCCGCTGGCACATTGGCCGAAATCGTGGCAGCCGAAGGCGCCACCGTGGGTGTCGATGCGCTGCTGGCCAGCATCAGCGAAGGTGCCGCGGCCCCTGCCCCCAAGGCCGATGCGCCCGCCAAAGCCGCCCCCGCAGCCGCTGCGGCAGCAGAGGTGGCTGTGATGGTGCCCAGCCTGGGCGAATCTGTGTCCGAGGCCACGGTTTCGACATGGTTCAAAAAAGAGGGCGACGCGGTTGCCCAAGATGAAATGCTGTGCGAGCTGGAAACCGACAAAGTCTCGGTCGAGGTGCCAAGCCCTGCCGCCGGTGTGCTGGCCAAAATCACCGCACCTGAGGGCACAACTGTGGCCGCCAGCGCGCAGCTGGCCGTGATCGCCGGCGGTGCCGCAGCCGCAGCCGGCCCTGTGGCCGCAGCCCCCGCAGCCGCCACGGCCCCCGCAACCACCGCGCGCGATATCGAGGATGCACCGGCTGCGAAAAAAGCCATGGCCGAGGCCGGGCTATCGCCCAGCCAAGTCACGGGCACAGGCCGCGATGGCCGCATCATGAAAGACGATGTGGCCCGCGCCGTGGCCGGGGCCGCCAGCGCCGCTGCTGCCGCCCCTGCCCCCGCTGCCGCACCGCGCGCCCCGGTGCCTGCCGATGATGCCGCGCGCGAAGAGCGGGTGAAAATGACCCGCCTGCGCGCCACCATCGCCCGTCGCCTGAAAGACGCGCAAAACACCGCCGCCATGCTGACCACCTATAACGAGGTGGATATGTCGGGCATCATGGAGCTGCGCAACGCCTATAAAGACCAGTTCGAAAAGAAGCATGGCGTGAAAATGGGCTTTATGTCGTTTTTCGTAAAAGCCTGCTGTCACGCGTTGAAAGAAGTGCCCGAGGTGAATGCCGAAATCGACGGGCAGGACATTGTTTACAAAAACTATGTTCACATGGGTGTCGCCGTGGGCACCCCCACCGGGCTGGTTGTGCCTGTGGTGCGCGACGCCGATCAAATGGGCTTTGCCGCGATCGAAAAGAAAATTGGCGAACTGGGCCTGCGCGCCCGCGATGGCAAGCTGAGCATGGCAGAAATGCAAGGCGGCAGCTTTACCATCTCGAACGGGGGCGTTTACGGCTCGCTGATGTCCTCGCCTATTTTGAACCCCCCGCAATCGGGCATTTTGGGCATGCATAAAATCCAGGATCGCCCCGTTGTGGTGAATGGCCAGATTGTGATCCGCCCGATGATGTATCTGGCGCTGTCTTATGACCACCGCATCGTCGATGGCAAAGGCGCGGTGACATTCCTTGTGCGCGTCAAAGAGGCGCTGGAAGACCCCCGCCGCCTGCTGATGGATATCTAACCATCCACTCAAAAGGGGCGCGGCCTGCGCCCCTTTTTTGCAACCAACCGGCCTGTTATGACCCAGCACAGCACCGCCCTTGCCGCCTGTATGCGCAACGAAGGGATCTTCGTGCTAGAATGGCTGGCCCATCATTGCAGCCTTGGCTTTGATCAGATCATCATTGTTACAAATGCCTGCAGCGATGGTTCTGATCTGCTGCTGGATCGCGCCGCAGACATGGGGCTGGTGCAGCATATCCGCCAAACAGTGCCCCCCGGCACCGCCCCCCAAGACAGCGGCATGGATGCCGTTCTGGCCCAGTGCCGCGCCCGGGGCATAAGCCATGTTTTGCATATCGACAGCGATGAATTTCTTGTGCTTGACGTGCCGCTGGCACAGCTGATGCAGCAAACCGCTGCCGCCGATGTTGTGCCCATACCCTGGCGCATGTTTGGCGATGCCGGGGTGGTGCAATGGGTGCCGGGTGATCTGGTGACAGCCCAAAACACCCGCGCCGAACCCGGCCCAACGCCCGGCACCACCAAGTTTAAATGCCTCTTTCGCGTGGCCAGTTTCGCCGCGGCAACCGATCATGCACCGCGCCAGCCCTTGGTGGCAGATCCCGTGGTGCAAACCCCCGATGGCACGGGCCTGTCAAACGCCACGCTGTATCAGGCACGCAGCAGCCGCTTTCGCCCCCATGATCTGGCTTGCGCGGCGCGCAGTGCACGCCTGCATCACTATGCCGTGCGCGCCCAAGATGTGTTCTTGATGAAAAACGATCGCGGCGATGGGCAGGGCAAAGAGGGGCATGGCAAATACCAGCTGGGTTCGGCCTGGCACCGCCAGGCCAATCGCAACGATGTGGAAGACACCAGCTTTGCCCGCTATCTGCCGGCTGTGCGCCAAATATTGGCCCAATGGCGCAGCGACCCGGTGTTAAGCCGCCTGGAACGCGACTGCCAAAACTGGTTTCTCGCCCGCCGCACCGCGGTGCTAACCCCCGAAAACCGCGCCGCTTGGCGCACAGGAAAGGCCCAAACATGACGCCCGAGTTAACTGTTCTGGCGCTGGCCGCGCTGCTGCAGATTGTGCAATTTCTGGCCTATTCCGTGGCGGCAAACCTGCAGGTTGGGCCACGCTATGCGATGGGCCCCCGCGACACGCCCCGCAGCCTGACAGGGCTGGCAGGCCGCCTGCAGCGGGCCTTGAACAACCATTTCGAGGGGCTGGTCCTGTTCACCATCGCGGTTTTGGTGGTGCATTTGTCAGGCAGCGCCAACAGCGCCAGCGCATGGGCCGCATGGGCCTATTTGGGCGCGCGCGTGGCCTATGTGCCAGCCTATGCCTTTGGCCTGTCGCCTTGGCGCAGCCTGATCTGGATGGTTGGGCTTTTTGCCACCATCGCCCTGCTTTTGATACCCTTCTTCTGATAACCACTCTATGGCGGGCTGCGCCGGGCCACCCCCACGCCCCGCCCCATGAAAGGACATGATCCATGGCAAACTATGACGTGATCGTAATTGGCGCGGGCCCGGGCGGCTATGTGGCCGCCATTCGCTGTGCACAATTGGGGCTGAAAACCGCCTGTGTCGAGGGGCGTGAAACGCTGGGCGGCACCTGTTTGAACGTGGGCTGTATCCCGTCCAAGGCGTTGCTGCACGCCAGCCACCAGCTGCACGAGGCCGAACATAACTTTGCCACCATGGGCCTAAAGGGCAAAGCGCCCTCGGTGGATTGGAAACAAATGTTGGCCTACAAAGACAGCGTGATCGAGGGCAACACCAAGGGCATCGAGTTTTTGTTCAAAAAGAACAAGGTTGACTGGATCAAGGGCTGGGCCAGCGTTCCGGCGGCCGGTCAGGTACAGGTGGGCGACGAGGTGCACACCGCCGCCAATATCATCATCGCCACCGGATCCGAGCCATCGGCCCTGCCCGGTATCGATGTCGACGAGAAAACGGTTGTCACCTCGACCGGGGCGCTAGAGCTGGGCAAGATACCGAAATCGATGGTGGTTATTGGCGCCGGTGTCATCGGGCTTGAGCTGGGCAGCGTCTACAAGCGCCTTGGCACCGATGTGACCGTGGTGGAATATTTGGACGTGATCACCCCCGGCATGGATGGCGAGGTGCAAAAAACCTTCCAGCGCATGCTGAAAAAGCAGGGTTTGAATTTTGTCATGGGGGCGGCTGTGCAAGGCGTGGCCAAGGCACGCGGCAAAAACACCGTCACCTACCAGCTGCGCAAAGACGACAGCCAGCACAGCATCGATGCCGAGGTGGTGCTGGTGGCCACCGGGCGGCGCCCCTTTACCGATGGGCTGGGGCTGCAGGCGCTGGGCGTTGAATTTACCGCGCGTGGGCAGATCAAAACCAATGCGCAGTGGCAAACCAATGTGGCCGGGCTTTATGCCATCGGCGATGTGATCGAAGGCCCGATGTTGGCCCACAAGGCCGAAGACGAGGGCATGGCCGCAGCCGAGGTGATTGCCGGCAAACATGGCCATGTGAATTACGGCGTTATTCCCGGGGTGATCTACACCCACCCCGAGGTGGCCAGCGTTGGGGCCACCGAAGAGCAGCTGAAAGCCGAGGGGCGCGCCTATAAGGTGGGCAAGTTCTCGTTCATGGGCAATGGCCGCGCCAAGGCGGTTTTTGCCGGCGACGGGTTTGTGAAACTGCTGGCCGACAAAGACACCGACCGCATTTTGGGCTGCCATGTGATTGGCCCGGCAGCGGGCGATCTGATTCACGAGGTCTGCGTGGCCATGGAATTTGGCGCATCGGCACAAGATCTGGCGATGACCTGCCACGCCCACCCCACCTTTTCCGAGGCCATGCGCGAAGCTGCCTTGGCCTGTGGCGATGGGGCCATCCACGCCTAAGACGCCTAAGCGTGCCACCACGAAAAAGGCGCCCCATGGGGCGCCTTTTTGCAAAGCGGCAAGGCGTTTGGCCTAGGCAGGCAGGGCAAACCCCGCCTCGCGCATCAGCGCGTTCGAGCGGGTTTCGATACTGCTTTCCAGCTGCTGCATAAACGCCTCGCGCCCCAGGCCCGGGGCGATGGGCGGCAAAAATTCCACCACCGCCAAACCCGGCTTGCGGTAAATGCCCGTGCGCGGCCAGAACACCCCCACATTGGTGGCAGCGGGCACACAGGGCTGGCCCATTTGCTCGTATAAAACCCCGGTGCCAACCTTATAGGGCGCTTTTACCCCCGGTGCCACGCGTGTGCCTTGGGAATAGATAATCAGCTGGCCCGCATCAGCGCGGCCCTTTTTGACATCTTCGCTCATCTTGCGAATGGCTGCGCCACGCTTGCCCCGGTCTACCGCCACACAGCCCAGGCGCACGGCATAAAGCCCGATAATGGGTGTCCATAGAATTTCACGTTTCATGATGAATTTGCCCGATGGCACCGCATTAAAGATAATCAGAATATCCAAAAAGCTTTGATGCTTGGCCGCCAGCAATACCTCGCCCGTAGGCACTGGGCCGCGCACCTCGCTATGCAGGCCCACCATCCAGCGCGCGGTCCACAGCACCCAGCGGCAATAGGCCTTGCACGCCGCGCGCGCGCCATTTCGCGAGGCCAGCGCATAGGGCAGATAAACCAAGCCAATCACCAGCATCATCAGATACATTTGCCCCACAAACACCAATGACTTTATCCAACGCCATGCATAGGCCATGTTACGGCAGCTCCTTTAATGTTGTGCGCGCGGCAAATTGTGTGGCGCCAAAGGCCACAGCGCCTGCCAGCGGCGGGATCACAAGCAGCCACAGCCAGCCCAACCCCTGAAACCCAAGCCCGGTGAGAAAGCCGCCCTCGTCTTGGGCGGCGGGCAGCAGGGCAACGGCCAGGCCGCCCAACACACTGCCCACAAATGCGCCCGAAATGGCGCGCAGCGTAAATCGGCGCACAAAGGCTTGCGCGATATAGCCATCGCGCGCGCCCACAAGACGCAGCACAGCAATCACCTGTGCATTGGCCGCCAGTGCGGCATTGGCGGCCAGGGTGATCATGGCAGCCATGGTGCCAAAGATCAGCACAATCGCCACGCCCCCCAGCAAACGCAGGCTGTTGGCGGCATGCACCAATGGTTTGCGCCAGCGGCTGTGATCATCAAGCACCGCGCCGGGCACCTCGGCCGACAGGCGCAGGCGCAGGCCCTGGGCATCAAAACCGGCGCGTGTTTCCACGATTTCGATCAGCTGGGGGATGGGCAGCGCCTCGAGCGGCAGATCCGGGCCAAACCACGGCGCCAGCAGCGCGCGCTGCTCGTCCGGGCCCAGGGCGCGGGCGGTGGCCACGCCCGGGGTTTGGCTAAGCACGCGCAGGGCCGCGGCTGTTTGTGCGGCGATCTGATCGGTTGGGGCGGAAATGCGCAGCGTGGCGGTGCGGGCCAATTCATCGCCCCAGCGCACGGCCATCCGGCCTGTAGCCAGCGCCAAGGCCAAGGCAAAAACCGCCAAAAATGCCATGGCAGCGGCGCTAAACAGGGTAAGCCGCGCGGTATAGCCTGTGGGCGGCACCATGCGGTCGGCCTGCGGATCGCCGGTGAAAAACCGTGTCAATTGGGCCAGATCGGGGCGCTTCACAGGTCTGCCCCCGCAAGATGCAACCGCCGGTTCGAGATGCGCAACACCCGCGCCTGCACCTGGCCCTTGGCGGCGCGGATCAAATTCAGGTCGTGGGTGGCCACCATGATGGTTTTTCCCATGCGGTTCAGTTCCACCAACAATTGCAGCAGCCGCTGCGACATTTCCCAATCGATATTGCCTGTGGGCTCGTCGGCCAAAATCACCTCGGGCGACATGATGACCGCGCGCGCCAAAGCGGCGCGCTGGCGTTCACCGCCCGACAATTGCGGCGGCAGCGCATCGGCCCGTGCCTTTAGCCCCACCCAGCCCAGCAATTCGCGCAAATTCACCTCTTGGTCCAGCGTATCGCGCCCCGATACCGCCAGCGGCAGGGCCACGTTTTCTGCCACGCTGAGATGATCGAGAAACTGCACGTCTTGGTGCACCACGCCAATTTTGCGGCGCGCCAGGGCGATATCGTCGCGCCCCATCTGCCGCAGATCGGTGCCAAACAGCTGCACCTGCCCGGCGCTGGGCAGCAATGCACCATAGCAAAGCTTTAAGAACGTGGTTTTGCCCGCGCCCGACGGGCCCGTCAGGAAATGGAAAGACCCGGGCGCAAGACGCAACGAGATATCGCTGAGCAACTCGCCACCGCCATAACTCATGGCTACATTTTCCAACTCGATCACGCGACAGGCCTCCTGCTTGCGTTCTTGTGCCATGATGGCTGGCGGCGATGCAATCATCATAGATTGGGAATGGCGGGGTTGTTTACACTTTTCCCGCCGAAGACAAGCACATATAGTTCGGCTGTAACGGTGACGGATGTGTTCCTATGTCAGGGGGTCTGATGAGACTGGTTTGCCCAAATTGCGGCGCACAATACGAGGTGCCCGAGGATGTGATCCCGGCCGCAGGGCGCGATGTGCAATGCTCGAATTGCGGGCATACATGGTTTGTGGCGCATCCCGACAGCGCTGACACCACGGCGGTGGCGGCTGAAATTGCACCAGAATGGGAAACGCCCAGCCCCGCGCCGCAGCCCGCCTCTGCAGGCGACACCGCCGCCTATGATGGCGATTTGGGCGAATGGGAAGAACCCGAAGACAGCGGCCAGCACCCCAACGCCCCAAGCGCGCCCAGCGCCCGGCGCCCGCTAGACCCAAATATCGCCGAATTGCTGCGCCAAGAGGCCGAGCGCGAGCAACGCCAGCGCGAAGCCGCCCGCAGCCCGTTGGAAAGCCAGCCAGATCTGGGGCTGCAACCGCCCGAGGAAACCCCCGAAATACGCCGCCAGCGCGAAGCAACCGAGCGCATGGCCCGCCTGCGCGGTGAAGACCCGCAAAAGCCCGCGCAAAGCAGCGCAGACACTGCAGAAGACGCGCAAGCCGCGGCCGGTGCGGTGCCGCCACGGCCCACCCATCCACGTGCGCGCGGCGCCAGCGCGCCCACGCCCCAGCGCAGCCAGCGCCCTGCCCCCGCGCCCCAAACCAGCGACAGCGACAGCACGGGCGAGATGGCCGCAACCCTGGCCTCGCGCAAGGCGCTGCTGCCAGATGTCGAGCAGATCAATTCCACCCTGCGCGCCAATTCCGAACGCCGCCCTGCATCCGCCGATGATTTTGAAACCCCGCAATCTGTGGGCGCATATGACGCCCCCCCCAGCAGCGGCTTTCGCCAAGGCCTGACATTTGCAGTGTTTGTGGCGCTGATTTTGGCCGCGATTTACATTTACGCACCGCTTTTGGGCGAACAGGTGGCCGCGCTGCAGGCGCCATTGGCGCAATATACCGCCTTGGTTGATCAGGCCCGCAACTGGCTGGATCTGCAGGTGCAGGCGGTGCAGGCCATGCTGGCTGCCAGCGGCGGCGCGTAACGGCGCTAGAATTTATCCAGCAAGCGCTGCAGATAGTCGCGTTCTGTATCGCTGCGCTCGGCCTCGCCGGTGCGGCGGCGGATTTCATCCAGCAAATCGCGGGCGCGGCGATACACATCTTCGCCCTTTAGCATTTCATCGCCGGTATCCAGCCGCTCGCCCTGGCGGCCCGGGTCGCGGCCCAGCGGGTCGCGCTGGCTGCCCATGGTGTCGCCGGCCTGCTGGTTGTCGCCGCCGGGCTGTTGCTGGCGCTCGCGCGCCATGGCCTCGCCCATGTTGCGGATCCCTTCGCGCAGGGCCTCCATGGCATCAGATTGGCGATCGATCGCGCCGGGCAGGTCATCTTGGCGCAGGGCGTTTTCGGCCTGGTCCATCGCCCGGCCCGCCCGATCTAGCGCATCGCGCGCATCCTGGCCCGCCTGCCCCGACATATTGGGCAAGCGCCCCCGCTGGCGATCCAGCTCTTGGCGCAGGGCGCGCTGGCGATCGGCCAGCGACTGGCCCAGATCTGGGTTTTGGCCCTCGGCATCATCGCCTTGGCCTTGGCCCCCGGGTTGCTGCCCGCGCTGCTGGCCCTGCCCCTGCTGCTGGCCCTGGTTTTGGCCCTGCGGGGTATTGCCGGGGTTGAATTGCTCTTGCAGGTCACGAAAGGCCTGATCTGACAGGCCCTGCTGTTGGCGCAACGTATCGGCCAGCCCCTCCATCGCCTGTTCGCCCGGCGATTGCTGGCCTTGGCCCTGGCCCTGTTGCACCTGCATGTTTTCCAACATGCGCTGCAATTCCTCTAGGGCTTGCTGCGCCTCGGCCATGCGGCCCTGCTGCATCAGCTCTTGGATGCGATCCATCATCTTTTGCAAATCGTCTTGCGACATGGTGATGGCATCTTCGCTGTCAAACTCGCCATTTTCGCGGGCCTGCTCGTTTTGACGCTCGGCTTGGCGGGCCATCTGGCGCAGGTAATCTTGGGTGGCATCGCGCAATTCTTGCATCAGGCGCGCGATTTCTTGATCAGAGGCGCCGTTTTTCATGGCTTGTTGCAGCTTGTCCTGGGCTTGGCGCATGCGCTCTAATGCGCTGTCCAGATCGCCCTCTTCGATCTTTAGCGCCAGATCCCACAGCGCGGCGGCCAGCTCGTCTTGCTGGGCGGTGCCAAGGCCCACCTTTAGGTTCCGTTCAAGCTGGCGGATGATGGTGCGCAGGCGCAGATAATCGGTTTCGCGATCTAGCAGCTTTTCGCCCGGGCGGTGCGACAGCGTGCGCAGCATTTGCGCCACGCGGGGGCCATTTTCGCGGCTCCACAGCAGATCGCGGCGTTGCTCGATCAGGGCTGCGGCCACCGGATCAAAAAACCGCCGGGCCGGTAGGGCAATGGCCAAGGGCTGCGCCTGCGCCTGTTGATCTGCCGCGTCTTGCACCGATAGCGTGATCAACACGGGCAGATGCGCCCAAGGATGGGTTGAAAAATCTTCGATCAATGTCTCGGCAAAGCTGTCGCGCTTGCCCGTTAGCGGCATGGGCAGCGGCACCTCGATCAGCGGGCGCGGCTCGGGCGGGGTGGCCAGCCCATACCGGCGCGGCACCGCGGCCAGATCCAGCGTGATCTGCGCAATACCTTGTGTGATGCCGTAATCATCGCTGGCCACAAAGGGCAGCCGCATTTGCCCATCAACCGAGGTTTCAACCTGCCCCTCGGTGCTGATCTGCGGCGGCTGATCGGCGCGCAGCGCCACTTGCCAGCTGCGCCCACCGGCCCCGGAAATGGCCAAAGCGCCGGGCTGCGCCACGCTAAAGCGATGTTCTGCCGCCGAGGCAGGCGGCAGATCGCCGATGCGCCCGCTGACCGTTTCGGCCAGGGCCAGGGCGCCAACCTGCCCATAAAAGCGCAAGATCACCACCGAGTTTTGGGGCACTTCCAGCCGGTCGGCGGTTTGATCGGCCAAATACAGCGTGGGCAGGCCGGTATAGGCGGGCGGCTCGATCCAGCCCTCCCAACTGGCGGCATTGGCCAGATCAGTGCCGCCACCGGGCAAGGCCTGGCCTACCGTGCCAAGCCGCCAGACCGAGCCGAACAGCACCGCCACCAATAACGCCAGCAAGGCCACGTAGCGCAGGGCGAATGGGTCGTATTTCGCCACGCGCAAATCTGGCGCCACCGCACGCGCGCGGGCCGCCATTTCGGCCATGCGGCGCTGATGCGCCTGCCACAGGGCCTGCGCCGCCGGGTCGGCCTGGCCGGTGGCCTGGGTGTCGGCCAGGGCTTGCAAGGGGCGGTTTGGCATCTGCATATCCAAACGCGCCAGCACATCGCCACGCCGCGGCAGGCGAAAACTGCGCAGCCCCCACCACAGGGCTGCAAAAAGGGCCAGCACCGCCAAAACAGCGCTGCCCCAAACCAGCTCGACCGGGGCGGTGCTGTGGATATCTAGCATCGGCAGGGCAACGCTGGCGCATAGCACCGCCCAAAGCGGCCAAAAGGCCCGCGTCAGGCGTTCGGCCCATAGCCCCGCCCAGGTGGCCCAAATGGCCCGGCGCAGCTGTGGCATGCTGATGGTTTCGCGTTGCGTCATAGTGCCCTTTCAGGGCCACAGCGCGCCAACCGCGCTATAGCCATTCAGGAATGGTATCTCGGTTTATGATTTCGTCAAAGCTTGGTCGCGCCCGGATGACAGCGAATTGATCGCCATGCACCAAAACTTCGGGGATCAGGGGGCGCGTGTTATATTCGCTGGCCATCACCGCGCCATAGGCGCCGGCACTGCGAAAGGCCACCAAATCGCCCGCATTCAGCGGTGCCATGGGGCGCTGACGGGCGAAAGTATCGCCGCTTTCACAGACCGGGCCGACAATGTCGTAGGGTTGTTGCGCCACACCCACGGGCGGCTGCGCCACGGGCACGATATCGTGATGGGCATCATACATGGCGGGGCGGATCAGGTCATTCATGGCGCCATCGATGATCAAGAAATCACGCCCCTCGCCGGATTTCACGTAAATCACCTGGCTGACCATGATGCCCGCATTGCCCACAATCAGGCGGCCCGGCTCGATCTCGATTTCGCAGCCCAGGTGGCCCAGCTCTTCGCGGATCATCGCGCCATATTCCATGGGCAAGGGCGGGGCGCTGTTGCCCTGCTGATAGGGGATGCCCAAACCGCCCCCCAGATCGAGGCGGCGAATATCATGGCCATCGGCGCGCAAGGCCTGCGTCAGCTCGGCCACTTTGCGATAAGCTAGGCGAAAGGGCTGCAGATCGGTCAGCTGGCTGCCGATATGCACATCGATCCCCACCACCTGCAGCCCCGGCAAGGCTGCGGCATGGGCATAGACCTGCCGCGCACGGCCGATGGGGATGCCAAATTTATTCTCGCTTTTGCCGGTGGCAATTTTGGCATGGGTTTTGGCATCGACATCGGGGTTGACGCGCACGGTGATGGGCGCCACCACGCCCAAGGACAGCGCCACCTCGTTTAGCACATCCATCTCGGGCTCGGATTCGACGTTGAATTGGCGAATGCCACCTTGCAAGGCTGCGCGCATTTCATCGCGGGTTTTGCCCACGCCGGAAAACACAATACGCGCGCCCGGCACGCCGGCGGCACGGGCGCGGGCATATTCCCCCCCCGAGACCACATCCATACCAGCGCCAAGCCCCGCCAAGGTTTTCAAAATGGCCTGGTTGCTGGCCGCTTTCATGGCGTAGCACACCAGATGGTCCATGCCCTGCAGCGCCTCGTCAAAGAGGTGAAAATGGCGCGTCAGCGTGGCGGTGGAATAGCAATAAAACGGTGTGCCAACTGCAGCCGCAATTTCGCTTAGCGGCACGTCTTCGGCGTGCAGCACCCCATCGCGGTAAAGGAAATGATCCATGGCGTCGTCCTGTTTTGCTTTGTCGCTACATAGGGCCTTGGGCGGGGCGCGAAAACCCGAAAAAATCGGTGCGCCTCAGGGGCGGCAGGTGATCACACCCGCCTCGGTGACGATCATATCCAGAGGCTGATCGGTGGGCTCTAGCGGCAGGTGGGCTGCCTCTTGGGCGGCAAAGGCAAACCCGATGGCCAAAGTGCCCCGCGCGGCACGCAGCTGTTCAAGGCTGCGGTCATAAAACCCGCCCCCATAGCCCAGCCGCCCGCCTGCCGCGCTGAAAGCCACCAAGGGCACAATCACGATTTCGGGCACGATCCAATCATCAACCGCGGGCACCTGCGCACCAAAAGGGCCCTCGCGCAGGGGGCAACCGGGCTGCCAGCGCGAAAACCGCAAGGGCAGGCCTGCCCCCATGATGACGGGCACCGCCACCGGGCCATGGGCTGCCGCCTCGGCCATGGCGGGCAGCGGATCAATTTCTGTGCGGATGGGCATGTAACCTGCCAGGGGCACACCGCGATAGCCCGCCAAGACGGCGCTTAAATTGGCAGATTGCGCAGCTGTCGCCGCGGCATGGGCAGCTTTGCGCCGGGCAAAGGCTGCTTTGCGCGCGGCGGCTTTTTCATCATCCAAACTCATAGCAGCACCGCCGAGGCAAGGCCCAAAAAGGCAAAAAAACCAACAACATCTGTCACTGTTGTCACGAATGGCCCCGAGGCCAGCGCCGGATCTATTTTCACCCGGTCCAGCGCCATGGGGATCACAATACCGCCCAAAGCCGCAGAGATTTGGGTGCAGATCATGGCCAGCCCGATAACGGCCGATAGCATGGGCACGCCAAACCACAGCCCCGCCACCAGCGCCATGATCAAGCCAAAAAGCAGCCCGTTTATGGCGCCCACGGCCACTTCGCGCCAGACCACGCGCAGGGCGTTTTGCGCGGTTAGGTCGCGGGTGGCAATGGCACGCACGGCCACGGTCATGGTTTGGGTGCCCGCATTGCCCCCCATCGAGGCCACGATGGGCATCAGCACCGCCAAGGCCACCATTTGATCGATCGAGCTTGCGAAAAGCTCAATAACGAACGAGGCCAGAATGGCGGTGAGAAGGTTCACAAAAAGCCAAGTGGCCCGGCCCTTTGCCGCCTCGATAATGGTATCGGACAGCGAGCTTTCCTCGCTGACGCCCGCCATGCGCAAGATGTCTTCTTCGTGCTCTTCATCCAGCACCGCCATGGCATCATCGATGGTGATCTGCCCCACCAACCGCCCGTCATCATCGACAACGGGCGCCGAAATCAGGTGATACTGGTTAAAGGCATAGGCCACATCACCCTCGTACTGATCGACGGGAATCACCTTGAAAATATCTTCGGTGATCTCTTGCAGGCGCACATCGCGGCGCGAGCGCATGATTTTGCCCAAGGTCACATTGCCCACGGGGTGCATGCGCGGATCGACCAGCACGACGTGGTAAAACTGGTCGGGCAGGTCTTCGTGGCTGCGCAAAAAATCGATCGCATCGCCCACGGTCCAATGTTCGGGGGCGGCCACCACCTCGCGTTGCATCAGGCGGCCTGCGGAATATTCCGGATAGGTCAGCGCCTGTTCAACGGCCACGCGGTCTGGCTCTTCCAGGGCGCCCAGAATCGCCTCTTGCTGGGGCTCATCGAGATCTTCCAGCAGGTCGACCACATCGTCGCTGTCCAGCTCGCGCACAGCATCGGCCAGCACATCGGGGCGCAAAAGGGCGATCACCTCTTCGCGCACGCCCTCTTCCAGCTCCGACAGGATATCGCCATCGAATTCGTGGCCATAAAGCTCGATCAGGCGGCGCCGGTCATAGGTGTTGAGCTGTTCCAGCAAGTCGGCGATATCGGCTGCATGCAGCGGCTCCATCAGGCCGGTCAGCGCCTCTGGGTCGCCTGCATCGACCGCATAAAGAATGGCGGCAATGGTTTTGCGTTCCAGCATATAGGTGTCGGCCTCGCCCTCGACCGCGTCGATAGTCTCTTCGATCTGGTCGTTGGTGTCGCTCATCACCGGCCCCCGTTTCTGCGCTGCCCCTTCATACCCGATCCGCCCCAGATGAAACAATGGCGCACGGCGATTTACCTTGCATTTGCGGCAGGGTAATCTGCCACGGTTTGCAGCAAGGGCATATCATGAGCGAGACCACCATTTTACTGGGCCAAATGTTGGAATTTACGGCCAACCCGTTTGAGGCAGGCGCCGATGCCGCACGCCATACGCGCCATGGTGCCATCGCGCTGCGGGGGGGCAAGATCATTGCCACCGGCCAGGCAGATCAGCTGCGCATGGCCCACCCCGGGGCGCGCCTGATCGATCATGGCAGTGCCTTGCTGTTGCCGGGGTTTGTGGATGCGCATGTGCATTACCCCCAAACCGCCATTATCGCCAGCTGGGGCAAACGCCTGATCGACTGGCTGAACACCTATACCTTTCCCGAAGAGGCGCGTTTTGGCGATGCCGCCTATGCCACCGAAATCGCCGGGCGCTATTTAGATCTGGCGCTGGCGCATGGCACCACCACCATGGCCAGCTATTGCACCATCCACCCAGAAAGCGTGGATGCGTTTTTCACCGCGGCACAGGCCCGTGGCATGCGCGCCTTGGCGGGGAAAACCTGTATGGATCGCAATGCCCCCGACACGCTGCGCGACAGCGCGCAATCGGCCTATGATGACAGCCGGGCCTTGTTGCAGCGCTGGCATGGTGTGGGGCGGCTGGGCTATGTGATTACGCCACGGTTTTCGCCCACATCCACACCAGCACAGCTGCAGGCCCTGGGCGCGCTCTGGGCCGAGCACCCCGATTGCCTGATGCAAACCCACCTCAGCGAGCAAACCGATGAAATCGAATGGGTGATGCAGCTGTTTCCAAAGGCGCGCGATTATCTGGATACATACGAGGCCTTTGGCCTGTTGGGCGAAAACGGCCTTTATGGCCATGCCATCCACCTGACACCCCGCGAAAAGGCGCGCCTGGCCGAAACGGGCGCCGCACTGGTGCATTGCCCCACATCCAACAGTTTCATCGGCTCGGGCCTGTTTGACATGCAGGGGCTGGCACAGGCCGGGCTGCGGGTGGGGCTGGCCACCGATACCGGGGGGGGATCATCGTTTTCGATGCTGCGCACCATGGCCGCGGCCTATGAGGTGGCGCAGCTGCGGGGGGTGGCGCTGCACCCGGCGCAGCTGATCTGGCTGGCCACCGAAGGCTCGGCCCGGGCGCTGCGGCTGCAGGGGCAGATCGGCACATTGGCCGTGGGCAGCGAGGCCGATATCGTGGCGCTGGATCTGGCCTCAACCCCCGCCATCGCCCAGCGCGCGGATCGCGCAGGCGATATCTGGGAGGCGCTGTTTCCCACGATTATGATGGGTGATGATCGCGCGATAGAGGCCACCTATGTGGCCGGCACCCTGAAAGCGGGGCGCATGGCCGCAGCTTAGGATGCGTTGCGCAGGTTCAGCGTATGCTGGCGCAGCCAGGCCATAAAGGCGCGCGGGTCTTGGCTGCGTTCGGCGCATTCCTCGGGGCTGATCGCATGGCCGATCACAGGTTTTTGGGCCTTGTCAAAGGCATGCACCACCTCGTGCAGCAACAGGCCCTGGCGCAGCACTGGTGAGATACGGTTGGCCACCTGATACCAGCGCGAATTGGCACCGGGGAAAAACAGCGGCACCACCGTTGCCCCCGAGCGGCGTATCATCTTGGCGGTAAACACGTTCCATTCGGCCTCTTTCACCGGGCCAAACATGCTGTCTGATGTCGCCACCACGCCGGAAGGAAACAGCGCAATCAACCCACCTTCGGCCAAATGCCCCATGGCGCGGCTGCGCATTTCAAGCATTTTTTCCTGGGCGTCGGGCTGGTGGGGGAAAGGCACAGGTATCATGTAGCTGGCCGCGCTTTCATCGATCCCGGTCAAAAGCGAGCGGGTCAAAATGCGGTAATCATTGCGCACACGCCCAATGAGATCGGCCAAAATCATACCATCCACCAAACCATGCGGATGATTGGCCACCAACACAACCGGGCCGGTTTTGGGAATGCGGGCCAATTCTTGGGCCGGGGTTTGCAGGCGAATGCCCATCACATCCATCGTAGCGGGCCAAAACGCCTGCCCCGTGGGGGCGCCGCGGCGCTCGAATTCGCGAATGCGGCGCACAATGGTCCATTTGCCAGTCAGCCATTCGAGGGTGCGAATGATGCTGGCCGTTAGGGGCGCATCAAAGCTATTGGCATAGGTCAGACTGCGGCGGTCATATTTCGTATATACCACCCCGGCCCCATCCCGGGGCTTGGCACCATTATTCACACCGTCTACCACGTGGTTCTGCATTCCTGTTGGCATGGGGCGCACAGGCCCCTTGCTTTTACATGTCTTCGCCGAACCTGTCTGCCACCAGCGCCTCGATCGCATCGGCCAGGGCCAAGGCATCTGGGCCCGACGTTTGCACGTCAATAGTGGTTCCTTTGGATGCTGCCAACATCAAAAGCCCCATGATACTGTCGCCACAGGCCGATAGCCCATCGCGCGCCACATCTGCGCGCGCATCGAACCCTTCAACAACCTCAACCAGCTTGGCCGAGGCGCGGGCGTGCAGCCCCTTTTCATTGATGATGCGCAAACTGCGCTGCACCGTCTCGGACATTGCGGGCTATTCCTTGCTAAAGCTTTGACTATCAATATATTTTCTACCCGCCTCGGTGGCGGCGCGCACTGCATCTGCCAGCGGCATGTGACGGGATTTGGCCAATTTGATCAACATCGGCAGATTGGCCCCATATAAAAACCGCCGCCCCGATACCTCGCAGGCGCGCATCGACAGGTTCGAGGGCGAGCCGCCGAACATATCTGTCACCAACACCACACCGTCGCCTTGGTCAACCATATCGGCTGCGGCCTGAATTTCGGCCTGCTTGGCCTCGCGGTCGTGATTTGCCTCGATCGCAATAGCGCGCATGCCAGCCTGAACGCCGACCACATGCTCGACTGCTGCCAGATATTCACGTGCCAACCCGCCATGAGCGACGATCACGATCCCGATCAAACCTGTGCGTCCTTGTTCTGCAGGCCTGCATCTGCCCCGCTGGGTGCGTGGTCGGTGCGGCGTTCCATTTCCCGATGCCTTATTGACACTGGCCAGCCCATATCTGCAAGCTTTTTGCCCAGCATTTCGCATATCGCCACCGAACGGTGCTGGCCACCCGAGCAGCCAAAGCCAATGGCCAAATGCGCCTTGCCCTCGTCGGCATAGGCGGGCAGCAAAATGCCAGCCAGCCCCAAAACATGCTGAAATACCGCATCAAACCTTGGGTCTTGGGCCACATAATCGGCCACGCGTGCATCGCGCCCATCCAGCGCGCGCAGATCAGCCACCCAATAGGGGTTGCGCAAAAACCGCACATCCAAAACCACGTCTAGCCCCCGGGGCAGGCCGCGCTTGTAGGAAAACGAGTTCAACGTCACCGCCAGACTGCGCCCCAGTTCACGGCCCAACAGGCGGTGCACCTCGTCGCGCAGCTGGTGGGGCGACAGATCTGAGGTATCAATCAAGATATCTGCGCGCCCGCGGATGGGCACCAACAGGTCTTTTTCGCGGGCGATGCCGGTTTCAGGGTCTTCGGCCGGGGCCAAGGGGTGGCGGCGGCGGGTGGCGGAAAAGCGGTGGCCCAGCACATCATCGCGGCAATCAAGATAGACGATTTCCGCTGTGATACCGGGCCATTTCCCCAGCTGATCGATGGTTTCGATCAGCGCGTTGGTGGAAAAATCGCGGTTGCGCACATCCAGCCCCAAGGCCAGCGGGCGGGCGCTGGCCGGCCCCTGCAAAAGCCGTGGCAACAGCGACAGGGGCAGGTTGTCGATGGCCTCAAAGCCCATATCCTCGAGCACGTTAATCGCGGTCGATCGCCCCGCCCCCGAAGGGCCGGTTACCAAAATCACCCGGCTGGTTTGCTCTGCGGGGGCCAATGCCATGTTATTCACTCCTGCCCACAGCCAGATATTGCAGAATCGCTGCAGGAAAATACGCGCTGTCAACATTGTGAAGCACGGGCCGGCTAAGGCCAAGGCAATGGCACTGGCGCATTGGGGGTAGGCGCTGGGTTTCTTTTTGCGCCAGATCCACCCACAAGCGCAGGGGCGCAGGCCCATTGGCGCGTGCGTTCAAAATACCCACGCCGCGCGCCTCGATGCGCCCACGCAAGGGCGCGGGGGCATCGGCCATCAGCTGGCCATCTTGGCGCCACAGGCATGTGCGGTCATCGGCCACCAAAGCGCCCCCTAGCGCCATCAATTGCAGCGCCAAGCCAGATTTGCCCTGCCCCGATGGGCCCAATATGCCCACCGCAGCGCCGCCAAACGCCACGCAGCTGGCGTGAATGATCAGGGGCGCATCTGGCCCATGGCCCAACTGCCCCGGTTCTGGTGCCCCTGTGGCATGGGCGAAATAAGCGGTTTCACAGCGGCAATCCAACGACAAAGCGGGCACCCAAAGGTTCAGAGCTGATATCGGCATCGGTCGGGCGAATATTTTCCGCCCAGATGACACCGCCATGAGCCTCGACAATTTGCTTGGAAATTGCCAGCCCCAAGCCCGAATTATTGCCAAACTGGCCTTCCGGGCGCTCTGAGTAAAAGCGCTTGAATATTTTTTCCAACGCCCCTTCGGGAATGCCGGGCCCGGTGTCTTCGACCACCACCAAAATGCGGTTTTCGCGCTGGCGGGCCCAAACGCGGATGGCGTCGCCCTCTTCGCAAAAGGAAATCGCATTGGTGATCAGGTTCACAAACACCTGGGCCAAACGTGCCTCTAGCCCGTGGATCTGTATCGCATTTGGCGGCAGATCTGTAATGAAATCAATGCCCTGCTGCCCGGCCTGCTGGCCCAGGTATTCGCCCAGATTGCCCAACATGCGGATCAGGTCAAAGGGCTCTTGTTCTTCTTTCACCAATTCACTGTCCAAACGGCTGGCATTCGAAATATCGCTAACCAGGCGATCCAGCCGGCGCACATCATGTTCGATGACATCCAGCAAGCGCAGGCGCTGTTCGTCGCGTTTCACCATGCGCAGGCTGCCCACCGCCGAACGCAGCGAGGCCAGCGGGTTTTTCAGCTCGTGCGCCACGTCTGCGGCGAATTGTTCGTTGCCATCGATGCGGTCGTAAAGGGCGGCCACCATCCCCCGCAAGGCCCCCGACAGGCGGCCAATTTCATCGGGGCGGGCGGTTAGATCAGGAATGCGGATACGCCCGCCGGCGTTTTTGCGGCGATCACGGTCGCGGCCCAATTCTGCGGCTTCGGCCAAATCGGAAATGGGGTTGGCGATGGTCGAGGCCAAGACCAAACTGAGCACCACAGATACCACGATGGCGATCAAGAACATGCGCAATACGCGCTCGCGTTCCAGCTTGACCAGCGCGTCGATCCCATGGCCCGCGCTGGCCAGCACAAGCACGCCAACCGCCTGCTGGCCTTGCATGATGGGGGCCGCCGCGGCCAATTGCGGGCCTGTGGTATCCAGCTGCACCTGCCCGCCCAGCGCCGCGCGCACCAGCGCCTGCGCCTGTGCCTGCGTATCCAGGGGCAGGCCAGGCTGTGGGCTGCCCACCCATTGCGCCACGCCCGCCCAGACCAGCGCCAAAGCATCCACAATCGGTGTGGCGGGCTGTGGGCTGGCATCGGGGCCTGCATCGGCGCTGGGCTGCATGGCCAAAAGGCTGGCACGCGGATCGAAAACATAGGCGGCAATGCCCGGGCGCAGCGGCAATGCCGCCAGGGTTTGGCCCACATCCAGCCCATCGCCCGCAGCCAGGCTGACGGGCACCGCACGGGGCAATTGCACGGCAAAGCTGCTGGCCGCCAATGCCGCCTCGCTTGCCAGCAAATCGGCGCGCTGCAGCGACACCGATTGCCGCGATGCATTGACAAACAAAATGCCCGCCACCAGCACGTTCAACGCGATCAGGTTGAACATGATAATCTTGCGCGCCAGGGGCGAGCGTTTGAGCGCAAACAAACCGCGCCGCGCCCGCCTGTCGCGCATTTCGCGCCCAAGGCCGGTATCGGGGGAAACAAAATCCTCGCCCAGCACCACATCGCCATCACGCGCGGGGGGGGCAACCCCTGTATCCGCCCGTTCAACAAGCGCCATGGTTATTCTTCGTTATAGCGATAGCCAATGCCATACAGCGTTTCGATGGCCGAGAAATCATTATCAACGCTGCGCAGTTTTTTGCGTAACCGTTTGATATGGCTATCGATTGTGCGATCATCGACATAAACTTGATCGTCATAGGCCACATCCATCAGCTGATCGCGCGATTTCACAAAGCCCGGGCGTTGGGCCAAGGCCTGCAGCAGCAAAAATTCGGTCACGGTCAGTGACACGTCTTTGCCCTTCCAGGCCACGGCATGGCGCAGCGGATCCATCCGCAGGTTGCCGCGTTCGATCACTTTGGTTTCTTCGGTTTCGGCCACCAAATTACCCGCCACCGCATCTTGGCGGCGCAAAAGCGCGCGGATACGTTCCACCAGCAGGCGCTGGCTGAAGGGCTTTTTGACGTAATCATCCGCCCCCATGCGCAGGCCCAGCACCTCGTCGATCTCGTCATCTTTCGAGGTCAGGAAAATCACCGGCATCGTGGTTTTCTGGCGCAGCCGCTGCAGCAGGTCCATGCCATCCATGCGGGGCATTTTAATATCTAGAACCGCCATATCGGGCAGTTTTTTGTTGAACGCATCCAAGGCCGATTGACCATCGGTGAATGTTTCAACCTCGAACCCCTCGGCTTCGAGCGTCATGGAAACCGACGTCAGGATGTTGCGGTCATCATCCACAAGCGCAATTCGCGACATGCACACACCTCATTACTCTTTAACACGAAACCGAATTCCTTAATTATTCCTTAATTTTCGTTTCCCAGGCAATGGCTAACTGACATTTTCAGGTGATTCTGCGCATAGGCGCGGCAAAACCCCTTGCCCGGGCCATATTTTGCCGCCACCGCCCCATGCGTTGGCCGGATGCTTTGGTGAAAATCCGCCACCCACCGGCGCCGTTTGCGCTAACCTGCGACTGGTTGCGCTAACTGCGCAAATGCGCCTGTTCCTTCATGGAAACGTCATGTTAAGAGGCAGCCATCGGGTGAGGCGCCCGATCAGGGCAGGCCGGTGGCCCGCCCCGTTGCACAGAACCGCCGCATTGCGGCTACAGGAGCTTGGCATATGGCATTTGGACGGGTGAACCCGCAATTCCGGCTTGAGGATCAGGGGATCGATGGGCTGGGCAATGTCTATTACAATCTTATGGAGCCCGCGCTGATCCAAGCCGCGCTCGAAAAAGGCGAAGGCACCTTGGGCCAAGGCGGCACATTCTTGGTGACCACCGGCAAATTTACCGGCCGCTCGCCCAAAGATAAGCATGTGGTCAAAACCGCCAGCGTGGCCGACACGATTTGGTGGGAAAACAACCGCGCCATGAGCCCCGAGGGCTTTGACGCGCTCTACGCCGACATGCTGGCCCATATGAAGGGCCGCGATTATTTCGTGCAAGATCTGGTTGGCGGCGCCGACCCGGCCTATGCGATCAACATGCGCATGGTTACAGAACTGGCCTGGCATAACCTGTTTATCCGCCACCTGCTGCGCCGCCCCGAACGCAGCGCGCTAGACAGCTTTACCGCCGATTTCACCGTCATCAATTGCCCCAGCTTCAAGGCCGACCCCGAGCGCCACAATTGCCGTTCGGAAACCGTGATTGCGATGAATTTCGACAAAAAGCTGATCTTGATCGGCGGCACCGAATATGCCGGCGAAAACAAGAAATCGGTGTTCACGCTGCTGAACTACCTGCTGCCGGAAAAAGGCGTGATGCCGATGCATTGCTCGGCCAACCACGCCATCGGCAACCCGGTGGATGCGGCTGTGTTCTTTGGCCTGTCGGGCACCGGCAAAACCACCCTGTCGGCAGACCCGTCGCGCACCTTGATTGGCGATGACGAACATGGTTGGTCTGATCGCGGCACCTTTAACTTTGAAGGGGGCTGCTACGCCAAAACCATCAACCTGTCGGCCGAGGCCGAGCCGGAAATTTACGCCACAACCAGCAAGTTTGGCACCGTGATTGAAAACATGGTTTTCGATCCCGAAACCTTTGAGCTGGATTTCGAAGATTCCTCGCTGACCGAGAACATGCGCTGCGCTTACCCGCTAGACTATATCTCGAACGCGTCGGAAACCGCCCAAGGTGGCCACCCGAAAAACATCATTCTGCTGACCTGCGATGCCTATGGTGTGCTGCCGCCGATCTCGCGGTTGACGCCCGCGCAGGCGATGTATCACTTCTTGTCGGGCTTTACATCGAAAACCCCGGGCACCGAGCGCGGTGTGGTGGAACCCGAGCCCACATTCTCGACCTGCTTTGGCGCCCCCTTCATGCCCCGCCGCCCCGAGGCCTATGGCAACCTGCTGCGCGAAAAAATCGCCAAGCATGGCGCCACATGCTGGCTGGTCAACACCGGCTGGACCGGCGGCGCCTTTGGCACCGGCAAACGCATGCCCATCAAAGCCACACGCGCCCTGCTGACGGCGGCGCTGGATGGCTCGCTGAACGATGCAGAGTTCCGCAAAGACGCCAACTTTGGCTTTGACGTGCCGGTTGCCGTGGCGGGGGTTGATACCACCCTGCTGGATCCGCGCGCAACCTGGGCAGATGCTGCGGCTTATGACGCGCAGGCACAGAAATTGGTGAAAATGTTTGCCGCCAATTTCGAGCAATACCTGCCCTATATCGACGAAGACGTGAAAGCCGCCGCAATCGGCTAAGCCACTGTTTCGCAGATTTTGGAAACGCCCCGCCAAACGCGGGGCGTTTTTTTTCAGGCCGCCAGGTCTTGGGCCGGGATCGACAAGAAATAGGTCAGATCCTCGCGGCGCATATACACCAAAAACCCTTCGATCACCCCGGCAGCATCGCCTTGGCGTTGCCAGCGCACCGCCCCCGGTTCGGCATGCATATAGCCCTGCCGCGCGGCAAAGCCTTTGCATGCCACAGCATTGGGCATAAACCCAAAAACGCAATCGGGCGACAGCCGCGACAGCGCCACCATAAAGGCAAAGCGCGCCAAGGCCCCAGACAGGCCCGTGCCGTGCAGCTGTGCGCGGGTGCGATCAAGCCAGAATTCGCCATGGTAACAGATTTTACCAGTGATCTGGCGTGGGCCCGGCCCCGCGCGAAACCGCGAGCGCGCCAAATCCAGCGCCACGCCTGCGGGCGGATACCGCCGGAAATTGCCCAGCATATATTCGCCCAGTGACCTGGCGCCATTGTCGATAACCCGCATGGCCTGGGTGTGGGCCAGCACCCCATCGGGGGTGTGGCCGACCAGCCAAAACCCCTGCCCCGCCTCTATCGGGCTGTGGCCTGGGTCAAAGGGCAGGCCAACAGGCTGCTGGGCCCGGCCTTTGGCAATAATTGCGCTATACTGGCGAAAATCATCGCCCAGGGTGACATGAAAATCAAAGCGGCGCTGCAAATCGATCTGGGCCGCCATCAGATGTGGCTCGTTTAAAATTTCGTGGACTGACATACCAAACACTCCTGTCCAAACTCTCACCCAGACAGAATAGCGGATCAGGGGGCAACTGACCTAAGGGAATGCGCGCGCTGTGACATCCCATGCATGGGGCAGGTCGATTTGCACATTCATCACCAGATCTGGCGGCATCGCACAGCGCTTTTCCTTGGGCACGCCGGGGATATCGATATCATGCGTCCGCTCAACCACCGAAACCAGCGCAAAAGACCTGTCTGGAAACTGGCACCCCATCATAAGCCTTTGATAACTTAGGGGAATGCGCCCCTTATGGGTGCCATCGGTGATTTGGGTATGCACATGGTCATAGCGCAGGCCATGGGTGCTGGCCACATCGGTAAACGCGTCAGACAGCAACGCCGCAAAAGGCGAGCCGCCGGGCAGCTGATCGACAATCGCGCCCACGCTGCTTTTGGCCTTGGCCCAGCCATACCAGCTGGCAAACGACGATTTTTCGCCAATTTCGCTGCATAACCACGAATCACCCATAGGACGGTAGACCAGAATATAGGGGCGCAGCGGCTGAAATGCGGGCGCCTCGATCATGCCAGCGGACTGCACCCAACACTGTAGCGCCGCACGCATCAGGCTGGAATGGCCCTGCATCACCCGCGAAATGGGGTGCTGTTGCATGGCGTAATCAAACACACCTTTCTCAGCATAATTGGCCGAGAACAGACCGCCCTGGGTAGACAAATGGCCACTGGCCCAGGCGTGGGCACGGGCCAACAGTTTTTGCGCCTCGGGCAGGGCGCGCTGGCCGGCCTCGGTGAGCTGATATTGGCGGTCGATCAGGTGAAACAGGGGGGTGCCGCGCATCTCTTCTAGCTGGGCGATGTGGCGGCGCACGGTTTGGCGGGTGCTGCGCAATTCCTTGACCGCATGCGACAGGTTCAAGGTGCGCGCAAGCGTGGTGAAGGAACGCAGCATTTCAAACAAAATGGCATGAGAGGGATGCTCAACCATAGCTGGGCTTTCACATATACAAGGTGCCTGCGGCCAGTCGTGGGTGGTGTTTCACACGATACCAGCGACAGGCTGGCACCGGCAAACTGGCCTTGGCGCTTACGGGTTACAATTCATCCAACACTGGATGAGAAATAATACATCGAAGGGTGCCCCATGCAAGCCATGGGTGTGCAAGTAGTTAATTGATTGGTCAATATCTTTGGGCACACTCGCCTTGGTAGTAAACAAGGAGGGCCCGTTATGCCGCATTCCGTTGATATTCATGTTGGGCAGCGCCTGAAACACCTGCGCGTCTTGCGCGGCCTAACCCAAACCGATGTGGCCGATGGCTTGGGTATTTCGTTTCAACAGGTGCAAAAATACGAGCTGGGGCGCAATCGCATCTCGGCCAGCAAACTATACGAATTGGGGCGCATTCTGGCGGTGCAACCGGGCTATTTCTTTGAAGGGATCGACGAAGAGATATGCCCCGAAACCGCCCAGCTAGACGAGGAAGGCGCGCGCATTGCCAGTATGCTGGCGCGCATCAAAGACGAAAGGCTGCGCAGCCAGATCCGCAGTTTTATCTCGGAACTGGCCAATGATCAGGCGGCCTAGCCCAGCAGCCCGCGCCGCACCAAATTCAGCGAAACCAAAACCAAAACCGCCAATGTGGCCCGGCGAAACATATGTTGCTCGAACCGGTCCGACACCATCACCCCCAGCCGCATGCCCAGCAGCGCCGACGGCACCAAAAGGGCAGAAAACTGCGCTGTTTGCCATGTCAGCACCCCCGATCCGATATGCGCCACAACCAGCGCAACGGCGCCCAGGCCATAAATCACGCCTTGGGTGCGCATATGGGTGGCTTTGGGCGTATCAAGGGCGGTTAGCAACATCACCGTGGGCGGGCCCCATACCCCTGACATACCGCCGATAAACCCTGCCACCAGCCCGGTGGCGGCCTCGATCGGGGTGCGGCGCGCGGGGTTTGGGCGGGGGGCCCAACCGGCCAGTTGCACCAGGGCAAACACCAGCACAGGCACGCCGATCAACAACAGCAGCGTGTCTTGCGCAACCAATGCCGTCACCTGCGCCCCCAGCAAAAGCGCCACCAGCCCCACCGCCATAAACACCCGAAACGCCAGCACCGCCTGCAGCGCCGCGCGCGGGCCTTGGCGCAGCGCCTGAAAGCCATTTGTGGCCACCGTGGGCAAGATCAGCCCGGCCAAGGCCAAGGTGGGCGACACAATGCTGCTAAGCAGCGAGATCATAATCATCGGCATGGCAAAACCGACAATCCCCTTTACCACACCGGCCACAAAGGCCACGGCAAGGGCGATTCCCAAAGTGGTGGGATCAAATGTGGTGAAAACCTGCTCCATCCCTTGTGCCTATACCGCGGCCCAAGCCGGCGCTAGGCCTTTGATCACAAAAATCAACGCGAAATATTCAGATATGCCGCAGCAGGCAAAAAGTATTTTTGTTGCGCTGCAGGTGCGAAATAGGTAGGACAGGTGCAGCAAAAAGAGGATGATACCATGGCCCATGATGGACAGGATATTGCACTGGGGCAAACCGCGTTGCTGCCCGATCTTCTGGAATTGACCGGCGCAGTTGTGGCCCCGGCCGCAGCCCTGCTGGAAACCGCCACCGCGCGCGTGCGTGCGCTGGTCAGCGTGGATGGCAAAGTGTCGAACGCATTGGTGGAAAGCAACCAAACCGCCACCCATGGGCTGGCCTGGCTGGCTACCTATGTCGAATCGCTGCGCCAGATGGATAAATGGGCCCGCGCGCTGGCCGCTGATGGCAAATTGGGCGAATTGGAACAGCTGCTGCTGCAAATCGGCTTTGGGGAATATCTGGCGCAGCTGCGCGGCGGCATTCAGATGAACCAGGGCGAAATTCTGCGCCCCCAGGATCTGGGCCTTGGCGAGGGCGATATGGCGCCTTTCACCACCGGCCCCGCCGCTGTTTTGGCGCTGCAGGGCAATACCCAGGCCGCGCGCACCCGTTTGGTAGAGCTGATGCAGGAACAGGCTGGCGCCACCCTGTTTGGCGCCTCGGGCCTTGATGAAGAGCTAGAGATGATCCGCGACCAGTTCCGCCGCTACGCGGTAGAGCGGGTCGAACCCCATGCCCATGAATGGCACCTGAAAGACGAGCTGATCCCGATGGAAATCATCGAGGAGCTGGCCGAAATGGGTGTGTTTGGCCTGACCATCCCCGAGGAATTTGGCGGCTTTGGCCTGTCGAAAGCATCCATGTGCGTTGTGTCGGAAGAGCTGAGCCGCGGCTATATCGGTGTGGGCTCGCTTGGCACGCGCTCGGAAATTGCGGCCGAGCTGATTATCGCCGGCGGCACGGATGAACAAAAGGCGCATTGGTTGCCGAAAATTGCCAGCGCCGAAATTCTGCCCACCGCCGTGTTCACCGAGCCGAACACCGGCTCGGATCTTGGCAGCCTGCGCACCCGCGCTGTGCAAGACGAAAACGGCGACTGGAAAGTCACCGGCAACAAAACCTGGATCACCCATGCCGCGCGCACCCATGTGATGACGCTGCTGGCCCGCACAGACCCGGAAACAACCGATCACCGTGGCCTGTCGATGTTCCTGGCCGAGAAAACCCCCGGCACCGACGAAGCCCCCTTCCCCACCCCGGGCATGACCGGCGGCGAGATCGAGGTGCTGGGCTATCGCGGCATGAAGGAATACGAGCTGGGCTTTGATAATTTCCACGTCAAAGGCGAAAACCTGCTGGGCGGCAAAACCGGCCAGGGCTTTAAGCAGCTGATGCAAACCTTTGAATCGGCCCGTATCCAAACCGCCGCACGCGCCATTGGCGTGGCACAGGCGGCGCTGGATGTGGCCATGCAATACGCCATCGACCGCAAGCAATTTGGCAAATCGCTCATCGCCTTCCCCCGCGTTTCGGGCAAGCTGGCGATGATGGCGGTGGAGATCATGATCGCGCGTCAGCTGACCTATTTCTCGGCCTTCGAGAAAGACAATGACCGCCGCTGCGACCTAGAGGCCGGCATGGCCAAGCTGCTGGGCGCACGCGTGGCATGGGCGGCTGCTGATAACGGGTTGCAAATCCACGGCGGCAACGGCTTTGCGCTGGAATATAAGATCAGCCGCATTCTGTGCGATGCCCGTATTTTGAACATCTTCGAAGGGGCTGCAGAAATTCAGGCGCAGGTGATCGCGCGCCGCCTGCTGGCCTAAGGGGGCAGGCATTGCATTTCAGGCCGGGCAGCCCTTGCCCGGCCTTTTCTTTTGCCAAACTGGCGGCGCAATTGCCCAGCCCCCTTGCCCATGATCGAATATATGTGGCAACGTCAACTAATACGCGCGAGGAGGGACCATGACGAAACCTTGTATCATTTGTGTGGCCATCACTGGATCTGTGCCGCAAAAATCTGACAACCCGGCAGTGCCGATCACCGTATCAGAGCAGCTGGAAAGCACCCATGCCGCATTCGAGGCCGGCGCCAGCATATGCCACGCCCATGTGCGCAACGACGATGGCAGCCCCTCGTCTGACCCTGATAAATTCGCCCTGCTGAAAGAAGGGCTGGAAAAACATTGCCCCGGCATGATTATCCAGTTTTCCACCGGCGGGCGCTCGGGGGCGGGGCAGGCGCGCGGCGGCATGCTGCCTTTGCGCCCTGATATGGCCTCGCTGTCGGTGGGCTCGAATAACTTTCCCACCCGGGTCTATGAAAACCCGCCAGATCTGGTGGATTGGCTGGCCTCGGAAATGCGCACATATCAGGTAAAGCCCGAGATCGAATGTTTCGATCTCAGCCATATTCACCAGGCTGCAAAGATGAACAAGGATGGCCGCATTCCGGGCCAGCTTTATGTGCAATTCGTGATGGGCGTGAAAAACGCAATGCCCGTCGATCGGCCAACGTTTGATTTCTATATCGAAACGGTCAAGCGCCTGCTGCCCGATGCCGAATGGTGTGCCGCGGGCATTGGGGCGGGCCAGCTGACCATCAATGAATGGACGGTTGCCGCAGGTGGGCATGCGCGCGCCGGGCTGGAAGATAACGTGCGCCTTGACCGCGATACGCTGGCGCCCTCGAACGCAGCCCTGGTGCAGCGCGTGGTGGATCTATGCGCCAAGCATGACCGCCCCGTTGCCACCCCCGCACAAGCGCGCGAAATTTTGGGCCTGCGCCCAGCCTGAGCTCAGGCGAAATGGCACAAAAAAGGGCCGCCCGTTGGTGGCCCTTTTTTTATTTCAAACCCTGCGGGAAAGCCTATTCAGGCACACAGATTTCGCCCGCCCGTATGGCACGCAACGTGCGCCACACCAGCCCTGCAATCACCACCAGCAACACCGCCATCAGCCCTGCGCCAATCCATATATGCGCCGCACTGCCGGCCATTTTGGCATAACGAAAGCTGGCAATCGTGACCGCCGCAAAGGGAAAACTGAGCGCCCAGAACGACAAGGCAAAAGGCAGCTGCAAGATGCGCGGCAGGTTCACCGCCACAATCAGCGTAAAGAAATATGCCCCGCTAAGCAGCAGATGGGCAAAGGCATCGACCTGCCCCACCAGCTGCACCCAGGCCACAAACCCCACAGCAGGCGGGGCGATCAGGATAACCAGGGTTGGCTGTAATTTACCCGGCATCGGATCGTGAAAGATCAGGCGGTTCATCACCAGCGTCAGCAACACAATCCAAAACAGCAGCCCAACCGCCATGAAATACCAGCTGATTTCGATATAGCCCAGCTGCACCCCTGCAATCGGCACCAGCACATTGCCAACAGCCGGAATAAACCAAGCCGGCGTCAAATGCCCAGTTTGGAAAGCGCGCGCTGAAATCCAGCCAGATATGACCGCAATGGTCAGCACCCCCTGCCCCAGCATGCCCGCCAGCCACAGCATATGCGCCACACCCGGGGCATGCGGCAGGGTGGCCGTGGCGATGAGCAGCAGCGAGATTGAGATGGCGGGAAAAAATGCCAGCCGCACCGGGTGGTGCCACTCATGCGCCACCGCATCTGGGTGGCGCAGCGCCTTGGCCAGATAAAGCACACCGATCACCGCAGCGGCCGCCAGCGTGGCAGCATAGGCCGCCAAGGTAAACCCACGCGGCAGGCCAAGCGCGCTTTCTGCCGCGTGCAGCGCCAGGGTGAGCCCAGACAGCCCCATGACCACCGCAAAAAACGGCACCGGGAAATGCTGCAACCACCCGTCTTGGGCAGCCATCCCCTGCGCCTGTGCCTTGTTACTCATTTTATTGACCCTTTGCTTGCCGGTATGCTGCGCCCCCAACAGCAGGGGCCGCAGCATACATATCTGCCTTTTGGCATATAAATGGCAAGGGCGCTTTGCCCTAGATCAAATTCCAAAAGCCCCAGCAGGCAGCAGGGGTGTTACATCAGGCCCAACAGGCGTGCTGCGTTGTTTTTGATAATATCTGGGCGCAGCTCGTCTTTGATGTCGATTTTCTCGAAATCAGACAGCCAGCGCTCGGGCGAGATCATCGGCCAATCGGAACCAAACAGAACCTTTTTACGCAGGATCGAATTGCAGTAACGCACCAAAATCGGGGGGAAATATTTGGGCGACCAGCCCGACAGGTCGATATAGACATTGGGCTTGTGTTGCGCCACGGCCAGCGCCTCTTCCTGCCAGGGAAACGAGGGGTGGGCCATAACGATTTTCATATCGGGAAAATCCACAGCCACATCATCGAGATACATGGGGTTGGAATATTTCAGCCGCATCCCATTGCCCCCCGCCATGCCCGAGCCTACGCCGGTTTGGCCCGTGTGAAACAGCCCGATCGCACCATGTTCGGCCAGCAATTCGTAAAACGGATAGGCCATGCGATCATTGGGGAAAAACCCCTGCATCGTGGGGTGGAATTTGAACCCTTTGATGCCGTGTTCCTCGATCAGGCGGCGCGCCTCGCGCACAGCCATTTTGCCCTTCCACGGGTCGATCGACGCAAAGGGGATCAAAACATCAGAGTTTTGTTTCACCAGCTCGATCACCTCGTCGTTGGAATACCGGCGATAGCCTGTTTCGCGTTCGGCATCGACGGGGAAAATAACGGCAGCAATATTGGCCGCACGGTAATGCGCTGCGGTTTCGGGAATGGTGGGCGGGTGTTTCCAAGGCGCGCCAAAATAGCTGGCCATGGTGGATTGCAAATCATCATAGCCATCGTCTTCGTGGCAGCCGCAGGGCTCTTCGGCGTGGGTGTGAATATCGATGGCGCGGATTTTATCTAGATCAATCATCTGCAGTCTTTCTTGTGGTGCAGCCATGCGGCGGCGTGGTGTGTCGTGGGGGCGCTACAGGCGCACCACCGCGGCATCGGGGGTATCGCGGTAAAGCCGTTCCACCAATTCTGCGCGGCGCGTCAGCACCTTGCGCAGGTTCAGGTTGCCCTTTGCGGTCATTTCCTGATCGACCAGGCTGGGCGCCTCGCTGAGCACCAGGGCGCGGCCTACGCGGGTGGACGAGCCTGTGGCACTGGCCGCCAGCGGCGCAAGACGGGCGCGGATATCGGCCAGCAGGGCGGCATCGGTGCAGGCCCCGTCGGCCCCCGCAACCGGGCTGGCGGGAAAGATCATTACCCCCAGATCGGCGCGGTCATGGCCGGTGATCACAATATCTGCAGCCACCCCTTGCAGCGCGGTCATCAGCTGCCCGCGCAGTGCTGCCACGCGCACCCATGTGCCCGATGTCAGTTTGAAATCTTCCGAAATACGCCCATCGAACGCTAGGCCACGATCGGGGTTTTGCGGATCGACAAAGCGCATTGCGTCGCCAGTGATCAAAAAACCATCGGCATCAAAGGTTTCAGCGGTTTTTTCCGGCTCGTCCAGATAGCCGGGCATGATATTTGGCCCCTTCACCCGGCACTCATAACGCCCTTCGTCATCGGGGATCAGTTTCACCACTGTGCCATTCATCGGCGCCCCAACAATGCCAGATCGGGTCACCCGCTCGTGTGTCAGCAGCACAGCGGGCGCGGTTTCTGTCATGCCCCAGCTTGATACCATCAACGGCACGCTGCCTGTGACCTCGGTTGCCATCTCGCCCAGTGCCGCCCAGGTTTCTTGCGGCAACGAGGCACCGGCGTAAAAGGTAAAATCAAGCCCGGTGAAAAAGCGCCGGCGCAGATCATCGTCGGTGCGCAGCGCGGCCACCAAGCGGGCAAAGCCCACCGGCACGTTAAAGGCCAGCGTGCCAGTATGCATCGACAGGTTTTCCAGCGTGCGCCCAAACAGCGCCTCGATCGGCTTGCCATCGTCGATATAAAGCGCGCCACCATTGGCCAGCATCATGTTGAAATTATGCGAGCCACCAAAGACGTGGTTCCACGGCAGCCAATCCACAATTTTCGGCGGGCTTTGGCGCAGAAAGGGGAAAGCATCGGCGATTTGGGTTTGGTTCACACACATCATGCGATGGGTGGTGATCACGCCCTTGGGGTTGGCGGTGGACCCAGAGGTAAACAAGATTTTGCCCACCGTATCGGGGCCAACGGCGGCATGGGCCTGATCAACATCGCCACGCCCCTGTGCCAGCGCCTGCGCCATGGTGCACAGCGGGCGGGGCGCGCCCGCATCGGTGCTGGCCAATACCGCGATGCCGGCCAGTTGCGGCAACATCAGCGCATCGCCATAGCGGGCTGGATCATCCACAAACAACAGCGCAGGCTTTACCTTTTCGGCGATATAAACCAGCCGGTCATGGGCGCCACTGATCAGCGAATATTGCTCGGCCACGGGCACGCTGGCGCGGCCCACATATTGCGTGGCCAAAGCCACCAGCGCATGATCTACCGAATTGCCAGACAGCACCAGCACCGGGCCATCGCCAGGCTGGTCCAGCAGCCAAGCCCCCAGCGCGCGCACGGTTTGCAAGGTTTCACGGTAGCTAAGCTCGCGCCACCCCGCCCCCGAACGTTCGGCAATGAACACGGCATCTGGGGTGGCATCGGCCCAATGGTGCAGCCAAGCGCCGGTGCTGGTGGCCACCGGGCCCAGCGTGTGGCGCGATGTCAGGATCAGGCTGCCATCAGCCTGCGGCTGGCAATTTACAGATTGCGGGGTGTAGCGGGCATCGGTCATGGGCGGTCCCTTACTGGTGAATGCGGGTTAAAAGGCGGATCAGCGTTTGCCGCTCGTCTTTAGACAGGGCGGCAAAGGTGGTGTTTTCATAGGCCAGCAGCGCGTCGCTGGCCTGTTGCATCAGGCGATGACCTGCCGCCAAAGGGTGCAGATCGAAAACCCGGCGGTCTTGGGTGCTGCGGCGGCGCTCGATACAGCCGGTCTTTTGCAGCTGGTCCAAAATCGCCACGGTGTTCGAGCGCTCCATCGCCAGGGCCGCGGCCAGCTGGGTTTGCGTAACGCCCGGGTTTTGGCAAATGACGCAGAGCACAGAATAAGATGTCACCCGCAGGCCAAACGGCTCGAGCACGCGCGCGGCATCGCCCGTTGCCACGGCCGAGGCACGTTTCAACGCATAGCCCAAAAGCTGCCTTAGCCCGTGGTCAAGGGCGCTGTTCGCCAGATCTGTGCTGTGCTCGGCCATTGCCCCCCCTTAGCGAAATACGGGCTGACGTTTTTGCAAAAACGCCTGCAGCCCTTCCACAGCATCGGGGCTGGTTTGCGCCAGCGCGGCGCATAGGCTTTCGGTAAATAGACCGTCGGCCTTGGCCATATCCTCGATACGGCTGATGGCGTGGATCATGATGTAATTCGACAGGCTGGCATTTTTCGCAATCTTTCCCGCCAGCTCCATCGCCAGCGGCAGGGCCGCACCTTCGGCCACGCTATAATGGCACAGCCCCAGCGCTAGCCCCTCGTCGGCGCCATATTTGCGCCCCGTCAGCATCATCTCGATCATGCGGTCAGCGCCCAAGATGCGCCCCACCCGCACCGAGGCCCCACCGCCCACATAAATGCCGCGCCGCCCCTCGGGCAGCTGGAAAATGGTGCTGGGTTCGGCAATGCGCACATGGGTCGAGGTGGCCAGCTCGAGCCCACCACCGATGACCGCGCCAAACATGGCCGATACCACCGGCAGCCCTGAAAACTGAATACGGTCCATCACCGCATGCCAGCCGCGCGAATGGCGCATCGTGCCTTCGGCATCGCGCTGCACCTGTTCCGACAGGTCCAACCCCGAGCAGTAATGCCCCGCTGTGCCCGTCAGCACCACCACCTTTACCCCTTCGGGCGGGGCAGAGAAAAACGCATCCAGCTCGGCCAAAAGCGTATCGTTCATGGCGTTACGCTTGTCGGGGCGGCTCATAGTCAGTACCGCGATGGCACCATCTATCTCGATCTTCAGGGTATTGGTCATTTTGCTACCTTCAACAATATAGTTATATCATATAACTATATCTGCTTAAATGCCAGCCAAAAAAAAGGCGCGCCACGGCGCGCCTTTTTGGGTATCAGTGCAAAACCCGCAGCAAGAACAAGGTGATGCCCGGGAAAACCACCAACAAGATCACGCGGAAAATATCAGAGGCCACAAAATACATGACCGCCTTATAGGTTTCCACCATGGGCGTTTGCCGATCCATCGAATTGATCACAAACAGGTTCATCCCCACGGGTGGCGTAATAAGCCCCACCTCGACCACGATCAGCACCAAAATACCAAACCAGATCGCGGTTTCCTCGGCCGACAGGCCAAAATCTAGCACCGAAACGATGGGAAAGAAGATCGGGATGGTCAGCAAGATCATCGATAGGCTGTCCATAAAGCAGCCAAAGACCAGATAAAGCGCCAAGATCAACGCCAGCACAAACCAGGGGCTATAGCCCTGCGCGCCCACCCACGAGGCCAGCTCTTGTGGCACCTGCGTCAGCGCCAAAAAGCCGTTGTAAAACCCTGCACCCAACACAATGAAAAAGATCATCGCCGTTGAACGCCCGGTGGCCAAAATACTGTCGGCAAAGGTTTTGCGGGTTAACCCACCATTTACCAGCGCGATCAAACCGGTGCCCAAAGCGCCCACAGCCGCGCCTTCGGTGGGGGTGAACCAGCCCAGATAAATGCCCAGCACCACGGTCAGGAAGACCAGCAACACCGGCCACACCCGAAACAGCGCGGCAAAGCGTTCGCTATAGGGCACGGGCGGGCGCACGCCTGCGCTGGCAGGGTTCAGCCGCACATAGATCGAGATTGTCGCCATATAGCCCAACGCCGCCAGAATACCGGGGATGAATGCCGCCAGAAACAGCTTGGCGATGTTTTGTTCGGTCAAAATCGCATAGATCACCAGAACCACCGAGGGCGGTATCAAAATGCCCAGCGTGCCGCCCGCCGCCAGCGTTGCGGTGGAAAACCCGCCCGAATAGCCATAGCGGCGCAATTCAGGCAGCGCCACTTGGCCCATGGTGGCAGCCGTGGCCAAAGACGAGCCACAAATCGCCCCAAAGCCCGCACAAGCCCCCACCGCCGACATGGCCACACCCCCACGCCGGTGGCCAAGCCAGCTTTCGGCGGCTTTAAACAGCGCTTGGCTCATCCCCCCCAAGGTGGCGAACTGGCCCATCAGCAAAAACATTGGCACAATCGACAAAGAGTAGCTGGAAAAGGTGGAATAGGTTTCGCTTTTCAGCTTGGCCAAGGCCACGTTCATACCGCCCGTGACAAAATACAGCCCCCCCAAGCCCACGACAAACATCGACAGGCCAATGGGCACGCGCAAAAAGATCAGCAGCAGCAACAGCGGAAAGGACATCAGCCCGATTTCAAAACTACTCAATGGTCTGCCCCCCCAGCTGTGGCAATCAGGGCCCGGCCCAAGATCATTTCAAAGATACGCACCACCGCCATATAACAGCCCACAACCGCGCCCACCACGGCCGCGAAAAGCGAGGCCGCATAGGCCCACCAAATGGGAAACTGCAACAAAAACGTGGTTTCATTATAGCTCATCTTGCTCAGCATCCCTTCATAGAGACGCCATGCGATCAGCACCAAAACAAGGGCAAAGACCAGCTCGACAACGGCCTGGATAACCCGGTTCACCGCCGGCGGCAAAAAGCCTGTGAACACATCAACCGTGGCATGGCTGGCGCTGATCTGGCAAATGGGAATAAAGGCGAAAATGGCAAAGGCAATGCCCGCCTCGACCACTTCGAAATCGCCCAAAATCGGGCCAACGCCCGTATCCAACAGCGTTTGGGCAAACCCGCCCAGCAGGGCCTCGCCCAGACCACTGTGCAAAAACGTGTTCATTCCACGCCCCAACACAGAGACACACACCAGAAAGATCAGCGCCGTCAGCACCGCCCCCCCAGCCAAGGCCATTGCGCGGGCCAGCCCATTCATCAACCGGTACACCAAAGCTGTTCCTTTCGGTCGTTTCCCTGTTGCATAAGCCGGGCAAGCCCGACGTTTTGCAGTTTATCGTTTTTTGATTTGCAAGTGCAGCCCAGGGTGCCCCCCTTGGCCAGTGCACAGCACCGCAGCCCTTGGGGCGATACTGTGCTTTTCCTCCCAAATCAAAGTTGCGCTGTGCCTTTTGCGGCATCTTTTAGCAACTCTTACATTCTCTTGCCGCAGACCGGCCTAACATTCGCGTCAGCAGGCCAGGTTTGCAAGTGCACCGGGGCGCGGTATGCCACCGCGCCCCAGGGCTGATTTACGCCTCGAAATCGGGCTGTTTGGCCGGATGGGCCGCCGCAAATTCGGGCAGGGCCTGACAGGCCGCATTGATCGCGCTTACGCGCGTCAGATCTGTGATATCCACGCCGAAACGCTGGGCAGAAAACACCTGTGGCACCAGGCAGATATCGGCCAGGCCCGGGGCGTCGCCAAAACAATAGGGCCCATCATGCGCGGCTTTTGCCAAATGCCCCTCGCAGGCCTCTAGCCCCTCGCGCAGCCAGCGCGCCAGCCATGCGTTCACCGCCGCCTCGTCTAGCCCCAGATCTTTGCGCAGATAAGACAGCACACGCAGGTTTTGCAGCGGATGGATCTCGCAGGCGATAATTTGCGAAAACGCCCGCACCTGGGCCCGCGCCACCGGATCGCTGGGCAGCAGCGGGGGCGTGGGGTGGGTTTCATCCAGCCATTCCAAAATGGCCAGCGATTGATACAGCGCCTCGCCCTGATCGGTGATCAAAACCGGCAGCAAACGCTGCGGGTTCAATTCGGTGAATTCAGGCGATTTTTGCGCACCGTTTTTCAGATGCACCGACTGAAACTGATAGGCCACGCCTTTCAGGTTGAACGCAATGCGGCACCGATAGCTGGACGAGCTGCGAAAATAGCCCAGAAACTGCATCATTCCGCCTCGGTCAGCGACAAAACCACAGGCGCCAGCCCGTCGATTTCCCCAACAATCGTGTCGCCTGCCACCACAGGCCCCACACCCGCAGGCGTGCCGGTATAAATCAGATCACCCGGCTGCAGATGATAAAAGCGCGACAGATGTGCGATCAGTTCGGGCACCGACCAGATCAGATCGGCCAGCGTGGCATCTTGCTTGGTCTCGCCATTCACCGCCAGCGCAATGCGCTGCGTGCCAATGGCGAAATCTGTCGCAGGTGTCAGCGCCGCGATCACGGCCGAGTTTTCAACGTCTTTACCCAAATCCCAGGGGCGCTGTTTGGCGCGTGCGGCCAGCTGCAAATCGCGGCGGGTCATATCCAGGCCGCAGGCATAGCCAAACACCACATCCATGGCATCGGCCTCGGCCACGCGAAAGGCCGGCTTGCCGATGGCCACCACGAATTCCATTTCGTAGTGATAGTTTTCAGTTTCCAGCGGGTAGGGAATGCTGGCACCGCTGTGGCAAATGGCCCAAGGGGTTTTGGTGAAATAAAACGGCGCTTCGCGGTCTACCTCGACCCCCATTTCAGCCGCATGGGCAGCATAGTTGCGCCCCACGCAAAAGATCCGGCGCACCGGGTAGGTGGCATCGCTGCCTGCCACGGGCACCTCGGGCAATGGGGGCAGATCAAATAGGGCTGTCATCGTGCGCGTTCCTCGTAATATCCAAGTTTTTCCTGCAAAGGCCGGTCTGATACGCGGATCAAAAAGGCCGGCTCGTCGGATGTGTTTGTATGATCGATTTCGGCAAAAACGGGGGCGGTGAATGTATCACGCTCGGCCCAGTCGATGCGGCTGCCCTCGACAACAGATTGGCCCTTGCCGCCGATCACATGAAACACGGCACTTTCCGAGGAAAGCGGCGGGCGCAGGGTTTCGCCTGGGCGCAGCATCATGGCGGTAAAGCCCATCACCGGCAGCACATCTTGGCCGGTTTCGGGGTTTACATAATCCAGCTCTACCGCGCCCTCGCCCCATTTTGCCATTTCGCGCAAGGCAGCTTCGGTGCGATCCCAAGGGAAACGCATCATCGGGTAGCGGCGCGCTGCAGCCCCACGGCGCGAGGGTTTAAGACCCGATGCCAAATATTCCACCATCGAGGCATCGGGGCGGTTGCGCTGCGCCTGCAAGGGCGCCTCTTCGGCGTAAGACCCTTCGAGATATACAAAAAGCGGCAAATCCAGCACATCCAGCCAAACCACAGGTTCGCTGCCTTCGTGGCCATGATCGTGCCATTCGCCGCCCGGTGTTAGCACCACATCGCCGCGCTTCATGGGCAGTTTTTCACCATCAACCACCGTGTAGCCACCCTCGCCCTCGACGATGATACGTGCAGCCGAGGGCGTGTGTTTATGGGCCGGGGCCACCTCGCCTGGCAGCAGCAGCTGCATGCCGATATAAAGCGTGCTGGTGGCCTGCATAGCGCCGGTGCCGCGCCCCTGATCAGACATCACCAGAACCCGGCGCTCGGCTTTTTCAACCGGGGTCAATTCGCCCGCGCGCAGCAACAAGGGCCGCAGCTGGCTATATTGGAAATAGGTGGCGCTGGTTTGGGGCATCGGGCGGCCATGGGGCAGCACCTTGCGCATCATTGGCCATAATGGCGCCACGCCCGCCTGATCCATCGCATCGCGATAGTCTTGTGGCAATTCTTCTAACGTGCCCAGTTGTTCGGCCATCATGTCCTCCCTTTAGGTTGGCGATTTGCGCATCGTCCAATAGAACGTATACTTATCAAACCGCCCCCTGACAATGATAAGTATGCTTATCTATTGCCAGACCCCCTATAATTGTTATATATCATAACTAAACCCGAGCAAGAAAAAGATCAGCCCTAGCTAAATTTCCTGATATGCCCCTCGGTTTGATCCGGCGCGCACAAGCGCAGGCAGGCGCCCGGCCTAGCGCAGCAATATTGCGCGAAAATCATTCACATTCGTGCCTGTGGGCCCCGTTTCGAACAGATCCCCAATTGCCGCAAAGGCGCCATAGGCATCATGCGCGGCCAGCATCGCCCCCGGGTCGACCCCCGCGGCGCGCATGCGGGCCACGCTGGTGCCATCGGCAAAGGCGCCCGCATTGGTTTCACTGCCATCGATCCCATCGGTATCAGCGGCCAAGGCGGCAATGCCGCCCAGCCCATCAATCGCCAAGGCAAAGGCCAGCAAAAATTCGCTATTGCGCCCACCGCGCCCGCCCTGGCTGCGCAATGTCACCGTGGTTTCGCCCCCCGACAGCATCAATGCGGGGCGCGAAAAGGGGCGCCCGCGCGTGGCAATTTCGCGGGCCAGCGCGGCGTGCACCCGGCCCACATCGCGGGCTTCGCCCTCGATCGAATCAGACAAGATATGCACCCCCAGCCCAGCCGATTGGGCAAGGCGGCCAGCCGCCTCTAGTGACTGCGCCGCCGAGGCAATCACCCTGACGTGATGGCCCGCAAAGGCTGCATCGCTGGGGTGGGGCGCATCTTCGGGCGCGCTGTGCAAAAACTGCGCCACCGGCTGCGGCAGCTCTATGCCATAGGCCGCCACCAACCGCAGCGCCAAGGCGCGATCGGCGGCATCTGGCACGGTGGGCCCGCTGGCCACCTGCGCCGGGTCATCGCCTGGCACATCTGACACAACCAATGTGTGCACAGGGGCCGGCGCGGCCAGGGCCGCCAGCCGCCCGCCCTTTATCGCGCTGAACTGTTTGCGAATGGCATTCATCGCCCCAATGGGCGCCCCCGAGGCCAAAAGCGCCGCGTTCAGCGCCGCCTCATCGGCCAGGGAAAAGCCAGAAGGGGGCGCCGGCAACAGGGCCGAACCGCCGCCACAAATCAGCGCCACAACCAGATCATCAGGCCCAAGCCCCTGCACCGCAGCACATAGCGCCTGGGTGGCCTGCAGCCCCGCGGCATCGGGCACGGGGTGGGCGGCCTCGAGCACGCGGATAAACCGGGTGTCGCAGCCATAGCCATAGCGCGTTACAACCACCCCCTCGCAGGGGCCCCAAAGCTGCTCAAAAGCTGCGGCCATCTGCGCCGCCCCCTTGCCCGCGCCCACCACCACCGTGCGCCCCTTTGGGCGGGGGGGCAAATGCGGGCGCAGCGCCGCCAGCGGTGCCGCGGCATGCACCGCCTCATGAAACAGCCCAGCCAGAAAATCCTTGGTTTCAGGTGTCATCCGATGCCCCCTTGCACTGCGCCAAAGATAAAGGGCGGCGCATCACTGCGCCACCCTTTGCAAGCAAAGCCATCAACGCCTACGCGGATCAGCCCTTGCCCTTCCATGGCACCAACCAGCGTTCGGCGATCCGGAACAAAATATCAATCCCGTAGCCGATGATCCCGATCAAGATGATCCCCATAATCACGATGTCGGTCAGCTGGAATTTCGCGGCCACCATAATCATCATGCCGGCGCCTTTTTCTGCCGCAACCAATTCAGCCGCCACAACCGTGCCCCAGCACACCCCCATGGCCACGCGCGCACCGGTAAAGATTTCGGGCAGCGAGTTTGGAATGATCACATGGCGCAGCACCTGCCATTTGCTGGCGCCCAGCGAATAGGCCGCGTGCACCTTCGAGATGCGCACCCCCGACACGCCCGAGCGCGCGGCGATCGCCATGATCCACAGCGCCGCCAGGAACAACAAGATGATCTTGCCACTTTCGCCGATGCCAGCCCAGATAATCACCAGCGGGATCAGCGCCAAAGGCGGCACCGGGCGCATAAATTCAACGATCGGGTCAAACCAGCCGCGAAACCAGTTTGACAGCCCCATCGCATAGCCCAGCGGAATGCCCACCAAGGCCCCCAGCATAAAGCCCACCACAACACGGTAAAGCGACCAGCCAAGGTGCTCCCATAGGGTAAAGTTCTGATACCCCTCGCGGGCGATTTCCAGCACACGGCTGGCCACGGCTTCGGGCGGGGGCAGCCAGATCGGCTCCATCTGCATGCCCTTGGGCGGCTCGTAATTCAACGAGCCTTTGGGCGTTACCACCACACGGCCTGCGGTGGTTTGCACCGCGCCACCGCTGGTGACAGGGATACCATCAATCGCAATCACCTGCGCCCCGTCCTTGCGGGTGATTTCATCGTTTTTGTCAAACAAAATCAGCTGCGAACGCCACGCGCCCACAGTGATACTGTCGTTTTTGGCAAACCCCGGCCCAGGCTCGGTGGCGCGCTGTTCGACATCTTCACCAATGGGAAACACGCGCACAAAAATGGTGGCATCATCGGTGCTGCCATCGGGGGCCTGCAGGGTGTAGGTGAATTCGGTATCGCCCACAAAGGGGCCAGGCACATGCACCGGCACCAATTTCGAGCCGGTAAACGCCCCCCACAGCAAAAAGATTGTCAGCAATGAAATCACGCTGGCCCAACGATCGGGGCGCACGGCGCTTTCATCGCCAAATGTTACCGTTTTCAGCGAGGTGAAATCATGGCGCGCCGAAAGCCGGCTGGCCAGTATACGCACCACAATAAAGGCTGCTACAAAGATCAGAACATAAATGACCAAAGGTATCATGCGCCTGCCCCCGCTTCGGCCCGGCCCATGATTTCTTCTTCCATGTCCCAGATCATCGACAGAATTTCTTCGCGTTTCTCGGCGAATTCAGGGTGTTTTTTGACCATGCGCAGATCTTGGCCCACCCCCATATCGGCAAAGGGCAGTCGGTATTCTTTATGAATGCGCCCGGGCCTTGGCGCCATAACCAACAGCCGTTCGCCCAATAGCAGCGCCTCTTCGACCGAGTGGGTAATCAAGATGATCGTCTTGCCGGTTTCTTTCCACAGCTTCAGCACCAGCCCCTGCATTTTCTCGCGCGTCAGTGCATCCAGCGCGCCCAGCGGCTCGTCCATCAAGATCACATCAGGGTCATTGGCCAGGCACCGGGCCAGCGCCACGCGCTGCTGCATGCCCCCGGACAATTCGTAAATGGCCTTATCTTTGAAATCTTTCAGCCCCACCACATCAAGCAGATGCTCGACATTGGGCATATAATCAGCGGCGCTGACCCCTTTCATGCGGGGGCCAAAGCTGACGTTGTCGCGCACATTCATCCACTCAAACAGCGCGCCTTGCTGAAACACCATGCCCCGCTCGGCATCGGGGCCGGTTACGCGGTGCCCGTTGAGCATGATTTGCCCCGCCGTGGGCGCCAAAAACCCTGCCAAAATGTTCAAAAGCGTGGTCTTGCCACAGCCCGATGGCCCCAGCACCGACAGCAATTCGCCGGGTTTGAGATGCAGTGATACATCTTTCAGCGCCTGCACCGCCCCGCCATTGGGCAGATCAAAGCGCATAGATATATTTTCGATAGATAGTCCTGTCATGGCCTGCCCTTACCGGGGTTTTCCCCTGTCTTGCATGCCAAGGGCGCAGCCAGGCCGCGCCCTTGGTTTTATGCAGCTTTTATTCGGCAGCCGCAGCCAGTGGGCCAGTATTTACGTTGTTGGCATAGGTATCCAACGCCTTGTCGATCGCACCGGCAGACACAAACACATCGGCCACGCCTTTCATGAACTCTTGCGCGCCGCCGCCCAGCCATTTGGCCGACAGCTGATCTGCCACGGTGGGGAACACAAAGGTTGCCAGCGTCGATGCTGTCGCGTCGTTATCCATGCCGCTGTCTTTGGCAATGACGGGCAGCATTTCCGCGTGGTTGGCGCTATCGGCCCATTTGGCATTGGCCTCGGCGGTGACTTTCAGGAATTTGGCCACCATATCGGGGTTTTCAGCAACAAAGCTGGCCGGGCCCGAGGTAACATCGAACACCAGAATGCCCAGGTCTTCTTTCTCGGCGCCGGTCAGCAGCACATTGCCGTGCTCTTTGGCGCGGCGCAGCGCACCACCCCAGCCGCAGAACATATCAACCGCGCCCTGCGCAATGGCCGCGGCGCCCTCGGGCGGGGCCATGTTGACCACTTCCATGCTGCCCACATCCACGCCAAAATGGTTCATCTGCTTCAAGAAACCATAATGCGCGGCGGTGCCCAATGGCACGGCCACTTTCTTGCCTGCCAATTCGCCGGCGCTGGTTTTATCGATTTCCAGATCGGCGCGCACCACGCAGTTGTCGTTGTCGGAATAGCTGACCGCCACATCGACAATCGCCAGATCCTGGCCTGCGCTGGTGGCTACAACAAAGGGCGGCACGCCCTGGCTGACCGACAGCTGCACATCGCCGCTGGCCATCGCAGCCGACATGGCGGTGCCGGTATCAAAGGCGCGCCAGTTCACCTTGACGCCCAACGCCTCGTCATAGGTGCCCATGACTTTGGCATATTGGAAAGGCATCGGCCATTCCAGGAAATAGCCAACCGTGATCTCGTCCATCGCTTGGGCCGCGCCACCTGCGAAGATTGCCACACCGGCCGCGGCCGATAGCATCTTGGATTTTAGTGTCATTTTCATAACTCCCGTTCATTTTGACGGCCCGCTCGCACGGCAGGCCCTGGGTTCGACCACCCTTATTCTGGGCGATTCTGGTTATCATCCGGCCAGCCCCCGCGTGACAGGGGCAGCACACAGCGCCCATCCGACCGGAAAACCTGATTCCGTTCAATGACCGATTTGGGATTTTATCAGGAAAAAGCACAAAGCCGCCGTCGTTTTAAGCGTTTCACAACGGCTTTTTCGGTTATCCTGCAACAGTTTCGCGACAGCTGGGTGAAATTTCAGCACATCAGCTGTAAAATTCTGGCTATACGCACTTGGGGTATCTGGCCCTATTTATTTCTGCGGTGCAAGGGTGTGATATGATCAGATCTGCGCCGCATCGCCGGCGCCATTGCTGTTTCCTGAAAACCGAGGCCCGATATGGACGGAACATTCGAAAACGACATCAACAAGATTGTAGACATGGACCGCGCCCATGTGTGGCACCACCTTGTGCAGCACAAGCCGTTCGAAACCGGCCAGCCCCGCATTATCGTCGAGGGTAAGGGCATCCATGTATGGGACCAGCACGGCAAAAAGCACCTCGATGCGGTGTCGGGCGGCGTGTGGACGGTAAACGTGGGCTATGGCCGCGAACGCATTGCCAATGCGGTGCGCGATCAGCTGATCAAGCTGAACTATTTCGCAGGCTCGGCAGGCTCGATCCCGGGGGCGATTTTCTCGGAAATGCTGATCGACAAAATGCCCGGCATGAGCCGCGTGTATTTCACCAACTCGGGCTCTGAGGCCAACGAGAAAGCCTTTAAGATGATCCGGCAGATCGCGCACAAGCGCTATGGCGGCAAGAAAAACAAAATTCTCTACCGCGATCGCGATTATCACGGCTCGACCATCGGCGCTATGAGCTGTGGCGGCCAAGACGAGCGTAACGCCCAATATGGCCCCTTCTCGCCCGATTTCGTGCGCGTGCCCCATTGCATGGAATATCGCCGCCACGAACAAGAGGGCGCGCCCGAGCAAAACTATGGCGAATGGGCCGCTGAACAGATCGAAAAGGTGATCTTGGCAGAAGGGCCCGAAACCGTGGGGGGCCTGTGCCTGGAACCCGTGACCGCCGGTGGTGGCGTGATCACCCCACCCGAAGGCTATTGGCAAAAAGTGCAAGAGATTTGCCGCAAATACGATATTTTGCTGCATATCGACGAGGTGGTCTGCGGTGTTGGGCGCACGGGCACATGGTTTGGCTACCAGCATTACGGCATCGAACCGGATTTCGTGACAATGGCCAAGGGCGTTGCCTCGGGCTATGCGGCCATCGCCTGCTGCGTTACCACCGAGCGCGTGTTTGATATGTTCAAAGACGATGCCGAAGACCCGATGAACTATTTCCGCGATATTTCCACCTTTGGTGGCTGCACCGCAGGCCCCGCTGCGGCGATCGAAAACATGCATATCATCGAGGAAGAGGGCCTGTTGGCCAATACCACCGCGATGGGCGATTACATGCTGGATCAGCTGCATGCCTTGCAAGACAAACACGCCGTCATTGGTGATGTGCGCGGCAAGGGGCTGTTTTTGGGCGCCGAGCTGGTGGCCGACCGCGACAGCAAACAGCCCGTCGATGAAAAACTGGCCCAGCGCGTGGTGGCGGAATGCAACGCGCAAGCCGTGATCATCGGCGTGACCAACCGCTCGATCCCGGGGCGCAATAACACGCTGTGCTATAGCCCGGCGCTGATTGCCACCAAAGACGATATCGACCAGATCATCGCCGCCACCGACGAGGCGCTGACCCGCGTTTTCGGCTAATTCGGAACGATCCAAACCTAGGCCCCCGGTGCAGATCGGGGGCCTTTTTTATGCGCAAAGCGGCCCCAGGCATCGGGCGCCCGCATCATACCAGTTTACCAGCGCCATAAGGCCAGTTAATCTGCCCCCATGGCGATACCTGTTGAAACCTTTTTTCTAGATCCGCACGCGCAAGCCACCTTGCAGGCGCGCATTCAGCAGATGATTGCCCAAGGCATTTTATCGGGCCGCTTTCGCCCGGGCGAAAAGCTGCCATCGTCGCGAAAACTGGCCACACATTTGGGCGTCAGCCGCATCACCGTAACCTTGGCCTATACCGAATTGGTGGCCTCGGATTATCTGACAGCGCAGGGGCGCTCGGGGTATTTCGTGTCGGAAAATGCGCCCGAACCCATGCCAAAGCCCAGCGCGCCCCCCGCCCAAGACCGGGTGGATTGGGCCCGTGCTATCGGCCAGCGCTTTACCGGCGGGGTAGCGCCCGAAAAGCCCCAAGACTGGGCGCGCTATCGCTATCCTTTCATCTATGGGCAGGCAGACCCAACATTGTTTGATCATGCCAATTGGCGGCTATGCGCGCTGCAGGCGCTGGGGCAAAAAGATTTCGCAGCCCTGACCACCGATTACTACGATCAAGACGATCCGCAATTGGTGGAATTCATCGCGCGCCACACCCTGCCCCGGCGTGGGATTGTGGCCGATACCTCGCAAATACTGGTCACATTGGGCGCGCAAAACGCGCTGTGGCTGGCGGCCCAAGTGCTGCTGACCCAGCGCCGCACCGCCGCCGTAGAAGACCCGTGCTACCCCGCCCTGCGCGATATTTTAACCCAATCGCGCTGCCATTTGCGCCCCATATCGGTAGATGCCCACGGCCTGCCCCCCGACGCGCTGGGCGATGCGGTGGATGTAATCTTTACCACCCCGTCGCACCAATGCCCCAGCTCGGCCACCATGCCACTGGCGCGCCGCCATGCCTTGCTGGACCGCGCCCGCCAGTTGGATGCGCTGATTGTCGAGGATGATTACGAATTCGAAATGTCGTTTCTGCAATCGCCGTCCCCGGCGCTGAAATCGCTCGATCAGGATGGGCGCGTGATCTATGTGGGCAGCTTTTCCAAATCGCTGTTTCCAGGGTTGCGGCTGGGCTATCTGGTGGGCTCGGCCCCGTTTATCCGCGAGGCGCGCGCCCTGCGCGCCAGCGTTTTGCGCCACCCGCCGGGCCATATCCAGCGCACCGCCGCCTATTTCCTGTCGCTGGGCCATTACGATGCGTTGATCCGCAAAACCGGGCGTGTTTATGCCCAACGCCGGCAGGTGATGGAAAGCGCGATCCATCAATATGGCCTGGAAATTGCCGGCAGCGGCGCGCATGGCGGCTCGTCTTTTTGGATGCGCGCGCCCGATGGGGTGGATACTGGCCAATTGGCCCAAGATCTGCGCGCCAAAGGGGTGCTGATCGAACCGGGCAGTTCGTTTTTTCATGGCGAGGCCCCGCCGCAAAATTTCTACCGCCTTGCCTATTCCTCGATTCCTGCCGAACGCATCCCCGAGGGCATCGCCCGTATCGCAGGCGCCCTGGGCCAAACTGGCCATAAGGCAGATCGGTAACTGGCCCTATTACCATTCCCCCCACCCTTTAGGTTGGCATCAGCAAAACATCAGGGGCTTTGGCGCCCCGAATCCCCATGCCCGAATGACGGAGACACCCAGCATGAAAATGACAACCGAAGAAGCCTTTGTAAAAGTCTTGCAGATGCATGGCATTGAACATGCCTTTGGCATCATCGGCTCGGCTTTCATGCCGATTTCCGATCTATTCCCGCAGGCAGGCATCAGCTTTTGGGATTGTGCGCACGAAGGCTCGGGCGGGATGATGGCCGATGGCTATACCCGTGCCAGCGGCAAGATGAGCATGATGATCGCACAAAACGGCCCCGGCATTACCAATTTCGTGACAGCCGTGAAAACCGCCTATTGGAACCACACGCCGCTGCTGCTGGTCACACCGCAGGCCGCCAATAAAACCATCGGCCAGGGCGGGTTCCAAGAGGTGGAACAAATGGCGCTGTTCAAGGATATGGTCGCCTATCAAGAAGAGGTGCGCGACCCCTCGCGCATCGCCGAGGTGCTGAACCGCGTCATCATCAACGCACGCCGCGCCAGCGCGCCGGCACAAATCAACGTGCCGCGCGATTACTGGACGCAGGTGATCGATATCGAGCTGCCCCGCATCGTGGAATTCGAGCGCCCCAATGGCGGCGAAGAGGCCCTGACAGCCGCGGCCGAATTGCTGGGCCAGGCCAAATTCCCGGTCATTTTGAACGGTGCAGGTGTGGTGCTGGCGGGCGCCATTCCCGCCTCGATGGCCCTGGCCGAGCGGCTGGATGCCCCTGTGTGCGTGGGCTATCAGCACAACGATGCCTTCCCCGGCTCGCACCCGCTGTTTGCCGGGCCTTTGGGCTATAACGGCTCGAAAGCCGGAATGGAGCTGATTTCCAAAGCCGATGTTGTGCTGTGCCTTGGCACCCGCCTGAACCCGTTTTCCACCCTGCCGGGCTATGGCATCGATTATTGGCCCAAGGATGCGCAGATCATTCAGGTGGATATCAACCCAGATCGCATTGGCCTGACCAAAAAAGTATCGGTCGGTATCGTGGGCGATGCGCGCAAAGTGGCCGAAACGCTGCTGGCCCGCCTGCCCGACACCGCGGGCGACGCTGGCCGCGAGGAACGCCGCGCGCTGATTGGTCAAACCAAATCGGCCTGGGCGCAGCAGCTGTCCAGCATGGATCACGAAGATGATGATCCGGGCACCACATGGAACCAGCGCGCACGCGCCGACAAACCCGATTGGATGAGCCCCCGCATGGCATGGCGCGCCATTCAAAGCGCGCTGCCGAAAGAGGCGATTATTTCCTCGGATATTGGCAATAACTGCGCCATCGGCAACGCCTACCCAACCTTTGAGGCGGGCCGCAAATATCTGGCACCGGGCCTGTTTGGGCCCTGCGGCTATGGCCTGCCGGCGATTGTTGGCGCCAAAATCGGCTGCCCCGATGTGCCAGTTGTGGGCTTTGCGGGCGATGGTGCCTTTGGCATCGCGGTGACCGAACTGACCGCCATTGGCCGCTCGGAATGGCCGCCCATCACCATGGTTGTGTTCCGCAACTATCAATGGGGCGCGGAAAAGCGCAACTCGACCCTGTGGTATGACGACAATTTTGTGGGCACCGAGCTGGACACGCAAGTGTCTTATGCCGGCATTGCACAGGCCTGTGGCCTGCAAGGCGTTGTGGCCCGCACCATGGATGAGCTGAAAGACGCGCTGAACCAAGCCATCAAAGATCAGATGGAAAACGGCAAAACCACGCTGATCGAGGCGCTGATCAACCAAGAGCTGGGCGAGCCGTTCCGCCGCGACGCGATGAAAAAGCCCGTGGCTGTTGCCGGTATCGACCGCGCCGACATGCGCCCGCAATCGGCCTAATCCGCGGGGGGCTGGGCCGCGGATGCAGCCCGGCCCTTAGCCCCGCGCCAGGGCCAGTGTCACCACGGTTGCGGCCACAATATCGGCCGCCGTGGCGCCGCGGCTTAGGTCGCATACCGGGCGGCGAAAGCCCTGCAAAATAGGGCCCAGCGCCTGTGCCCCTGCCAGCTCTTGGGCCAGCTTGTATGAAATATTGCCTGCATCCAGGTTAGGAAAGACCAAAACATTGGCTTGCCCATCGCCCAACCCCTTTTTGGCCGCCACCCGCGCATTCAGCGCGGCATCGGCCTGTATGGGCCCGGCAAAGCCTGTGGCCTGGGCGGCCTCGCGCACCTTTTCCACGCTGCTGCCCGCCCCGCTGCTGCCTGTGGAATACGACAGCAAGGCCACATCGGCCCGCCCCAACAGGGCCTGCCCCGTGGCCGCAGAGGCCCGCGCGATATCGGCCAGCTCGGCGGCGGTTGGATCCACGTTCAGCGCGCAATCGGCGAAAACCATCTGCCGCCCGTCGGGAAAGACCATCAGGAAAAACGAGCTGGGGGTGGTCACATCTTCGGCCAGGCCAATGGCGATCGAGGCCGCCTCGATCACCTTTTTCGTCGGGGCATCGGCGCCTGCCACCATGGCATCGGCCTCGCCCACAGCCACCATCGCCGCCGCCAAATACAACGGGCGCGCCAACATGCGTGCGGCAACCCCCTCTTTCAGGCCGCGCGCCGCAACCAGGGCCGCCACATGGGCCGCGCTGGGCGCCTCGGGCAGGCGCAGGGGCTGGCACAGCCCTTGCTTGGCCAATTCGGCCATGGCCTCGGCCACGCGCGGCTCGTCTGCTTCGGGAAAGACAACGCGGGCGGGGTTGGCCCGTGCCGCGTTAAAAAAATTTTGCAATGCCAACATGTATGCCTCCGTATGCAGTGAAAGGAGCCAGCTATGACCGACGACGTCAAGATCAACCGTGGCCTGATAGGCGTGTATTTCGACCGATCCAGCGTAAGCCTGATTGATGGCGCGAAAGGCGAGCTTAGCTACCGTGGCTATTCCATCCATGATCTGGCCACCCATGCCAGCTTTGAAGAGGTGTCTTACCTGCTGATCCATGGCGAATTGCCCACTCCCGCCCAGCTGCAGGAATTTGACGCAGCCCTGAAAGCGGCCCGTCAGCTGCCAGATCAGATCTACGATATCATTCGCGCCTGCCAAGCGGGCCACCCGATGGATGTGCTGCGCACCGCCGTGTCTGCACTGGCCGCGCTAGAACCCGACAGCCAAACCGCCACCGCCGAGGGGTTTGTGCGCAACGGCATCCGCCTGACCAGCCAGGTGCCGATGATCATTGCCGCCCACGAGGCCATGCGCAACAACCGCACGCCCGTGGCCGCAGACCCCGCATTAAGCCATGCCGCCAATTGGCTGTGGATGCTGAAAGGCGAAAAACCCAGCGAAGATGCGGCGCGGCTGGCTGATGTTGATTTCATTTTGCACGCCGAACATGGATCAAACGCCTCTAGCTTTGCCGCGCGGGTTACGGTGGGCACGCAAACCAACCTGCATGGTGCCATCGTCACAGCTCTGTCTACGCTGGCCGGCCCCGCCCATGGTGGCGCGGCCGAAGATGTGATGAAAATGGTGCATGAAATCGGCACGCCGGACAATGCCGCCGCTTATGTCAAGGCCAAGCGCGCCGCGCGCGAACCTGTCACAGGGTTTGGCCACCGGGTGTATCGCGCCGAAGATCCGCGCGCGCGCCACATGCGCGAAGGTGTGCGCCGCTTGGGCCAGGAAATGGGCGCGCCGGAATGGTATGAAATTCTGCAAGCCGTGGTCGAGGCCATGCAGCCCTATGCCCGCCACGGGCTGAACGTGAATGTCGATTTCTATTCCGGTGTGATCTACCAGCTGCATGGCATTCCCATGGATCTTTATGTGCCCATCTTTGCCATCGGGCGCATGCCTGGCTGGGTGGTGCAATGCATGGAACAGCAGCAGTCAAATATCTTGCTGCGCCCGCTGACCGCCTACAACGGCCCCGATGCGCGGCCTTGGGTTCCGCTGCAGGCGCGCTAATTTGCCCACCACCGCTTGCCCCACAGCACAAGAGCGGCCACCATGCCGCCAGGGAGAGACAGGATGAACCAGCCAAAGATAGATACCTCGCCCAAGGTTTCCGACGAGGTGCGCAAAACCACCTGCTATATGTGTGCCTGCCGCTGTGGAATTAACGTGCATATGAAAGCGGGCAAAATTGCCTATATCGAGGGCAACCGCGACCACCCCGTGAACAAGGGGGTTTTATGCGCCAAGGGCTCGGCCGGTATTATGCAGGTCAATGCCCCCTCGCGGCTGCGCGCACCGCTCAAGCGGGTGGGCCCAAGGGGCGCGGGCCAATTCGAGGAAATCAGCTGGGACGAGGCGCTGCAGATCGCCACATCTTGGCTGGCGCCGCTGCGCGAAACCGCCCCGGAAAAGCTGGCGTTTTTCACCGGGCGCGACCAGTCGCAATCGTTCACCGGCTGGTGGGCGCAGCAGTTTGGCACCCCGAATTTTGCCGCACATGGCGGGTTTTGTTCGGTCAATATGGCGGCTGCGGGCATTTATACCATGGGCGGTGCCTTTTGGGAATTTGGCCAGCCCGATTGGGACCACAGCAAATTGTTCGTGATTTTCGGCGTGGCCGAAGACCACGACAGCAACCCCATCAAAATGGGTATTGGCAAGCTAAAGGCGCGCGGTGCGCGGGTGGTGGGGGTGAACCCCATTCGCACCGGCTATAACGCGGTGGCCGATGATTGGTATGGTATCACCCCGGGCACCGATGGGCTGTTGATTTTGTCGCTGGTGCATCTGCTGCTGAAAGCAGGCCGTGTGGATCTCGATTATTTGGCCCGCTGGACCAACGCACCGGTGCTGGTGAATTGCACCGCCGGACATGCCGATTACGGCATGCTGCTGCGCGATAGCGAGGGCCGCGAAATGGTGATCGATCGCACCACCGGCCAGCCTGCCCCCTTTACCCAAAAGGGCCTGCGCCCCGATCTGGCTGCAAGCCACCAGCAAGATGGCATCACCTATCGGCCCGTGTTCCACCTGATGGCCGAGCGCTATCTCGATGACAGCTACGCCCCCGAGGCCGTGGCCGAGAAAACCGGCATCTCTGCCAGCCGCATCCGCGCATTGGCCGCCGAAATTGCCCGCGTGGCCTTTGACGAGGCGATCACGCTGGACCAGCCATGGACGGATTTCCGCGGGGAAACCCATGCCAAAATGGTGGGGCGCCCTGTCAGTTTCCACGCCATGCGCGGTATCTCGGCCCATTCCAACGGGTTTCAGACCGCACGCGCGCTGCATATGCTGCAAATCTTGCTGGGCACGGTGGAAACACCCGGCGGTTTTCGCTTTAAACCGCCCTACCCAAAGCCCGCCACAGCCCACCCAAAACCCCATTGCGGCGTTACCCCCGGGGCGCCGCTGGATGGCCCGCATCTGGGCTATGTGCAGGGCCCCGAAGACCTGTGCCTGCGCCCCGATGGCAGCCCAGCGCGGATCGACAAGGCCTATACTTGGGAAAACCCGATGTCGGCCCATGGGCTGATGCATATGGTCATTTCCAACGCACATGCGGGCGATCCCTATAAAATCGACACGCTGTTTATGTATATGGCCAATATGTCGTGGAACTCGTCGATGAACAGCGGTGGCGTGATGCAAATGCTGACCGACACCGACGAAAACGGCGATTATGTGATCCCGCGCATCATCTATTCCGATGCCTATTCTTCGGAAATGGTGGCCTATGCAGACCTGATTTTGCCCGATACCACCTATCTGGAACGCCACGATTGCATCAGCCTGCTCGACCGCCCGATTTGCGAGGCCGACGCCGCCGCCGATGCCATTCGCTGGCCCGTGGTCACGCCCGACCGCGATGTGCGCGGCTTTCAATCGGTGTTGCTGGATCTGGGGCACCGCCTGGGCCTGCCGGGCATGGTGGCCCCCGATGGCAGCCCCGCCTATCGCGATTACGCCGATTACATCGTCAATCACCAGCGCAAGCCCGGCATCGGCCCCCTGGCCGGATGGCGCACAGGCGGCGATGGGCGCGGCGCGCCAAACCCGGATCAGCTGCAAAACTACATCGACAATGGCGGCTTTTGGCTGGCCCATGTGCCGGCCGAGGCCAGCTATTTCAAACCCTGGAACGCAGATTACCAAAACTGGGCCGTGGGCATGGGCTTTTACGACAGCCCCCAGCCCTATCTGTTTCAGCTCTATGTCGAACCGCTGCGCAAATTCCAACGCGCAGCCGAAGGGCACGGGCCGCATCAACCGCCCGATCACCTGCGCCAGCGCATCGCCGAAACGCTAGATCCGCTGCCCATCTGGTACCCTCCCTTTAGCGATGCGCAGGTCGATACCGATGCCTTCCCCATCCACGCGCTCACCCAGCGCCCGATGGCGATGTATCACAGCTGGGGCAGCCAAAATGCCTGGCTGCGCCAGATCCACGGGATGAACCCGCTTTATCTGCCCACCAACCTGTGGCAAAGCCACGGCTTTGGCGCGGGCGATTGGGCGCGTGTCACCTCGCCCCATGGCGAAATTACCGTGCCCGTGGCCCATATGGGCGCGCTGAACCCCAATACGATCTGGACATGGAACGCCATTGGCAAACGCCGGGGCGCATGGGCATTGGATGAAAAAGCCCCCGAAGCCACGCAGGGTTTTTTGCTAAACCACCTGATCCACGAATTGTTGCCCCCCAAAGGCGATGGCCTGCGCTGGGCCAATTCCGACCCGGTCACAGGCCAGGCCGCCTGGTTTGACCTGCGCGTGCAGATCGAAAAAACCACGCCGCCCGCCCACAGCCTGCCCGCGCACCCCACCCAAGGCGCGCCGGTGCCGCAGGGCCCGCGTGATGTGGCCTGGAAGGTGGGCCAATGACCCACCGCCCAAGCCGCCGCCGCCACCCCCCGAAAACAGCCGCTTCGCAAAGGTGCCGCACATGACCCAGCTGCCCACCACCACAACCCGCAAATTGGGCCTTGTCATCGATCTGGATACATGCGTGGGTTGCCATGCCTGCGTGATTTCCTGCAAAGGCTGGAACACCGAAAACTATGGCGCGCCCTTGGCCGATGAAGATGCCTATGGCGCCAACCCGGTGGGCAGTTTCTTGAACCGGGTGCACAGCTTCGAGGTGACACCCGCAGATGATGCCCCGCCCAGCTTGGTGCATTTTCCAAAATCCTGCCTGCATTGCGACAATGCCCCTTGCGTCACCGTCTGCCCCACTGGTGCCAGCTACAAGCGGGTGGAAGACGGCATTGTGCTGGTGAATGAAAGCGCCTGTATCGGCTGCGGGCTATGCGCATGGGCCTGCCCCTATGGCGCGCGCGAATTAGACCCGCGCGAAAAGGTGATGAAAAAATGCACCCTGTGCGTAGACCGCATTTATAACGAAAACCTGCCCGAGGAAGACAGGGTGCCCGCCTGCGTGCGCACCTGCCCGGCGGGTGCGCGCCATTTTGGCGATCTGGGCGACAGCGAAAGCGCCGTCAGCCAGCTGGTGGCCCAGCGCGGTGGCTTTGATCTGATGCCCGAGATGGGCACGCAGCCGGTGAACAAATACCTGCCCCCGCGCCCCAAAGACCAATTGCAAGAAACCGATATTCTGGCCCCGTTCCTGGCGCCTGTCACCGACACCAGCCAGGGCTTTTTGGGCTGGCTTGATCGCGCGCTTTCCGCCCTGCCCGGCGCCAAGGAGTAAGCCATGCATCCCGCACCCTCGATTATTGTTTTTACCACGCTTTCGGGCCTTGGCTTTGGCTTGATGGCATTCTTGGGGCTGGGCCTGCCCGGCTCGACCGGCTGGGTGGCGCTGGCGTTTTACGTGATTGCCTATGCGCTGGCCTGCGGCGGGCTGGTTGCTTCGGCCTTTCATCTGGGCCACCCCGAACGGGCCTTGCGGGCCTTTAGCCAATGGCGCAGCAGCTGGCTGAGCCGCGAGGCGTGGCTGGCTGTGCTGACGCTGCTGGTGGTGGGCATTTTTGCTGCAGGCCGGGTGTTTTGGGGCCAGCTCTGGCAGCCCTTGGGCTGGCTGGGGGCGGCGCTGGCACTGGCCACTGTGTATAGCACCTCGATGATCTATGCCAGTTTGGCCGCCATTCCACGCTGGCATGGGCCCCTGACCCCGCTGCATTTTCTTAGCCTGTCTTTGGCAGGTGGCGCGCTGCTGGCGGGCCAGGTGGGCGCCGCCCTGCCGCTGCTGGCGCTGGCTGCGGGGGTGCAATTGGTGGTATGGATGCAGGGCGATGGCGCCTTGGCACGGTCAGGTACAACCATGGCCAGCGCCACGGGGCTGCAGGGCGGGGCCGTGCGCGCCTTTGAGCCGCCCCATACCGGCACAAACTACCTGCTGCGCGAAATGGTGCATATCGTCGGGCGCAAACACGCAGCCCGGCTGCGGGTTTTGACACTGATCTTGGGCTTTGGCCTGCCCATGGTGCTGCTGGTGCTGCCCTTTAACCATTGGTTGGGGCTGCTGGCGGTGCTGACCCATGTGCTGGGTATTTTCGCCTCGCGCTGGTTGTTTTTTGCCCAAGCCGAGCATGTTGTGGGCCTGTATTACGGCAAGCGCTAGGCGCGCGCCTATTTCCCGCGCTAATTTCCGGCGCCTATTTCCCGCGGTTGCGCCCCCACCAACGGCGCAGCCGCCCGCGCCCCTCGGCCAGGCTGTCGGCCGCCGCATCGAAGCCTTCTTCGATATCGTCCAACACCGGGTCGATCCGCGCCGCACGAAAGCGCAGCCAGCGCACCCGAATGGCCCAGAATACCGCAAAAAGCACCAATAAGATCAGCCCGCTGACCCAAGGGATGATGCGCACATCTGGCCCGGCCACAGGCCGGATGGCCACGGCATTTGGGAAAATCGACAGGTATTCGTTGCGCCACCCATAATGCGTAACCGCCACCCATTCAGGCGCGGCCTTGGTAGAGATGGCATCGTTTGCCTCGGTATAAAGCGTGGCTGTGTCGAATTTGAAATACGGGGGCCAGTTCCAGCCGGTGTCTTCATTGCGATAGACCATGGCGCGGCCGTCTGGGTTGACCGCCTGAATGAACTGCACATCGCGGCTGGTTTGGGTGGCGGGCTGGCTATCTGGGGTTGTCCAGAAAATCCGCGTCCAATCGCCCAGCTCTTGGCGCTCTTCATAGGTGTTGACGATGCGCACAATGTCGTGCTGCGGCAAGGTGTAGTGCAAAAAACCTGCCACCAGCAGCAGCAAAAACGCCCGCAGCCCCCATTTAACCCAACCCATCACATGGCTCCTTCGTTATCGGCCAGGCCCCAGGCAGGCCGGCCATGCTGTTCTAGATAATCATCGCAGGATTGACCACAATGCTTTGGCGGCAAATCAACGCGGCTTGCCCTGCGCGGCACTTGTGCCATCATAGCCCAAAAAGGAGCGCCCCATGACAGCCACCCCCGGCCCATTGAACCTGATCACCGATATCGCCGGCCTAAAGGTGGGCAACGCCCAAGATGCCGCCATCAAGACCGGCGTCACGGTTTTAACCGCCGATCGCCCCTTTGTGGCCGGGGTGCATGTGATGGGCGGCGCGCCGGGCAGCCGCGAAACCGAGCTGCTGGCCCCAGATAAAACCGTGGCCGAGGTAGATGCGCTGGTGCTGTCGGGCGGCTCGGCCCTGGGGCTGGATGCAGCCTCGGGCGTGGCCAATGCGCTGCGCGCCGCCGGGCGCGGCTTTGCCGTGGGGGCGCAGCGCGTGCCAATTGTGCCCGCTGCGATTATTTTCGATCTGATCAACGGCGGGCGCAAAGACTGGGCCGACAACCCATACCCCGCGCTGGGGGCGGCGGCGCTGGCAAATGCCGGGCCGCGTTTTGACATCGGCAGCTTTGGCGCCGGCACCGGGGCGACGACGGCCAATTTCAAAGGCGGGCTTGGATCGGCCTCGGTGGTGTTGCCATCGGGGCACCGGGTGGGCGCCTTGGTGGTTGTGAATGCTTTGGGCTCGGCCGTGGTGGGCGATGGCCCGCATTTTTGGGCGGCACCTTTTGAACTGGGGGCCGAATTTGGCGGGCATGGGGTGGCGGCAGACTATCCCAACACCCATGTGCCCCACACAAAGCTGGCAGCCCACGCCAATACCACCATCGGCATCGTGGCCACCGATGCCGTGCTGGATAAGGCGGGCTGCACCCGGCTGGCCACGGCCGCCCAAGATGGGCTGGCACGCGCTTTGGTGCCGGCCCATACGCCGATGGATGGCGATCTGGTCTTTGCCCTGTCTACCGCCGCGCAGCCCCTGCAAAACGGCCTGGCCGATGTGTTAACCCTGGGCCACGCGGCAGCCACCTGCATGGCCCGCGCCATTGCCCGCGCGATCTATGCCGCCAGCCCCGCGGCGGATGACAGCCAGCCCTGCTGGGCCGCGCGCTATGGCACGCGCGGGGGCTAGCGTAAAAGCTGCGCAATCAGCGCGCTGTCGGGGTCTGCCAGCGCGTCGATCACATCGAAATGGTGCTTTTCGGGCGCAACATGGCAGGGCGCGGCCCAGGCATCGGCCAACCAGCGCGCCTGATCCAAAAACGCCGGGCGCTCGTCTGCGCCAACCCAAACGGTGCAGGCCAGCCCCGGCGCGGGGTGCATCAACACCGGGCTTTCGGCCGCCGCGGTTTCAGGCGTCAGGCGAAACTGCGCATTCATCGAGGTTTCCAGCAGCGGGCGCAGATCGGCCACGGGCGAGATTGGCATCACATGCGCCAAACGCCCCGCAACCTGCGGCGCCAGCACCCCTGGCACCGCCATACGCGCCACCAGATGCCCGCCGGCCGAATGGCCCGCCAGCCGAATGGGCCCCGCCACCTGCCCCGCCACATGCCCCAGCATGCGCGCGATCTGCTGGGTGATCTGGGCAATGCTGACATCGGGGCATAAATCATACGACGGCATCGCCACAGCCCAGCCACGCGCCAGCATTCCATGGGCCAGATGCGACCAAAACGACTTGTCAAAGCGCAGCCAATAGCCGCCATGCACAAACACAAACAGCCCCTGCGGCGCGGCTTGCTGGGGCAAAAACAAATCAAACACCTGCCGCGCGCTGGGGCCATAGGGGATATCTAGCTGCGCGCGCCCCTCGGCGCCTAGCTGCTGGCGAAACGCCGCCGCCTGTGCCGCCCAACGCGGGGGATAGGCGTCAGCACCAGCAATATAGGCCCCATTCGCATAGGCATCATCCAAACGCATCACAGCCCCTTTTCATTTTCGTTGTTGCGCGCGGCTTTTTTGCGTGCACCGCTGGACAAGCCTAGCCGAGGATGGTTTCCCTTTGCGAGAGCCAAATTCACGAGGAGGGTGCAATGAGCGTCGAAATAACAGATCTGAAATCGCGGTTGAAAGATCCAAGCCTGTTGGCCGAATTGGCCTATTGCGCCGGCGAATGGGTGCAAGGCGAGGGTGGGGCCACCTTTGCCGTAACCAACCCGGCCCGGGGCGATGTGATTGCCAATGTCGCCGATCTCAGCCGTGCCCAAGTGGCCGATACCATTGCAAAGGCAGAAGCTGCCCAAAAAGAATGGGCGCAATGGACCGGCAAAGAGCGCGCCGCCGTGCTGCGCCGCTGGTTTGACCTGATGATGGCCAACCAAGACGATCTGGGCACGATTTTGACCGCGGAACAGGGCAAACCGCTGGCCGAAGCCAAGGGTGAGATTGCCTATGGTGCCTCGTTCATCGAATTTTTCGCCGAAGAGGCCAAGCGCATCTATGGCGAAACCATTCCCGGCCATCAGCGCGACAAGCGTATTATGGTGCTCAAGCAGCCCATCGGCGTGGCAGCCAGCATCACGCCATGGAACTTTCCCAATGCCATGATCACCCGCAAGGCAGGCCCGGCCCTGGCCGCGGGCTGCGCATTCGTTGGCCGCCCCGCCGCCGAAACGCCGCTTTCGGCGCTGGTGATGGGCGTTCTGGCCGAACGCGCGGGCATTCCAAAGGGTGTGTTCAGCATCGTCACCTCGTCGCGTTCCAGCGAGATTGGCAAGGAATTTTGCGAAAACCCCGCCGTGCGCAAGCTGACCTTCACAGGCTCGACCGAGGTGGGGCGCATCTTGCTGCGCCAGGCGGCCGATCAGGTGATGAAATGCAGCATGGAGCTGGGGGGCAATGCGCCCTTTATCGTGTTTGACGATGCCGATCTGGACGCAGCCGTAGAAGGCGCGATCATGTGCAAGTTCCGCAACAACGGCCAAACCTGCGTCTGCGCCAACCGCATCTATGTGCAAGCGGGCGTTTATGACGCGTTTGCCGAAAAACTGGCGGCGCGGGTGGCACAGATGAAAGTGGGCGACGGGCTGGAGGCAGGCACCGACCTGGGGCCGCTGATCAACACCGACGCAATCACCAAGGTGCAAGAGCATGTGGCCGATGCCCTGGCCAAAGGCGCCAAAGTTCTGACAGGTGGCGGCGAGCCGCTGCAAGGCCCGGGCAATTTCCTGCCCCCCACCATTGTGACCGGCGCAACACAAGACATGCTGTTTTCCAAAGACGAAACCTTTGGCCCGCTGGCGCCTTTGTTCAAATTCGACACGGTCGATGATGTGATCGCCATGGCCAATGATACGATCTTTGGCCTGGCCAGCTATTTCTACGCCAAAGATCTAAGCCGCGTTTACAAAGTGGCCGAGGCGCTGGAATACGGGATCGTGGGCGTCAATACCGGCATCATCTCGACCGAGGTTGCACCCTTTGGGGGCGTCAAGCAATCGGGCCTGGGCCGCGAGGGCAGCCACCACGGCATCGAGGATTATCTGGAAATGAAATATATCTGCATGTCGGTCTAACCGGGCCAGAACACACAGCGACGGGCGGGGCCAACTGACCCCGCCCGTTTTGTTTTGACCCCGCTCTTTTTGAGTATTTAGAGCAAGATGAAGGCAGATTAGTTCACAGCCGCCGGTGCCGCCAATTCAGCAGCATCGGCCTGTGCGCTGTGCCCGGCGCGGCTGATTTCGATTTGGCGCGGTTTGAGCGCCTCGGGCAGGATGCGGGCCAGATCGATATGCAGCATGCCATCGGCATGGGCGGCGGCGGTGACGCGCATGTGATCGGCTAGGTGAAAGCGGCGCTCGAATGCGCGGGTGGCGATGCCACGATGCAGGAAACTGCGGCTGTCTTCGCCTGTGTCTTGCGGTTTACGCGCCGAAACGATCAGGGCGTTTTCGCGCAGCTCGACCGACAGATCATCGGCTGAAAAGCCAGCAACGGCGATGGAAATGCGATAGGCGTTTTCATCGGTTTTTTCGATATTGTAAGGGGGGTAGGTGGACTGGCCAACATCATTGGCAAAGACACGATCCATCAGATCGGCGATTTGGTCGAAACCAACTGTGGCGCGATAAAGCGGTGCAAGATCAAAATTACGCATGCAATCCTCCGTTGAGCGATGCTTGTTTTATGGCCCTCCGTCGGGACGGGCCGTTGACTGCGGGCCCCTTATGGGCACCCGGCACCCATTAGGTGGGCGCGCAACAGCGATCGTTCAAGGGGCTAGCGCAATATTGGCACGGCCATCGCGCTGGGCAGGCTGGGGGCCTGGCCGGGGGTGGCGCCGCCCATGGCAGGGGGGATCGGGCCGCCTGTGGCCCAATCGAGCAATTCGACCGTATGCACCACAGGCACGCCCGCCGCGCTGCCGATTTGCATCATACAGCCGATATTGCCTGCGGCGATCACATCGGGGTTGCGGGCCTGCAATGTGGCCAGTTTGCGCGCTTTGAGCTGTGCCGAAATTTCCGGCTGCATCAGGTTATAGGTGCCCGCCGAGCCACAACACAAATGGCTGTCGGCCGGTTCGACCACGCGAAACCCGGCGCGTTTGAGCAGGGTTTTGGGGTGATCTTTGATTTGCTGGCCATGCTGCAGGCTGCAGGCGGCGTGATAGGCCACGGTTAGGTCTGGGGCTGTGGCCGGCTGGGGCAGATCAAGCTTGACCAACAGCTCGCTGATATCCATGGCAATGGCGCTGACGCGCTGCGCATCTGCGGCCAGCGCAGTGGTGCGGAACATATGCCCGTAATCCTTGATCGTGGTGCCGCAGCCGGAGGTGTTGATCACGATGGCATCCAGGCCCTGGCCATCCATCTCGGCCACCCAAGCGCCGATGTTGCGGGCCGCTGATTGGTGGCTTTCGTCGGTTTTGCCCATGTGGTGGGTCAGCGCGCCACAGCAGCCCGCACCTTTGGGCACGACAACCTCGCAGCCAAGGCGCGTGAGCAGGCGGATGGTGGCATCGTTGATATCGGTGTTCAGCGCCTTTTGCGCACAGCCCGTCATCAGCGCCACGCGCATTTTGCGTGGGGTTTTGGGCGCAAAGCTTTGCGGGTCGTCGTTGCGGCTGACAGGGGGCAGGCTGCGCGGGGCCATGGCCAGCATGGCGCGCAGGCGGGCATCGGGAATGAACCGGGCAAAGGGGCGGGCCATTTGCGCCAACAGCAGCGCCACGCGGAACCGTTTTGGATGGGGCAGAATGCGTGCCAAAACCCAGCGCAACAGCCGCTCGCCCAATGGGCGGCGATAGGTGTTTTCGATATATTCGCGGGCGTGATCGACCAGATGCATGTAATGCACACCGCTGGGGCAGGTGCTCATGCAGGCCAGGCAAGACAGGCAGCGATCGATGTGTTTGACGGTTTTTGCATCGGGCACGCGGTTGTTTTCCAGCATGTCCTTGATCAGGTAAATCCGGCCGCGCGGGCTGTCTAGCTCGTCGCCCAGCACCTGATAGGTGGGGCAAGTGGCCGTACAAAAGCCACAATGCACGCAGGCGCGCAAAATTTCGTTGGCGCGGGCTGTGCCCGGATCTTGTAGCTGTGTTGGCGTAAAATGTGTTTGCATCAGCCCATCAACCCCGGGTTTAGAATGGCTTTTGGATCAAAACGTTGGCGCAGGGCGCGGGCCAGCGCCGCGGCAGCGGGCGGTTCTGGCTGAAAGACAGCCAGCGATGTGCGCAGCGCGGTGGGCGCCTTTAGCAAGGTGACATGGCCGCCGCGGCTGGCAATTTCGCCGCGCAGGCTGGCATGGGTATCGGCGGCGTTTTCTGCGCTTTCGGCGCCCAGCCAGATCAGCCCACCCCCCCAGTCGATCTGGCATTTCAGCTGGTGGTCTGGGTCAACGGCTGCCAGAAAGGCGGGCGCATCGCTGGGTTTCAGCGACACACGCCACAGGGTTTCACAGCCCACCAGCGCATGCGCATCGCGCACAGTTTGCCAGATGGCACCTGCTGCTGTGCCCTGGATATGTTCTGCCTGGCCATAGGGTTTCAGCCGCTCGGCCAGCGCCCCCACCCGGTAGGCGACCGAGCGTTCCATGCCCTCGAGCCGCAGCAGGGTTTGGCCCTGCACCCAAGCCGCACCGCTGACTTCGAAAGGCGAGGACAGCGCCGCCGCCATCGCCGCAACAGCGCGGGCAGGGTCATGGCCGGAAAAGGCCAGTGTGACCTGGGTTTCAGGAATGGGCAGCACTTTAAAGCTGACCTCGGTGATCACCCCAAGCGTGCCAAAACTGCCCGCCATCAGCTTGACCAGATCATAGCCTGTGACGTTTTTCATCACCCGCCCGCCATTTTTCAGCACCCGCCCGGCCCCATCGACAAAGCGCGCGCCCAAGAGAAAATCGCGGCATGCCCCCACCTGCACCCGGCGCGGGCCACTGACATTGGCCGCCACCACACCGCCAATGGTTGGGGTGCCTTTGGTGCCCAAGACGGGGCGGTGATCCATCGGCTCGAATGGCAGGCGCTGGCCTTCGGCGGCAAGGGCTGCCTCGATCTGGGCCAGGGGCGTGCCGGCGCGGGCCACCAGGGTAAGCGCGCCTGGCTCGTAATCGACGATGCCATCCAGCCCCTGGGTTGACAGGGCCGTGCCAATCACCGGGGCCCCGATATCGCGGGTTGCCCCGCCCTGAATACGCAAAGCGCCTTTGGCGGTGGCGATGGCGTCGGCCAGATCAGCTTCGCTGGTGGGGTGCATGGGCAATGATCCTAAGTGGTTGGGCCGCAGCAAACGCGGCCCATGACAGACAAGGGCAAGCAACAGCCTGCGTTATTCAGCGGCAATTTGGGCTTGGCGGCGGGGTTCCGAGGCGGCCAGGGGAAACACCTTGGCAGGGTTCAACAGCCATTTCGGATCGAACACATCTTTGACGGCCATTTGAATATCCAGATCATCGGGGGCGAATTGATCGACCATCAGATCGCGCTTTTCGATGCCCACGCCATGCTCGCCGGTCAAGCAGCCACCCACCTCGACGCACAGGCGCAAGATATCGGCGCCAAAGGCCTCGCAGCGCTCAAGATCGCCGGGCTTGTTGGCATCAAACAAGATCAGCGGGTGCATATTGCCATCACCGGCATGAAACACATTGCCCACGCCCAGCCCGTATTGCTGTGACATCTCGCCAATGCGGCGCAGCACATAGGGCAGCTGGCTGACCGGGATCGTGCCATCAAGGCACATGTAATCGTTGATTTGCCCCATCGCGCCAAAGGCCGATTTGCGGCCCAGCCAAATGCGGCGGGCCTGGTCTTCGTCGGCGGCTTCGCGCAATTCTACCGGGTTGTGGCGGCGTGCAATATCGGTGATCAGGGCCAGCTGTTCTGATATCTCATCATCCGAGCCCTCGACCTCGACGATCAACAGCGCCTCGCAATCGGGGTAGCCTGCCTTGGCAAAGGCCTCGGTTGCGCGAATGCAGGGCCGATCCATAAATTCGATGGCCACAGGCAAAACCCCGGCCTTGATGATGTCGCTCACCACTTGGCCCGCCACCTCGTTGCTGTCATAGCCCATCAGCACCGGGCGCGCGCCCTCGGGCTTGGGCAGAATGCGCAGCGTGGCCTCGGTGACAACGCCCAATTGCCCCTCGGACCCGCAGATAACCCCCAGGAAATCCAGGCCAGGGGCGTCCATATGGGCGCCGCCCAGTTCCAGCACGGTGCCATCCATCAGCACCATGGTAACGCCCAGCAGATTGTTGGTGGTCACGCCATATTTCAGGCAATGCGCACCGCCCGAATTCATGGCGATATTGCCAGAAATCGCACAGGCCAGCTGGCTGCTGGGATCGGGGGCATAGAAAAAGCCATCGGCCTCGACCGCACCTGTAACCGACAGGTTGGTGCGCCCCGATTGCACCCGCACAAAGCGGTTGTCGTAATCAACCTCTAGCACATCATTCATGCGCGCCACGCCCAAGATCACGCTATCTGCGGTGGGCAAGGCCCCCCCCGCCAACGACGTGCCCGAGCCGCGCGGCACCACTGGCACGCCCATTTCGTGGCAAATGCGCAGCACATCCGACACTTGCTGCGTGGTGCTGGGCAGCACTGCGCATAGGGGCGGGCAGCGATAGGCGGTCAAGGCATCGCATTCATAGGCGCGGGTTTCGGCCTCGTCATGGATCACGGCATCAGGGGCCAATACCTCTTGCAGGCGTGCCACAAGGCGGGGTTTTAGGGCAAGAACCGCAGGGTTTGGGGCTGGCATTTCCATAAGCAAAGGCGCCTTTCGTTCAATTGGTAATATTTTTATACCAATTACAGCAGATATGGCAAGCATAGATGCGCCCCCCTTGCCCCTTGCAAAACCGCGGCACAAAGGGCAGCAAAAGATATGACATTCGACATCCCCGCCCTTGGCCTCTTGCCGCTGTTTTCGCCGCTCGATCTGTGGGCGGTTGCGTGCATTTTTCTGGGCTGGGCGGGCATCGGGCTGTTGATCGAAAACCCGCCGCGCGGGCGGCCTTCGGTATCGTCGCTGATGGCGCGCTATCGGCGCGAATGGATGCAGGTGATGGTCACCCGCAGCCCCCGCATTTTCGACGCCCAAGCCTTGGGCACATTGCGCCAGGGCACCAGCTTTTTCGCTTCGGCCACCATGATTGCGATTGGCGGCGCATTGGCGCTGATGGGCAATGCCGACCAGCTGCAAGGCCTGGCCCGCGATCTGACATTGGGGGCCGAGCCGCGTATCGTATGGGAGGTAAAGCTGGGGCTGGCGCTGGTATTCCTGGCCAATGCATTTTTGAAATTCGTCTGGTCGCACCGCCTGTTTGGCTATTGCCTGGTTTTGATGGCCTCGGTTCCCAACGACCCAAACGACCCGCGCGCCTTGCCCCGCGCGGCGCAAGCCGCCGAGGTGAACATAACAGCCGTGCGCGGGTTCAACCGCGGCCTGCGCTCGATCTATTTTGCCATGGGCGCCTTGGCATGGATGCTGGGCGCGCCCGCGTTGCTGGCGGCCACAGCGCTGACACTTGGGGTGCTGTGGCGGCGCGAATTTGCCTCGCAAAGCCGCCAGGTATTGCTGCGTGACACGCCCAGCCCCTAAGGCCCTGCGCTATTTGCGCCAGTGAAATGGCACGATCACAAGCGCCCCGATCGACGAGATAATGGCATCTAGCCCCGCGCTGCCAAAGCCAATGCCAAACATCACGCGCAGGAAATAAAACAAAAACGCCCCACCTACGCAGATGATGATCGATTGCAAAATACCGTTATGCGTGAAGCCGGTTTTTTCGGCCAAATAGCCCACGATGCCCGCAATCACCACGGTGCCAATCAAGGTTGGAAACATAGCGCACCCCTAAACCGCGCCGGGCCTAAGCCTGCGCCTCATCGCCCCCCAGCACCATGCCAGCAGGCACCGCCATGCCCCGCAGGGCGGTGGCGGCATCTTGCGCAGCCTTACCCGCACGTTGCAAGCGGGTGATGCGCAATGCGCCCTGGCCACAGGCAATGCACAGCGCATCATCCAGCGCCGTGCCCGGCGCGCCGCTGCCTGTGGCCAATTCGGCCCCCAACAGCTTGACCCGCGCGCCATCGATCAGCGTCCATGCCCCGGGAAAGGGCGACAGCCCCCTGATCTGGCGATGGATCTGGGTTGCGGGGCGCGCCCAATTGACCGCCGCTTCGGCTTTGTCGATTTTCTCGGCATAGCACACACCATCTTGGGGCTGTGGGCTGGGCACCAGCTGCCCCAGATTTTCCAAAGCCTGCAAAATACCCCGTGCCCCCAGGGCCGACAAGCGATCGTGCAGCGCGCCTGTGGTTTCATCAGCCCCAATGGGCGTGGCCAGGCGCAGCAAAACGGGGCCTGTATCCAGCCCCGCCTCCATCTGCATAATGCAAATGCCAGTTTCGGCATCACCCGCCATAATCGCGCGGTGAATGGGCGCCGCCCCGCGCCAGCGCGGCAAAAGCGAGGCATGGATATTCAAGCAGCCATAGCGCGGCGCATCCAGCACCGGCTGTGGCAAGATCAGCCCATAGGCCACCACCACGGCCGCATCGGCCTGCAGCGCGGCAAACTCTTGCTGCACCTCGGTGGGCCGCAGGCTGGTAGGGTGGCGCACCATCAGCCCCAGCTGCAGGGCGCGGGCATGCACGGGCGTGGGGCGGTCTTTCTTGCCGCGCCCCGCCGGGCGTGGCGGCTGGCAATAGACGCAGGCAATATCATGGCCGGCCGATACCAGCGCCTCAAGCACCGGCACAGAAAAATCAGGGCTGCCCATAAAGACCAGTCGCATCGGTTCCTCCCTAGCCCTGCACAGGGGCCTTAGCGTGCCTTTTTCGCCCGGCGCAGCAGCATGTCGCGCTTTACCTTGCTGAGGTGGTCAAAATACATGCGCCCATTCAGATGGTCGATCTGATGCTGCACGCTGGTGGCCCAAAGCCCCACAAAATCGCGTTCTTCCAGCTGGCCCTCGCTGTTGAGAAACCGCACCAACACCGCGCGTGGGCGGGCGATGCTGGCATGCACACCGGGCAGGTTTGGGCTGGCCTCGTCGTGGCTGCGCAGCTGCACGCTGGCATGCACCACCTCGGGGTTGGCCATGCGCACCGCTTGGCCGCGGGTTTCGCTGGCATCCACCACGGCCAGGCGCAGCATCACACCGATTTGCGGGCCAGCCAGCCCAACGCCCGGCATGGCCTCCATCGTGTCGATCATATCGGCCCAGATCGCCTGGATATCATCGGTGATTTCCGGCACCGGGGCGGCCATGCTGCGCAAGCGCTTGTCAGGCCAGGGCAAACAGGGGCGCACCGTCATTGCACCAGCCCCGCATATTCGGCCTGAAGCGCCGCGCTGGCGCTGGCCTCAAGGCGGTGAAAGGTCAGCACGCCATCCAGATGGTCAAGCTCGTGCTGGGCGCAGCGTGCCTCAAACCCCTGCAGGCGGCGGCTGTGGCGGGCGCCATCCAGGCCCGTCCAGCCCAACACCACCCATTCAGGGCGCAGCACCTGTGCCGTAACACCGGGGATCGACAGGCACCCCTCGTCGCCCGGCACAAGGGTGGATGCAGCCTGCAGAATTTCGGGGTTTATACAGGCCAGCGGGGCCATATCGCCCTCTTTCCAGCCACAATCCATCACAAAAAGCCGCAGCATCTGCCCCACCTGCGGGGCGGCCAGCCCGCGCCCGGGCGCGGCATACATGGTTTCAAACATATCCCCCACAAGGCTGGATAGGCGGGCCATATCGCCCAGATCCACCGGCGCGCAGGGCTGGGCCAGGCGCGGATCGGGCCAGCGCACAATCGGCAGAACGCTCATTGGCGGGCCATTTCGCGTTTCATCTTTTGCATGCGGCGGGTGATCATCTGGCGCTTAAGCGGCTTGAGGTAATCAATGAACAGCTTGCCATCCAAATGGTCGATTTCATGCTGCACACAGGTGGCCCACAGGCCGCCAAAATCTTCTTGGTGCTCGTGGCCATCGGTATCTAGCCACCGCACCGTTACCTCGGCGGGTCGGGTAACATCAGCAAATTGATCGGGGATCGAAAGGCACCCCTCTTCGTAGACGCTGCTTTCCTCCGAGGCGGCCAGCACCTGGGGGTTGATCATCACCAAGGGGCGCGGCGTGTCTTTTTCGCTTTTGGCGCAATCCAGCACAATCACCCGCTCTAGCACGCCAATCTGTGGCGCAGCCAGCCCGATGCCTGGCGCATCATACATGGTTTCCAGCATGTCGCGGGCCAGCAGGCGCAGATCATCAGACAGGTCGGCCACCGGCGTGCAGACCTTTTTCAACCGCGGGTCAGGGTGAAGCAAAATAGGGCGTTTCATGCAGGGGGATTTAGGGCAAGCCCGGCGCTGGCGCAATGGTGCAATAGGCCCGCAGCAAATGCGCAAGCCGCTATTTGGGCAAATATTTTGCAAAAGCTTATTCCATTCCCCAAAAATCTGGCCGACAAACAAGGGCAAGCCACGCAGAGGAGGGACAGATGAGCTTTGACGAGATTATCCAGCGCCGCGGCACCCATTCGGTGAAATGGGATATGATGGAGCCCATCTATGGCGTGCCCGCAGACAAGGGTATTTCGATGTGGGTGGCAGATATGGATTTTCGCGCCCCCGACTGCGTGCAAAACGCCGTGGCCCGTATGCACGAGCACGGGATTTACGGCTATTACGGCGACGACAAAGCCTATCGCGCGGCCATTTGCTGGTGGATGGAGCATCGCCACGGCTGGGCGGTAGACCCGGCCGCCATTTTCACCACCCATGGCCTGGTGAACGGCACGGCGATGTGCGTGGAAACCTTTACCAACCCCGGCGATGGTGTGGTTTTGATGACCCCGGTCTATCACGCCTTTGCAAAGGTGATCAAAGCCAATAACCGCAAGGTCATTGAATGCCCGCTGGTGCTGGAAGATGGCCGCTACCAGATGGATTTTGCCACATGGGATGCGCAGATGGATGGCAGCGCCAAGATGCTGGTGCTGTGCTCGCCGCATAACCCCGGTGGGCGGGTCTGGACGGTAGACGAGCTGCAGCAAGTGGCCGATTTCTGCCGCCGCCACGATTTGGTGCTGGTCTCGGATGAAATTCACCACGATCTGGTGTTTGCGGGGCAAAAACACACCCCCATGGCCCTGATCGATGGCATCGCAGACCGGCTGGTGATGATGACGGCCACCACCAAAACCTTTAACATCGCAGGCAGCCATTCGGGCAATGTGATCATCCACGATCCGGCCTTGCGTGCCAAATTCGAGGCCCGGATGATGGGCTTGGGCCTGTCGCCCAACTCTTTCGGCCTGTTTATGGCCGAGGCGGCCTACAGCCCCGAGGGGGCGGCTTGGGTGGATCAGCTGGTCGACTATCTTGATGGCAACCGCCGCATTTTCGATGCCGGGGTCAATGCCATTCCGGGGCTGAAATCGATGCCCCTAGAGGCCACTTATCTGGCCTGGGTCGATTTTTCGGGCACCGGCATGGAGCGCACAGAATTCACCCAGCGGGTTGAACAAAACGCGCAAATTGCCGCCAATCATGGGCCAACATTTGGCCATGGGGGCGATAATTTCCTGCGCTTCAACCTGGCCACACCCCGCCCCTTGGTGGAACAAGCCGTGGCACGCCTGCAAGCGGCATTTGGCGATCTGCAATAATTCCGCAATAATACGGGCGGGCCTTGGCGCAACCGGCGCCCGGGCCCCTAGCCCATATCAGGGGCGGTTAAAAACGCCACAGGCGCATCTTTGCGGCGTTCGAAATCGACAGGCTGTTCATCTAGAATTTCTGATAGCCGTTTGAATTCGTAGCGCGTTTCGCCACTGTCTTCTTCGGCGGCCACAATCAGGCACCGGCGCAACAGGCGCCCGCCATCGTAAAGCTCGACCAAACCGCGCAGATGCGGCGCATCATCGGCCAGGGCAAATCCATTATCCCACAGGCGCAACACCGGGTAGGTGCGGCCGTCTACATCTATCCTAAGGCGGCTGCGCTTGCGCGCGGCATCATCTTGCGCAAGGCGCAGGGCTGCAACAACGTCGCGCGGCAAAAAGCTGGTCATCGAATCCTCCATCCACATGGTTAGCGTGACGCCGAAATCATAAAAATCAAGTAAACCTAACCTTTTGCACTAACGGCGGGCAAAATAGCGCCCCCAGGCCCCATTGGCCGGGCTGTGCGGAAATGCAGGCCAACTGCGCCCTGACGCGGGTTTGCTCTTTGGCGCATCAGGCTTAGCTAATAGGCACATAGGAAAGGGGGCACATCATGGGCCAGTTGATAGACGGAAAATGGCACGACACTTGGTATGACACCGCATCCACCGGCGGGCAATTCGTGCGCACAACCACCACCTTTCGCAATTGGATCACCGCCGATGGCAGCCCCGGCCCCAGCGGCACAGGCGGCTTTGCGGCGCAGGCGGGGCGCTATCACCTATATGTGTCGCTGGCCTGCCCTTGGGCGCATCGCACCTTGATTTTTCGCGCCCTGAAAGGGCTGCAAGGGCTGATCGACGTCTCAGTGGTGCACCCCGACATGCTAGAGGGCGGCTGGAGCTTTGATACCAGCTTTGCCGGGGCGACAGGCGACAAGCTGCAGGGGCACGCCTATATGCGCGATGTCTATCTGGCCGCAGATCCAAAAATTTCGGGCCGCGTCACAGTGCCGGTTTTGTGGGACAAAGCCACCAGCCAGATCGTGTCGAATGAAAGCGCGGAAATCATTCGCATGTTCAACAGCGCGTTTGACGGGCTGACCGGCAACACCCTAGATTTCTGGCCCAGCGCCTTGCGCCCCCAGATCGAGGCGATCAACCAGCGCATTTACGACACGCTGAATAACGGCGTCTACAAAGCCGGCTTTGCCACCACCCAAACCGCCTATGACAGCGCGGTCAGCGCGCTGTTTGACACGATGGATTGGCTGGAAAGCCACCTATCAGACAACCGCTTTTTGATGGGCGACACCCTAACCGAGGCCGATTGGCGGCTGTTTCCCACCCTTGTGCGGTTTGACCCGGTATATCACGGGCATTTCAAATGCAGCCTGCGCCGGCTGGTCGATTACCCCAATCTTTGGGCCTATACCCGACATCTGTATCAAATGCCCGGCATCAAAGAGACGGTGAATTTCGATCATATCCGCCGCCATTACCACTATAGCCACACCACGATTAACCCCCATCGCATTGTGCCCATGGCCCCCGCGCTCGATTTTGACGCCCCCCATGGGCGCGGCTGATTGGGCAGGATGGGCGCTTTCAGCTTGAGAATCTGGCGCGGCTGCTGTTGAACCACGCCAACAGCATTTCGTAAGGGTCGCCGCATGCAGGCCACATCCCCCCAAGCCCCAAAGCGCGACCATGGCGGTGGTGTTGATGGCGCAATCGCGTGTTTTGGCGGCCAGCGTTCCGAATGGATCGATCTGTCAACCGGCATCAACCCGGTTCCCTACCCGCTGGGGCAGATGCCCGCCAGCGCATGGGGCGCCTTGCCAGATCAGGCGGCATCCGATGCGCTGCTGCGCGCCGCGCGGGCCCTGTGGCAGGTGCCAGAGGAGGCCGCCATTTTGGCCGCGCCCGGGGCCTCGGCCTTGATTGCACGGCTGCCTGCCCTGCGCCCCACGGGCCGGGTGGTGATCGAGGGGCCGACATATAACGAACATGCCGCGGGCTTTCAGGCCGCGGGCTGGCAGGTGCAAACCACCCATGCCCCCGGCCCTGCCACTGCCCGCGTGATCGTGCACCCCAACAACCCCACAGGCCAGTGGCACAGCGATTTCACCCCCGACACCGATTTCAGCGTGATCGACGAAAGCTTTTGCGATGTCGCCCCCAACCGCAGCCTGCTGCCCCGGCTGGATTTGCAAAAAAGCCTTGTGCTGAAAAGCTTTGGCAAGTTTTGGGGCTTGGCGGGGCTGCGTTTGGGCTTTGCTATTGGCAATCGCGCAGATATTGCCAAACTGGCGCAGATGCTGGGCCCATGGCCTGTGTCTGGCCCGGCCTTGCATATCGGCGCACGGGCCTTGGCCGATCACGATTGGGCCAACGCCACGCGCGCGCGCCTGGCCGCCGATGCCGCGCGGATGGATGGCGAAATGGCGGCGCAAAATGCCGTGCCATTGGGCGGCACCACGCTGTTTCGATTGTATCAGGTGGGCGACGCCCTGGCATGGCAGGCCCATCTGGCGCGGGCGCATATCTGGTCGCGCGTCTTTCCCTATGCCAACAATTGGCTGCGCCTGGGCCTGCCCGCCCCAAAGGCCTGGCCCAGGGTCAGCGCCGCGATTGCCAGTGCCACCACAAAGGACGTGAGATGAGCATTATCTTGGCCATGCTTCTTGACGCGCTGCTGGGCGAGCCAAAAATCCTTTGGTCGCGCCTGCCGCATCCGGCGGTTTTGATGGGCCGCGCCGTGGCCTTTGCCGATGCGCGGCTTAACCACGGGCCTGCCCGGCGCCTCAAAGGGGTGTTGGCCGTGGCCCTGCTGGTGCTGAGCGCGGCCCTGTTGGGGGCGGTGTTGCAGGCATTTGGCCCTGTGGCCGAGGTGATTGTGGGCGCGATATTGCTGGCGCAAAAATCGCTGGTGCAACATGTGACAGCGGTGGCGCAGGGCCTGCGCCGCGGGGTTGCGCCGGGGCGCGCGGCTGTGGCGATGATAGTCAGCCGCGACACCCGCGAGATGGATCGCGATGGCGTGGCGCGCGCGGCCATTGAAAGCGCTGCAGAAAACCTAAGCGATGGGGTGATCGCCCCGCTGTTTTGGTTTCTGCTGGCCGGGCTGCCGGGGCTTTTGGTGTATAAGATCGTCAATACCGCAGACAGTATGATTGGCTATCGCACGCCACGCTATGCCGCGTTTGGCTGGGCGGCCGCGCGGCTGGATGATGTGCTAAACCTTATTCCCGCCCGGCTGACCGCGCTGCTTATTGCGCTGCCCCAGGGCCAGTGGCGCGCCCTGCCCGCCATTTGGCGCGATGCACGCCGCCACCGCTCGCCCAACGCCGGCTGGCCCGAGGCCGCAATGGCGCGGGCCTTGGGCATCGCGCTGGCGGGGCCACGCGCCTATAACGGCCAGCGCCAGGAATTTGCCTGGGTCAATGCCACAGGGCGCCGCCCGCTGCTGGCCCAAGATATCGAGGCGGCGGTGGCCGTTTTGTGGCAAACTTGGGCCTGGGCGCTGGCAGCGGTTGGTGCAACTGCCGCAATTTGCGCGTTTTTCCCCTAAGGCGCCCCTTGCCCCATAGGCCAGGCCTGCTAGGCTGGGACCATGGTGTAGAGGGTAAATTATGCGCATTTTGACCACTTGTTTTCTGCTGTCTTTGGCGCCGGCCTGGGCTGGGGCTGCGCCACGCTGCGGCGGTGATTGGCAGGCGTTTTTGCAAGATGTCGGGCGCGAGGCCGTGGCCAAGGGGCGCAGCGCCGCGGCCACAGGCGCGTTTTTGGCACAGCTTCAACCTGACCCGGCGGTGTTAGCCGCCGACCGGCGGCAGGGTGTTTTTCAGCTGGATTTCACCCGCTTTTCCAGCCGCCTGATCTCGGAAAACCGGGCCCGCCGCGGTGCTGAAATGGGCCGCAAATGGGATGCGGTTTTCACCCGGATCGAGGCGCAATATGGCATCCCACGGGGTGTTTTGCTGGCGTTTTGGGCCTTTGAAACCGATTATGGAGCCTTTCAGGGCGATTTCAACACCGCCAATGCGCTTGCCACCTTGGCCCATGATTGCCGCAGGCCGGCGCTGTTTCGGCCACAGCTGCTGGCCGCCATCACCTTGTTCGAACGCGGCGATTTCGACCCGGCCACCACCACCGGCGCTTGGGCAGGCGAGATTGGCATGGTGCAAATGCTGCCCCAAGATATTTTGGACAACGGCGTTGATGGCGATGGCGATGGCCATGTCACATTGAAAACCTCGGCGCCAGATGCGCTGATGTCGGCGGCGCGCATGTTGTCGCGGCTGGGGTGGAAACCCAACCAGCCATGGCTGCAAGAGGTGCGCCTGCCCGCGCGCATGGACTGGGGCAAATCAGGCTATGAAACACAGCTTTCAGTGGCCGATTGGGCCGCCATGGGCGTGCAGCCGCGCAGTGGCACATGGGCGGCACAGGGCCAGGCCAGCCTGATTTTGCCACAGGGCCACAAAGGGCCGGCCTTTTTGGCCTATCCAAATTTTCATGTCTATTTCGACTGGAACCAAAGCTTTACCTATGTGCTCACCGCGGCCTATTTCGCCACGCGCATGGGCGGCGCCCCGGCCTTTGATCCGCGCGCGCCCGAGCCGGGGCTAGAGCCCGCACAGATGAAAGCGCTGCAGCGCAAGCTGGCCGCGCGCGGGCACGATGTGGGCGGGATCGATGGCATCTTGGGCGCAGGCACCCGTGCCGCCGTGCAAAAAGAGCAGGCACGTCTAGGCCTGCCCGCCGATGCATGGCCCACAAAGGCACTGCTGGACAGGCTGTAACAGGCCGCCAGCCTGCCCTGCCCTGCCCTGCCCCGCGCTTAGGCCACCATGGCGGCGGCTTTTTTCAGATCAACCGAAACCAGCTGGCTTACGCCTTGTTCCTGCATCGTCACGCCAAACAGCCGGTCCATGCGCGCCATCGTCACCGCGTGGTGCGTGATGATCAAAAACCGGGTTTCCGTGCGCCGGCACATTTCATCAAGCAGGTCGCAAAACCGCGTCACATTGGCGTCATCCAGGGGGGCGTCTACCTCATCGAGCACACAGATCGGGGCCGGGTTCACCAAGAACACCCCAAAAATCAGCGCCAGCGCGGTCAGCGTTTGCTCGCCCCCAGACAGCAGCGACAGTGTCGACAGCTTTTTGCCCGGCGGCTGGCACATAATTTCCAACCCCGCTTCTAGCGGATCGTCGCTTTCCACCAGCACCAAATTGGCCTCGCCACCGCCGAAAAGATGGCGAAACAACAAGCTGAAATTGCTGTTCACCTGTTCAAACGCGGTCAGCAAGCGCTCGCGCCCCTCGCGGTTTAGGCTGGCAATACCCGAGCGCAGGGTTTTTATGGCCTCTTCCAGATCGCTTTTCTCGCGGGCCAGCGTATCATGCTCGACCTGCACCTCTTTGATGTCTTCCTCGGCGCGCAGGTTCACCGCCCCCAGCGCCTCGCGCTGGCGTTTCAGGCGGTTTACATCGGCCTCGATCGCCTCGGCATCGGGCATTTTATCTGGGTCGGTGGCCAACCGATCAAGCAGCTGTTCTGGCGTTGTCTCCATCTCGTCTTGGATGCGCTGCGCGGCATAGGCCACGGTTTCACGCGCAGCATCGGCGCGCGCCTCGGCACGCGCACGGGCCTCGCGGGCCTCGCCTGCCGCGCGTTCTGCATCGCGTTCCCCATCGCGCGCAACGCGCAGGGCAGCTTCGGCTTCGGCCAGCTTATCGGCGGCAATACGCCGGCGATCTTCGGCCTGCTCTATGGCGTGATCCAGTTCATCGCGCTTGGCGGCAATTTCATCAGGGGCGGCGCTGGCCGATTTCAGCTCGTCCTCGGATTGCGCCTTGCGCGCGGCCAATTCGGCGCTGCGGGTTTCCGCCGTTTGCAGCCGGTGGCGCCAACCGCTGAGCTCTTTTGTCACCTCTTGGGCGCGCCTTGTGCGGGCCTCGCCCTCGCGGCGTAATTCATCATGGGCCGAGCGTTTGGTTAGCATGGTCATGCGCGCCGCTTCGACCGTCATGCGAATGTCTTCCACAGCGGCGCGGGCCTCGGCCAGATCTTCCAAATCATCCACCGCAGCCTGCGCCTCGGCCAGCTGCGCGCGCGCCGATAGCGCCTCTTCATCATGGCGCGCAACGGTCAGGCCCAGCGATTCAAGCTTGGATTGCGCCAGGTTAAAATCAGCCTCGGCACGGCTTAGGGCGCGGGCCGCTTCGTTTACCAGCCTGTCGGCCTCGCGCCGGGCATTGCGGGCGGCTTGATCGGCGGCAGTCAGATCCGCCAACCTTTCGCTAAGCGCATCATGGGCCTGCCGGGCGGCATCGGCGCGCGCGGTCGCGCGCTCGGAGTGTTGTTTCAGCTCTTCCAAACGGTTCAGCTGTTGCAAACGCAGCGCCGCCGCACTGGGGGCATCTTCGGCCCAGGCGCGATAGCCATCCCACCGCCACAAATCCCCCTCGGGCGAAACCAGCCGCTGACCGGGCTTCAATGCCGCCTGCAGGCGCGGCCCATCATCGGCATCAACCAGCCCTATCTGGCTCATTCGGCGGGCCAAAACATCGGGCACCGACACATGCGCCGACAGCGGCGATACCCCCGCAGGCAGGGGCTGCACCACATCAAAGGCCGGCAGCACCGCCCAGCCCGAGGGGCCATCGGCATCAACCTCGGGGGCGCGCAGATCGTCGGCCAAAGCCGCGCCAAGCGCCTTTTCAAAGCCCATTTCCACTTGCAGGCGATCCATAATCTGGCCGCCCTCGACCGTGTCACGCTGCAACAGCCGCGCCAGTGCCGTGACCTCGGCGCGCAGCGCGTTCAATTCCCCCTCGGCTTCGCTGCGCTCGGCACGCACATCTGCCTCGCGGGCTTGTGCTGCGGCGCGCGCGGCCTCGGCCTCGGTCAATACATCATCGGCTTGGGCCACCGCCACAAGCGCCTGTTCCTCATCGGTGCGGGCCTGCCCCAGCTGCGTTTCGGCCCCGGCCAAACTGGTGCGCGCATGCTGCATGGCGGCACGGGCGGTATCGGCCTGGGCCTCGCTGCGCGCCAAAACCTTGGCGCTTTCTTCCAAAAAGCGGTTCGCCGATTGGTGCCGCGCAGCCAAGCGCGCCACATCTTCGGTGCGCTCGGCCAAATCGGCCTCGCGGTCTTGCAAAATGCCGGCGGCCTCGCGCGCGGCCTCGGCGGCAATGTCCAGCTTGTCGGCATGGCCCTCGCCCGCCTTGGCCAATTCGCGCTGCTCCCATTCCAGCCGCGCGATGGTTTCACCTGCGTCGCGGTTCAGCCCGGCCTCGCGCTCGATATCGCGGGCCAATTGCTGAATGCGCCCTTGCAGCGTTTCAATCGTATGCAGCGCACGCTCTTCTTGCTCGGCCAAGGCATCACGCTGCACCACAAGGCGCTGCACAACCGCCGCGGCAATGGCCTCTTCCTCGCGGCGCGGTGGCAGCATATCTTCGGCCGCTTCCCGCTCTTTGGCGGCGCGCCGTGCGGCTGCCTCGATTTGGGCTGCAGCCGCCAGGCGTTCGCGCAGCTGTGCCTCGGCCGCAAGGCGCGCGCTGTCGGCCTCTTGCCAGCGGCGAAACAGCAGCATGCCCTCGGCCCGGCGCAGATCTTCGCCGATCACGCGGTAGCGGGCCGCCTGCCGCGCCTGGCGTTCAAGCTGCGCCAATTGCGCGGCCAGCTGTTCGATCACATCATCCACGCGCGTCAGGTTCTGCTCGGCCGAGCGCAGCTTTAGCTCGGCCTCGTGGCGGCGCTGGTAAAGGCCCGAAATACCCGCCGCCTCTTCCAAAACCCGGCGGCGGTTTTTCGGCTTGGCGTTGATCAGTTCGGAAATCTGCCCCTGGCGCACCAAGGCCGGGCTATGCGCCCCGGTCGAGGCATCGGCAAACAGCATCTGCACATCGCGCGCGCGCACATCTTTGGCATTCACCTTATACGCGCTGCCCACATCGCGGGTGATGCGGCGCACAATTTCCAGCGCGTCCTCGTCGTTGAACCCGGCAGGCGCCAACCTGTCGCTATTGTCCAGCAACAGGGCGACCTCGGCAAAATTGCGCGCAGGCCTGGTAGACGCGCCTGCAAAGATCACATCTTCCATGCCGCCCCCCCGCATGGCAGTGGGGCGGTTTTCCCCCATCACCCAGCGCAGCGCTTCCAGCAGGTTCGATTTACCGCAGCCATTCGGGCCCACCACGCCCGTCAGCCCCTCGCGGATCAACAGTTCCGTCGGGTCGACAAAGCTTTTAAAGCCGGTCAATCGCAGTTTCGAAAAGCGCAAAATGGCATCCTGATTCTAGGCACACGTAAATTTTGCGGGCCAAGCCCATGGCGAGTCAACGAAAACACACGATATTTTGCCAAATCTGCCCAGTTGTCCACAAGATATTGGGGTTTTCACCGCCACAACGGGGCGCTATCGCTGTGTCAGGGCCGCCAGGCCCGGGGCACAACACAAAGGGGCAAACCATGCTGATCGTTGAACGCGGCACACCCACACACCCCCAGGCAACGGCGCTTTTGCACCAAAGCCATGCGCTGATGCAAAGCCTATTTAACCCCGAAGACAACCACTACCTGTCGATCGACGCGCTTTGTGCCCCGCATATCCGGTTTTTCATGGCACGGCGGGGCGATCAGGTGCTGGGCACCGGCGCGCTGGCCATTATGGGCGATTACGGCGAGGTGAAATCTATGTTCGTGGCGCCCGATGCACGCGGCCAAGGCGTGGCGCAAGCGCTGTTGCGCCAGATCGAAGACGAAGCGCGCCAAAACCGCCTGCCCCTGTTGCGGCTGGAAACCGGCGATAAACTGGCCGCCGCGCATCGGCTCTATCACACTGCGGGCTTTCAGCTCTGCCCCCCGTTTGGCGATTACACCGCCAATGCCAGCAGCGTGTTCATGCAAAAGCCGCTGACCTAGGCGCAAGGCGCTGCGCTGCGTCACGCTTGCTGAATGGCGGGCTTGGTCATATCATCTGACCACCAGCGCAGTATAAGGCCCCAAAACGCATGCCCTTCACACCCGTTCAGCCGGAAAAACTATCTACCGCAGTCACCCGCCAGATCGAAAAGCTGATCTTGCGCGGCATCTTGCGGCCCGGCGAACGCCTGCCCTCGGAACGCGAACTTTCTGAAAGATTGGGCGTTTCCCGCCCCAGCCTGCGCGATGCCGTGGCCGAGTTGCAGGAAAAGGGCCTGCTGACCACCAAGGCAGGCGCGGGCATCTATGTGGCCAATGTCTTGGGCAGTGCCTTTTCCGATGCTTTGGTCAATCTTTTTGCCAATCACCGCGAGGCTGTCTCCGATTACGTGTCTTTTCGCAAAGATCTCGAAGGGCTCGCCGCCGAACGCGCCGCCCGCCATGCCTCGGATACCGACCTGCGCGTGGTCCAAACCATCTTTGACAAAATGGAAGCCGCCCACCAAAAACGCGACCCCAGCGACGAAGCCCGCCTTGATGCCGATTTTCACCTTTCCATCATCGAGGCCAGCCATAATGTCGTGATGCTGCATATGATGCGCTCGATGTATCAGCTGCTGCAACAGGGCGTCTTTTATAACCGCCAAACCATGTTCAAACAGCGCACCACCCGCGAAATGCTGCTCGATCAACACCGCGCCATCAATGACGCGCTGCAAAGCCGCGATGCGGCAGGGGCCCGCGCCGCGGTCGAGGCGCATCTATCCTATGTGGCACAATCGCTTAGCGATCAACACCGCGCCGAGCGCAACGAAGCCATCGCCAAAATGCGCCTCGATCACGAAAACGAACGCTAACCGCCCAGGCTGCGCGCCCTTCATCTTGCTCTAAATACTCAAATCCCCAATGCGCCATTAAAAAACGCCCGCGCGGGCTGGCCGGCGGGCGTTGATTTTTGCTTGGTCGTCAGGGCCGCTTAGTGCAGCTTGGCCTCAACCTCGCCAATGGCGGCATCGATCAGCTTGTTGCCTTCGGTGGCGGTCATTTGCGCGGCAATCGCCTCGCGGGCCACGCTGATGGCAACCTGCACAGCCTGGTCACGCACGTCGCGCACAGCGCTGGCTTCGGCCGATGCGATCTGCTCTTCGGCCGCAGCCAAACGGCGTGCGATCGATTTTTTCAGCTCGGCTTTGGCCTGATCGGCGGCCAGCTGGGCCTCTTCCTTGGCATGGGCGATGATGCGCTCGGCCTGTTCTTGCACCTCTTTTTGCTTGCGCTCGTAGGTGGCCAGAACTTTTTGCGCTTCTTCACGCAGGGCGCGCGCCTCGTCCAGCTCGGATTTGATGCCCTCGGCGCGTTTATCCAGCATGCCGCCAATCATGGCGGGCACTTTGAAATAAACCAACACACCGATGAACACCAAGAAGGCGATCAGAACGACGAAATCGGTGTTGCCCAGCGAAAAGAACGGGCCGCTGGCGGCAAAGGCGGGCGATGCGGCGGAAAGGGCAGCCAGTGTTGCAAGCTTGCGCATGGTGTTACCCTTTCATCCGGTTCGCCACGGCGGTGCCAATGGCTTTTTCATCTGCCTTGCCACCCATGGCGGCCACGATCTCGGCTGCGGTATCGGCGGCAACGGCCTGCACCGCTTCCAGCGCGCCTGCGCGGATCTCGGCAATTTTCTTTTCGCCCTCGGCGGCCTTCACCGCGATTTGGGCATCGGCATCGGCCGTGGCTTGCGCCAGGTCTGCCTTAATCTCTGCTTTCGCCTCGGCGATGATGCGCTGGGCTTCGCTGCGTGCGTCAGCCAGTGCCTGGTTATAGGCGGCTTCGGCATCTACGGCTTTCGCTTTCAGCTCTTCGGCGGTGGCGATATCGTTCGAAATTGTCCCCTGACGCTCGGCCAGAACAGCCGCGATGCGCGGCAGCGCGATGCGCGACAGGACGAAATAGATCACGACCAGCGTGATCATCAACCAGAAGATCTGGTTGCCCCAGTTCGAAAAATCGAGCTGCGGCATGCCGGGCGCAGATGCCCCTTGGGCTGCGTCGGCGGCGTGCGTTTCAGTCGCCATGTCGTCCTCCTTGGGGAACTTATCAGTTACACCGGGCAGCCACCGCTTGGGGCTGCCCGGCCGTAAGGATCAGGTTCCGTAGGGCTTAGACGGCGAACATCAGCAGCAGAGCAACCAGGAACGAGAAGATGCCCAGTGCTTCTGCGAAGGCGATGCCGATGAACAGCGTGGCAGTCTGCGAAGCAGCAGCCGAGGGGTTGCGCAGCGCGCCGGCCAGGTAGTTGCCTGCAACGTTGCCCACACCGATTGCGGCAGCGCCGGAACCAATAGCTGCGAGACCTGCGCCGATATGTGCCAGTTGACCTTCCATGAGTGTATCTCCTTACGTTGGAAGTTTCTATTTCAGTGGTAGCGTGATGCCAGCCTTAGTGCGACGGATGCAGCGCATCTTTCAGGTAAACGCACGTCAGGATGGTGAAAACATAGGCCTGAATGAAGGCCACCAGAACCTCGAGCCCATACATGGCGGTGATCGCCAGCACAGACACAGGGCTGATCGTGGCGATCGCGGCAAAGCCTGCAAACACCTTGATCACAGCGTGGCCCGCCATAACGTTGCCGGCCAAACGAATGGAATGGCTGACGGGGCGCACAAAGTAGGAAATCAATTCGATGATGGCCAGCACCGGGCGCAGCGGCAGCGGCGCCGATTTTACCCAGAACAGCCCCAAGAATTTGGCGCCATTTTTCGCAAAGCCAACGATCGTGACGGTCAGGAACACCAGCAGGGCCAAAACCACAGTCACCGCGAAATGCGAGGTGGTGGTAAACGACATGGGCAGCAGGCCCAGGAAGTTGGCGAAAACGATGAACATGAACAGCGTCATGACATAGGGGAAAAAGCCAACCGCGTCTTTGCCTGCCACGTCTTCGACCATTTTATAGACAAAGACATAGGCCAGTTCGGCCACCGATTGGGTGCGGGTGGGGATCGTGGCGCGGCGCGCGGTGCCCAGCACCATCAGCGCCACGATGGCCACGATTGCAATGCCCATCCAAAGCGTCACGTTGGTGATTGTGAACAGCCCGATGGCATCGCCACCAAACAACGGCTTCACAATGAATTGGTCCATCGGGTGGAAAACCAGCCCGCCGCCTTCTGCACCATGCGCCTCAGTCGCCATCTTTCGCCCTCTTTTCCTCATCGGCCGCAGCTGCGGCCATGTTCGCTGCCTGGATCTCTTTCGCCGAGCGGATCATCGTCTGAACACCGGCGGCAAGCCCCAGAAATGTAAATATCACCATCAGAAACGGTAGGGTGCCAAACAGCCAGTCCAGCCCGTAACCAATGCCAAAGCCAATCCCAAGACCGGCCACAAGTTCTATCACCATCCGCCAGGCAAGCTGCGCCTGAGAATAATGCTCTTCCATATGGGGTTTGCTTTCGCGCCCCGATTTCGCGGCCGCGATGCGCTGTTCCAGCTTCGCCAGATCGTCTTGCGACCCGTCTTGCACACCGTTTTGCGCCACGCCGACCCCCATGGAAAGGTTGCGCATTTGCTATGCGGCAACTGCCACAGAGTCAAGCGCTGCTATCGCCCGGCGAAAGGTAGCGTAAGTGATTGCTTTTAAACCTCTTTCATCACCTTCCCTTGGCAGGCAACCTGCGGCCAAACGGCCCGTTGGCGCAAACAAGGCGCAAAAGGCATATTCAACCATTTGGTTGACGGTTTGCCGATCTCGCGCCATAGGCTGGGGCATGAGTGACAAAGTTTCCACCGTCTTTGCAGCCTTGGCCGACCCAACCCGCCGCGCGATTTTATCGATGCTGCTCGAAGATGACATGGCCGTCACCGATGTGGCCCACCCGTTTCAGATGAGCCTTGCAGCCATATCGAAACATCTGGCTATTTTGGCCAGCGCCGGGCTGATCACCCAGGAAAAACGCGGGCGCGTAAAATGGTGCAAGCTAGAGCCAGACGCGCTGCGCGAGGCCAGCATCTGGATGCAGGGCTTTGGCCAATTCGAGCGCATCGATCTGGACGCCTTCGAGCGGTTTTTGGAAACCGAACTGGCGCCACCCGCCGATCAGGCGCCCTAGGCGCGCTCGTCGTTGCGCAGCAACAGCAGCAACGCCAAGATCGACAGCGCCACCCCACCCAATACCAGCGGCCCCGGCCCGCCATGGCCCAGCCCCAGCTCTAGCGCCACCACCCATGTGGGGGTAAGATAGGTATAGGCCATCACCTTGGCCGAAGGCAGGCGCAGCGTGGCATATTGCAACAACACAAAGGTTGCAGCGCTGGAAAACACCGCCAGATAGGCCAGCACCAGCCACACGCGGGCGGGCAATGCGCCCCAGTCTGTGGCGGCAATATCGCGCCAGCCCCACAGCCCCACCAGCAGCGCGCCCGCCACCAGCATACCAAAGGTAAACACCACCGCAGGCTCGCCCCGGTTCAGCTTGCGCACCATCGGCGTGTAAATCGCATGCGCGACACAGCCCAGAAAATATATCGCCTCGCCGCGCCCCACATGAAACTGCCGCAGCAGCGCAAGATCGGCCTTGAAGATCACCCATAAAGCGCCCGCAGCCCCGATGGCCAGCGCCAGCGCCATACGCGCAGTGGTGATCTGGCGCAGCAAAACATAGCCAGCAATCGCTGCAACAACGGGCGTTAGGGTAAAGACCGCCGAGGCTGATACCGGCGAGGCGGTTTTAAGCCCTTCGAACATCAGCACGAAATACAGGCCAAAAATGCCCCCCAGCACGGCATATCGCCATGGCGCACGAAAGGCATGGGCGGGCAAGCCATGGCTGCCAAAGGCCGCGGCCCCCACCAGCACGGCCGCCAGCGCAAAGCGCAGCGCATTCAGTGCCGCCGGCGCAATATCGTTGGCAATCATCACGCCCAATGAAAATGACCCCGCCACAAGGGCGGAAAACAGCAACATCGCCAAATGCCCGCGCGCGGCGTTGCTCATGCTGGATCTGCCCCAGCAGGCCCATCGCTATCGCCGCCCACATCCCACTGGCGGGCGCGCTGTTTCAAAAAGGCCAGCAAACTTTGCACCTTGGGGCTGCGGTGCAGATCAACATGGGTAACCAACCACATCGGCACCTGCCATTCCGGCAAGGGCGCCATCACCTGGTGCAGGCCGGGCAAGGCATTGGCGCGCTCGGGCGGCAGGAAACCGATGCCAGCGCCGGCGAAAATGGCAGTATCTATGGCATCGGCATCGGCGCTGCGAAAGCAGATACGCTCTTCGCCGACATGGGCACGCAGCCATTGGTAAAAGGGCGCACGGCTGGTGGGATCATCATGGGCCACGAAACGATGCGCGCCAAATTCAGACAGGTCTTTGGGCAGGCCATGGGCCTGGGCATAGCTATCGGCGGCATATAGGCCGTTGGCTTGCCTGAAAAACGGCTGCACCACGTTATCGGGCTGGTCAGGGGCGGCGCCGGCGCGAATGGCCACATGCGCCTCGCCATATTCCAGGCGAAACAGCCGCTCGCCCGTCAGGTAGCGCAGCACCAGCTTTGGGTGCTCTTGCTGAAACGCCACCAAGGCCGGGGTCAGCAAATGCGCCAGCCCCGGCAGCGAGGTCAGCACCAAATCGCCCGACATATCATTGCCGCGCCCCTTGATGCGCCCGGCCAATTGCTGGAACTGGTCATGGGTGGCCTGCGCCACGCGCAGCAGGTCGGCGCCCGCCTCGGTTGGGGTGTAGCCGCGGGCGTGGCGTTGAAACAGCTTTACCCCCAGCCGTTTCTCCAAGGCGTCGATATGGCGGATCACCGTGGCGTGATGCACACCCAAAACATCAGCCGCGCCGCTGACCGTGCCCAGACGTGCAACCTGATAAGCGGTGCGCACCTCGTCCCAATTGTCCATCGTTTAACTCTTCTCAAGGCGATCGAAAGCCGCGCCAAGCCCGCGCGCGATGCCACTATCTGCGCTATGGCTGAAAATGGCCAGTGCGGTTTCGGGGATGGGGCAAATTTAGTAGCTTTGCACAAAGCCCTGCAAGCCCGGCAAGGCCTGCGATACCTGCGCCAAACCCTGGCGGGCGCCCGGCACATCGCCACCGGCCGCGGCATGTTGAACCGCGCGCAGCAGGGCGCCCATGTCTTGCAGCCCCAAAACCGTGGCCGCCCCCGCCACCTTATGCGCCTGCTGGGCCAGCGCCGGCCCATCCAGCCCCGTGGCATGCTGGTGCAATGCCTCTAGCTGCACCGCCAGCCGCTGCAGCTGTTCGCGCAGCCCATCGCGGCCCAAAAGCGGCTCGAGCTCGGCCAGGGTGCTGGCCGATGGGCGCCAGATGTCGGGCTGGGGGGGCTGGCCCCCGCCCGCCGCCGTGCAGGGCGGCGGGGGCGCGGTGCGTTTTGCCTGCAGCGAGACAACATCGCGCAGCTTGCGCTTTAGAACCGGCGCTTCGAACGGTTTGTGCAACAACAGCCCTTCGGCGGCCATGCGCCGTTCGAAGGCGATGTTTTCTACCGTTACGGCACCGCCTGTTACAAATAAAAACGGGGCGCTATCCTTGGCGCGGGCGTAAAAGGCTGGCCCATCCATCTCGGGCATCATCAGATCGCATAAAATCACGTCAAACGATTGGCCTGCATCCAAGGCGGCCAGGGCCTGGCGGGCATCGTTAAAGATGTGCACCTCGTAGTCTTCGGCCAGCATCCGCGAGATCAGCAGCGTGATCAGCGTGTCATCATCCACCACCATCACCCGCAAACGCACAGGCGGCATTGCCGCGCTGGCGGGGCTGGCAGGCTGGGCCTGCGCATCAGGTGCTGCGCCTTCCAGGGCAGGGATCGACATTGTCACCGTGGTGCCCTGGCCCAAGGTCGAGGCGATATCCAGCGTGCCATTCACCTCGTGCAGGATGCGCCGGCAAATCGACAGGCCCAGCCCCGTGCCACCGCTATGACCGCGTTTGGTAAAAAACGGCTCCCAGACGCGCTGCAAATCTTCGGGTGCAATGCCCCCGCCATTATCTGCGATGATGATATGCACACGGCCCGCTTTGGCAAACACATCCACCCGGATCAGGTTTTCTGAACGGTCAGTCGAGACAAAGGCGCGCGCGGCATTGCTGAGAATATTCAGCACCACCTGGCTAAGCCGTGCCGAAGATATCTGGGCCAGGGGGGTATCTTGCAGGCGCAAATCCAGCTGTGCCTTGTGGCGCAGATCCGACATCGCCATGCGCGAGGCAATGCGGATTACCTCAGAGGGGTCGCTGGCGCCATCGGGCCCATCCATGCGGCTGATGGCCTTAAGATCCGATACAATCTCGCGCACAAACCGCCCGCCTGTGGTGGCCGCATCGATTGCCTCGGCCAAATCCGGGTCGGCGATGCCTTTTTCCTGCAGCAGGCTGCGCACAATTTCCAAATTGCCCAAAACATAGGTCAGCGGGTTGTTGATTTCATGCGCCACGCCCGCGGCCAATGTGCCCATCGAGGCCAAATGCGACGACAGTTGAATTTGCGCGTCACGCTCGCGCAGCTCGCGCTCGGCGCGCACGCGATCGGAAATATCGCGAAACACGCCCAAAATTGTGGTGCGCCCCTCGATCTCGATCAAGCTCGAGCTGATCTCGGCGGGCACCTCGGTGCCATCGGCGCGCAGCACCGGCACGTTGATCGTGGCACGCTGGTTTTCCATCAGCGCTGCGATATGGCGGGCAAACGCCTCGCGCGCCTCTTCATTCAGATTGGGCGGATGCAGGCTGGTTTGATGCGCGCCCACCAATTCGGAAATAGATTTGCCCCATAGCCGCTCGGCCGGCTGGTTGGCCTCGAGGATAATGCCGCTTTCCACATCGGCCAGCACAGCGGCATCATTCATCTGGTGAAACAACACGGTAAAGCGGCGTTGGGTATCTTCCAGCTGCTGTTCTACCCGCTGGATCAAGGTGCGGTCGGTCAGGCTGCCCACCAAGATCATCGCCTGCCCCGCCTCGTCGCGCAGCGCCTGCCCGCTGGCCATAAAATGGCCATAGCGCCCCGCCGGGTTGCGCAGGCGCATCTCGATCCCGGCATAGGGGGCGCCATGCTGCAGGTGGTTATTCACCGCCTGCCACACCCTGTCGCGGTCTTGCGGGTGCACCAGCTGCACAAACGCATCCATGCTGCGCGGGGTTTGGGCCGGATCGACCCCGGTCATTTCACAGGTGCGGGCCGACCATTCGATACTGTCTTGTTTGACGTGCCAAATCCAGTAGCCGTCTACGGAATTGTCCAAAAACGCCTTGAAAGCGCGGTTTTGCAGATCGACACGCTGGTTGGCCACAAAGGCGCGCAGCAAATCGGGGGCTGAACGCCATTCAAGGCTGACCAGCGCATCAAAGGCATCGCCCAAGGTTTCTTGCCCGGCCAGGGCGCAGCTGCTGGCCAAGCCCAGCACCGCCAAATTGCCCTTTTCCCCACGGCAATGGCGAATGGCAGCCTTGATCGCGTTGATGTCGCATTCGGCGCCAAAGGGCACGATCAACGCGCCCATTTCCGCGCCGGGCCGCGCCACGCTGGCGGCAAGTTCGGCCAAGGTTATTGGGCCCAGCTTTACCACATCGGCCAAAGCCCTTTGCGCCAAATCGCGCCCCGCCAGCCCCCCGGACCCCGGAGTTTCAAGAATAAGGCAATCGCACCCTTTCAACCGAACCTCCAACACATGGCCATACTGGCCCACCAATCAAACCCGGTCGCATCTGCATGCCGCCCGATGATACGCCCGGATGGGCACAGGCACAACCATGCTATGCGCAGGCGATGGGGCAAACCCTTGCATGGCTTGACTCGGGGCGCCGAGGGGCCTATGCAGCGCTCATCACGGAAGGTGTCAATCTTCCGGTCCTATGTTGGAAACAAGGATCGCCCCCCGTCAGCGCGTTGCGCCCACGGGGGTGATTGCAATTTGCAACAGGGGTTTCACGAACCAACCCGCGCCCGATATGGGCGGCAGGGCAAGCATGGCGGAAAGGAGCCAGAGACATGTTTGAAAGTCTTTCAGAACGCCTTTCCGGTGTCTTCGACCGGCTTACCAAACAAGGGGCTTTGGGCGAAGACGATGTAAAAACCGCCCTGCGCGAGGTGCGCGTTGCCCTGCTCGAGGCGGATGTATCGCTGCCCGTGGCGCGCGATTTCGTGAAAAAAGTCCAAGATCAGGCCACCGGTCAAGCCATCACCAAATCGGTGACGCCGGGCCAGCAGGTGGTAAAGATTGTGCATGACGCACTGGTCGAGGTGCTAACAGGCGCCGAAGACCCGGGCCGCCTAAAGATCGATAACCCACCCGCCCCGATTTTGATGGTCGGCCTGCAGGGCGGCGGTAAAACAACCACCACCGCAAAGCTGGCCAAACGCCTCAGCGAGAAAGATGGCAAGCGCGTGCTGATGGCCTCGCTTGACGTCTATCGCCCCGCCGCGATGGAACAGCTGGCCATCCTTGGCACCCAGATCGGCGTAGATACCCTGCCCATCGTGGCGGGCCAAAGCCCCGTCGATATCGCCAAGCGCGCCAAACAACAGGCCACGATGGGCGGCTATGACGTCTATATGCTGGATACCGCCGGGCGCCTGCAAATCGACGAAGTGCTGATGCAAGAGGTGGCCGATGTGGCCGCTGTTGTCAGCCCCCGCGAAACCCTGCTTGTGGTCGATGGGCTAACCGGCCAGGTCGCCGTTGAGGTGGCACAGGAATTTGACGATAAAATCGGCATCTCGGGCGTGGTGCTGACCCGGATGGATGGCGACGGGCGCGGCGGTGCGGCGCTATCGATGCGTGCGGTTACCGGCAAGCCCATCCGCTTTGTCGGCCTTGGCGAAAAGATGGACGCGCTCGAAACCTTCGAGCCTGAACGCATCGCCGGCCGCATCCTGGGCATGGGCGATATCGTGGCCCTTGTTGAAAAGGCCCAAGAAACCATCGAGGCCGAACAGGCCGAGCGCATGATGAAGCGCTTCCAGAAGGGTCAGTTCAACATGAACGACCTGAAAATGCAGCTGGAACAGATGATGAAAATGGGCGGCATGGAATCCATCATGGGCATGATGCCCGGCATGGGCAAAATGGCCAAACAGGTGCAAGAGGCAGGTTTTGACGATAAGATCATCCGCCAGCAGGTGGCGCTGATCCAGTCGATGACCAAAAAGGAACGCGCCAACCCCGCCCTGCTGCAAGCCAGCCGCAAGAAACGCATCGCCGCCGGCGCCGGCATGGATGTGGCCGATCTGAACCGGCTGCTGAAAATGCACCGGCAAATGGCCGATATGATGAAAAAGATGGGCAAAATGGGCAAAGGCGGCATGCTGAAACAGGCCATGAAAGGCATGTTCGGCAAAGGCGGCATGCCCGCGGGCATGGACCCCTCGCAAATGGACCCGGCCGCGCTGGAACAGGCCGCCAAGGCGATGGGCGGCAAACTGCCCGGCGGCTTGGGTGGCATGCCAGGCATGGGCGGTATGAAACTGCCCGGCGGCCTGTCGGGACTGGGCAAGAAGAAATAATGCCTCTCACCGCCGCCCCCACCCTCTATAGCGACAACCTGATCCTGCGCAGCCATATGGCGCAGGATATCGAACCGATGATCGCGTTTCTGACCGATCCGGTGCGCGCCAAAGGTTTCGGTGGGTATAGCAACCGCCATGATGCATGGCGCTGGGTGGCGCTGAGCGTCGGGCATTGGCATATCCACGGCTACGGCTATTTCACGATTGAAGACCGCGCCACCGGCAAACCCGCCGGTATCACCGGCATCTGGAACCCCGATGGCTGGCCCGAACCCGAACTGGGCTGGGTGGTGTTTGACGGGTTCGAGGGCCGCGGCATCGCCTTCGAGGCCGCCGCACGCGCCCGCGAATGGGCCTATGCCGATCTGGGGCTGACCACACTGACCTCGAATATCGTGCCGGGCAACACCCGCTCGATCCGGCTGGCCGAACGCCTGGGCGCGCGCTTTGAGCGGCGCTATCAAAATGTGCATATGGGCGAAGACCTGCTGTACCGCCACCCCAGCCCCGCCGAACTGGATGGCGACGGCCACGTGGGGGCCTATGCATGAGCACCCGCAACATCCCCATATTGGAAACCAAACGCCTTGTTCTGCGCGGCCCCGAACCCGCAGATTACCCAAATTTCAAGGCCACGTTTTCCAGCTATCGCTCGCGTTTTATGGGCGGGCCATTGAATGAATACGAGGCGTGGATGCTCTACGCCGCGGAAATTGGCCATTGGCAGATCCGTGGCTATGGCATGTGGATGATCCATGCCCGCGACAGTGATGAAACCTTAGGCATGGCGGGCGGCTGGAAACCCGCGAAATGGCCCGAGGCCGAAATCGCCTGGATCATCTGGCCCGATGTCGCCGGCCGCGGCTATGCGCTCGAGGCCACGCATCGCGTGCGCCAATATTTCTACGACACGCTGAATTGGCAAACCGCCGTCAGCTATATCGACCCGAAAAACCTTGATTCCATTCGCCTGGCCGAACGTTTGGGCGCCACCAAAGACCCAAGCGCCGCCACGATCGATGGCAATGACGCCGTCTATCGCCACCCAGGCCCCGCCGCGCTGCACGGCAGCCAGCTGGCCCATGGCATCGAAATGGAAATCGCCAATTACTGCGACCCGCTGTTCAAACCGAAAGGATACGCCGTTGACTGAAAACGCTGTAACCCGCGCGGCCGAGCTGTTGAAGGGCCACCGCGCCAGCATCGATCGGCTGGATGCAATCCTTGTCTACACGCTGGGCGAGCGGTTCAAACACACCCAAGCAGTGGGCCGCCTCAAGGCCCAGCACGACCTTCCCCCGTCCGATCCGGCGCGCGAGGCGCAGCAAATCGCACGGCTCGAAGAATTGGCAAGCCAGGCCGATCTAGACCCGGAATTCGCCAAGAAGTTTCTCAACTTCATCATCGCTGAAGTCATTCAGCACCACAAACAACACCAAGCCTAAGGCGGGGTCCCCCGCCATCCCGCCATTCAAAGGAGAACAAACAATGGCAATGAAAATCCGTCTGGCCCGTGGTGGCTCGAAAAAACGCCCCTTCTACCGCGTTGTCGCAGCCGATTCGCGCATGCCGCGCGATGGCCGCTTCATCGAAAAACTGGGCACCTATAACCCGCTGCTGCCCAAAGACAGCGAAGAGCGCGTGAAACTGAACGTCGAGCGCATCCAGCATTGGCTGGCCCAAGGCGCCCAGCCCACCGACCGTATCGCGCGCATGCTCGAAGCAGCCGGCGTCACACCCAAAACCGAACGCAACAACCCCAAAAAGGCTGTTCCTGGCAAAAAAGCCCAAGATCGCGCCGAAGCCAAAGCTGCCAAAGCAGCCGAAGCAGCGGCTGCCGCTGCCGCCCCGGCCGAAGAAGAAGCCGCAGCAGAATAATGCCCGGCTTTTGCGGCCTGCGGGTTTTGCCCGCGGCCGCATCCCGGCCTTGCGCCGGCTGGCAGGGGTGCCCACCGCCCCTGCCATCACCTTTCATCTTGCTCTAAATACTCATCTACCGGCACGCGCGGCCCTCGCAGCATCTGCGGTGCGCCCCCGCCCCAGCCACAAGATCCCAGCCTGACGAGCGCCATGTTTGCCCTGATCCGCCTGCCTTTCTTGCTTGCCATCGCCTTCGTGATCGGTGTCTTCTACGAACGCAACGCCCAATCCGAACGCTGCCTTGCGGCGGGCGGGCAAATGCGGGCCCAGCTTTGCCATGGGGCAGACCAATGACAGATCGTGTATGCGTGGGCGCCATCGGCGGCGCCTTTGGGGTCAAAGGCCAGGTGCGGTTGAAAAGCTTCACCGCGCATCCCGAAGATATTGCCAGCTATGCCCCGCTGGAAACCGAAGATGGCAGCATGGAATTTTCTGTGCAGATCGAGGGCACCATCACCAATGGTCTGGCCGCGCGTTTGGGGGGGATTACCACCAAAGAGCAGGCCGATGCGCTGCGGGGTATTCGCCTCTTTGTGCCCCGCGCCCGCCTGCCCGCCCTGCCCGATGACGAATTTTATCACACCGATCTGATCGGCCTGCAGGTCGCCGATACCGGCGGCACGGCGCTGGGCCGGGTCAAGGCTGTGTTAAACCATGGCGCGGGCGATCTGCTGGAAATCCACGGGCCCGGGCTAAAGGCCACCGTGTTGTTGCCCTTCACCCAACAGGTTGTGCCTACGGTCGATCTGGCCCAGGGCCGCATCGTGGTTGACCCGCCCGAGGGGCTGTTTTAGCGCCTGCAGCTTGCATTTGGGCGAAACCTGGCTAAGCACATCCCATGAGCGACACCCCAAAACCCGCCAAGTCGTATGGGCGCAAATCCATGCAGGCCTCTCTCCACCCCCGCGACCTGATGGCCGAGGCGCCCCTGGCGCGTGCCTGGCGCGTCAGTATCGTTACGCTGTTTCCCCAGGCCTTTCCCGGCGTTTTGGGTGAAAGCCTGACAGGAAGGGCACTGCGCGATGGGTTGTGGCAATGCGATACGCTGGATCTGCGCGAGTTTGGCATTGGCAAACACCGCAATGTCGATGACACGCCTGCGGGCGGCGGGGCGGGTATGGTCTTGCGCGCCGATGTGGTAGGGCCCGCGCTAGAGGCGGCGCAGCGCCGCCACCCGCCCGGCACGCCGATCTATTACCTCTCGCCCCGCGGCCCCCGCTTTAGCCAAACAACCGCCCGCGCCTGGGCCCAGCATGCCGGGCTGATCTTGCTGTGTGGCCGGTTCGAAGGCGTCGATCAGCGGGTGCTTGATCATTTCAACGTAGCCGAAATCAGCCTTGGTGATTTTGTGCTGACGGGGGGCGAGATTGCCGCCCAAGCGATGCTTGACGCCACCCTGCGCCTGTTGCCCGGGGTGCTGGGCAATGCCGATAGCACAGCCGAGGAAAGCCACTCAAACGGCTTGCTTGAACATCCCCAATATACCCGCCCCGCCGAATGGCAGGGCCGCGCCATTCCAGATGTGCTGATGTCTGGCCATCATGGGCAGGTGGCGCAATGGCGCCAAGAGGCAGCCGAAACCCTAACCCGCGCGCGCCGCCCTGATATGTGGGACAGCTATCAACAGGCCCAGGCCACAGATCGCCCGAAAAAGGGGGGCGCCTAGCTGGGGCACAACGGTGGGCACAGCCAGGCCAGGCGCCTGCTATAAGGCTTGCATCCCGCCCCACAGCTGCCTATACAGCGCCAGTCTGCGGCCGGATTCGGCCTGTGGGCACGTTGGTTATGGGCGCGCAGCTTTCGGCGCTAATCACCCGGCCGGCATCGAAGAAAAACGACCTGTATCTCTGGCGGGCGCTACGGCGGACCCGATCGAAGACCAAGAGCTCTGAGGCGGCACAGACATTCGCGGAATGAACCGCGATCAGATTGGAGAAAAGCGATGGATCTTATCGCACAACTAGAGGCGGAACAAATTGCCGCCCTGGGGAAAACCATCCCCGATTTCAAAGCCGGCGACACCATTCGCGTTGGCTATAAGGTGACCGAAGGCACCCGTTCGCGCGTTCAGATGTACGAAGGCGTGTGCATCAGCCGCAAAAACGGCAAAGGCATTGCCGGCTCGTTCACCGTTCGCAAGATTTCGTTTGGCGAAGGCGTAGAGCGCGTATTCCCGCTGTTTTCCACCAACATCGACTCGATCGAGGTGGTGCGCCGTGGCCGTGTGCGCCGCGCCAAGCTGTATTACCTGCGCGCGCGTCGTGGCAAATCGGCCCGTATCGCAGAAGTTTCCAACTACAAGCCGCTTGACGGCGCCGAGGCATAAGGACTGGCGCGATGAAAAACGACATCCATCCCGACTACCACTTCATCGACGTGAAGATGACCGACGGCACCATCATCAAGATGCGCTCGACCTGGGGCAAAGAAGGCGACGTGCTGGCGCTGGATATCGACCCCAGCTCGCACCCGGCATGGACCGGTGGCGGCGCCCGCCTGACCGATGCTGGCGGCCGCGTGTCGAAATTCAAAAACAAATACGCCGGTCTGGGCTTCTAAGCCAGATCCTGGCCACCCTACCGCAGGCGCCGCCCCCCGGGGCGGCGTTTTACGTTTCAGGCCAAGGGCCTGACATGCATTTTTGCCCCTTCCATATTTTTGCAACAGATGCGATGCACTGCGCCCGAGATACCGCATATGCGCTAGGCAAAGCCCTGCGCTCAACGTATCCTTGCAAAAAAATCTGGCCCGCAACACCGCGACTAAGGACTGTAAATGGCGCATATTATTGTAGTTGGTAACGAAAAGGGCGGCGCGGGAAAATCGACCGTCTCGATGCACATCGCCACGGCACTGGCGCGCATGGGCCACAAGGTGGGCGCGCTGGATTTGGACATGCGGCAAAAATCCTTTGGGCGCTACACGCAAAACCGCCAGCAATTTGCGCAGAAATCTGGCATTACATTGCCATCGGCCCATTATATCGACCTGCCCGATGTGAACCACGAAACGCTGAAAGAGGGCGAAAACCCCTTTGATCAACGCCTGACCGCCGCCATCGCCGAGCTGGACCAACAATGCGAGTTCATCTTGATCGATTGCCCCGGCTCGCACACCCGCCTCAGCCAGGTGGCGCATTCGCTGGCCGATAGTTTGGTCACACCCCTGAACGACAGCTTTGTCGATTTCGATCTTTTGGCGCGTGTCGATGACAGTGGGCAAAAAATACTGGGGCCATCGGTCTATTCGGAAATGGTGTGGAACGCCCGGCAATTGCGCGCCCAGGCCGGGCTGCGCCCGATCGATTGGGTGGTCTTGCGCAACCGCGTGGGCGCACAGCAAATGGTCAACAAGGAAAAGATGGGCCAGGCGCTGGATAATTTGGCCAAGCGCATTGGCTTTCGCGTGGCGCCCGGTTTTTCCGAGCGGGTGATTTTCCGCGAGCTGTTCCCCCGCGGCCTGACGTTGCTGGATCTGAAAGATATCGGCGTCAAACAGCTGAACATCTCAAACATCGCCGCCCGCCAAGAGCTGCGCGATCTGATGCAGGCGCTGAACCTGCCCAAGGTGAACGCTGAATTCTAGTCACACCCCCCCTTGAAGCTGGCCGGTGCGCGCATTAGTTTGCGCCTTACCTCGGGGTGCCCGGAAACGGGCTGAGATGCTTTTGCAAACCCGTTGAACCTGAACCGGTTAGGACCGGCGGAGGGAAGGGATGGACATCACTCCAGCACTTTCTGCCCGCCCGTCGCAGATATGGAGGATGACAGATGAAACATCTTGCACTTGCCACGGGACTTTTTGCAGCCAGCACTGCCATGGCCGCAGATAAGCCCATATTAACAGTCTATACCTACGACAGCTTTGTCAGCGATTGGGGCCCCGGCCCCGCAGTTGAAACCGCATTCGAAGAAACCTGCGGATGCGATTTGCAATTCGTGGGGGCAGGCGATGGCGCGGCCCTGTTGGCCCGCCTGCGCCTTGAGGGTGGGCGCAGCTCCGCCGATGTGGTGCTGGGGCTGGATACCAACCTGATGGCCGCCGCCACCGAAACCGGGCTGTTTGCGCCCCATGGCGTGCAGGCCGATTTGTCGCTGCCCATCGCCTGGGACGACCCGCTGTTTTTGCCCTTTGACTGGGGCTATTTCGCCTTTGTCAAAAACGCCGATCTGCCCGCGCCCAGCAATTTCCGGGCCCTGGCTGAAAGCGATCTGAAAATCATCATCCAAGATCCGCGCTCGTCTACGCCGGGGCTGGGCTTGGTGATGTGGGTCAAGGCCGCTTATGGCGATCAGGCCGGTGAAATCTGGCAAGAACTGGCCGACAATATCGTCAGCGTCACGCCCGGCTGGTCCGAGGCCTATGGCCTGTTCCTGGAGGGCGAGGCCGATATGGTGCTGTCTTACACCACCTCGCCCGCCTATCATTTGATCGCTGAATCAGATGCCAGCAAAGCCGCCGCCGCCTTTGACGAGGGCCATTACATGCAGGTCGAACTGGCCGCAAAACTGGCCAGCAGCGACCAGGGCGCACTGGCCGATGACTTCATGCGCTTTATGCTGGGGGATGCCTTTCAATCGATCATTCCAACCACAAATTGGATGTATCCGGCCAAAACCCCCAGCACCGGCCTGCCAGATGGGTTTGACACGCTGATCACCCCCGCCAAATCGCTGCTGCTGTCCCCGGAACAGGCCGGCGCATTGCGCGATGACGCCATTGCAGAATGGCGCAACGCCCTGGCCCGCTAGGCGCGCACCCCGTGCAAGGCGCACGCAGCTTGCCCGAATGGCCCGGCTGGATTGCCGGGCTGTTTTTGGCGGGGTTTCTAACCCTGCCGATGGCGGCTGTGCTGTGGCACGCGGGCGGCGGCAGCGCGCCACAGCCCGCCGATTGGGCGGCGCTGCGCTTTACCGTTTTGCAAGCGCTCTACTCGGCGGGTTTGTCGGTGCTTTTGGCCATTCCGGTTGCGCGGGCGCTGTCGCGGCGCCAGTTTCGCGGGCGCGCCTTGTTGCTGGCTCTGATGGGCGCGCCATTTATTTTGCCCGTGATCGTGGCCATTTTGGGCCTGCTGGCGGTCTTTGGCCGGGCGGGCTGGCTGAACCAGATATTGGCCGCCCTTTCCCTGCCAGAGCTGCAAATTTACGGGATGCATGGCGTGGTCTTGGCGCATGTCTTTTTTAACCTGCCCTTGGCCACGCGCATGATTTTGCAGGGCTGGCAGGCGGTGCCGGGCGAGCGGTTTCGCCTTGCCGCCAGTTTGGGCATGGGGCGCGCCATGGTGTTTCGCGTCATCGAATGGCCCATGCTGCGCGGCGTGGCACCGGGCGCCTTTGCGGTGATTTTCGCCATTTGCCTATCAAGTTTTGCCGTGGCGCTGGTGCTGGGCGGGGGGCCGCGCGCCACGACGCTGGAGCTGGCCATCTACCAAGCCTTCCGGTTTGATTTCGACCTGGGCCGCGCGGCCATGCTGGCCGGTATCCAGCTGGCACTGGTGGCGCTGGCCACGGCGCTGGCGCTACGCTTTGGCGGTGTGGTGCAAGGGCTGGCCGGTGGCCAAGGCCGCCCCGCCCTGCGCCCCGAGGCGGCCCACCCGCTGCTGCGCCTGTGGGATGGGGCGCTGATCGCGCTGGTGGCGGCGTTTTTATTGGCGCCTCTGCTGGCGGTTGTGCTGCGCGGTGCCCCCGCGCTGTTGGCCTTACCCGGGCCGGTTTGGAAGGCGGCGCTGGTGTCGCTGGCTGTGGCCTTGGCGGCAACGGGCCTGTCTATGGGCATGGCCTGCGCCCTGGCCATCACCGCGCTGCGCCGCACGGGGCTGGAACTGCTGGCCATCGGCGGGCTGGCCCTGTCGCCATTGGTGGTGGGCACCGGGGCTTTCTTGCTGCTCAACCCATGGACCAACCCCACCGCACTGGCCCTGCCCGTGACCGTGGTGGTGAATGCCGTGATGGCGCTGCCCTTTGCCTTGCGGTTGATTTTGCCACGCCTGCGCCAGATCGAGGCCACCCAAGGCCGCCTGGCCGATAGTTTGGGCCTGCGCGGGCTGGCGCGCCTGCGCTGGCTGATCTGGCCACAGCTGAAACCCGCGCTTGGGTTTGCAGCGGGGCTGGCGGCCGCGCTGTCGATGGGCGATCTGGGGGTGATTGCCTTGTTTTCAGATCCCCAGCATGCCACCCTGCCCCTGCAGGTGCTGCGCCTGATGGGCGCCTATAAAACCGAGGCCGCAGCAGGGGCGGGGCTGTTGCTGTTGCTGTGCAGCTTTGGCCTGTTTTGGCTGTTTGATCGCGGGGGGCGGCATGCTGCAGCTTGATCATGTGCATATCGCCCTGGGCGGCTTTACCCTTGGCGCCGATTTCACAGTGCAAAGCGGTGCGAAACTGGCACTGATTGGCCCCAGCGGGGCGGGAAAATCGACGTTGCTGGCGGCAATCGCGGGGTTTCAACCGCTGGCATCGGGGCGTATCCTGTGGCAGGGCCAGCCGCTGCATAACCAACCGCCCGCGGCGCGGCCTGTCTCGATTTTATTCCAAGACAACAACCTTTTTGGCCATCTCACCCTTGCGCAAAACCTTGGGCTGGGCCTGCGCCCGGCGCTGCGCCACAGCGCCGCTGAGCATCAGCAGATCGATGCAGCCCTTACGCGTGTGGGCCTGGCAGGCATGGGCGCGCGCCGCCCGGCAGATCTGTCGGGCGGGCAGCAAAGCCGCGCCGCCCTGGCGCGGGTGCTGTTGCAACGCCGCCCGTTGCTGCTGCTGGACGAGCCATTTGCAGCGCTGGGCCCGGGCCTGCGGGCCGAAATGCTGGATTTGGTGGCCGAGCTGACCACGGGGGCGGCCATCACCCTGATCATGGTAACCCATGCCCCCGAAGATGCCCTGCGCCTGTGCCCGATCAGCACATTGGTGGCCAATGGCCAGGCCCATGCGCCCGTGGAAACGGGCGCGCTGTTTGAAACACCGCCGCCCGCCTTGCGCGCCTATCTGGGCCGCAGCACCCCCTAGGCCGGCTGGCCCTTAGGCAGGCTGGCCCGCAGGCACCACGCCTTGGGCCACCCATGCATCAAAAATCGCCAGCACTTTTTCGCAAAACGCAGCATCGTTGATATGGCAATCCACGCTATGCAGCGTGGTGGTGGCGGGTATGGCGGCCTGCATGGCGGCGTTAAAGGCGGCCAAACCTTCGCCATCATGCAAGGGCCCTCCCGGGCGGTCCCATTCATTGCCGCCCTGCAAAGGCAGCACAAAGGCCGAAGGGCCGGTGGCCTGCGCCAGTTTTTCCCCCAACAGCTGCGCGATTTCCACCCGCTCGGCGCGATCCAGCACCACCGAGGTCAGCAGGCGGTTATGCGCATGGGTGGGGCGGCCCTGCAGGCGCGGGGGCATGGGCTGCCAGCCGATCAAATCGACGAGGTCATAACAGGCCGACGAGACAATCTGCGGGATGCCCCGCCGCCCGGCATTGGTGGCCCGGTCAGCCCCGGCAGATATGCCCGAGCCCATATGATGGTTCACAATTTCCTGGGTGGCAAAATCCATCACACAGGCAAAGGCCCCTTGGGCGGCCAGGCTTTCAAAGGCCCGCCCCCCCATGCCGGTTGCGTGAAACACCGCCACTTCGTAGCCGCGTTTTTCCAGCTCGGGCTTGAGCGTGACCATATAGTGCAAGATGGTTTTGCCAAAGCTGGTCATGCCGATCAGCGGGCGGTCGGCGCGCGGCGGCTCGGCTGCGCGGGCGGCGCCTAGCACCGCACCTGCCGCCTGTGACAGCGAGGATTTGCACACCGAATTCAGGCCATAAAGCCCGCCTGCCCACAAAATCATTTGAATATCGGCCGCCAGCCGCTCGGGTGGTAGCATGGCGGAAAAACTGACGGTCGAGACCACATATTTTGGCACGCCCAAGGGCAGAGCTGCGCAAACATCCAGCGCCAGATCTGTGCCCATGGTGCCGCCCAAGGCGATGACACCATCAATCGCACCCGCCCTGTATAGGCGCAGTGCCTCGGCGGCGGCGCCGCGCGCCATAATTTGCATGGCGGTGTTTTCATCGCCGCTGTCGATGGCCGCCTGAATGCTGCTGCCACCGGCCTGCGCCACTTGTGCCTTGGTGATATCAACCGGCGATAAGGGGTTGCCCAAAACGCTGACATCCATCCGCAAAACGCCCCCACCCTGGGCCGTGATGCAGCCTGCAAGATAAGATAGCTCGTCGTCTTTGGTGTCATAGGTGCCGATCACCAAGATGGTTTTATCTGCGCTCATGCGGATCCTCCGTTAACAAACCCTTCAGCAAAAAACTGGGCGGTGGCGATGGCACGCTGGCTGCGCGCAACGGCGCCTGGTTCGCCCAGCCGGTCGATCACCCACCCCACATAGGTGAGCGCGCGCAACACCAGCATCAAATCCAGCAGTTCGGGCGCCACAACGCGCCGCTGGGCGTAGCCCTGCAACAGCGCTGCGCGGATCTGGGGGTAATCGGGCGCATCGATCTGGCGCATCAAAAACGTGGCCAGCTCGAAATCGCGAAAGCCCCAACCGCCATCGTCGAAATCGATCAGGTAAATTTGCCCGCCATCCACCAGAATATTTTCGGTAATGGCATCTGCATGGATCAAGCCATAATCCATATCGCCCGCGCAGTTCGCCAAGATCTGGCGCGCCTTGTCGCGGGCCTGTAGCAGCAGTTGGCGCTGTGGCGCATCTAAATCGGGATGCGCCCAATATGGCCCCCAAAGCGGGCTATCCCCCACCAGCCCCGCAACATCCCACGCGGGGCGCTGAAAGCCAGCAGGCGGCGCCCATGCATCGGATATATCATGCAGCCGCGCCAGCAAGGCGCCCAATGCGTGGGCAAATCCGCAGCGGTCTGTCACTGCCTCTAGCTGGCCTTGCGCCCCCAGCATCTGGCCCGGCAACCACGACAGCACATCGTATTGCACGCCTTCTATGGTTTCCACGTAATTGCCCCGGATCGAGCGTTCGGGCTGCGGCACAGCCAGGCCATGGGCGGCCAAATGCGCCATCCAATCAAGCTCCGACAAAAGCTGCGCATCGCTGCGATAGCCCGCCCGATGCTGGCGCAGGGCGAAAGGACCCTTGGGGGTATCGGCGCGAAAGACGATATTTTCACGCTGCGCGGCCAGCGTAATATGGGCCGGATCCAACTGCCAGAGGGCGGCTGCGCGCAGGGGGAGGGGCGCGCTCATGTGGCCAAATCGCCCATGGGCGCGTGTAGGTTTTGGGGCGCTGTTTCGGCCAAAACCGCATCTAGCGCTGCAATCATCTGATCGACATTTTCGCGCGAAAACACCATGGGCGGGCGCATTTTCAGCACATTTTTATGCTTGCCCAGAAAATTCAGCAGCACGCCGCGCTGGCGCATGCCATTGGCCACCGCTTTGGTATAGTCGGCGGCGGGGGTTTTGCTGGTGCGATCTGTCACCAGCTCTACCCCAAAAAACAGCCCCGCGCCGCGCACATCGCCAATGCTGTCATGGCGGGCGGCCAGTTCCTGCAGGCAGGATTTGGCATAGGCGCCAACCGCCTGTGCATTGGCCTGCAGCCCCTCGTCTTGCACCACCTGCAGCGTGGCCATGGCCGCCGCACAAGATACCGGGTTGCCGCCAAAGGTGTTGAAATAGCGGAAATTTTCGCGAAACGCATACATCGTGTCACGCGGCGCCACCACCGCAGCCACCGGGTGGCCATTGGCCATGGGTTTGCCGATGGTCACGATATCGGGGGTAAAGCCAATTTTCTCGTGCCCCCAGAAATGGCTGCCCAAACGGCCAAAGCCCGGTTGCACCTCGTCGGCGATAATCACACCGCCGGCGCGGCGCACCACCTCGATTGTGGGGTCCAGCCAGCCTGCGGGCAGGTCGGGAAAGCCTTCGTTTGCAAAAAACGGGCACAAGATCAGCGCCGAAAACCCATGGGGCGTGGTTTCAAGATGGGCAATCTGCTGGGCCACGGCATTGGCAAAGGCCTGCGCATGGGGCAGGCCCGCCTGCCCCCCCAGCGGGCGATAGCTGTCGGGGGCGGGCACGAATGCGACACTATCCCAATAGCCGCCCGGCGGCGGGTTCGAGCGCGACAGCTGGTGCACCGCAGTGGTGTTGCCGTGATAGGTGTGATCGGTGGCGATCACCCCGGTTTTCCCCGTCAGGGCCTGCGCCATGCGCAAAGCCACGTCATTTGCCTCGGATCCGGTGCAGCACATCAGCGCGGTGTCAAAACTGGGGCCAAAGGTGGCGGTCAGCGCCTCGACATAATCCAAAATGCCTTCGTGCATATAGCGGGTATGGGTGTTCAGCGTGGCGGCTTGCTGGGCGATGGCCTGCACCACCTTGGGGTGGCAATGGCCCACATGCGGCACGTTATTGTAGCAATCAAGGTATTTGCGCCCTTGGGCATCCCACAGCCACACGCCCTGCCCCCGCACCAGATGCACGGGATCTTCGTAGAAGGTCGACATATTCGGCCCCAACAGGCGGGCGCGGCGGGCTTCAAGCGTTTCGGTCATAGCTGGATCCAGGCGGTTTTCAGATCAAAGTATTTATCAAAGGCATGCAGCGATTTGTCATGCCCATTCCCCGATTGCTTGGTGCCACCAAGGGGCACGGTATTATCGCTGCCGCCATAGGTGTTTACATGTATCACACCCGCCTTGATGCCCGCCACCATGCGATGCGCGCGCGATAGATTCGATGTCCATACACCCGCGGCCAGCCCGTAATCTGTGGCATTGGCCAGCGCCAGCGCCTCGGCCTCGGTGTCAAAGGCGGTGACGGCCAGCACCGGGCCAAACACCTCTTGGCGGAAAACCCGGTCTTGGGGGCCCACGCCGGTGAGAATGGTGGGCTGCATGTAATAGCCGCCGGTTTCTTGCAAAATCTGCTGACCACCCAGCGCCACATCTATGCCAGCGGCACGCGCCTCGGCCACAAAACCCAGATTGCCCTGCAGCTGGCGCGCCGAGTTGATTGCGCCCACCTGCGTGCCGGGCGCCAGCGGATCGCCCACGCGCAGGGCAGCCGCGGCCTGGGCCAGCATTTCGACAAATTGGTCATGCACGCCACGCTGCACCAACAGCCGCGATCCGGCCACGCAGACCTGGCCGGAATTACGAAAAATTCCCATGGCGCTGACCTGCGCGGCCTGTGCCAGATCGGCGGTATCATCAAACACGATATTGGGCGATTTTCCCCCCAGCTCGAGATACACCCGTTTCAGATTTGAGCGCGCCGCATATTCCAGCAGCCGCCGCCCCACACCGCCCGATCCGGTGAAGACCAGCACATCAACATCATGGTTCAGCGCCAGCGCCTCGCCGGTGGTCTGGCCGGGGCCTGTGACCACGTTAAACACGCCATCGGGCAGGCCGCATTCCTGGCAGATTTCCGCCAACCGCAGCAAGGCAAGCGAGGCGGTTTCAGCCGGTTTCAGCACCACAGAATTGCCCGCCGCCAATGCCGGGGCAATTTTCCACGCGCCGATCATCAGCGGAAAGTTCCACGGCACAATGGCGCCCACCACGCCCACAGGCTGGCGGTGCACCAGCCCCAAAACATCAGGGGCAGTGGGGGCAATTTCACCATAGATTTTATCCAGCGCCTCGGCGTAATAGCGAAAACTGCCCGCGGCCGAGCCCGGCTCGGCCTTGAGCGCCATGGCCAGTTCGGTGCCATTGTCGCGCACACCCAAAACCGCCAGCTCTAACGCCTCGGCCTGGATACGATCGGCGATTTTCAGCAGCACCGCCTTGCGTTGGGCCGGGGCCAGGCCCGCCCAGCGCCCATCATCAAAGGCCCGGCGCGCCGCCGCGCAGGCCCGCGCAACATCACCAGCATCAGCGGTTTCCAGCGTGGTCAGTTTTTGTCCGTCGATGGGCGAGATAACATCGAGCGGCGCGCCCGCACCTGTTTGCCACGTTCCGTCAATAAAAAGTTTCTGCGCCGCGACAGATGCGCCCCGAAGCGCGTCGATGCGTGTTTGATCGCCCATTTTTCTTCCCTAAGCTCCTTATGATCCAGCCAGACCCGGCGGAAATGCAGCGCCAAAACGCCCAAGATCATCACAAACAGAATAAAGGCGATGGGCCGGTCGATGAAATCAAGCGGGCTTTTCACCCGCGCCATGCCAGCGCGCAGCTTCACCTCCATGATACCGCCCAAAACCATGCCCAAAATAATCGGCACCGAAGGCAGCGAGAGGCGTTTCAGCACGAAACCGATCAGCCCAAACACAGCCGCAATGATGCAATCCGTCACCGAATTGCGCAGGCTGTAGACCCCCACAAAACTAAGGGTCAAAATGCACACACCCAAAAACCTGTTGGGCAGTTTTACCACCCGTATCAAATGGTTCGTGGCAAACAGCAAAAAGACCAAAACCAACACATTCAACAGCAGCAACGCCAGATAAAGCGCCACAACGAATGGCATATCGTTTTGAAACAGCTGCGGCCCCGGCACCACGTTATGCACATAAAAGACCGACAGCATCATGGCCGTCAGCGCCTCGCCCGGAATGCCCAGCGCCAGCAAAGGCACCATGGCGGCGGCTGGCACCGCATTATTCGATGTTTCGGCCGCAATCAGCCCCTCGGACGAGCCATGGCCGAAATCTTCGGGCCGTTTCGAGGATTTTTGCGCATAGGTGTAGGATAAAAACTGCGCTGTAAATTCGCCCACCCCGGGGATCATGCCCATCAGCACGCCAAAGCTGGCCGATACGGTGGCCACACGCGGGTGGCGGGCCAATTCGCGCAAGCCCTGAAACAGGCCGCCCTTTAGCTTGGTGATGCGGGTCTTTTCATCGTCGCCCTGCAACAGATAAAACGCCTGGCTTAGGGCAAACAGCCCCAGCACCACCACGATCAGGTTGATGCCCGAAGACAAAAACGCCTGATCGAATGTGTAGCGCTTGGTGTATTTCACCGCTTCTAGCCCGATCGAGTTGATGAAAATGCCAAAACAGGCCAGCGCGGCGGCAATCAGGGTTTGGCGGCGATGCGCTGTAATCACCAGAATAATGCCCAAAAGCGCTGCCAAAAATATCTCGCGGCTGCCAAACATAGGGGCGATACGGGCCAGGATCGGGGCAAAGAATATCAGGCAGAGCACCGAAAAGATGCCGCCAAAAAACGAGGCGGAATAGGCGAGGCTAAGCGCCCGGCGCGCCTCGCCGCGGCTGGTCATCGGAAACCCGTCATAGGTGGTCAGCGCGTTGACCGCCGTGCCCGGCGTGTTGATCAAAATCGCCGGAATAGCACCGCCATACATCGAACTGCCATAGATGCCCAACAGCACGGTCAGCCCAACAATGGGATCCAGGCTAAAGGTGGCAGGCAGCAAAATGGCAATCGCCACCGCGGGGCCCACGCCCGGGATGGCACCAATCAGCACCCCCCCGACCGAGCCGGTCAGCAGCGCCAAAATCACATCCCATCGCATCAAGATTTCGATGCTGGCAAGAAAAACGTCCATTTTGGCCCCTAGAAATTCAGGATGAAAAAGCTGCGCAATCCACCGGGCAGGTATTCGTAAACCGCAGCGCCCGGGATTTTGACCTGCAAGACAGCCTTAAACAAAACCACAACCACCACCCCAAACCCGACACCGGCCCAAAGGATGGGCGCGCGGCGATAGCCCATGCGCCACAGCATCAAGGGCACAAAACCCATCGTTACCGGCAAATAGCCAAGGCGCGGCACCAGCAACACATAGGCGATAAACCACAGCGCATATTCCAGGGGCTGGGCCCAGATGCGCGCCTCGTTCAGATCGGTGCGCTGCGGGCGGCGGCGCGGCAAACGCCACAGGTGCAAGCCCCCAAACAGCACCATCCCCCCCAGCCCAATGGCGGGCCAGAACCGGGGTTGGGCAAAAAATGCCGTTTTCTTTACCCATTTTGTTTCTTGACCTATCTGCGACAGCAAGACCGCCGAAAAAGCCAAAAAGCCAAGTGCAAAGATGATTTGACCGCTGATACGGCCAATGAACCTGCGCTGTTCAGGCGTGCTCATTTACCAAAGGCCCTACAAGATAGGCATGGGCCGGGGCATGCCCCGGCCCTGCCGAATTAGTTCAGCATGGCACCAATGCGGGCCACGGTTTCAATGTCTTTGGCCACGCGCGCGGCGCTGTCTTCGGCGCCCTGCCAATAGACCAGCGCGCCGGTTTCTTTGGCAATCGCCTGCGCCCGATCGCTGGTGACGGTTTTTTGCGCCACTTTGATGATCTTTTCGCGCACGTCTTGGGGGGTGTCTTTGGTCACAAACAGCCCGTTCCACAAGGCGATATCAAGGTTTGCGTCTACCTCGCCCGCGGTGGGTGCATCGGGCACCAGCGAAATACGCTCGTCGGTAATCGACACCAGCACCTTGACCTGATCAAGGCAGGGCAGGATCAGCTGTAGCGTTGTGTTGATCACATCTGCATCGCCCGAGGCCAGCGTGTTGCAATCCAGCGCATCAAAGGCGGCATCGCTGCCCCATTCAAAGCCTTTGGAAACCGCCAATGCCTTGGTCACTTGCGTGGGCGTCAGCGGGTCGCCGAAATGGCCCAGGGCCACGTCGTTATTTTTGGCATAGGCGGCCAGCTCGTCCATGTTGGAATAGGGCGCATCGGCCTTTGTGGCGATGACGAAAGGATAGGTCAGGAAAATACCCAGCGGGTCAAACCGCGCGGGCGTCAGCTCGTCGATGCCAATCTGATGGCCCACAACCGGCACACCGATCACGAAAGAGCCGATGGTGTAGCCATCAGCCGGGGCCTGCGCCACCTCGATTGCACCGGGGAAGGGGCCGCCGCCGCCGCCGGGCTTGTTCACCACAGCCGCGGATACGCCGTATTCGGCCTGAAAATCTTCGGCGATCATCCGGGTCAGGACATCTTCCAAATCACCGGGGGGCCAGGGCACGATAAAGCTGACTGGCTTCTCGGGGTATTCCGCCACAGCAGCACCGCCCATGGCCGCCATTGCCACAGCCAGCGCACCGCCCAAAAGCGTATTGAGTTTCATTTTCTGTCTCCCTGTTGACATTTTATTAGTCGGTTCATTATTTGAACCATTGGTTCTAAATCAGATTGACAGATGGCATGTATTTCTGTCAACACGTTTGAAAGCCAACCCGAAAATTTGCCGCCCAGCCCCCTGCGCTGCGCCGCAGACTGCCCAAAAACAAGGCCCCAAACGACAATGGGAACTGTCACTAAAGCATTGCAGTTGCTAACATTTTTTAGCCGCGCACAGCCTTTGATCGGCCTAAGCGACATGGCGCGCCTATCGGGTATGAACAAGGCCACAGTGCACCGGATGCTGGGCGAATTGCAGGCGGCTGGATTCGTGGAACAGGTGGGAGCCGGGCGGCACTATCGGCTGGGGCCGGTCTATATGCGGCTGGCGGCCTTGCGCGAACACGCGGTGCCGCTGCGCGATGTTGTGGGGGCAGTGTTGCAAAAACTGTGCGATGAAACCCAGGAAACCGCGCATTTTTCGCTGCTGCAAGGCACGCAATTGGTGGCCACAACCCATGCCTATAGCCCCCATCACGGCACCCGCGTGACGATGGAAGATGCGCAAATCCTCACGCTGCACGGCACCTCGTCGGGCTTGGCGGTGCTGGCCTATGCCAGCCCAGATTTTGCGCGCGCCGTGCTAGAGGCCCCGCTGCCGGCACGCACCAAACACACCATCACCGACCCAGACGAGCTGCGCGCCAAACTGGCGCAGGTGCAAAAGAACGGCATCGCCGAATCGATCAGCGGCTTTGAAGAAGATGTGCATTCCCACGCCGCGCCAATCTTTGATGCCCAGGGCCAGCCCTTGGGTGCCATCGCCGTGGCCGCCCCCGTGGCCCGTATGGATGACACCCTGCGCCAAACCGTGCGCCGCGCCACGCAACAGGCCGGCCTGCACCTGACACGCCTATTGGGTGGGTTTCCGCCCGACACATACCCAACCCCTTGAAACCCCACGGAGACAAACGGATGAAAGACGGCAACTTTTTGAAAGAACATAATGCCCGCTCCATGTGGCACCCCATGGCCCACCCGGCCGACAGCCTGGCCAACCCGCCCACCATCATCACCCGCGCCCAAGGCGTGCGCATCACCGATGTGGATGGCCACGAGGTGGTTGATGCCGTGGGCGGGCTTTGGAACGTGAATTTGGGCTTTTCCTGCCAGCCTGTGAAAGATGCCATTGCCGCCCAGCTGGATGTGCTGCCCTATTATTCCACCTTCCGCGGCACCAGCAATGACGCGGTGATCGAGCTATCCGAGGGCCTGCGCGATTTCTTTGCCCCCGATGGGCTGGTGCGTGCCTTTTACACCTCGGGCGGGTCGGATTCGGTGGAAACCGCGCTGCGCCTTGCCCGGCAATACCACAAAATCCGCGGCGAGGCGGGGCGGGTTAAGTTCCTCAGCCTGAAAAAGGGCTATCACGGCACCCATTTCGGCGGCGCCAGTGTGAACGGAAACGCCAATTTCCGCACCCAATACGAGCCGCTGTTGCCGGGCTGTCACCATATTCCGGCGCCCTATACCTATCGCAACCCGTTCAACGAAACCGATCCCGCAAAGCTGGCCGCGCTGTGCCTGTCGGCGCTGGAAGACGAGATTGCCTTTCAAGGTGCGGGCACCATTGCCGCGATGATCATGGAGCCGGTCTTGGGCGCGGGCGGCGTGATACCGCCCCATGAAAGCTTTATGCCCGGCGTGCGTGCAATCTGCGATCGCCACGGCATTTTGCTGATTGCCGACGAGGTGATCACCGCCTTTGGCCGCACCGGCAGCTGGACAGGCAGCCGTCACTGGGGCGTGCAACCCGATTTGATGTGCACCGCCAAGGCCATTACCAACGGCTATTTCCCGTTTGGCGCGGTCATGATTTCGGGCGCCGTGGCAGAGGTGTTTGAAAACGATCGCAGCGGCGCGGCGGCCATTGGCCATGGCTATACCTATTCGGGCCACCCGGTGGGGGCAGCGGCCGCGATTGCCTGCCTGGCCGAAACGCAGCGGTTGAACGTGCCAGAAAACGCCGCCGCCCGCGGGGCGCAACTGTTTGAGGGGCTGCTGGGGCTGCAGGAAAAATACAGCGTCATCGGCGATGTGCGCGGCGGCCATGGGCTGATGTGCGCGCTCGAGCTGGTGGCCGATCGCGGCACAAAAGCGCCGATCGACAAGGGCGTGATCGGGCGCGTGCAAGAGGTGGCCTATCAGGCAGGCGCGATGGTGCGGGTCTCGGGGCCCAATATCATCATGTCGCCGCCGCTGGTGCTGAGCGCCCAGGATGTGCAGGTGATTTTGGCCGCCCTAGACGCCGGGCTGGCCACAACATAAGGCCAGGCAAAAAACCGGTGGCGCCTAGGCGCCGCCGGGCACCTGCAACACCAGACCATCAAGCGCTGGGTTGGCGATGATCTGGCACGAAAGCCGCGATTGCGCGGTGCGCGGGGCCTCGACCGCGTCGAGCATGGCATCTTCAAAATCGTCCAGCGCGGGCAAGGCGGCCGCGGATTGGACATAGACATGACAGGTGGCGCAGCTGAGATTGCCACCGCATTCCCCCAACACCCCGGGCACATTATGCGACACCGCCGCCTCCATCAAATTGGTGCCGGCGGTAACGGTTGCGCTGATTTCGCGGCCATCGGGCAAAACCCATGTGACATTCATTGATCTATCCTTTCAAAGTGCTGCGCAGGTGGCGGGCGGGCATGCCTGCGGCGCGAGTATTTTTGGCAAGATGAAGGGGCGGGGCTTACAGGAACCAAACGTAGAAATCGCGCAGCTGATCGCCCTCGAGATCTTTGGTTTTCTTTACCTCTTTTTCCTTCATGAAGATGTGGTTGTCGCACAAGTCCTGGCCCACAGCCTGTTGCAGGGCGGTATCGGCGCGCAGATCTGAAATGGCCTCTTTCAGGCTGATGGCGGCGCTGTCTTTGGCATCCCATTTCTCGAACCCATCGCCGGTTTCGATGGGGCCCAGCGTGTAGCTGTTTTGCACGCCCAGACGCGCCGCCTGCAAAACCGCCGCAACCGCGATATAGGGGTTTGACGAGGCATCGGCCATGCGATGTTCAAGCCGCGCCTTGGCGCCCCCTTCGGTAGAGATGCGGGTGGTGACATTGCGGTGATCGCCGCCCCAGTTGCACAAAAACCCCGAAAGCGAGCCGGGCTGCAGGCGCTGATAGCTGTTGGCCGTGGGCGCCACCAGCCCCGCCAAGCCGCGGTGATGGTGCATCAGCCCCGCGATACAGCCACGGGCCAGATCATTCATGTGATCAGGGCCGCCCTTTGGCCCCGAGGACAGGGCATTGGCGCCTTGGGCATCGCTAAAGGAGAAATTGATATGCATCCCCGAGCCACCCGCCTGGGCGATGGGCTTGGGCAAGAAGGTTAAAACAACGCCATGTTCCAACGCAATTTCCCGCGCCATCAGGCGAAACAGCACGATGGCATCCACCGCCTTGAGCGCATCATCGAAGGTGAGGGTGTATTCAAATTGCGGGCTGTCATATTCGGTGGTGATCATATCGAGGGAAAAGCCCAGTTCGCAGGCTTTTTCCCAAATGGCATCGTTAAACCGCAGCGGATCGGAAAAGGGGCCGGTGCCATAGACATGGGCGCCGGGCGTGTCATAGGGGGTGAGGCGGCCATTTTCATCGGCGACAAGCGCGAAAGCCTCGAGCTCGATACCCACTTTGGGTGACAGGCCCATGGCCTGCCAATCGGCCACGGCACGTTTGAGCGCGCCGCGCCCGCAAAGCGGCAGGGGCTGGCCTTCGGTATCGTAAAGATCGCCGATCACGATCTTGGTGTTGCGATCCCAGCTGTCGCGGATGTTTTCGGCCTGCCAGTGCAATTCCATATCGGGCAGGCCCTGCATCATCATCGCACCGGGGGCATCGAGCAGGTCTTTATCGTAATGCACCCCGAAATTCGACCGGCAAAACCGGGTGCTGGCATCGGTGATTTTAGAGGCGGGCAGGTATTTGCCCCGTAGGATGGATAAATGATCGCAAAACAGCGCGCGCAGGCGTTCGGGCATGGGGATCTCCTGTTGGGCGGCCAAGATCTGATGCCTTGGTCCGGGAAAAGGGCCGATTAGGCCAGTGTGACACGGACGGGCAAAGATTTCAGCCCGCCCACAAAATTCGAGCGCAAAAACTGATAGGGGCCTGCCGGCTCGATGGCGGTGATGCGGCGGGCCAGTTCCTGGAACAGCACCCGCACCTCGAGCCGGGCCAGCCACATGCCAAGGCACACATGCGGGCCGCCCTGGCCAAAGGACAAATGGCGGTTGGGGCTGCGCGCCAGATCTACCTGGAAGGGGTTTTCAAACACGGTTTCATCGCGATTGGCCGAGGAAAACCAGAAAAGCACCTTGTCGCCTGCGCGGATGGTGCGGCCGTGGGCGGTGACATCTTGGGTGGCGGTGCGGCGGAAATAAAGCGCGGGCGTGGCCCAGCGAATGATTTCATCTGGCGCGGTTTCCCAAATATCGCCCTGCTGCATCTGCGCCAACAGCCCTGGCTGATGGGCCAGCGCCTGAATACCCGCGGCGATGGAATAGCGCGTGGTATCGTTACCCGCCGCCACCAAAAGACAGAAGAAATTGCGGAACTCTTCCTCGGTGATGCGGCTGCCATCTTTGCCGGGTTCGCGGATGAGATGCAGCACGCCTGACGTATCGCCGGCGGCTTCTTTCTGGGCCATCAGCTCTTTGGCGTATTGATAAAGCTCGGCCCCGGCGGGCGAGTTGAAGGGCATCATGCGAAATTCATCGGTGGTCATGCGATCGAGCACATGATCGGTAAAATCAGGGTCGGTGTTGGCGATCAGCGCGTCGCCCTTTTCCACCAACCAGGGCAAATCGGCGTCGGGCGTGCCAATGATGCGGCCCAGCATGCGCATGGGCAATTGCCGGGCGATGGTGCGTGTGGCGTCAAACTCTTGCGATTGCAGGGCCTCATCCAGAATTTCGGTGCAAAGGGTGCGGATTTCGGCCTCGAATTGATCGATCACACCTTTGGAAAAGGCGCGCGCCACTTTGATACGGGTTTGCATATGCTCGGGCGGGTCGGTTTCCTGAAAGGTGCGGCGGGCCAGATATTCCTCGTAGGTCTGATCCTCCATCCGGATGCCGCGCGCCGATGAAAACACGGCAAAATTGCGGTTCATCTCGGTGATATCGGCATGACGGGTGATAGACCAAAACCCCTGCCCGTCGGCATAGTCGGTCCAATGCACCGGGTCTTCGCGGCGCAGCCGGGCGAATGTGTTATGCGGGGCGCCGGCCACGAAAGTATCGTGGCTGGTCAGATCGGCATAGCCATCGTCATTTGGAACCCAGACTGTCATATTCTACCCTTTCCTTAACTTGTTTTGTATATTATATGATGCTATAAATATGTAAAGGAAAATAGCATGCGCTTGGCGATCTTGATGGCAAACACGGATGTGTCCGACTTTGCGCGCGGGCATCCTGATGATGGGCAAAAGTTTTCAGCCCTGATTGCCACTGTGCGCCCCACGTGGGAGTGCACCGTATTCTTGGCACGCGACGGTGAATTTCCCGAAAATTTAGATGCGTTTGATGGGTTTATTGTCACGGGCAGCCCTGCATCGGTGCATGATGGGCATGGCTGGATTGACCAGCTAGAGAGGCTGCTGCGCGCAATTGTTGCGCAAAAGCGCCCCTTGTTTGGCGCCTGTTTTGGCCATCAGCTGATTGCACAGGCGCTGGGGGGCACGATTGGGCCAAACCCGGGCGGCTGGGTGCTGGGCTGCGAAACCACACACATAACCGCGCGCCAGCCCTATATGGCGGCGCTGCCAGAGGCGCTGAACCTATATGCCGCCCATGTCGAGCAAATCACCACCCCACCCCCGGGTATCGAGGTGCTATGCGGCAATGCGGCCTGCCCGATTGGCGGCTTTGCCATTGGGCGCCACGTGTATACCACACAGTATCACCCTGAAATGCAGCCCGGGTTTATTGCCGCGCTTACACAGCATCTCGAGGGCAAATTGCCGCCAGAGGTCAGCGCACAGGCGCGCGCCTCGTTGCAACAACAGGCCGACACGATGGCCTTTGCCGAAAGCATTGCTGCGTTTTTCGAGCAGGCGCGCTAATCAAGAACGGCCAGCAGATCCATGGCGGTCAGCTGATCAAACTGCACATGCGCGGCCATGGCCTGTTCGGCCGCATCAGCATCGCGCGCCAAAATCAGCGCGGTGATCTGGCGATGCTCGCGCGCCGAGCTGCCGATGACGCCCTTGTAGTGATAGCGCGCGCGGTAATAGGCCATCAATTTGCGCGCATTGGTTTTGATCATGTCCAGCAAAAACGGGTTGCAGGCGGCATCGGCCACCGCCGCATGATAGGCCATGTTCAGCTGATAATAAGCATCGGGGCGGGCATCGCCATGGGTGGCGGCATGGGCCTCGCAGGCGGCGGTTGCGGCCTCGATACGGGCGGCATGCCCGGCCGATAGGCGCCGCGCCGCCAGCCCGGCTGCCTGGCCTTCAAGCTTGGCATGCACCTCGAGAATGGCCAGGAATTCTGCCAGAGAGGGGCGAAAAACCACCGCCCCCTTGCGCGGCAACCGTTGGATAAGGCCGGCGGCTTCCAGCTGGATAAACGCCTCGCGTACGGGCGTGCGCGAGACGCCATGCGCCTCGATCAGCGCGCCCTCTTCGATCAGCTTGCCCGGTGTCAGGCTGCCATCTTCGATGGCACCAAGAATGGCCGCGATGATGATATCCGTCTGTCCTGCCAAATCTTTGCCCGTCCACGCCTGGGGAAATGTTGGATTTGAGTATATTTTAGCAAGATGAAATTATGCAAGATGCGATAAATGCAGCCCCTAGCCACGGCTTTGCCACAGCGCCACCGTATCGCGGGCGGCGCGGGCCAGCATCACCACATCGATGCCCACCGCCAGAAATTGCGCGCCCCATTTGGCATAGGTTTGGGCGGTTTCATCATCAACGGCCAGAATGCCCGCAGCCTTTGGGCTGGCCGCGATTGTGGCCAGGGCCTGCTGGATCGCCGCCGCCACGGGTGCTGCGGCAGATTGCCCGGGATAGCCCAGATCGGCGGCCAGATCAGCGGGGCCAATAAACACCCCATCTACCCCCTCGACCGCCAAGATAGCATCGAGGTTTTCCAGCCCCGCGCGGGTTTCCACCTGCACCAGCAGGCACATTTGATCGTTTGCGGTTGTGACATAATCGGGAATGGCCGAAAATTCAGAGGCGCGCGCCAAGGCCGCCCCGGCCCCGCGCACGCCTTGTGGCGGGTAGCGCATGGCGCGCACCAGATCTTGCGCTTGCTCGGCGCTTTCGACCATCGGGATCAGCAAGGTTTGCGCCCCGGCATCAAGCACCTGTTTGATTGCCCAGGTTTCGCCCATCGGCAGGCGCACCACCGGATGGCTATGCGCCCCTTTCATCGCCACCAGCTGCGCCATGATGGTGCGCAGATCGTTTGGGGCGTGTTCGCCATCGATCACCAGCCAATCGAACCCTGCGCTGGCCAGCACCTCGGTTGGATAGGGGTCGGCAAACCCGGCCCAGCAGCCGATCAGCCGCTGGCCTGTGGCAAGGCGCTGCTTGAAACTGTTTACTGGGGCAGGCATGGCTTATCCCTTTCGGATTTTATCGGCGATCTCGGTGATCACGTCATAGGCGGTGTTGATATCGGCCTCGGTGCAATCGAATTGGCCGGCTTGGAAGCGGATAACAAAGCGGTCGTCAACGCGGGTTTGGGTTAGGTAAATGCGGCCATCGTTGTTGATCTGCGTGATCAGGTCAAGCGTGGCATCCTCTGCCGGGATGCCCGCGGGGCAAAAGCGGAAGGTGAAAAGCGACAAGATGGGTTGGCTGACGATCTCGAAATCGGGCACGGCCTGCAGCCGCTGGGCCAGCGATTGGGCCCATGTCACATGGTTGCGGATCATCTGGCGCAGCCCCTCAAGCCCGTAGGCGCGCAGCAAAAACCACAGTTTCAGCGCCCGAAACCGCCGCCCCAGCGGCACGGACCATTCCGAATAGTTGATCACCCCATCGGCGCCATGGGTTTTCAGATATTCAGGCTGGATGGCCAGGGTGCGGGTCAAATCCGCGGGCGAGCGGATAAAATGCGCCGATAGGTCAAATTGCGTGCCGAGCCATTTATGCGGGTTGAAGACCACGCTATCGGCCATCTCGACCCCGGCCCAGAGGCTGCGGAACTCGGGGCAAATCATGGCGCTACCGGCCCAGGCGGCATCGACATGGGTATAAAGGCCAAAGCGCCCTGCGATGGTGCATAGCGCCGCCACATCATCGCAGGCGCCCATGCCGGTGGCGCCGGTGCAGGCGATCACCCCGGCGGGGCGGTGGCCTGCGGCCAAATCGGCCTCGATCGCGGCGGTCAGCGCCGCTGGGCACATGGCGCGCATGGGGCCGGGTGCCAGGGGCACGCGCACCAGGTTTTCCTGCCCGATGCCTGCCACCCAAATGGCGCGATCAATAGAGCTATGCGCCTCGGGCGAGCAATAGATGCGCAGGCGTGGCTGGCCCGAAAGGCCGGCTGCATTGCCCTGCCAGTTTAACGCGCGTTCGCGCATGGTCAGCACCGCCGCCAGCGTTGCCGAGGAGGCGCTATCTTGGATCACACCGGCAAATGTTTCAGGCAGGCCCACCGCATGGCGCAGCCATTCCATCATGCGGGTTTCCATCTCGGTTGCGGCGGGTGAGGTTTGCCACAACATGCATTGCGGCGCCATCACCGTGGCCAGCTGATCGGCCAGAACCGCCGCGGGGGATGCGTTTGATGGGAAATAGGCAAAGAACCGGGGGTGTTGCCAATGGGTGATGCCGGGCATCACGATACGCTCGAAATCCTCGATCACTTGCGCAATGGGCTGGGGCGCCTCGGGCGGGGTTGCGGGCAGGGCGGCCAAGGTTTCACCGGGCTGCACCTGTGCGCGCACGGGCCTGTCGCGCAGGCCGTTATGGTAGCTTGAGGCCCAATCGGCCAGCCAATGGCCCCATTTTGGAAAATCGCTCCAGCGCATTGCACGCCCCCCTTGACCATGATGTTTAACATGACAAGTAAACCAGCCGGGCCAGATGGGCAAGCCCGGCCTTGGGGCCGCGGCGCTAGGCGGGCTGGCCCGCCTGCTTTGCCGCTTGCAGCGCCTCGGCAATGATCTGACGATCGCCAATATGGTTGGCCAGCACCAGAATAAGCCGGGCATTCAGCGCATCAGATTGCGCCTTGTCCAGGCCTTCGTGGGCCTCTAGCAGATCGGCATACACATCATCGGGACGGTCAAGATTTGGGGTCAGGATCAAACTGCTCATGTCTTAGCCCTGTGCCGTTGCGCGCAGCAGGGCTGCGCAGATATCGGTTTCATTATAGCTGGGCCAGCGGGCCGCCACATGCTGGTCGGGGCGCAGCAAATAGACGGCGGCGGGCGCATCGCCCAAATAGCGCTGGGCCAAAGCGGTGTTGGTTTCGGGATCGCAAGACAGGGCCAGCGGCCGCAATGCAATGCCATTGACCTGCAGCGCCTCGGGCGCGGGTGTATTGATGCACAAAAGCACGAAATCATTGCCAAGCTGTGGCAGCAAATACCCATTTTCTAGCGCCACATCGGGGCACGGGGCACCGGGGCGGGTGCGCGCCGGCCCTTGGGGCAGCGCATCGGCACTGTTCAAGACCGAGCCATCATAGGTGCAGGGCAAGGAAAGGCGCCCCGAATTCACCAAGGGGCGGGCAAAGGCGAAATGTTCAGACAGATCCAGCACCGCATCGCGGAAAATGCGGCTTTGCTGGGATTTTGGGGTGATGAAATCTGTCGATCGGGACGAGTTCAAAATATTCTCGTCGGCGCCATAGACCCGCTCGCTATCGTAGCTGTCCAGCAGCGCAGGCGGCGCCTTGCCATCGATCACCAGCTTTAGTTTCCACACCAGATTATCTGCATCTTGCAGGCCCGAATTTGCGCCGCGCGCGCCAAAGGGGCTAACCTGATGGGCGCTGTCGCCTGCAAAAACCACGCGGTTGTGGCGGAATTTCTCCATTCGGCGGCATTGGAACGTGTAGATCGACACCCATTCCAGCTGGAAATTCACATCATCGCCCAGCATGGCCTTGAGCCGCGGGATCACCCTTTCGGGCTGTTTTTCCTGCTCTTTGTCAATATCCCAGCCCAGTTGCAGATCGATGCGCCACACACCATCGGGCTGTTTGTGCAGCAAGGCCGATTGGCCCTTGTTAAAGGGGGGATCGAACCAAAACCACCGTTCGGTCGGGAATTCAGCATCCATGATCACATCGGCGATCAGGAAGTTATCTTCGAAAACGCGGCCCACAAAATCGAGGCCCATCATCGCGCGGATGGGGCTGCCGGCACCATCGCAGGCAATCAGCCAATCGGCCTGCAAATCATAGGGGCCTTCGGGCGTATCGATGCGCAGCGCCACGTGATCGCCCTGGTCTTGGACCTGCAACACCTTGTTTTGGCCGCGCAATTCGATGGGGGCGCCTTGGCTTTGCAATTGCTGCGCACGCTGCACCAGATAGGTTTCGAAATAATATTGCTGCAGGTTGATGAAGGCCGGGCGCTGGTGGCCATCTTCGGGGAGCAGGTTGAATTCATAGACCTTGCGATCGCCAAAGAACACTTTGCCAAGGTTCCAGACCACGCCCTTGTCGACCATCTGCTGCCCGCAGCCCAAACGATCGAGGATTTCCAGCTGGCGCTTGGCAAAACAAATCGCGCGGCTGCCAAAGCTGACCTTGTCGTTATCATCCAGCACCACCGCCTCGATGCCTTGCTGGGCCAAATCAATGGCTGCGGCCAGCCCCACAGGGCCCGCCCCCACAATAACCACGCGGCGCCGCGCCACGGGCGTGCAGCCCTGATCAGGGCTGCGGGTATAGGGGTAAAGCGGGGTTTCAAAAATCTTGTTCATGTCGTGCCTCCCATCACGCCAGCCGGGCGGGTGCCCGGCGGGCTGCTTTGTGGTGGATATGGGCCATCAGCCCTGCAGAGCATCCCACATTTCCAGATCGCGTTGCGCAGTCCAAATGCGTGGCGTGTCCAGCCCGCGGGCCTCGTCATAGGCGCGGGCCACGTTGAAGGGCAGGCAATGCTCGTAGATCGCGTAATCGCTGAACTTAGGGTCGCATTCGGCGCGGCAGGCATCCCAGGCCTCTTTCAGGCTGCCGCCGCGGGCCGCAACGCGCGCCACGGGGCGATAGGTAGACGAGACAAAATCGCGGGTGTTTTCGATGGCGGCATTCACCATCTCGCGGCCCACCAAAGCATCGCCACGGCCCGGCGCAATGGCATCGACATCGAACCATTTGATCGCATCCAGCGTATCGCCCCAATCGCTGAAATGGCCATCGCCACAATAGCAGGCCGAGTGATATTCGACGATATCACCGGTAAACATGACGTTCTGATCGGGCACATGCACCACCGCATCGCCGGCCGTATGGGCGCGCCCCAGATGCATGATATCGACCCGGCGCTGCCCCAGATAGATGGTTGTGCGGTCGCTAAAGGTGGTGGTGGGATAGGTCAGGCCCGGAATGCTTTCGTGCCCCTCAAACAGCCGCGGGAAACGCTGAAATTCGCTGTCCCAATCTTCTTGGCCGCGTTCCACCACCATGGCGCGCGCGGCATCAGACATAATGATTTCGCGCGCGCCATAGGCGCTGGCGCCCAGAACCCGCACCGCGTGATAATGGGTCAGCACCAAATGGCTGATCGGTTTGTCGGTGACCTCGCGCACCTTTTCGATGACCTTATGGGCCAGCCGCGGCGTGGCTTGGGCCTCGACGATCATCACGCTGTCGTCGCCAATGATCACACCAGAGTTTGGATCGCCCTCGGCGGTGAAGGCCCAAAGCCCCTCGCCCACCTCGGTGAAGCTGATGTTTTTCTCGCTAAGATCGCCTTGGGATGCAAAGGCTTTGGCCATGGTTTTCTTCCTTTAAGTGCTGCGCCTGTGGCCAGTGCGGGGCCTCCGGCGGGAGTATTTTGCGCAAGATGAAGCTTAGCGCGCGTAAGGGTTTTCTAGGGCGGGCAAGATTTCGCCGTGGCAGGTGCCAAAGCCGATTGTATAGCCGTCACCACGGGCGGCGCCGCTGAGGGTGAGGCGATCGCCATCTTCCAAAAAGCTGCGTGTTGCGCCGCAATCGAGGGTCAGAGGCTCTTTGCCGCCCCAGCTAAGCTCAAGCAAGCTGCCGCGCTGGTGGCGTTCGGGGCCAGATATGGTGCCAGACCCCAGCAAATCGCCCGGCGTCATCGGGCAGCCGCTGGTGGTGTGGTGGGCCAGTTGCTGGGCTGCGGAATAATACATCTCGCGGTAATTGGTGCGCGCGATGGTGGTGGCGGGCTGGCCTGCGGGTGCCAGTTCGACGCTGAGATCGATATCGTAAAACATCGGGCCAGTATCGCGCAGATGCGGCAAAAGCGGCACATCACGCGGGGGGGGCGCGCAGCGGAACGGGGCCAGCGCTGCGGCGGTCACGATCCATGGGCTGATCGAGGTGGCCGTGGCCTTGGATTGAAACGGCCCCAGTGGCTGGTATTCCCAGGCCTGGATATCGCGCGCAGACCAATCGTTTAGCAGCACATAGCCAAAGATCATGGCATCGGCCTCGTCTAGGGTGACGGGGCCATCGCTGGGCTGTCCAACGATGGCGCCCATTTCCAGCTCGAGATCGAAACGCTGGCAAGGGGCAAAGCGGGGGGCTGCGTCATTGGGGCCCTTAAGCTGGCCCCAAGGGCGGCGCACCGGCGTGCCCGACACCACCACCGACGAGGCGCGCCCGTTATAGCCGATAGGAATGTGCAGCCAGTTTGGCGGCAAGGCATTTTCGGGGCCACGAAACATGGTGCCCACGTTTTGGGCATGGTGGCGACCTGCATAAAAATCGGTGTATTCGGCAACCAAAAGGGGCATGTGCATTTGCGCATCGGCCTGCGCCACCAAAAGCGGCTCTAGATCGGCTTGGGCGGCGCTGCCTGCGGCCAGCATGGCCTGCAATTGTGCGCGCAAATCGGCCCATAGGCTGGGGCCTTCTTCCATCACCTCGTTCCAGAAGGGCACATCGAATAGTGGTCCGCTGTCCAAGGCCAGCAATCCCGCCTCTTCGGCGGCGCGCATGTCTAAAATCATATCGCCAATGGCCACACCGCAGCGCGGATCGTCATCGCCCAGCGAAAAGACGCCATAGGGCAAATTGTTCAGCGGAAAGGGGTGATCGGGCGCATTGGCGCTGGCAACCCAGCTGTGCATTAGGGACATTCGCGTTTCCTTTGGTCTGTCAGCCCCGGCGCGGAAAGGGCGCCGGGGGAATGGTTATTTCTTGCCCGGCGTGCCGTCGAACTTTTTCTCAAGATCTGACCAGCAGTCGATGTAATCATCTTGCAAAGGTGCCTCGTTCGCGGCGAAATCTGTCAGGTGCTGGGGAAAGCGTGTCTCGAACATGAAAGACATGGTGTTATCCAGCTTTTCTGCCTTTAGATCGGCGTTCGAGGCCCCCTCGAAGGCGTTTTTATCGGGGCCGTGGGGCAGCATCATATTGTGCAGGCTCATGCCGCCGGGCACAAAGCCCTTGGGCTTGGCATCGTATTGGCCGTAAATATTGCCCATCAATTCTGACATGATATTTTTATGATACCATGGCGGGCGAAAGGTGTTTTCGGCCACCATCCAGCGTTCGCGAAACAGCACGAAATCGATATTTGCGGTGCCCGGCACGCCCGAGGGCGCGGTGAGCACGGTGAAAATCGATGGATCGGGATGATCGAACAAAACGGCGCCAACGGGGCAATAATTGCGCAGGTCGTATTTATAGGGCGCGTAATTGCCATGCCATGCCACCACATCAAGCGGGCTTTGACCGATGGTTGTTTGGTGAAACTGCCCGCACCATTTTACAGTGAGGGTCGAGGGGGTTTCGCGATCTTCAAAGGCGGCAACGGGGGCTTTGAAATCGCGCGGGTTGGCCAGGCAATTGGCGCCAATCGGCCCGCGGCCGGGCAGTTCGAATTTTTGGCCATAGTTTTCGCACACAAACCCGCGGCATGGGCCCTCTAGCACCTCGACGCGGTAGACCAGGCCACGGGGGATGATGGCAATCTCTTTTGGCGCCACATCGATAATGCCCAGTTCAGTGGCAAAGCGCAGATGCCCTTCTTGGGGCACGACCAGCAATTCGCTGTCGGCGGAAAAGAAATACGCGTCCACCATGGATTGGGTCACCAGATAGACATGGGCCGCCATGCCCACCTGCGTGTTGACATCGCCTGCGGTGGTCATGGTGCGCATGCCGGTCAGCCATGTCAGCGCGGCACCGGTATGGGCCACAGGATCCCAGCGGTATTGGCCCAGGCTGATCACATCCGGGTTCACATTGGGGGCCGATTTCCAATAAGGCAGGTCAATTTTCTGGTAGCGCGCCGAATGTTTCACCGAGGGCCTGATGCGATAGGTCCATGTGCGTTCGGGCGGGTTGGCGGTGAAGGCGGTGCCGGAAAGCTGCTCGCCATAGAGGCCATAATTGCATTTTTGCGGGCTGTTCATGCCCTGAGGCAGGGCGCCTGGCAGGGCCTCGGTTTCGAAATCATTGGCCCAGCCTGGCATATAGCCCGGCGTTGTGCCAACGGGCGTTGGCGCTTGGCGAAGCGGTTGGGCGTTGCTGTGCTGATTCATAACGCATCCTCCAGTGGTTGGCATCGGCGTAATGGTTGATTTTGTAACTAACAACAGCTAGAGCAAGCCTATGCAAAAAAAAGACGCGTTTGATCTGCATCTATTCCTGCCCTATCTGCTTAATCAGGCCGCCGAAGCCAGCAGCCTGAAATTCCAGCGCGCCTATAAAGACCGCTACGGCATTTTGCGCACCGAATGGCGGGTGCTGTTTCACCTAGGTATCTATGGCCGCATGAATGCCAAGGAAATTGGCCTGCGTGCGCGCATCCACAAAACCAAGATCAGCCGCGCGGTGCAAAAGCTGGAACAGCGGCGGTTTTTAACCCGCGACACAGATACCACCGATCGCCGCCTTGAGTGGCTGACGCTGACACCGCAGGGGCGCGCGGCCTATGATGATTTGCGCGCTTTGGCCCAAAGCTATGATAGCGAGTTATCTGCAGCCCTTGGCCCGGGCGAGGCCGCAGCGCTGCGTCAAGCGCTGCAAAAATTAGCGGATATGGCCGAGTAATTCTTTACATCTTTGCTGCTTACGCTCAGATGGGCGCATGACTGAACAGCTTAAAGGTTTGCTTATCACCACAGCCGGGGCGTTGCTGATCGTTCCCGACTCGCTGTTTGTGCGCCTGATCGATGCCGATGCCCTGACCATTGCCTTTTGGCGTGCGTTGCTGGTGGGCGGGCTGATCACCTTGGGTGTGCTGGTTTTGCAAGGCGCGCGCCCGTTTCGGGCCTTGATGGGAACGGGCATTTACGGCCTGCTCTATGTGGTGATCATGGGCGTTTCGACCAATCTGTTCATCATCGCGGTGGATCTGACCAGCGTGGCCAATGTGGTGTTTATCATCGCCGCGATGCCAGTTTTTGCGGCCATCTACAGCCGTATCTTTCTGGCCGAGCCTATAAGCCGGCGTATGGTGATAACGATGGCGGCCGTGTTTTTGGGGCTGGGCATTATCGCCTATGGATCGGGCAACAATGAAAACACCAGTTATTTGGGCGATTTCGTGGCCCTGATGGTGGCGGCCCTGTTTGCCGCAGCGCTGACTGTGGCACGCAAGGTGCGCAATGTTTCCATGGTGCCTGGCGTGGGGCTGGCCTATCTGCTGAGCGCGGCTGTTTTGCTGGCCATGACCGACCCCTTTGCCGTGGCGCCCGACAAATGGCATTTTGTGCCGCTGCATAGCGGAATTATCGTGCTCAGCGCGGTCTGCCTGGCCTTGGGCCCGCGCTATATTACCTCGGCCGAGGTGGCATTGCTGATCTTGCTGGAATCGGTATTGGCGCCACTTTTGGTGTGGGCGGTGGTGGGCGAACACCCCGGCCATTACGCGCTGGCCGGGGGGGCTGTGGTGGTTGGCGCCCTGGCGGTTTCAAACACAGTGGCCCTGATGCGGCGCAAACGCGCCTGACCGGGGCGCAGCGCCTAAGCCGCTTTGGCCTGGCGTTCACGCCACAGGGTGAACAGCCCTGCCATCACGATGATGACCGTGCCAATGGCCACATTGGTGCGGATCACCTCGCCAAAGGCAAACACCCCAAGGATCGAGGCAAAGACCAGTTGCAGATAGGCAAAGGGCTGCACGGCGCTGGCCTCGGCCACCTCGTAGCATTTGATCAACAGCCAATGCCCCAGCGCGCCGGTCAGGCACAACAGCCCCATCCACAGCCAATCGCCCGGCAGCATGGGCTGCCAAAACCAGATGCCCACCGCCGTCATGGCCACCACACCCACGGTGCCTGTCCAGAAAAACGAGGTGGCGGCACTATCGCGCCGGGCCACATAGCGCGTAAGCAACCCGTAAAGGGCAAACATCAGGGCCGAAATCAACGGGATGATGGCCGCGGGTTGGAAAACGCCAAAGCCCGGCTCTAGAATAATGATCACCCCGACAAAGCCCACACCAATAGCCGCCCAGCGCCGCCAGCCCACAGCCTCGCCCAATACCGGGCCAGACAGCGCGGCAATCAACAGCGGGTAGCAGGCAAAAACCGCATGGCTTTCCACCAGCCCCAGTATGGTAAAACCCCAGATCGCGATGCAGATTTCAGCCACCAGCAAAAGCGCCCGAAAACTTTGCACCAAGGGCTGGCTGGTGGCCGCCGCGGCCCGCAACCCACCGGCCTTGCGCGCGGCCACGGTCATGACAAACAGCGCAAAAAACCAATAGCGGATCATCACCACCATCAGCACGTTATATTCCGAGGCCAGATGCCGGCTGATGCCGTCTTGCAGCGCAAACACCAAGGTGGTGGCCACCATCAACAGAATTCCCAGCCGCGAATTTGACGCCTGCTGCACATAGGGGGTTTGCGCCATGATTTGCTTTTAGCCTTTTTTTGCCACGCTCATGTGGCGTTTTCGCCCGTATCCGGGCATGCGCGCTACTGTGAAACCGACATCTGCCAGCCCACGCCGGACAAAACCTGCCGCGGTATAGGTGGCCAAGGTGCCCCCCGGGGCGGTATGCGCATGCACCGCCGCCAGCAATGGCGGCTCCCATAGCTCGGGGTTTTTTGCCGGTGAAAACCCATCCAAAAACCACGCATCGGCCTGCCCCGCCCAATGCGGCAAGGTTTCGCGTGCATCACCCAAAATCAGGGAAAAATGCAGATCGGGCAGATCTACCTGCGTGGGCGTTTCGGCCAATGCGGCCAGAACCGGTTGCGCCAGATCTTGCAGCTCGGGAAAGGCGGCAAGGGCGCGCGCCATATCGGCCAGCGCCATTGGAAAGGCCTCGAAACTGGTAAAATATAGCCGCCCCCCCTGCCCCGATTGGCGCCACAGCTGCCACGTGGCCAGCAGGTTTAACCCCGTGCCAAAGCCCAGCTCGGCCACGTGAAAGCCCGGGCAAAACCGCCCCGGCAACCCGTTGCCCGCCAAAAACGTGTGCCGCGTTTCTGCCAAACCGTTTTCAAGGCTGAAATACGGGTCGTCAAAACGCTGCGAAACGGGCACTTGCGCCTCGCGCCATGTCAGCTGGGCTGTCTGGTCTTGCATGGAACTATCCCCTAGAGATGGGGGCACAATGACCCGGGGGGAAAACGATGGCAATGGCCGAGATCACAGTGCGCGGCGCGGGCATTTTTGGCCTGTCTATCGCATGGGAATGCCTGCGCCGGGGGGCGCGTGTGCAGGTGATCGATCCGCATGGGCCGGGCGCCGGGGCCAGCGGTGGGCTGGTGGGCGCCCTGGCCCCCCATGTGCCCGAAAACTGGAACGCCAAGAAAGCCTTTCAGTTAGACAGCCTGCTGATGGCGGGCCAGTTTTGGGCCGGGGTGGCACAGGCCGGCGGCCAAGATCCGGGCTATGGGCGCACGGGGCGGTATCAGCCCATTGCAGATGACGCGGCGCTGGCCCTGGCGCAGGCGCGCGCCACAGGGGCGCAATCGCTGTGGCAAGGCCAGGCCGATTGGCAGATCGTAGAGCAAAAAACCGCAGGCCCGCTTGCGCCTGAAAGCCCCACTGGCCTGCTGATCCATGACACGCTTACCGCGCGGCTGCACCCGCAGGCAGCTTGCCGGGCCTTGGTGGCAGCCATCACCGCCCGCGGCGGGCAGATCACGGCCCAGGGCCCAGATCGCGGGCTGGTGGTGCATGCCACCGGCGTGGCCGGGCTGCGCGAGATCAGCGCCGAATGCGGCAAAAACTTTGGCGATGGCGTGAAAGGGCAGGCCGCGCTTTTGCAGCTGGCGCAGCCCTTGGCGCCGCAGGTTTTTGCCAATGGCGTGCATATCGTGCCCCATGCCGATGGCACCACCGCCATCGGCTCGACCAGCGAGCGGGTTTTTGACAGCCCCGACAGCACCGATGCCCAGCTAGACGCGGTGATCGAGGCGGCCTGCCTTGCCCTGCCAGCACTGCGCGGCGCGCCGGTTTTGGCCCGTTGGGCCGGGCTGCGCCCCCGCGCCCGCAGCCGCGCCCCGGTGCTGGGCGCACATCCCACCAAAGAGGGGCAGTTTATTGCCAATGGCGGGTTCAAAATTGGCTTTGGCATGGCGCCAAAAGTGGCGCAAACCATGGCGCTGCTGCTGCTTGAGGGGCAAGACACCATTCCCGATGGGTTTCGTGCCAGCGCCCTATAACAGCCAAAACAGCGCCACGCTCAGCGTCAGCGCCGATATCAACGTGGCCATCACAACCGATAGCGCCGCCAGCCCCTCGCAGCCGCATTCCTGCGCAAACAGCGGATAGACGCTGAACATCGGCATCGCCGCCGATAGCACCAGCGCCGTGGCCATCATGCCCTGTGGCACAGGCAGGCCAAAGCCCGGCAGCACAATCAACAGCGCCACCGCCAAGGCCGGGTGCAGCAGCAGTTTGGCCAAGCTGATCTGCAGCGCAGCACCCCGATCGGCCTGCAGCGGATAGCCCGCAATCGCCACCCCGATGGAAATCAGCGCAACGGGCGCGGCGCTGGCGGCCAGCAGATCTAACACCCTGAAAACAGGGGCAGGCACAGGCAGTTTCAGGGCCGACAGCGCCAAGCCAACCAACAACCCAATCACCAGGGGGCGGCGCAGCAGCGACAGCAGGCTATGGCCCGCCATCCGCAGCACACCCGCGCCCTGCGCATCGGGCCGCGCCAGCTGGATCAGCACCAAGGCCAGTGGAATTTGCACCAAGTTTTCAACCAGAAAATTCAGCGCCAAAATCATGCCTGCCGCATCGGGAAACACCATCAGCATCACTGGAAACCCAACAAAGCCCGAGTTTGCACAAGATGCCCCCATCGCCGCGGTGGCCGCGCGCGCACGGCCCTGCCCCTGCGCCAAAAAGGCGCCATAGGCCAGCCCCATACTGCCCAAGCCCGCAGCCAAGAACACCAGCAAATAGCCCGGCTGCACCACATCCGCCAGATCGCGCCGCGCAATCGCCCCGCACAGCAGCGCCGGCAAGGCAAAATTCATCACCAGCCCCGATAAAACGCGCTGATCCCCGGGGCGAAACACGCCCGCACGCAGGCCCAGCCAGCCCAGACCAATCAGCGTGAATATCGGGGCGATTATGCCGATCAGCGCCGCCATCTACAGCCCCCAATCCTGCGGCAGCGGCTGGCCCAATTCTGCCGCCAAAGCGTGCAGATATTGGCGCATCACCGCCAGGCGCGCCCGGGCCATGCGGCGCCCAGCATCGGTGGCCATGGCCTCGCCCAGGCGCAACAGCTTGGCGGGCCAGTGATCTATGGCAAAGGCGCTATCATCTAGGGGCCGCGATTGGGCAAAGGGATCGGCTGCATCATAAAGCGGGCGGGCCAGCGCCCCCGATACCAGGAAGGTGCGCGCAATGCCGATGGCGCCCAGCGCATCCAGCCGATCGGCATCTTGCAAAATACGCGCCTCGGGGGTTTGCGGGGCGATACCTGCAGAAAAGCTATGCGCCGCGATCGCGTGGCAGGCCAGATCTACGCTGGCGGCGGCCAGCCCAAGGCGGGCCATCACCGGCCTGGCCGCTTGCGCCGACAGGCGCGAGGCCTGGGCGCGGTTGGGCGCATCTTTGGGCAGGTTCACCAGATCGTGCAGATAGGCCGCAGCACATAGGGCTGCGTGATCGATGCCATCAAAGCTGGCCGCAATCGCCTGGGCATTGGCCCAAACCCGGTCAAGATGGGCGATATCATGCGCGCTGTCTGCCGCCATCTGTGCCTGCGCCTCAGCGCGCAGCTGGGCCTGCAGGGCGTGGCTCATCCAATATGGCCGCGATTGGCGCCAATTTGGCCACGGTGCAGCAAGATATGATCGAGCAAGACACAGGCCATCATCGCCTCGCCCACCGGCACCGCGCGGATCCCAACACAAGGGTCGTGCCGCCCCTTGGTGATAATCTCGGCCGCATCGCCCCCTTTGGTGATGGTTTGGCGCGGCCGCAAAATCGACGAGGTGGGTTTCACCGCAAAGCGCACCACCACATCTTGGCCGGTGGTGATACCGCCCAAAATACCGCCCGCATGGTTGCTGGAATAAACCGGCTGGCCATCATTACCCATAAAGATTTCATCGGCATTTTCTTCGCCGGTCAGGGTGGCGGCATTCATGCCCTCGCCAATTTCAACGCCCTTGACGGCGTTGATCGACATCATCGCCGCGGCCAGATCGGTATCCATTTTGCCATAAATCGGCGCCCCCAGCCCGGCGGGCACGCCGCGCGCCACCACCTCGATCACGCCGCCCACCGAATTGCCGCTTTTGCGCAGCGCGTCCAAATAATCGGCCCACTGCTGTGCGGCCTGGGCATCGGGGCACCAAAACGGGTTTTGCCCGATTTCTGCTGCGTCAAATCGGGCGCGCGAAATGGCATGCGGGCCAATCTGCGTCATATAGCCGGTAATCTGCAGCCCCGGCACCAGTTGCGCCAAGGCCGCGCGCGCCAGCCCACCCGCCGCCACGCGCGCGGCCGTTTCGCGCGCAGACGAGCGGCCACCACCGCGATAATCGCGGATGCCGTATTTTTGCCAATAGGTAATATCGGCGTGGCCCGGGCGGAATTTTTCGGCAATATCGCCATAATCTTTTGATCGCTGATCGGTGTTTTCGATCATCAGCTGCACAGGCGTGCCCGTGGTCTGCCCCTCGAATACCCCTGATAAAATCTTTACCGCATCCGGCTCGCGGCGCTGGGTGGTGTAGCGCGATTGCCCGGGCTTGCGCTGATCCAGCCAATGCTGCAGCGCGGCCTCGTCAATGGGCACACCGGGTGGGCAGCCATCAACCGTTGCGCCCAGCGCAGGCCCATGGCTTTCGCCCCAAGTGGTAACGCGGAATAGATGCCCAAAGCTATTAAGCGACATAGCTGCCCCCTGATATTGCCGCTTGGGGTTACCCGATTGCGGCGGCACGTGCAATCGCAGCCTGCTTGCCAAGGGCAGGCACCCATGCCAGTTTTCCCCCATCCCAAAAAGGATGATGATATGCGCCCCACCCAAACCACGCCGCACACAGCAGCCAGCGTGCCCCCCACCACAGCCACGCAGCTGCCGCAACTGGGCGCTGCGCGCAACCCCGGCACAGCGCTTGATATGGCGTGGGTGCGCAGCGCGCAGGCCAATACCTCGGCGATCGAGCGGCGGGTGGCCAGCCTGCCGGGGCGGCGCAGCGTAAAGGGCGCCTATCAGGCCGCCTGGCTGGCGCGTGCGGTGTCTTGCATCGATCTGACAACGCTCTCGGGCGATGATACCGCCGATCGCGTGGCGCGCCTGTGCGCCAAAGCCCGCCAGCCCGTGCGCGCCGATATCTTGGCGCAGCTGGGCCTGCCGGGGCTGCAGGTGGGGGCGGTATGCGTGTATCACGAAATGGTGGCGCCTGCGGTGCGCGCGCTGGCAGGCAGCGGCATTCCGGTGGCGGCTGTATCCACGGGCTTTCCTGCCGGCCTGTCGCCCCTGCCCCTGCGCATCGCTGAAATCGAGGCCAGCGTGCAGGCGGGCGCCCAAGAGATCGACATCGTGATTTCGCGCCGCCATGTCTTGGGTGGCGATTGGGGCGCGCTTTATCAGGAAATGCGCAGCTTTCGCGCGGCCTGTGGCGGGGCGCATGTAAAGGCCATTTTGGCCACCGGCGAATTGGGCAGCCTGCGCAATGTGGCCCGGGCCAGTTTGGTATGTATGATGGCGGGGGCCGATTTCATCAAAACCTCGACAGGCAAAGAAAGCGTGAACGCCACATTGCCCGTGAGCCTGGTGATGCTGCGCGCCATCCGCGACTATTATCAGCGCACCGGCCATAAAGTGGGCTATAAGCCCGCCGGTGGCATCTCAAAGGCCAAAGACGCGCTGAGCTATCTGGCCTTGGTGCACGACGAGCTAGGCACAGGCTGGCTGCACCCGGATCTGCTGCGCTTTGGCGCCTCCAGCTTGCTGGGCGATATCGAGCAGCAATTGGAACATCACGTAAGCGGCGCCTATTCGGCCCCCTGGCACCACCCCATGGGCTAGGCCCAGCCCTGAAAGGCAAAGCAAAGGCAGATCATGCGCATCTCAGAGATTTTCGAAACCATGGCCCTGGGCCCCGCCCCCGAAAGCGCAGCCGAGGCACAGGCCTGGCTGCAGCGCCACAGCGCGGGCTTTGGCCATTTTATCAACGGGCGTTTCACCCCGGCCCAGCCCGCCTTTGACAGCACAAACCCCGCAACCGGCGCCAGGCTGGCACGGCTCAGCCACGCAGGCCAGCCCGAGATTGATGCCGCAGTGGCCGCCGCCGGGCGCGCGCAAAGGCGCTGGGCGGCGCTGGGGGGGCATGGGCGCGCGCGCTATCTTTATGCTTTGGCGCGCATGGTGCAAAAACACGCGCGCCTTTTTGCGGTGCTCGAGGCGCTGGATAACGGCAAGCCACTGCGCGAAACCCGCGATATCGATATCCCGCTGGTGCATCGGCATTTCTATCACCACGCAGGCCATGCCCAATTGCTAGAGGCGCATTTCCCCGGCCAAGGCCCCTTGGGGGTATGCGCACAGATTATCCCGTGGAATTTTCCGCTGTTGATGCTGGCCTGGAAACTGGCGCCTGCCCTGGCTGCGGGCAATTGCGTTGTGCTGAAACCGGCCGAGCAAACATCGCTGACTGCCTTGTTATTTGCCCAGATCTGCCACGAGGTGGGCCTGCCCCGCGGTGTGGTGAATATCATCACAGGCGATGGGGAAACCGGCGCCGCACTGGCCGCCCACCCGGGCGTGCAAAAAGTGGCCTTTACCGGATCCACCGATGTGGGCCGCGCCATTCGCCGGGCCACCGCCGGGCAAGGCAAGGCGCTGACGCTAGAGCTGGGGGGCAAATCGGCCTATATCGTTTGCGAGGATGCCGATATCGACAGCGCCGTCGAGGGGCTGGTGGATGCGATCTGGATGAACCAGGGGCAGGTCTGCTGCGCAGGCGCGCGGCTGTTGGTGCAAGAGGGCATTGCAGAAACCTTTCTGGCCCGGCTGCGCGCGCGTATGGCCAAGCTGCGCCTGGGCGACCCGCTGGATAAATGCATCGATATCGGGGCAATTGTCAGCGCCCAGCAGGCCCAGCGCATCGCGCAGATGCTGGCAACCGCCCCCGAGGGCAGTGTCTATCAGCCGGCCCAGCCCTCCCTGCCCGAGGGCGGGCATTTCGTGCCGCCCACGCTGGTGTGCAACCTGCCACAGGCCCACCCCCTGATGCAGGAAGAAATCTTTGGCCCGGTGCTGGTTGCCTGCAGCTTTCGCACCCATGCCGAGGCGATAGAGCTGGCCAACAACACCCGCTATGGGCTGGCCGCCACGATCTGGAGCGAAAATATCAACCTGGCCCTGGGGCTGGCACCACAATTGGTGGCCGGCGTTGTCTGGATCAATTGCACCAATATGTTCGATGCCGCTGCCCCGTTTGGCGGGCTGCGCGACAGCGGTTTTGGCCGTGAAGGCGGCCCCGAAGGCATGGCCGCCTATCTGGCCCCCGTGGCCAAGGGCCAGCCAGCAAAACCTGTGCCGGCCTTTGGCCCAAGGCAGGGTGCCACGCCGGCCAGCGCGGGCCTGCCTGCCATTGATCAGACCCAAAAACTATATATCGGGGGCAAACAGGCCCGGCCGGACAGCGGCTATAGCCAGCCTGTTTACGGCGCCAAGGGGCAGCTGTTGGGCCATGCGCCCCAGGCCAACCGCAAAGACCTGCGCAACGCGGTGCAGGCGGCGCAGGCGGCCCGTGGCTGGGCCAGCAGCAGCGGGCATGCGCGCGCACAGGTGCTGTATTATCTGGCAGAAAACCTGCAATCGCGCGCCGATGCGCTGGCCCATGCCTTGAATGACATGACCGGGCGCCGCGATGGCATGGCCGAGGTGGACACCAGCCTAGAGCGGCTATTCACCTATGCGGCCTGGGCCGATAAATACGATGGGCGTGTGGCCAATGTGCCCTTGCGCGGGCTGGCGCTGGCGCTGCGTGGGCCGGTGGGCGTGATCGGCGCGCTTTGCCCTGATGATCTGCCCTTGCTGGGGCTGATATCGGTTTTGGGCCCGGCACTGGCGATGGGAAACCGCGCTGTTGTGGTGGCCTCGCAGCCCTTTCCGCTGGTGGCGGGGCCGGTTTATCAGCTGCTGGAAACATCCGATATCCCGCCAGGCGTTGCCAATATCCTGACCGGCCAGCATGCCGAGCTGGCCCCGCATATGGCCCGCCACGCCGGCATTGATGCGATCTGGGGGTTTAGCAACACCAACCTGTCGGCCGATATCGAAGCCGCCAGCGCCGATACGCTGAAACGCACATGGGTGAATAATGGCCGCAACCCCGATTGGTTTGGCCCCGCAGGCGCGGGGCGTGCCTTTTTAGACGCGGCAACCGAGGTGAAAACGGTTTGGGTGCCCTATGGCGAATAGGGCAGCCAGCGTTTAATCGGGCGTTTAATTGGCGGCCAGCCCCTGCGGCTGGCCCACGACGACAAATGTCAGCAGCGCAGGATCCATCAGGCGCCGCGCCACGCGGGCCACATCGGCCTGGGTGACAGCCTCGATACGGGCGTTGCGGGTGTTGACATACTCGCGATCAAAGCCTTGCAGCTGCATGCCCACGATGATCTTGGCAATCGGGCCATTGCCATCAAAGCGCAGCGGATAGGCGCCGGTAAGATAGGTGATCGCGTCTTGCAATTCTTCGGCCGTAACCCCGTTTTCAGCAGCCTCGGCCCATTGCTGGCGGATCACCTCAACCGCCTCGGCCACCCGATCGTTGGCCGACGACACCGACCCCTGCCAAAGATCTGCATAATCTTTGTCGCCCAGATAGGTATAGATGCCATAGGTCAGGCCACGCTTTTCGCGCACCTCGCTCATCAAGCGGCTTTCAAAGCCACCGCCACCCAGAATGTGATTTAACACGAAGGCGGGAAAGAAATCGGGGTCATCCAGCCCCAGCCCCGGCTGGCCAAACAGCACCACCGATTGCGGCGTGGGAAAATCCACCACATGCACCCCGCCATCAAATGCCAGATCGGCAGGCCCGGGCAGGGTGGCCTGCCCTGTGGGCAGATCGCCCAAAAGCTGGTCAAGCAACACCCCCAGTTCTTCGGCGGTGATATCGCCCGCAGCACCCACAAACACGCGGTTGCGCACCAACAGCGTGCGATGCGCCTGCTGCAGATCAGCCCGCGACAGCGCCGCCACGCTTTCCACCGTGCCATCTACCGGCTGGCCATAGGGGTGGCTGGCAAATATGCGCGCATCAAAGGCGCGCCCGGCAATGGCGCGCGGGTCTTTCAGATCTGAACGCAGGTTCGACAGCATTTGCGCGCGCACCCGTTCGATCGCGTCATCATCAAACCGCGGCTGCACCAGCGATTGGCGCAGCAAATCTACCGCCGCATCGCGGTTTTCGCTAAGAAATCGCGCAGATACGCTGATTGTGTCATCCGACGCCCCATAGCTGAACGAGGTGGCCAGCGCCTCGGCTGCGCGGGCAAAGCCACGGGCATCCATATCGCCTGCCCCCTCTTCCAACAGCGCAGCCATCAGGCTGGCCACGCCCTTCTTACCCTCAGGATCCAGCACCGCGCCGCCGCGAAACCGCAGCTCGAGCGCGGTAAAGGGAATAGAATGATCCTCGACCAGCCATGCGGTAATGCCGCCGGGCGATGTGACTTGCTTGATCTCAACGCCCGCGCGCGCAGGCAGGGCTACAACCACCAAAATCAGCGCAAAAACAAAGCGAATCATTGCGTTGCCTCCTCGGACATCAACCAACCAGTCACCGATTGCCGCCGGTCCAGCACCGCCCGGGCGGCCGCCATCACATCATCGGCCGTCACCGCCTGCAGCACCTGCGGCCAGTCTTGCACATCGGCAATGGTTAGGCCCTGCGTCAGCGCCCGGCCATAGCGGTTTGCCAGCCGTTCCACATTGTCGCGGTCATAAATCTCGGCCGCCTTTACCTGCATTTTGATCCGCGCCAGCTGCGCCTCATCAACGCCGGTTTTCACAAAATCTGCCAAAACCGCATCCATGGCGTCCTCGGCCTGCTGCAAAGACACGCCCGGCGCGGGCACAACGACCAGATCAAAACTGGTCTTGTCTAGCGCGCCGCCACCGTAAAACGCCCCCGTATAGACAGCAGTTTGGCTATCAAATTGCAGCTTTTCCGCCATAACACTGGTGGTGCCACCGCCCAAAATTTCGGCCAAAATCGTTAGCGCCGCCGCGGTTTCCTGGGCGCCACTGTCGCGCTCGGGCGCCAGATACGAGCGCGAAACATAGGGCTGGGCCACGCGTGCATCGCGAAACACCAAGCGCCGCTCGGCGGTTTGGGGCGGCTCTTGCGGGCGTATGCGCGCCGGCAAATCGGGGTTGGCGGGCAGCGGGCCGTAATATTGCTGCGCCAGGGCGCGCACCTCTTGGGGGCGCACATCGCCCGCCACAATCAAAATGGCGTTGTTGGGGGCATAGTAGCGATCGTAAAAGGCGCGTGCCTTTGACTGATCAAGCGCCACCATTTCATGGCGCCAGCCAATCACCGGCACGCCATAGCGGTGGTTTAGAAAAAGTGCGGCGTTCTTTTGCTCGCGAAACAGCGACGAGGGGTCATTTTCCACCCGCTGGTTGCGTTCTTCGATAATCACATCGCGTTCGGTGGCCACGTCTGTTTCAGACAGACGCAGGTTGACCATGCGATCGGCCTCCATCTTCATCATCAGCGGCAGGCGATCGGCGGCAATGCGCTGGTAGTAGGCGGTGTAATCATAGCTGGTAAAGGCATTATCCGAGCCGCCATTGCGCGCAACCGTGGCCGATAATTCGCCCGGCGCCATATTTTCCGTGCCTTTAAACAAGAGATGTTCCAGAAAATGCGCCACGCCCGAGGCGCCCGGCGGCTCGTCGGCGGAACCGGCCCGATACCACACCATATGCACCACCACCGGCGCGCGGTGGTCTTCGATGACCACCACTTCCATGCCGTTATCCAAAGCAAAGCTGCTTACCTGCGCACCCGCACGCAGCGGCAAGGCGATCAATAAAAGCGAAACAACAGGTGCAAGATAGCGTAACATAGGATCCCCAAAACCGTTTGGTATGGCCTATAGATACGGCAAAATCCCCCAGCGGCAAGGCGCCTGACGGGGATGTGAGCGCAGCGCGCGCTTTGGCCCGGGTTGGTTTGGCGCGGGTCGGTTTGGCCCTAGTCGGTTTGGCCCGCGGGCGGCACCGAGGGGGTGGGCACGCCTTGACGGCGGAACGCTTGGTTGGCGGCCTCGGCATCCAGCGTCTGGCCGCTGTAGACCTCGTTATATTTGTTCTTGATGAAGATGCGCAGCTTTTGGAACCGGCCCATACGGCGGCGCAAATCTTCGTCCTCAGAGGCCAGGGTTTGGCGGATCGCTGCATCTTGGCCATTGCGCGCGGCGCTTTGCACCAAAGCGGCATCAGCGGCTGGCACCGATTGCGCGGCCAATGCATCGGGGCTGCCGCCCAGTTGCGCCACGGCATCGGCCAATGGGTTTTGATCGGTCAGGTTGGTGCCACCCGGTGTGGGGGTGGGCAGGGCAGTGAGATCTTTGGGCTGTTCCAGCGGCTTGCCGGGCACCACCAGAAATTCATCTGGCCCATTGTTCATGCTGGACAGGTTGCGCAGCTGCGGCGCCTCGCGCGGGCCTGTGCAGGCGCCCAGCGCCAAAACTGCAACCATCGCCAAGGCAGGGTATTTCATGTGATCTGTCCCGCTTCTGTCATGAACGGCCCAAGCAATAGACCATTGCGCGCCCCGCGTCACGAGGCGTTTTTTGCACCCGGCGTCTCGCCGCCGAACAGCGCCAGCCCGAATGCACCGGCAAAAATGGTAATATCGGCCACGTTAAAGGCATAAGGGTTGGCGATGCCGCAGCACGACATATTCAAAAAATCCGCCACCGCACCATAGATCAGCCGGTCGATGACATTGCCCAGCGCGCCCCCCAAAAGCAGGCCCGCCGCCACATGCCCGGGCCAGCCCATGGGCGTGCGGCGCAGCCACCACAGCACGCCTGCCATCACCACCAAGGCTACCGCAATCAACACCCAGCGCGCCAGATCTGCCTGCCCCGAAAACAGGCCGAAATTGATGCCATCATTCCACGCCATGCGCAGGTTCAAAAACGGCGGCCACACGTCAATGGCCAAGACATTGCGCAGGTCTAGCACATGCACCACAAAGTATTTGCTGAATTGATCCAGCAAAAACGTGATCGCAGCCACCCACCAAACCAAACGCATGCCTGACATCCTTTTGCAAACGGGCGCGCCGCCCGGCGACCGCGGCCTTAGTGGCGGAAATGGCGCATTCCGGTAAAGACCATGGCCAGCCCTGCCTCGTCGGCGGCGGCGATCACCTCGTCGTCGCGCATCGAGCCGCCGGGCTGGATCACGCAGCTGGCACCGGCGGCGGCAGCCTCGAGCAGGCCATCGGGAAAGGGGAAAAACGCATCCGACGCCACAGCCGAGCCAACCGCCGGGCTGGTGCCCAAGCCCAGCTCGGCCGCCATGCGCGTAGCCTTGAGCGCGGCGATATTGGCGCTGTCAACGCGGCTCATCTGGCCGGCACCAACGCCCACGGTGGCCCCGTCTTTTACATAGACGATGGCATTAGATTTCACATGTTTGGCCACTTTCCACGCAAACAGCAGGTCATGCATCTGCGCCTCGGTCGGGGCCTTTTTGGTGACAACGCGCAGGTCTTGCAGGCCTAGGGTGCCGTTGTCTTTGTTTTGAAACAGATAACCGCCTGCAACCTGCCGGATGGTCATGCCACCCGCCGCGGCATTGGGCAGCGCATCGGTGGTCAGCAAACGCAGGTTTTTCTTGGCGGCAAAGATCTGGCGGGCCGCGTCGCTGGCGCCGGGCGCAATGACCACCTCGGTGAAAATCTGGGTGATTTCCTGCGCGGTTTCCTCGTCTAGCGGCTGGTTCAGCGCCACAATGCCCCCAAAGGCCGAGGTGCGATCGCAATCAAACGCCGCGCGATAGGCCTGCAGCAGGCTGGTGCCGCGCGCCACACCACAGGGGTTGGCATGTTTGATGATGGCGCAGGCCGGGCCATCGGCCGGGTCAAACTCGGCCACCAGCTCGAATGCGGCATCGGTATCGTTGATGTTGTTATAAGACAGCTCTTTGCCCTGATGCTGCCGGGCCGTGGCCACACCGGCACGCGCGGTGCCATCAACATAGAACGCAGCCTGTTGATGGGGGTTTTCGCCATAGCGCAGGGTTTGTGCCAGCTGGCCTGCCACCACCCGGCGGCGCGGTGCAACCTCGCCAATGGCATCGGCCATCCAGCTGCTGACGGCGGCATCATAGGCGCCGGTGCGCGCATAGGCGATCTGGGCCAAACGCTGGCGAAAGCCAAAGCTGGTTTGGCCATCGTGCTGTGCCATCTCGTCGAGCAGGGGTTGATAATCTTCGACATCGACCACCACGTTCACGAACGCATGGTTTTTGGCCGCCGCGCGGATCATCGCCGGGCCACCGATATCGATATTCTCGATCATCTCATCATAGGCCGCGCCCCGCGCCAGCGCTGCCTCGAACGGGTAGAGATTGACAACCAACAGATCAATCGCGCCGATGCCGTGCTGCTCCATCGCCTGTTGATGCGCCGCATCATCGCGCAGCGCCAGCAAGCCGCCGTGCACATTGGGGTGCAGGGTTTTCACCCGGCCATCCATCATTTCAGGAAAGCCTGTCACATCGGCAACATCACGCACAGCCAGCCCCGCATCGCGCAGGGTTTTGGCCGAACCGCCCGTAGACAGCAATTCGACACCACGGGCCGCCAGGGCCTGTGCCAGCTCTATCAGGCCAGTTTTATCGGATACAGAAAGCAAGGCACGGCGGATCGGGTGCAGGTCGGTCATTTTATGTTGGGCTCCGGTCAGTCAGTCGTCAGGTCCATCTCGTCCCGGTGCAAATCACGTATCGACATGGGCGTTTCATGCGCCTTGGCCAGCGACCACCGGATGCGGGTCGCATAATCTATCGCGCGGGCAGATAAAACGACTTGTTTGGTCGCACGGGGCTGAATCCGGCCTTTTTCCAAATAAACCGACGGATCGAGCCGCATTTGCGCATGGCCATCATGGCGCAGCACCCAAATCTCGCCGCTTTTCAGCGCCATGCTTATGGCCTGCCCCGCCATATCAAGGCTGGCATCAACATCGGGGTGCAGATGAAACCTTATGTCAAAGCCAAGCCCCTGCAATTTGGTGTTTTCCAGCATCGCATCAAAGCGGCGCTTGTCGGCCTCCTCAATCGCCAGCAGCATATCTTCGCCCTGCAGCTCGCGCCCGTCTAGCGACAGCTGCAGCTGCCGCGCATGGGTAAGCCCATGGGTGCGCACATAGCCGTTATGCCCCCCCTCAAAACGCAGCGCCTGCTCGGTGCGGCCCAGCTCGATGGGCACGGCGGTGGGCCGGTCAACCAGCCATTCCCCCCGCGCGCCACGCCGCCCCAGCCGGGCGCTGGAAAACCCCTCGATTGCCAGGGTCGAATGGCTGGCGGTGGCGCGCCCCGCCCGGCGCCATTCCACCCCAAAGGTCACGCCAGAGCCGCAATTCACCACCAAGGGCCTGCGCCCCGATGTCAGCTCGAACGCCAAAGTCGAGGCATGCGCCCCCATCGATGCAGCCCCCTGTGGGGGCGGGGCGGCATCGATGATCAGGCTGGTGCGGCCCGCAGTTTGGCGCACAAACCCCATCGATAGCCCCTCGGGGTGCAGCCCGCGCACAGCTGCCGCCGCCAAGGCCTGATCCAACCGCCCCTCGGGCCCGCGCCCGCCCCCATGAAACCGCGCCAAACCGCCATCGGCATGGCGCAAACTGCGCAGCGTGGGGGCGATACGCTCGATCGCGCTGCGATGGGCCTCGCCGATGGGTAGCTGGGCCTCGCGCAGGGCGGTTGCGGCCCATGTCAGCAGGGTAAATACCTCTAACAGCTCTTCTGGGTTGCGGGTGGGGATCCCGCCATCACCATCGATTTGCTGGGCGCATTCCCGCGCCAGCGCCTGGCAGGCAGGCGCCACATGCCGGCCCATCCCCTGCAACGAAAGCCCCGCATAGATCAGGCCGGTCAGCGCCTCGAACCGGGGCAGGCCGGGGGCTGCGGCCTGCCAGCGCCGCGCCAAAAAATTGGCCTGTTGCGCCAAGCTGCGGTAAAATAGCGTGCTTTCGCGGGCGTCTTGGGCGCGCAGCACGAATAAGGCGTGATGGATCCAGCGGATCAGCCGCCGCCCGGCCAAATCCGGGCTCCAGCCGGCGCCCCGCCCGCGGCCATCGCGGGCGATCCATTGCCACAGCCATGCCTGCGCCGCCAAACGCGCCGGGGTATCGCCCACGGCTGCCAGATCATCGAGCCAGGCAAAGCCCTGCAATTCTTCCTCAAAGGCCTCATCGGGCGGGGTGATATCCCACAGCCCCTGCTGGGCATCGGGCTGGGCGCCAGTCTGGGCGTTGGGCTGGGCCTGCACCAAATGCCCGGCAAACATGAAATTGCCTGCCAGCAACTGCCGCCCGCGCGCCACGCTGCCCACAGTGCGCGGTTCTGGCTGGCTGACAAAGCCAGTGGCAGGCCGCGCCAAGGTGCTGCGCCACGCCTGAACCCGGTTCATCAGCCGCACCCATCGTGCCAAAAAACTGTGAGGCTGCGCCATTCACCTGCCTTCTTCGCATGTCTCCCGGTTCAGATAGATTAGCCAAGCAACAATTCCTTGTCACGGCAAACCTGTCCTTTCGCAGGGTCCATCCTACCCAAAAGCACAGGCGATTTTACAGCGTGGCGGCCAACCGTGTGCCCTGATCGATGGCGCGTTTTGCATCCAGCTCGGCCGCCAGATCGGCACCGCCGATCACGTGGCACGGCACGCCTTTGGCCTGCAACTGATCGGCCAGGCTGCGCTCGCTGATTTGGCCTGCGCATAGCACCACGGTATCCACCGGCAAAATCGTAGGGTTTTCTGCCCCGGGGCCAAAACTGATATGCAGCCCCTCATCATCGATTTTTTCGTAATTCACCCCGCCCATCATGGTGACACCCTTCATTTTCAGGGCGCTGCGGTGGATCCAGCCGGTGGTTTTGCCCAAGCCCTTGCCAAGCGCCTGCGCCTTGCGCTGCAGCAGCCACACCTGCCGCGCGGGCGGGGCGGGTTGCGGGCCTTCGGGGGCCAGGCCACCGCGGTGGGTGCCCGGGTCGGTCACGCCCCATTCGCGCAGCCATGCAGGCAGGTCTTCGCTGGGGCTGTGGCCCTGATGCACCAAGGTTTCGGCCACATCAAAGCCAATGCCGCCCGCGCCAATTACGGCCACTTTTTGCCCCGCTGTGGCGCGCCCGGCCAACAGATCGGCGTAGCTGATCACCTTTTCATGCCCCTGCCCCGGTATCTGCGGGTCGCGCGGCTGCACGCCTGTGGCCACAACCACCTCGTCAAAGCCTGCCATGTCTTCGGCGCCCACGGCCTGGCCCAAACGCGTCGTAACGCCCGCGCTGGCCAGCATGGTTTCAAACCATGCCACCAGCCCGTGAAATTCCTCTTTACCCGGCACTTGGCGCGCCAAATTCAGCTGCCCGCCGACATGGCTGTCTTTGTCAAATACCGTCACCTGATGGCCGCGCTGCGCCGCCGCAATCGCAGTGGACAAGCCCGCAGGCCCCGCCCCCACAACCGCAATCTTTTTCGGTGTTTGAGCCGGATCAAGCCGCAGCTCGGTTTCAAAACAGGCACGCGGGTTCACCAAACAAGACGAGATCTTGCCGCTGAACGTATGATCAAGACAGGCCTGGTTACAGGCAATGCAAGGCGCAATTTCCGCGGCCTTGCCCGCCTGCGCCTTGGCCACGAAATGCGCATCAGCCAGCATCGGGCGCGCCAGGCTGACCATATCGGCGCAGCCCTCGGCCAGCACTTGTTCGGCCACTTCGGGCGTGTTGATGCGGTTTGACGTAATCACCGGAATGCCCACCTGCCCCATCAGCTTTTTCGTCACCCACGCAAAGGCCCGGCGGGGCACGCTGGTGGCGATGGTGGGAATGCGCGCCTCGTGCCAGCCAATGCCGGTGTTGATGATGGTGGCGCCGGCTTTTTCCACCTCGCGGGCCAGCTGCACCACCTCTTCAAAGGTCGAGCCATTGGGCACCAGATCGATCATCGACAAACGGTAAATGATGATAAAATCATCCCCCGCCATCTGGCGCGCGCGGCGCACGGCCTCGATCGCCACGCGCATGCGGTTTTCATAGCTGCCGCCCCAATCATCGGTGCGTTTATTGGTATGGGTGACCAGGAACTGGTTGATGAAATACCCCTCAGATCCCATCACCTCGACACCATCATACCCCGCCTCGCGGGCGCGCGCGGCGGCGGTGGCGATATCATCAAGCTGCTTTTGAATGCCGGCCTCGTCCAGCTCTTTCGGGGGAAAGGGCGAGATTGGCGATTTGATCGCCGAGGCAGACACGCATTCAGGCCCATAGGCATAACGCCCGGCATGCAAGATTTGCATCGCGATCTTGCCATCGGCCTGATGCACCCGGTCGGTGACAATACGGTGATTGGCAATATCTTCGGCCGAAAACAGCCCCGCAGCCCCGGGGAAAACCCCGCCCTCGCGGTTGGGCGCCATGCCGCCCGTTACCATCAGCCCCACGCCGCCACGGGCGCGTTCGGCGTAAAATTCAGCCACCCTGTTCCAATCGCGGGTTTCTTCCAGCCCGGTGTGCATCGACCCCATCAGCACCCGGTTTTTCAAGGTGGTAAAGCCCAAATCAAGCGGCGAAAGAAGATGTGGATAGGCAGTCATATCTGGCGCTCCGGGTTGCGAAAGGTGGGGCGTGCCCATGCCCCGCACGGGGCGATGGGCGCATGGCGTTCAGGATGTGACCAAGGCGGCCAGTTTGTCACCCCCAAACGCCGCGTAACCCGCGCCCAGCGCTAGGCCGTTTCGGCGCAATGGCGGCGAAAGGCACGTTTGAGCATATCCAGCTCGGCGCGCAGCAGGCCAATTTCGGCGCGGATATCATCGGCCAGGGCATCGCCGGCCAAAATGGCAAAGCTTTCCAGCGTTTCGCCTGTGTCGGGGTTAGAGATCACAAAGCTTTGCAACCCATCCGAGATCAGCTGCGCAGGGATCGGCACCCGCACAACCCAATGGTTTTCGGCGCGGTTTTCCACCACCTCAACCCCAGCCAAAGCGGCGCCTTGGTGGGTTACGGCAATGGAGGGGGGCTGGCTGGCGGCATTGTCAGACAGGGTTAACACCCCATGCCACACCCCTTCGACCAAACGCGTTTTCGTTAGCTGCAGTTTGCTCATACCACGCTCCTAAAGTTCGGCCCGCGGGCGGCGGCTGAAGGTGATATCGCGCAATGTCACCTGATTCATCTCGGGGCCCTCAAAGATCAGATCCAGCCACGCCTGTTCCACCCGCTTTTCGTTTAATTTTGTATAGGCCAGGTCAAATTCGACGCTGGTTTCGCTGTTGCCCAAAGGCAGTTCACGCACGATCTGTTCGGTGTTTGGGCCATGGCGCACGTTAAGGCGGGCAAAAATTTCCAGCGTCCGTTCGGTTTCCACCACCATATCCACGCGCATCAAATGCCGGCGCTGCAGCCCCTCTACCGCCTCTTTGGGCAGGTCCACCACCACCGACAAGAAAGACCCGTCAAAGCGAAACACATCCATCCGCAGGCCAAAGGGGGCCAGATCTTCGGCACGGGTGTTGCGCAATTGCCGCAAGCTTAGTTCAGACAGGCGGCAATCGTGAAACAGCGTCACCTCGTCGCCCAGCATGGTTTTGCTTTCCACCGCAACAAGCCCCGGCATCGGCAGGCCCGCACGCCACAGCTGCGGGCGCCATGCCCAATCGGCATTGGCTGGTTTGCGAAAGGCGTTCGATCCGATGGCCGGCAGCGCAAGGCGGCTTTCGGCGGTAAAAATAAACTCACTCAATTGATGGCGCAGCGCCCGGGCCCGGCCACGCTGTGCGCGCAGCTGCGCCAAGGGCACGGCACCAGCCACACGCGCGGCCCGCGACCAGCGCGCCAAAGACGCGCGATAGACCAATTCTGTTATAAATCGCATCACTCAAAACCCAGTCACTGGCACAAACATCTGCGAGTCGGCCCCAGACTAAGCCGGTTTTCACCCGGGCACACCCCCAAACCGCAGCCACGCTACAGGGTTTCGGCACCATCTGCGCTTTCATCCGTGGCAAAGGCGGGGCGCTGCGGGGTGGCGGCGCGGATATCATCGATCAGCCGCATCACCACACGCCGCCCTGCCACACCCGCAAGCGGGCTGTTTTCCGGGCCATAAAGCGCCACGCCCACCACGCGGGCATTCACCACAAAAAGCGCCCGCCAAAACAGCGCGGGCCTTTGGCCTGCCTCGGCGCCCGGGCCTGCGCGCAGCAATATGGCATCGGGTGCGGCATCCACCAATTCCGCCCCCAGGCTGCCAGCCAGCGCTGCGGCATCGGGCAGGCCGGCCACCTGCGGCCCTGACACAGATACAGAAATAACGCCGGGTTCGGCGCGCTGGGGCAATGGATAGCCTGACAGGCTTTCGCAGCTGGCGACTAAGGCAAAATTGCCCCCCTGTTCGCCCCCGCTTTCGCCCCCCTGTTGCGGTGGGGCAGACAGGCTATCGGCATCAACGCAATACCCGCCCGAGGGGCGCAGCACCACATCACCCCCCGCCAATACCGCCTGCAGGCGCGCATCGCCTGAAATTTCGGCAGGTGTCATACAGCCCGCCAGCGCCAAGGCCAGCCCCCCAAAGGCCGCACCAATGCGCAGCCGAGCCATCGGCCAAAGGGGCAAGGCCTGCCCTAAACGGCCAGCGGCGGGGGTTTCCCCCCGCCGCCTGCATCTATCAAAGATCCATGTAGACATGCCGTTCAGCTTGGCCACCCGGGTGGGTGACCGCGCCTTTGTAGGTTTCGCCAACCAACTGGGCATATTTCCACAGCGCGCCCGAGGCATAGATGGTTTCGCGCGGGCCTTTCCAATCGGCCTTGCGCGCCGCCAGTTCCTCGTCGCTCAGCGCAACCGACAATTCGCCGGTGACTGCGTTGATCGTGATCATATCGCCGTTTTGCAGCAGGGCGATCGGGCCGCCATGGGCCGCCTCGGGGCCCACGTGACCCACGCAGAAGCCGCGCGTCGCGCCCGAGAAGCGGCCATCGGTGATCAGCGCCACCTTTTTGCCCATGCCCTGACCAGATAGCGCGGCGGTGGTGGCCAGCATTTCGCGCATCCCCGGCCCACCGGCGGGGCCTTCGTTGCGGATGACGATCACTTCGCCCTCTTTATATTCGCGCGCTTTCACGGCGGCAAAGGCTTCTTCTTCGCATTCAAACACGCGGGCTGGGCCGGTGAAAACCTGATGCTCGGGCGCGATACCTGCCACTTTCACGATTGCGCCTTGCGGGGCCAGGTTGCCCTTTAGGCCCACAACACCGCCGGTTTTGGTGATTGGGGTTTCGATGGGATAGATCACGCGGCCATCGGCCTCGCGTTCGATCATGTCGATTTCTTCGCCGATGCTGCGGCCTGTCGCGGTGATGCAATCCTCGTGGATCAGCCCTGCCTTGCGCAGTTCCTTCATCACCACGGGCACGCCACCTGCATCGTAAAGATCCTTGGCAACATAATCGCCACCGGGCTTGAGGTTTACGAAATAAGGCGTATCGCGGAAAATCTCGCACACATCTTCCAGGAAGAACTCGATCCCCGCCTCATGGGCGATGGCGGGCAGGTGCAGGCCGGCATTGGTGGACCCGCCGGTGCAGGCCACAACACGGGCCGCATTTTCCAGGCTTTGGCGCGTCACGATATCGCGGGCGCGGATGTTGCGTTCCAGCAGCGTCATCACCGCACGGCCCGAGGCCTCGGCATATTGATCGCGCGATTCATAGGGCGCGGGCATGCCGCTGGAATTCATCAGCGCAAGGCCAATGGCCTCGGATACGCAGGCCATGGTGTTGGCGGTAAACTGGCCGCCACAGGCCCCCGCCGACGGGCAGGCCACGCGTTCCAGCATATCCAGCGCCTTATCCGACATCTGCGCATTCTGGTGCCAGCCGACCGCTTCGAACATGTCTTGCACGGTCAAATCGCGCGAGCGGAAATCCTCGGGGATTTCTTGCACTTGCGGCGCTTTGCCTGGCAGGATCGAGCCACCATAGATAAAGACCGAGGGCACATTCAGGCGCACCATGGCCATCATCATGCCTGGCAGCGATTTGTCACAGCCCGCCAAGCCCACGATCGCATCATAGCAATGGCCGCGCATTGTCAGTTCTACGGTGTCGGCAATCGCCTCGCGCGAGGCCAGCGAGCTGCGCATGCCCTCGTGGCCCATGGCGATACCATCGGTGACAGTGATGGTGGTAAATTCACGCGGTGTGCCCAGCGCCTGTTTCACGCCCATCTTCACGGCCTGCGCCTGACGGTTCAGCGAAATGTTACAGGGCGCCGCCTCGTTCCAGCAGGTGGCCACACCCACCAAAGGCTGGTGGATTTCTTCCTCGGTCATGCCCATTGCGTAGTAATAAGACCGATGCGGTGCGCGTTCGGGCCCTTCGGTCACGTATCGGCTGGGCAATTTGGATTTATCAAATTTCGTCATGGCGGCCTCCGCAAGAAGAATGTTGCGTGAAGAAATAGAGAAGGGCTGGCAAAGTCACAAGGCGTTTCGCGCGAAAAGCTATACCAAACCGCCACCCCCTGGTGCGGCACAGGGCGCAGGCTGGCGCAAAGGCCTGGCCTGCGCTATGACAGCCCTACCCGCCGCCCCTTATCAGGACAGATCATGGCCTACGCGCCCCATGCCCGTTTTGTTGCCCCGGCACTGGCCGCAGCCGATCTGCCGCGTTTGGCCTTTGGCGTTGTGGCCATCGAGGGGCTGTATAAGCTGTTTTTAATGGGGTTCGAGCAGGGGCTAGATGCCACCCCAGGCTTTTCGGCGCATATGATGTGGTATGCCAACACCGCCACAGGCCTGCTGCTGCAGCTGTTCAGCTTTGTGTTTTTGGCGCTTGCGGTGGTGTTGGTGGCGCGGCTGGGCCATGGCCGTGGCCTGGCCAGCCTGATCGGCCCCATCGGCCCCAGCCTGCGGGCGCTGGCATGGGGTTTTGGGGCGGTGCTGCTGTTTTTTGCCCTCACCGAATTGCTGCCCCCCTATTGGATGGCCGAGGGCCAGGCAGCGGCGCGCACGCCGCTGTACTGGCTGGCGCTTTTGCCGCTGTCGCTACTTGCCCTGCTGGTGCAATGCGGCGCAGAAGAGCTGTTTTATCGCGGCTATATCCAGCAACAGCTGGCGGCACGCTTTGCCCGGCCATGGGTGTGGATGGTGCTGCCCAATATCGCTTTTGCCCTTGCCCATTGGGAGCTGGGCGATTTCACGACCCCCGCGGCGCAATATGTGATCTGGGCTTTTGTCTTTGGGGTGGCTGCCAGCGATTTGACCGCGCGCACCGGCAATCTGGGGGCGGCCATTGGGTTTCATCTGGGCAATAATGCCTATGCATTTTTGCTATTTGGCGAATACGCCGCCCCAGATTCAGGGCTGGCGCTGTTTGTATTTCCCAGCGGCGCCTTGGGCGATGCACTGCTGGATGAGGCGCCGCTGTTCACCACCGCCTTCGCCACGGAATTGGCCAGCGTCGGCCTGATGTGGCTGGCCGTGCGGCTGGTGCTGCGGCGCTGATTGCAATTGCTGGCGCTGGGTCTTATTTGGGGTTGAGCAAAAATATCAGGGGGCCGCGGAATGAACTGGATCACCAACTATGTCCGCCCACGCATAAATTCGATTTTTTCGCGCCGCGAGGTGCCTGAAAACCTGTGGAGCAAATGCGATGAATGCGGCACCATGCTGTTTCACCGCGAGCTGAAAGACAATCTGAACGTCTGCACCTCGTGCGGGCATCACATGGCCATCACCCCCCGCGACCGGTTCAAAGCGCTGTTTGATGGCGGCATTTTCACCGAAGTTGACGTGCCCGAACCCCTGGCCGACCCGCTGCAATTTCGCGATCAAAAGAAATACCCCGACCGGATGAAAGCCGCGCTGAAACAGACCGGCGAGAAAGAGGCCATGCTGGTGGCCGCAGGCGAAATTGGCCGCACGCCCATTGTGGCCGCAGCCCAGGATTTCAGCTTTATGGGCGGGTCCATGGGCATGTATGTGGGCAATGCCATCATCGCCGCGGCGCAAGAGGCGGTGAAATTGAAACGCCCCTTGGTGCTGTTTTCCGCAGCCGGTGGCGCGCGCATGCAAGAGGGCATTCTTTCGCTGATGCAGATGCCGCGCACCACCGTGGCTGTGCAAATGCTGAAAGAGGCCAACCTGCCCTATATCGTGGTGCTGACACACCCCACCACCGGGGGGGTGACGGCGTCCTATGCGATGCTGGGCGATGTGCAAATTGCCGAACCCAACGCATTGATCTGCTTTGCCGGCCCCCGCGTGATCGAACAAACGATCCGCGAAAAACTGCCCGAGGGGTTTCAGCGCGCCGAATATCTGCTGGATCATGGCATGCTAGACCGGGTCACACCGCGCACCCAGCTGCGCGACGAGCTGATCACCATCGTGCGCATGCTTTTGGGGCTGAGCCCCGCCATCAAAGGCGATTTGCCCGCCCCCACCCCGGCAGATACCAGCGATGCGCCGACGCCCAGCACCTGATGTGGCGGGCGCCTGCCTGCCACAGTCGTAATCTGCCAATAAGCGCCGGTTTTGTGCTGCCACACTGGCGGCGCTGCGCTACCTGTGCCCCTGAACATTCCCAACCAATGGTTTGCCATGACTGCCACATCCGATGCCATCCTTGCCCGTATGATGGCGCTGCACCCCAAGATCATTGACCTGACACTTGATCGCGTATGGCGGTTGCTGGCGGCGCTCGGCAACCCGCAAAACAACCTGCCCCCGGTGATCCATATTGCCGGCACCAATGGCAAGGGCAGCACCCAGGCGATGATCCGCGCCGGGCTAGAGGCCGAGGGCAAGCGCGTGCATGCCTATACCTCGCCGCATTTGGCGCGGTTTCACGAACGTATCCGGCTGGCCGGCACGCTGATCAGCGAAGAGGCGCTAAGCGCCTATCTGGATGAATGCTATAGCGCCAATGGCGGCGAGGCGATCACCTATTTCGAGATTACCACCTGCGCGGCCATTCTGGCCATGGCCCGCACCCCGGCCGATTACACCCTGCTCGAGGTGGGGCTGGGCGGGCGGCTGGATGCCACCAATGTGGTGGCAACGCCCGCGCTTTGCGTCATTACGCCTGTGTCGATGGATCACGAGGCATTTTTGGGCGATACCCTGGCCAAAATTGCCGGCGAAAAGGCCGGCATTATCAAACGTGGCGTGCCCTGCGTGGTGGGCCCGCAGGCCGACGAGGGCCTAGAGGTGATCGAGGCCACCGCCACCCGTTTGGGCGCGCCGCTTTTGGCCCATGGCCAGCACTGGCACGTGGGCACCGACCATGGCCGCCTGGTCTATCAAGACGAAAGCGGCCTGCTTGACCTGCCCTTGCCCAACCTGCCCGGCGCGCATCAGATTGAAAATGCAGGCGCCGCTTTGGCCAGTTTACGCCACTTGGGGTTTGGGGAACGGGCCGCAGAAGCAGCCGTAACCCAGGCGCAGTGGCCCGCGCGGATGCAACGGCTGAAAACCGGCCCGCTGTGCCAGATGAACCCGCAGGCCGAATTATGGCTGGATGGCGGCCACAACCCCGCCGCCGGCATTGCGCTGGCGCGGCATCTGGCCACCCTGCCAGACAGGCCCACGCATTTGGTGTGTGGGATGCTGAACACCAAAGATGTGGGCGGCTATCTGCGCCCGCTGGCCGGCATCGCGGGCAGCTTGACCGCGGTTTCCATTCCCGGCGAGGCCAACACCCTGCCCGCCCAGGAAACCGCCCGCATTGCCGCCGACGCCGGCCTGCAAGCGCGCACCGCCGAGACTGTGGCGCAGGCTGTGGCCGCCATCACCGCAACCGACCCGCAAGCGCGCATTTTGATTTGCGGCTCGCTCTACCTGGCTGGGGCGATCTTGCGCGAAAATGGCTAAGCCAGCCCCTTGAGGCGCATTGCGCCCCACATACTCGCCCCAAAATGGCAAAATGGGCCGTTTTGGGGCGATAGCCGCCGCCATGCTTGACGCCGAGTCTGCCGATTCGTAATGATTCGAGCAGAGCAAAGCAAAACGACGGGCAACCCCGCGGCTGGCAGGTATCATACAGGCAACACCCTGCGCATCGGCGCTGTGGCGTGCAATTTCCCGTAAAATTCGTGAAAATACCCCCCTCGCGGGGCCAAACCATGCGCCCGTAGCGCGGCGGGTGCGCAATGTTTTTTCGCATCAGCGAATCACCAGCGATTGACCGATTCGCCCAAACTCGCCTATATGTTGCGTATCTGCTGCCAAACTCATCTAATCATGGCTTTGGCGCCTGTGTGGGGAATGGTAAATGGTGCGTATGCTGTGCCGCGCTGCTGTGGCAGTGCTTATGCTGCTGGGGCAGCCCGGCTGGGCCGAAGATGTTCGGATTACCGCCGATATCGCGGCAAAACAGATCGTTTTGAATGGGCAAACTATCAACATCGGCCGTATCCAAGACAAGGCCAATGTGCTGACGGGCGAATTCACCAAAACCTCGCGCGCCTGCCCGCCGTTTTGCATTCACCCAATATCGGCAGGCGCAGGTGTGGAAACCCTGGGCGAGATCGAGGTGCTGGCGTTTTTGGAAAAGAACGTGGCCCAAGGCACCGGGTTGTTGATCGATAGCCGCGTGCCGGAATGGTTTGCCAAAGGCACCATTCCCGGTGCGGTCAACGTGCCTTTCACCACGCTCGAGCCCACAAACCCCTATCGCGACGAAATATTAAAGGCGCTTGGCGGGGTGAAAACCGCCAGCGGCTGGGATTTTAGCGCCGCATTGGACCTGGCCATGTTTTGCAACGGCCCATGGTGCGATCAATCCCCCCGCGCCATTCGCAACCTAACCGAGGCGGGCTATCCACCTGAAAAACTGCGCTATTATCGTGGCGGCATGCAGCTGTGGCTGCTGCTGGGCCTCAGCGTGCAAACCCCCTAAGCGAGGCACCCCATGATCCGTATCGCCCTTGCCGCTACTGCCTTTTTGGGCGCCACATTGGCGCTGGTATTTCTGCTGCCAAAGGGCGGGCCAGGACTGCCCGAAGACAGTGCCGTGACGCGCACAGACAGCGCTTTCAGCCAGCCCAGCACAGCCCCCGCAGGCCCAAACCTGCCCGTGCCCACAAGCCAGGCCAGCCCCCTGCCCCGCCCAGCAACAGCCCCCATTGCACCGCCCCAGCCACCCGTTTTACTGACCGATAACAGCAGCCTGCGCGATATGACAAACGGTGTCTTGGGCGAGCTGGGCCTGCAGCCACCGCCGGCCGAGGCCCCGCAAATGCGCGATATGACGGCAAATGCGCTGGCCAATATTGGCCGCCTGCGCCCCGGCACAGCCCAGCCCCAACCCCAGCCTGAAAAGCTGCAAGCCCTGATCGCGCAGGCCCTGAAACAAGGGCAATCTGACAGCTATATCGATGCGCTGTTAAACGAGGCAGCCAGCCGGGGCGAGGTGGCCGTGCCAAAGGCGCTTGTCACCCCCGAAGGCCGGGTGGATACGGCCACGCTGCTGGCCAATATCGTGGCCAGCGCCACCGCCGCCGCACAGGGCCAAACCCCGGTTGATATGGCCAAAGGCCAGCCCGTAGGCGGCAAGGGGGTGGAAATTCGGATGGTCACGCAGGCCGATGGCACCAGCGTGCAATACCAGTTTTATACCGTGGGGGTGGGCGATAGTTTGGGCGCAATCGCGGTGAAATTTTACGGCGATGTGGCCAAGTTCAACACCATTTTCGAGGCCAACCGCACCATTCTATCCAGCCCCGATAAAATCCGCGTGGGCCAGCGGCTGGTGATCCCGCGCGCCTAGCCCAACAGCCCGGTTTCACGCAGCAGGCCGCGGCGCTTGGCCTCGAAATAATAGCCGCGCGCATACCACATCACCGCGCGGTCCATATCGCCATCCGATACCAGCCACGCCCCGCGCAGATAGCGCACCGCATAGGTCAGGTTGGTTTCGGCATCCAGCAGGTCGCTGGGCTGGCCCCGAAACCCCATGCTGCGCGCGGTGGCGGGCAAGATTTGCATCAAGCCATAATAAGGCCCGTTGCGGGCGCCAGGGCGGTGGGTGCTTTCGCGCACGACCACACGCTGCACCAGCTCGACCGGCACATCGTTGATCTGCGCGTGTTTCACGATCAGGGCGCGCAGCTGCGGCGTTTCATTGGGGTAAAGGGGCGTGTCCTGCGCCAGTGGCATCGCGGTGCCGGGCAGGTGCATACAGCCCCCCAGCGCCAGCAGCGCCAGCAAAAAGAAACGACGGTGAGATGTGATAAGCATGGCACTGGCCCCAAAGGTTGCACCACGCTTTTGCCGCAGCGCACCCGCCCCGCCAAGGGGGCAGGCCCGCCATAGGCCAGTTGCCGCCGAAGCCCTTAGGCTGCCAGCCCTTTGGCCCCCATATCCAGAAACTTTTTGCGCCGGTCTGCCAATAGCTTGGCGCCCTTTTGGCTGCCCAAATCAGCCAGCATCGTGCGCAGCGCATCGCCCACGGTCTCGATCGTGGTGGTGCGGTCGCGATGGGCACCGCCCATCGGCTCGGCGATGATACGATCGATCACGCCCAGCTTGTGCAGATCCTGCGCCGTCAGGCGCAGCGCCTCGGCCGCTTCGCGCATCTTTTCGGCATCTTTCCACAAGATCGAGGCGCAGCCCTCGGGGCTGATCACAGAATAGACCGAATGTTCAAGCATCGCCACGCGATTGGCCGTGGCAAAGGCCACCGCACCGCCCGAGCCACCCTCGCCAATGATCACGCTGATCAGCGGCACTTTCAGTTGCAAACATTTCTCGGTGGCGCGCGCGATCGCCTCGGATTGGCCCCGCTCTTCGGCGCCCTTGCCCGGATAGGCGCCGGGCGTATCAACCAAGGTCATGACAGGCAGGCCAAATTTATCGGCCATATCCATCAAACGCACCGCTTTGCGGTAGCCTTCGGGGCGTGCCATGCCGAAATTACGCTCGATCCGCGATTTCGTATCATTGCCCTTTTCATGGCCAATCACCACAACCGGGCGGCCATCGAAACGGGCCAAGCCCCCCATCACAGCGTGATCATCGGCAAAATTGCGATCGCCTGCGAGGGGCGTGTATTCGGTAAAAAGCGCATCGATATAATCTTTGCAATGCGGCCGGTCTGGGTGGCGGGCCACCTGGCATTTGCGCCAGGGTGTGAGGGATTTATACAGATCCTTCAGCATATCAGCGGCTTTTTTATCCAAAGCCGCCGCTTCGGCCTCGATATCCATTTCCTCGTTTTGGCGCGCCATCGCGCGCAGTTCCTCGGCCTTGCCTTCAATTTCGGCCAAGGGGCGTTCAAAATCGAGGTAGTTGGTCATACCTGTCACTCCGGATGTTGTGGCGCCCTATATGGCGGTATCGGGGTGCAAATGCAACGGATGGCAACCTTTTGCGCCGGTTTTTGCCCAGCGCAGCCAAGCGGCAGCGCGGGCCTAAGGGGCGGGCGCCAACAGGCCACGCAAGGCCACTTGCGGCGCGGCCAGCACGGGCACACCCAGATCCGCCAGCATCGGCGCCGCCTCGGCCATGGAAACCTGTGCCAAAACGACCGCGGAAACCGGGCTATCGGTATGCGCAACCCGCACAGCCGAGGCCACACAGGCGCGAAAGGCTGTTATTTCACCCGCCTCGAAAAGCGGCCAAAACGCGGTCAGATCCAACGGGCGCAGCACCGCAGCGCGGCCTGATTTTTGCAACTCGTCTTGCAGCAACTCTGCCGAAACCTGCCGCGTCGATGCCAAGGCATAGACCAGCAAAATGGTGCCCCCGATCGCTGCGGCCTGTGCCATCATCGGCCTATCAACGCGCAGCGCGCCTGCCGCCTCGGCCATGGGGCCGATGGTTGAGCAGGTGCACATAACCTGCCCGGCCTGGCGATGTGCGGCCACCGCCTGGGCAATATCGGCATGTAGCGCGCCATCGCCTTGCTGCGCGCGGGCCAGCCAGGCTGGGTGCACCTCTTGGTGCAGCTCTGCATCCGGGGCCATCTGGCGCACAAGCGTGGCGAAATAGTCAACATGCGCATCTGCGGTGTGAAGCAAGGTTAATCTGGTCATGTCATAGCCCATATACGACCGGCAAAAGCGAGGCCACCAGCAACACTGCCATGCTGTAGTTAAAGATAACCAGCCGACGGGTGCTGGATAGAATGCGCCGCAATCGCAGGCCCAGAAATGTCCAGGCCATGACCGATGGCAAATTCACCACCCCAAAACAGCCAGCCACCAACAGCACCGCCCAAAGGGCGCGATCGGGGGCGTATAGGGTGATGGCGGTCAGCGCCATTTGCCAGCCCTTTGGGTTGACCCATTGAAAGGCGCAAGCCTGCAAAAAGCCAAATGGCCGGCCGCCGGCGCCCGTGGCATCGGGCATGGCCGCATGGGCGATTTTCCACGCAAGCCACAGCAAATAGGCAATGCCCGCCCATGTCAGCAGATCATGCAGCCATGGCAGGGCCTGAAACGCCCCCATCAGCCCCACGCCAACCAGCGCCACCATCAGCGTAAAGCCCAGCACCACGCCCATCATATGGGGGATGGTGCGGCGAAAGCCAAAATTCGCCCCCGAGGCCATTAACATCATATTGTTTGGCCCCGGCGTGATAGAGGACACCAAGGCAAACAGTGCCAGACCTGTTAGCAAACTTTGCTCCATACCCACCCCAATGCGCCAGAATTTGCGCCAAAACGCGCACCAGACCTGCGCCGATCTGGCCGCAAATGCAACGCAGTAAATCCACTGTGGGCGCCTGCCCCCTTGCGGTGCAATGGCCCCGCCATTTAGGCTGCGCAAAAAGGAGAGACACGCCATGCCACACCCGCTTGTGACCCAAGAGATGATCGAAACCTACCAAACCGATGGGGTGGTGGTGGTGCGCGGCCTTTTTGATGGCTGGGTCGATCAGCTGCGCGCAGGCGTTGCGCGCAACATGGCCCAGCCCGGCCCCTATGCCTCGGAAAACCGAAAAGAGGGGGAAACGGGGCGGTTTTTTGATGATTACTGCAACTGGCAGCGCATCCCTGAATTTCAAGACGCTATCCAAAACAGCCCGGCTGCGCAGGTTGGGGCCGAATTGATGCGCTCGAACAGTGCGCAGCTGTTTCACGACCATGTGCTGGTCAAAGAGCCGGGCACATCCATGGCCACGCCATGGCATTCCGATGGGCCATATTATTTTGTCGAAGGCCAGCAAACCATCAGCTTTTGGGCGCCGCTAGACCCGGTGCGCGAGGCCACTTTGCGCATGGTGCCAGGCTCGCACCGTTGGGAAAAGCCTGTGTTGCCCATGCGCTGGGTGCAAGACGAGGCGTATTTCCCCAATGTAGACGATTACATGCCCGTCCCCGACCCCGACGCCCAAGCCATGCCTGTGGTGGAATTTGAAATGGAACCGGGCGATGCTGTGGCCTTTAATTACCACGTGCTGCATGGCGCGCGCGGCAATACATCAGCCAGCCGCCGCCGGGCGTTTTCGCTGCGTTTGGTGGGTGATGATGCGCGCTATGTTGCGCGCCCCGGCCGCACCTCGCCGCCCTTTCCTGGCCACGATATGCAGCCCGGCCAACGCCTGCGCGAAGATTGGTTTCCGGTGATCTGGCGGGGCTAGGGGCGCCTAGCCTGCCAGCGATTGGCCCAGCACCGCCTGCACGCCCTGCGCCCAAGCCCGCTCTTGCGCCAAGGCGGTGACAGGGCTGCCCTGGGCCTGCAGGGCGTTTTGATAGGCATCGGCCAGCCCGGCCTTGCCCAGCAGGATAATTTGCTGGCCCAGCCACCACGGGCGCGCCACGGCCAGCTCGGCGCCCAAAAGTGCGGCCGCGGCCACATCGGGGCTGGCCCCATGCAGCAATGACAGCAGTTTTTCGGGGCGGCTTTGGGTTTGGCCCATCACCCCCTGATCGGGCAGGGCATCGGCGCCAAAACCCGCCAGCAGCTGCGGCGTGACGGTAACAAGCGCGCTGATCATTTCGCCTGCGCTGATATGCAGCCAATAGGCGCGGTTGGGCTGCACACACAGCACAATACCATCCCAATTCGCCCGCCCCACCAAGGCGCCTGCCGCCAGCACCTGCAGCCAGGGCGCCACGGCACCCACAGGCCCCTGCAGCGCCCCCCGCAACAGATGTTGGGGGAAGGGCTGGCTGGGCAGATCATCGTGCAAAGATATATCGGGCAGGGCGCCCGGCGGCAGGGGCAGCTGCACAGGCGCGGCCCCATCTGGGCCCGCCTGCCACATTTCACGCCCCCCAGGCGTGTCGATCGAAACTGTCTTTGGCGCGCGCATGGGGGCGGTTTACTGCGCCGCGCAGGCCCTGTCTAGTTGGCCCTGTCTATATGGGGGCTGTTGGATAGGCTGCGCATCGCATCATATTGCGACAAAAACACCTGGCCCGAAAGCTCGTCTAGAAAATGGCTGCGCTTCAGGCGGTCCATCACCGGGCCCTTGACCTCGGAGAGGTGCAAGCTGATGCCCAGATCCTGCAGGCGGGTGTTGATCGCCTCTAGGCTTTCCAATGCGCTCATGTCGATTTCATTCACCGCCGAGCACATCAAAATGACATGGCGAATGGGCTCGTCGCAGGCGATGCGGTTATAGACATAATCCTCAAGATAGCGGGCATTGGCGAAATAGAGGCTTTCATCGATCCGCAAAGATACAATGAACGGGTCTGTCAGCACCTCGTGGCGCAAAATGTTGCGGAAATGCTGGGTGCCGGGCACCAGCCCCACCTCGGCCACATGGGGGCGCGAGGTTTTGTATAAAAACAGCCCCACCGACAGCACAACACCGGCCGAAACCCCCATTTCCACCCCAACCCCCAAGGTCAGCACAATGGTGGCGGCGACGGCAGCAAAATCTACCACCGAATAGCCCCAAGCACGTTTGAGGATCGAAAAATCAACCAGGCTAAGCACCGCCACGATAATGGTCGCGGCCAGCGTGGCTTTGGGCAGGAAATAAAGCAGCGGCGTCAGCAGCAAAGCGGCCAGCAAAATGCCGATGGCGGTAAAGGCGCCCGCCGCGGGCGTTTCTGCCCCGGCATCGAAATTCACGACCGAGCGCGCAAACCCCCCCGTTACCGGGTAGCCACCCGTCATCGCCGCCGCGATATTCGAGGTGCCAAGCCCCACCAATTCTTGGTCGGGTGTAATGCGCTGGCGCTTTTTGGCCGCCAGCGTTTGCGCCACAGACACCGATTCCACGAAACCGATGATCGAAATCAGCACCGCCGACATAAACAACTGGCCCCATAATTCAGGGTTCAGCGAAGGGGCGGTCAGCGGCGGCAAGCCCATCGGCACCTCGCCCACAATCGCCACGCCTTTGTTTTCCAAATCGAAAACCCATACCGCCAGGGTGGTCACAGCCACCGCGCCAACCGGCCCCGCCTTGGCCAAAATATCCGCCAATCGCGGCTTTAACCCCAGGCCCAGCAGCAATGGTTTCAGCCCCTTGCGCACCCAGAACAAAAACGCCACCGTGCTTAGGCCGATAAACAGCGTGATCGGGTTTGTCAGATGCTGGCTGGCCATCAATGACGAGATGATCTCTGGCAGGGCATGCCCATGGGCTGAGATGCCAAAGATATGTTTCAACTGGCTGGTGGCAATCAACACGCCCGATGCGGTGATAAACCCCGCAATCACCGGGTGCGACAGGAAATTTGCCAAAAACCCCAGGCGCAGCACCCCCATCAGCGTCAGCATGACACCAGAAATAAAGGCCAGGGTAATGGCTGCCGCGGCATATTCGGCCGGGCTTTGCAGCCCCAGATTGCCCACTGCAGCCGCAGTCATCAGCGACACCACCGCCACCGGCCCCACCGCCAGCGCGCGGCTGGTGCCGAAAATCGCATAGGCCACCAGTGGCAAGATCGAGGCGTAAAGCCCCATCTCGGGCGGCAGACCCGCCAATAGCGCATAGGCCAGCGATTGCGGGATCAGCATGATTGTCACAATCACCGCCGCCACGGCATCGCTGGTCAGCGTGTCGCGGGTATAGCTGCGTGACCATGTCAAAATGGGCAAATGCCGCTCAAAGGCGGCGCGGGACAGGCGGGGCAATTTCATCGGCATTTCCTGTGATGCGGTTGGCCCCTATATATTCAATTTACAGAATAGGTAAAGCCCATTTCCCAAATCCCCAAGCTTGGGCATCGGCTATAGCATGGGGTTGGGCATGGGCCGGGGCACATAAAAACCCCGCCACGGGGCACGGGCCAGTGGCGGGGTGGGGTGTGATTAGCTGGCGCTTACCTTTTGGGGCTTGGCCAGCCATTCCTTGCCGCGCAGCATGGCACGCCAATAGACCGGGGGCAGGATTTGTTCTTTCAGCATCCATGCCGCCCGCGAGGGTTTGGTGCCATCAATCACCCATTTGGGGAAACTGGGCAGCAAGGCCCCGCCATAGCCAAACTCGGCCAAAACGATCTTGCCCCGCTCCACCGTCAAGGGGCACGAGCCATAGCCGTTATATTGCGCCGCAGGCGAATGCCCGTCGATATCTGCGCATAGGTTTTCGGCCACCACTGGCGCCTGCATCCGCGCCGCAGCGGCGGTTTTGGCGTTGGGTGCATTCATCACATCACCCAAAGACCAAATATTGTCATAGGTCTTGTGGCGCAGGCTGGCTTGGTCAACATCAACCCAGCCGGCAGCATCGGCCAATGGCGACACGCGAATGAAATCTGGGGCCACTTGCGGCGGGCAGACATGCATCATGTCAAATTCCACCTGCACACGGGTTTTTTCAGTGTCAGGCTTTGCTACCTCGAATGTGGCGGTTTTGCTGGGCCCATCCACCGCCACCAGATTATGGAAGAAATCCAAACTGGCGCCGTATTTCTGCACGTAGCTTTCCAGCGCCGGCACGTACTCTTTCACGCCAAACAGCACACCCCCGGCATTCATGAAATGAATATCGATGTTTTTCAGCCGGCCCTGCTGTAGCCAATGATCGGCCGACAGATACATGGCCTTTTGCGGCGCACCGGCGCATTTGATCGGCATGGGCGGCTGGGTAAACAGCGCCCGGCCCCCTTTCAGCCCTTGCACCAATTGCCAGGTGTAGGGCGCCAGATCATAGCGGTAATTCGAGGTGACACCGTTTTTGCCCAGCGTCTCTAGCAGGCCATCAATGCGGCCCCAATCCAGCTTGATGCCGGGGCACACCACCAGGCGATCATATGTCACAACGCGGCAGCCATCCAAAATAACCGCATTTTTTTCAGGCTCAAACGCCGCCACCGCAGATTTGACCCAATGCACGCCTTTGGGAATAAGGCTGCCCATGGTTTTGGCGGTGGTTTGCGCCTCGAAGATACCGGCGCCCACCATGGTCCAGCCGGGCTGGTAATAATGGATGTCGGCCGGGTCTAGAATGGCGATGTTCAGCCCGGGCTTGCGTGCAATCAGGCTGCTGGCCACAGCAATACCCGCAGCGCCACCCCCCACGATGACCACCTCGAAATGCGCGTCGCCCGTATCGGTGGGGGTTTTGCCGCCATTCACGATGCGCCGCACCACGCCCGACATATCATAACCCACCGCTGCGGTGGTTTGTAAAATCTCTGCGGTTGTTTTCTCGCCTGCCATGGCCAAAGACCACAAGGTGGCCGAACGCGTGCCCGTGCGGCAATAGGCCAAAGCAGGCCCCGGCAAGGCCACCAGCGCCTCGCGAAAGGCCAGCGCATCGGCGTCGTCCACCTTGCCCGAAACGATCGGCAGGTAGCGGCATTGCAGGCCAGCGGCGGTTGCTGCGGTTTCGACTTCCTCGAAATTGGGCTGGTCGGCCCCTTCGCCATCGGGGCGGTTGCAAATGATTGCCCGGTAGCCCGCGGCGGCAATGGCAGGAATGTCTTGCGGTGTGATCTGCGGCATCACCGAAAGGCCTTCGGTCAGTTTACGAAATTCCATGCTTTGCTCCTCGGTCACGCAGGGTGTGCAATAGCATACATTCAGCATCACGAATGCAACAAGCGTTTCCTTGCCCGCCACAGCCCTGCCACAGCCCTGCCCCACCACAGGCATGTGGCACAGGCAGACCGCCGCAAGATCGCTAACATATTCACAAAATGGGCTTAATTTACCTTAAGGCATCCGCAATGCCGCAGCCTATCAACGCCCAGACGCCTGTAAAACCGGGGGTTTTGGCAAAATGTCGCACGCAGCGCAGGCCAGCCGCGCGCGTGGCTTTGCAGGCATTTGGCGCGAATCATCGGCTGCGGCACAGCGCACAGCGCCTTGGCCCTTTTCACAGGCCGGTGGGCGCGCTATGTCGGCGCCATGACGCGGATCGAGGATATATACCACCAGCGCGTGGCCCAAGGCAGCCTGCAGCCCGACCCGGCGCAACAGGCCGCTTTGCCACAGTTGGCCCGCATCGCGCAGGCGCTTGAGGCGCCACAAAAACGCGGCTGGTTTTCACGGCGCAAACCCAGCCCCGTGCAGGGGCTTTACCTGTGGGGCGGCGTTGGGCGCGGTAAATCTATGCTGATGGATCTGTTTGTAGAAACGCTGGATGTGCCGGTGCGGCGCGTGCATTTTCATGCCTTCATGCAAGAAATCCAATCTGCCCTGCACGAGGCCCGCAAAACCCAAACCGCCGATGCCATAGCACCTGTGGCCCGCGCCGTTTCCGACAGCGTGCGCGTGCTGGCCTTTGACGAGATGCAAATCACCGATATTGCCGATGCCATGATCGTTGGGCGGTTGTTTGAGAAACTCTTTGATGCGGGCGTGGTGGTGGTGACCACCTCAAACAGGGTGCCGGAAGATCTGTATAAAAACGGGCTGAACAGGCATTTGTTTTTGCCCTTCATTGCGCTGTTGCAGCAGCACATGGTTGTGCACGAATTGGCCAGCCCCAATGATTACCGGCAAAACCGCCTGGCGGGTATGCAGGTGTATTTCAGCCCCGCCGATGGGCAGGCCCGCGCCGCTATGGATGGTATTTGGCACGATTTCACCGGCGGGCACAGCAGCGCGTTAACCCTGACAGTAAAGGGGCGCCAATTGGTGGTGCCGCGCTACGGAAATGGCGTGGCGCGCAGCAGTTTTCACGATCTGTGTGGCCAGATGCTGGGGGCGGGCGATTATCTGGCGCTGGCCAATGCCGTGCGGGTTTTGATGCTAGATGACATCCCACGCCTGTCGCGCAGCAATTTTAACGAAGCCAAACGCTTTGTCACCTTGATCGATGCGCTATACGAGGCGCGGGTGCGCTTGATCTGCTCGGCCGCGGCACAGCCCGAGATGCTATACCTCGAGGGCGAGGGCGTGTTTGAATTTGAACGAACAGCCAGCCGCCTGCGCGAGATGCAGGCCCAAGATTGGGGCCAACACGGCGGGCAAGACAGCAGCCTCTAACACCCCCGCTGCGTCACAAACCTGTTTCATCCGCGTCACAAAAGTTTTCAACAACCGTCACAGAACCGATTCCTACCGAATGCTACCCCCGGCACCAATGATTTGGGGGACCATATGCTGGATGTTATCAGCCTAACCAAGACATTCGGCGCCAACACGGCGGTGGATCGTGCGACTTTCAAGGTCGATCGCCCATTGATGCTGGGCATCATCGGCCGGTCTGGCGCGGGTAAATCCACGCTGCTGCGTATGCTGAACCGCCTGACCACATCCAACAGCGGCCAAGTGCTGTTCGAAGGGCGCGATGTGCTGGCGCTGCAGGGGCGTGACAAGCGCAGCTGGCAGTCTGATTGCGCCATGATCTTTCAGCAGTTCAATCTGGTGCCGCGCATGGATGTTGTCTCGAACGTGCTGCATGGCACCTTGGGGCGGCGCAGCACCTTGGCCACGATGTTCAATCTGTTCCCGCGCGAAGATATCGAACGCGCCATCGCCATTCTCGATCGTTTGGGCATCGCCGAACACGCCCCCAAACGCGCCGAGGCGCTTTCGGGCGGGCAACAACAGCGCGTGGCCATTGCCCGCGCCCTGATGCAAGACCCAAAGATCATCCTGGCCGACGAACCCATCGCCAGCCTTGACCCGATGAATGCCCAAACCGTGATGGAGGCCCTGCGCCGCATCAACCAGGAAGACGGGCGCATGGTGATCGCCAACCTGCACACATTGGATACCGCCCGCCGCTATTGCGACCGCATCATCGGCATGCGCGATGGGCGTATCGTGTTTGATGGCAACCCCAGCCAGCTGACCACGGGCGTGGCCCGCGACATTTACGGTGCCGACGCTGATTTCTCCGAAGCAGCCACCAGCACCAGCATCGACGCAATCGGCCGCTCGGACGCTGCCGATGCGGTTATCCGCACGGCGCAAGCCGCCATCTAAGTTCATCGGCCCCGGCGCGGCCGGGGCGCTTAACCGGGAGACCACACAGATGAAAAACCTTATCGCAGCCATCTTGGCCACGACTGCACTGGCAGGCGCCGCGCAGGCCCAGGATATCACCGAATTTCGCATCGGCGTGCTGGGCGGCGAAAACGCCCAAGACCGCCTGACATCGACCGAATGCTACCGCGCCAAAGCCGAAGAACTGCTGGGCGTGCCGGTAAAGGTATTCACCCCTGCCGATTACGACGGCGTAATCCAGGGCCTGCTGGGCGGCACCATCGACATGGCCTGGCTGGGCGCATCGGGCTATGCCAAAACCTACCTGACCGATCCCGAAGCGGTCGAGCCGGTGCTGGTGAAGGTAAACACCGATGGCTCGTATGGCTACCACTCGATCGGCTTTGCCCGCAAAGACAGCGGCATCACCTCGCTGGAAGACATGCAGGGCAAAAAATTTGGCTTTGGCGATCCCAACTCGACCAGCGGCTACCTGATCCCGTCGATCGAAATCCCTGGCATCACCGGCAAATCGATGGAAAACGGTGCCTATTTCGGTGAGGTTGTGTTCACCGGCGGGCACGAGCAAACCATCGTTGCGGTCAACAATGGCGATGTTGACGGCGGTGTGACCTGGGCCGATGGCCTGGGCAACTGGGAAGATGGCTACAATTCCGGCGCGCTGCGCAAGGCCGTCGATGCAGGCCTGGTTGACATGAACGATCTGGTGGAAATCTGGCGTTCCAAACCCATCCCCGAAGGCCCGATCGTGCTGCGCAAGGCCCTGCCCGAGCGTGTAAAGCTGGATGTTGTATCGCTGACCGCCTCGCTGAAAGCACTGGATCCCGAATGCGCCTATAACTTCATGGCCGGTGAATCGCTGGGTGTGATGCCCATCAACCACGATGCCTATCTGTCGATCATCGAGGCACGCAAGTCGAAGATGTAAGCCAAATTTGGCCAATTGCGCCGGGCCCCGTAATCGGGCCCGGCGCCCGTGTATCTACAGGAATGCCCCATGACCGATGCCACCGCCAACGCCGGCGCGCTTTCGCAGCTGCAGGCCCATTACATCCAGCATATCCAACGCAAACGCCTTTACAGCGCAATCATGCTGACAATTTTTGTGCTGTTGATGGTATCGGGCTTTATGCTGGCCGATGCGCGCAACGCTGGTGGTTTTTGGGCAGGCCTGCATCAGATTTTTGATTTCCCCGGCGAGGTGTTGACCGAGGCAGGAGAAAAGCTGGCCAATCTTCCGGGGCTGATGGTGAAATTCCTGCCCTCGCTGATCGAAACGCTGAACATCGCTGGCGCCTCTACGCTGATCGGGGCGATGATCGCCATTGTTTTGTCGCTGCTCTCTACCCGGGGGCTGGCGCGCTGGCCGCGGCTGGTGGGGGTGTTTCGCCGCTGCATGGATATCATGCGCGCCCTGCCTGAAATTGTGATCGCGCTGGTGTTGATCTTTATCCTGGGCGGTGGCCCGGTGCCTGCCATGATTGCCATTGCGTTTCACACCGCCGGCGCCTTGGGCAAACTGTTTTCCGAGGTCAATGAAAACGCCAGCCTAAAGCCCGTCGAGGGGCTGCAATCGGTGGGGGCCACATGGGGGCAGCGCATGTTGCTGGGGGTGTTGCCACAGGTGGCGCCAAATTACCTAAGCTATGCTTTGCTGCGCTTTGAAATCAACATCCGCGCCTCGGCGATCTTGGGCTTTGTTGGCTCGGGCGGCATTGGCTATGACCTGAAAAACGCCTTTAGCTGGGGCCTGGGCCGCTACGACGAGGTGGCCGCAATCTTTATCATCTTGTTTCTGACCATCGTCGCCGTGGATCAAGGATCCAGCTATTTCCGCAACCGTATTGTAGAGGGGCGCTGACATGGCCGCGACCGATATCTCTTTGGCCCAGCGCGGGCACGCAACTGTTCAGATCTTTCAGCGCCGGCGGATGATCAGCTTTGGCCTGTTGCTGGCCGTCTTGGCATATTTGACCTATGTCTTTTTCGCCTTCAACGTGCCGGGGCTGGTGGAACGCGCGCGCATGGATAACGCGGCGATCTTGGTGCGCGATGTCTACAGCTACAAAACCCATGTCACCCGCGACAATCGCACCGGCGGCCTTAGCGTGGCCATCGAGGGCGAGCAAAAAGGCACCTACCCCAAAGGCATGCTGCCCGACTGGGTAAAAACCGCAGATGACATCACCGATATCGCCCTGCCCGATGGGCATAGCGTGCGCTTTGCCCCCGAGGCGGTGGTTTATGCCCACCCCAGCTTTGGGCAGATCACCGTGATCCCCAGCCGCAGCGGCATAGAGCTGCGCCTGCCCCAGGGCCAAGACCTGCCCGCATGGATCAACGCCTCGAAAACCCGGGTGGCCATCACCACCGATGCTGGCCGCCTGACCGTTACCAAGGCCCGCACCGAGGTGTTTCGCTATGCCTTTGGGTGGGAATTGTTCTTTTTCACGCTTGATAGCCCCTTTTACGGCAAATCGGCCACCGAATTGCTGGGCTTGGCCCTGTCAGGCGATCAGCTGCGCCCCGGCCAATCAAACCTGGCGGCCATGGCCCAAGACATCTGGACCAACAAAATGTGGCGCCATGGCGATGTGGCTTGGGCCATTTTTGAAACCATCCTTATGGCCTTTTTGGGCACGATGGGGGCGGCGCTGATATCCTTGCCATTGGCCTTTCTGGCGGCGGCAAATTTTGCCCCGCTCAGCAGCGTGCGCTTTGCCATGCGGCGGATATTCGATTTCGTGCGCGGGGTGGATGGGTTGATCTGGACAATCATCCTGTCGCGTGCCTTTGGCCCCGGCCCCATGACCGGCGCCTTGGCCATCTTGATTACTGACACTGGCAGTTTTGGCAAAATGTTCTCGGAAGCGCTGGAAAATGTCGATGACAAACAGATCGAGGGCGTTGCCTCGACCGGGGCGAAAACCAGCCAGCGCTACCGCTTTGGCGTGATCCCGCAGATCACCCCGGTGCTGCTGAGCCAGGTGCTGTATTATCTTGAAAGCAACACCCGCAGCGCCACAGTGATCGGCGCGATCACCGGCGGGGGTATTGGCCTGCTGCTGACCCAAGCCATCATCACCCAAAAAGATTGGGAAGAGGTGGGCTATTACATCACCTTGGTGATTTTGATGGTCATGGCCATGGACAGCCTGTCAGGCTGGTTGCGCAACAAATTGATCAAGGGCGAGTAACCATCATGCCACGTCTGGGCCAACAGCCGTTCATCCACCCCGATTGCCAGATCACCAATACCGAATTTGGCGCCTTTGTAGAAATTGGCCAGGGCAGCCGCGTGCAAAACAGCCGCTTTGGCGATTACAGCTATTGCGACCGCTATGCCGATATCGCCAATGCCCAGATCGGCAAATTCGCAAATATCGCGGCCTTCACGCGCATTGGCCCCACCGATCACCCCATGGCGCAGCCCAGCTTGCACCATTTTCTGTATCGCTCGGCCGATTACTGGGACGATGCCGAACCTGATGCCGCATTTTTCGAAAAGCGCGCCGCGCGCGTGGCCCATATTGGCCATGACACATGGCTGGGCCATGGCGCGGTGATACGCCCCGAGGTGCGCATTGGCGATGGGGCGGTGGTGGCCTCGATGGCGGTTGTCACCAAAGATGTGGCGCCCTACACCGTGGTGGCGGGCATACCGGCAAAACCCATTAAGCAGCGCTTTAGCCCCGATATCGCCCAGCGGCTGATCGCGCTGGCGTGGTGGGATTGGCCCCATAGCGCATTGCGCAGCGCGCTGCACGATTTTCGCACCCTGCCGGTAGAGGCGTTTTTAGAGAAATATCGCGGCTAAATCCCTATTCAGCCGCCATGCGCATGCTGGGCACCGCGCCCAGCAGGCGCGCGCCCGCATTGCCCGCCAAATAGGCCAGCCGCCCCCCCGCCACTGTGGCCTCGATCGCGCGGGTCTTTTCGTTCATCACCACGAAATCGGCACGCATTCCGCGCGACAGGCGGCCCCGGTCGTGCAGGCCCAAAATATCGGCCGGGTTTTGCGAGATCAGCGCCCAGGCGCGCGGCAGGGTGCACAGGCCCTTGTCAACCAAGGCCCAAGCGGCTGCCGCCAGGCAGGGGTAATGATAATCCGATACCAGCGCATCGCATTGCCCGCGCGCAATCAGCGTGGCCGCAGCCACATTGCCCGCTTGGCTGCCGCCGCGCACCACATTTGGCGCCCCCATGATCACCGGGTCGCCCATGGCCTTGGCCGCCGCCGCCGCGCTGACCGCAGTGGGAAATTCGGCGATTTGTGCGCCGATCATGCGAAACCGCTCGCGGGTATCGCCATCGGGGTCATCATGGCTGCCATAATGCACGCCCATCCGGTCAAAGGCCTCGGCCAGCGTGCATAAATGGCGCGCCACCTGCGGGGCAGTTTCGCTGGCCCGGCGCAGGGTGGCGCGAAATTCCTCTAGCGGGCGGCCATCGCGCCCGGCCCAAGCGGCAAATTTTTCGGGTGCTGCCACGGCCATGTCGATGGCTTCGGGCAAATGGTTGTTGAACACGACATAATCGATTTTGTGCCGCTCGACCGCGGCCAAAAACCGCTCGCGCGTGTCGGGCATATGGGTTTCAAGGCGCAATTGCAGGCGCAGATCGATCAGCGCCTGGGGGCGATGCTCTTGCAGGGCCAGCATCACCGCTTCGGCAAAATCAGGGCCACGCAGGCCGCCTTCCCAGCTCCAGCATTGGGCCATATAGGCGGTGGTCACGCCATGCGCTGCGGCGTCACGCTCGGTCGAGGCCAGCGCCGCCCCCAAAGGCATAGGCGCCGAGGGGCGGGGGGCCACGTGGCGCTCGAACGCGTCACCGTGCAAATCAACAATACCAGGCAGCAGCAAATAGCCCGACATATCTACCTCGGGCAGCGGGCCATAGGTGATACGCCCATTTTCAAAGGCCAGCGAACGCTGCTGCAATTCGCCATCACGCAACAGCGTGGCACCCGTCAGGCGCAAAGGAGGAAGCATTGTCATTGTGTGAACCCTGCTCTGGTTTTGGGCATCTTACAGGGCAATTGTATCGAATGGGTGACGCTGCCAGCCAAAGCCTAGTCTGGCCCAACCACCAGGGCCACACGCTCGCCCGCAAACCAGGTGGTGCCCAGCTCTAGCGGCACGCCATCGGGCGTGGCATTGACGGCCACGCTGCGCAACAGCACATCGCCCTCGCGCAGGGCCAACAGCACGGCCTGTGCCGCGCTGGCCTTTTCAGCGGTGATGCGGGTGGACAGGCGCAGATAATCGCCAATGCCCATCTGCGCCAGGGCCTGCGTGATCGAGGGGTTTTCCCCCAAGGCCCGCGCCATGCCGGGTAACCGCGCAACAGGAAACAAGCTGACGAAATGCGCCATCACCGTGGCCCCCGCCAAAGATAACCCCTCGTAGGCCAGCACCATGTCGCCCGGCTTAAGCCCCAACAGCTGCGCCTCATGCGGATCGCAGGGGCGCGGTTCAAGCCGCAGGACCTGGCGGTTGGGCAACTGCCCCGCCGCGCGGATGTTTTGCGAAAAGCGCACCCTGCGGCCAATGGGGTAATCGGTGGGGGCCGATTGCACAAAAACGCCTGCACCACGGCGGCTGCGCACAATATCACGCCCCGCCATATCGGCGATCGCATGGCGCACGGTATGGCGGTTCACCCCAAACCGCTGGGCCAGCGCCGCCTCGGTGGGCAGTTTCTGGCCGGGCTGATAATGGCCCGCGGCAATTTCCGCCTCGAGCGTTGCGGCAATCGATTTCCAAAGCGGCGTAGGCATGGGTGTCACCAAAGTTTCACAAGACTTTGCTTGCCAGCGGCAAGGCGGGGCGAGTAATATTTGTCTAGTTGTATAGTATTTCACAAAGGTGTCTAGGCATGACAAACGCGCCCACCGCAGAAACCGCGCCACCGAACGCCGAACGTCAGGCGTGGATGGCCCTATTGGCCAAATGCCCAGCCCAGCACCTGGCCGATCTGGCAGCGCCCCTTAGCGCCACGCACCCCCACAGCTGGCTGCGCCCGCCCGAGGTGGGCGGCGTGATGGTGCGCGGGCGCGCCGGGGGCACGGGGGCGGCCTTTAACCTGGGTGAGATGACAGTCACCCGCTGCAGCCTGCAGCTGGGCTGTGGCACGGTGGGGCATGCCTATGTGCAAGGGCGCGACAAAACCCATGCCACCCATGCCGCCCTGATCGATGCGCTGATGCAAACGGCCCATGCCGCAACCGTGCGCGCCACGGTTTTGGCCCCGCTTCAGGCCGCAGCCGAAACCGCCCGCGCCCAGCGCGCAAGCCGTGCCGCCACCACAAAGGTGGATTTCTTCACCATGGTCCGAGGAGAGGATTGATGCAAAACACTGCGCTGACCGGCGGTTTTGAAAACGCCCCCGTGCAATCGGCCATTGCCTTTCGCGCCTGTCTCGAGGCAATGGCGCGCCCCGGCACCCTGCACCAGCTAGATGGCGGGGCCGCGCCCGCCCCCTGCTCCGCCGCGGCGGCCACTGCGCTGCTTACCTTCTGCGACGCTGAAACGCCTCTATTTCTGGCCCCCAGCCACGACAGCCCCGATATGCGCGATTGGCTGGCCTTTCATATCGGTGCCAGCCTTGTTGCGCCAGAAAACGCGATGTTCGCGCTTGGCACATGGGACAGCCTGCAGCCGCTATCGCGCTTTGCCATCGGCACGCCCGACTACCCCGATAGATCTGCCACGCTGATCATCGAGCTGCCCAGCCTTTCGGCCAGCGGCGCGCGACTTACCGGGCCCGGTATCAAAGAGCACGCCCATCTGTCGCTGCCTTCGGTGCCCGAGTTTCAGCAAAACGCCGCGCGGTTTCCTTTAGGATGGGACGCGCTTTTCACCTGTGGCCACCAGCTGGCCGCCCTTCCCCGCAGCACGAAAATCGAGGCATCCTGATGTATGTTGCCGTAAAGGGTGGCGAACGCGCCATCGACAATGCCCATGACTGGCTGGCAGACGAACGCCGCGGCCCCCGCGATATTGCCGAGCTGAGCATCGCCCAAATTCGCCACCAGCTGGCGCTGGCGGTAAACCGGGTGATGGCCGAGGGATCGCTCTATGATCCGGATCTGGCGGCATTGGCCATCAAACAGGCGCGCGGCGATTTGATCGAGGCTATTTTCCTGATCCGCGCCTATCGCACCACCCTGCCCCGCATCGGCCATTCACACCCCGTAGATACCGGCGCAATGGCCTGCGACCGCCGCATCAGCGCCACGTTCAAAGACCTGCCCGGCGGGCAGGTGCTGGGCCCCACGTTTGACTACACCCACCGCCTGCTGGATTTCAAATTGCTGGCCGAAGGCCCCACCGCCGAGGCGGGCAACAGCGGCGCCACCCAGGGCATGCCCGCCCCAGCGCCCATGCCCCGCGTCAGCGATTTTCTCAATCGCGACGGGCTGATCCAAGACGAACAGCCAGGCCCCCAAACGCCCCCCGACATGACGCGCCAGCCCATGGAATACCCGGCCGACCGGCCCTTGCGCCTGCAGGCGCTTAGCCGCGGCGACGAGGGGTTTGTGCTGGGCATGGCCTATTCCACCCAGCGTGGATATGGGCGCAATCACCCGTTTGTGGGCGAATTGCGCATCGGCAGCGTGGCCGTGGAAATGGACATCCCCGAGCTGGGCTTTGCCGTTGAAATTGGCGAAATCACCCTGACCGAATGTGAAACGGTCAACCAGTTTACCGGCTCGAAAACCGAACCTGCGCAGTTCACGCGCGGCTATGGGCTGGTCTTTGGCCAAACCGAACGCAAGGCAATTTCCATGGCGCTGGTCGATCGCGCGCTGCGCTGGGAAGAGCTGGGCGAAGACAATATGGGCGCGCCCGCGCAAGACGCCGAATTCGTGCTCAGCCACGCCGACAACATCCAAGCCACGGGGTTTTTGGAACATATCAAACTGCCCCATTACGTTGATTTCCAATCCGAGCTGGAATTGGTGCGCAAACTACGCGCCGAGGCCAGCACGCCCCTAAGCGAGGCCGCGGAATGACCCAAGACACCCATTACAACTTTGCCTATCTCGACGAGCAGACCAAGCGCATGATCCGCCGCGCGCTGCTAAAGGCCATGGCCATTCCCGGCTATCAGGTGCCTTTTGCCAGCCGCGAAATGCCCATGCCCTATGGCTGGGGCACCGGCGGCGTGCAGGTATCTGCCGCCTGCCTGACCCCAAGCGACACGCTAAAAGTGATCGACCAAGGCGCCGATGACACCACCAATGCGGTATCGATCCGCAAGTTTTTTGAAAAAACCGCCCAGGTGGCCACCACCGAAAGCACCCGCGCGGCCAGCCTTATTCAAACCCGCCATCGCATCCCCGAAGAGCCGCTGCGCGAGGGGCAGATCTTGGTCTACCAAGTGCCCATTCCCGAACCGCTGCGCTTTTTGGAACCGCGCGAAACCGAAACGCGCAAAATGCACGCGCTGCAAGATTACGGGCTGATGCATGTCAAGCTATACGAAGATATCGCCCGCCACGGCAATATCGCCACATCTTATGCCTATCCGGTCAAGGTGCAGGGCCGCTATGTGATGGACCCCTCGCCGATACCCAAATTCGACAACCCAAAACTACGCATGGCCGCTATTCAGCTGTTTGGCGCCGGGCGCGAGCAGCGCATCTATGCCATTCCGCCCTATACCGATGTTGTTAGCCTGGATTTCGAAGACCACCCGTTTGAGCCCAGCAAAGCCAACCATGCCTGCTCCCTGTGTGGCGCCGATCATACCTATCTGGATGAGGTGATCGTGGATGATCGCGGCGGGCGCATGTTTGTCTGCTCGGACACCGATTATTGCGCAACGCGCCAGGCCACAGGCGCCGCCCCTGCGCAAACTGCCACATCCCAGCCCCAAGAGGCCCAACCATGACCCCGCTGTTCAGCGTGCGCGATCTGCGCAAAACCTATGGTGGCCGTATCGGCTGCACCGATGTCAGCTTTGATCTTTATCCCGGCGAGGTGATGGGGATTGTGGGGGAATCCGGCTCGGGCAAATCGACACTGTTGAATTGCCTGGCAGGGCATCTGGCCCCTGATGCGGGCCAAGTGTTTTATGACACGCGCCACAGCGGCATGCTGGATACCCTGCGCATGGCCGAGCCCGAGCGCCGGATGTTGGGGCGCACCGATTGGGCCTTTGTGCACCAAAACGCCCGCGACGGGCTGCGCATGTCGGTCTCGGCCGGGGGAAATGTGGGCGAGAGGCTGATGGCCGTGGGCGCACGCCACTATGGCCAGATCCGCGCGGCGGCCACCGATTGGCTGGGGCGCGTGGAAATCGACGCCGGGCGCATCGACGACCGCCCAAGCGCGTTTTCAGGCGGGATGCAGCAACGCCTGCAAATTGCCCGCAATCTGGTAACCGGCCCGCGGCTGGTGTTCATGGACGAGCCCACCGGCGGGCTGGATGTATCTGTGCAGGCGCGCCTGCTAGACCTGCTGCGCGGCTTGGTGCGCGATATGGGCCTGTCGGCCATCATCGTGACCCATGACCTGGCGGTGGTGCGGCTGCTGGCGGACAGGTTGATGGTGATGAAAGGTGGCCATGTGGTGGAAAGCGGCTTGACCGACCAGGTGCTAGACGACCCGCAGCATGGCTATACGCAATTGCTGGTATCAAGCGTGCTGCAGGCGTGAGTGTTGCCATGGGGGCCAGCCCCCATACCCCCGGAGTATTTGGAGCAAGATGAAAGCGATGATCGAGATAGAGGCGGTAGCCAAACAGTTTTGCCTGCACAATCAGGGCGGCGCGGTGATCCCGGTGCTCAGCGGCGCCGAGCTGAGCGTAAAGCCCGGGGAATGCGTGGCGCTGACGGGCAGCTCGGGCGCGGGGAAATCAACGCTGATGCGGATGATTTATGGCAATTATGTTACGCAGTCGGGGCGTATTTTGATCGGCGGGCTGGATGTGGCGCGGGCCGAACCGCGCGAGATTTTGGCGCTGCGGCGGCAGGTTTTGGGCTATGTCAGCCAGTTTTTGCGGGTGGTGCCGCGGGTGCCTACCCGCGATGTGGTGGCCGAGCCGCTGCTGGCGCTGGGTGTGCCCGCTGATGAGGCGCGGGCGCGGGCCGAGGCCTTGTTGGAACGGTTGCGCATTCCCCAGCGGCTGTGGCAGCTGTCGCCCACCACGTTTTCGGGCGGCGAGCAGCAGCGCGTGAATATTGCACGCGGGTTTGTGCACCCCTATCCCGCGCTGTTGCTGGACGAGCCGACCGCCTCGCTAGACCCGGTGAACCGCGAAACCGTGCTGTGTTTGATCGACGAGGCCAAGGCGCGTGGCGCGGCGATTGTTGGCATTTTCCACGATGCCCCGGCCCGTGCCAGGGTGGCAGACCGCGAGATAGACGTGGGGCGGTTTACCCCTGGGTGGGCCGCGTAATGGGCGCAGCTTTGATCGCGGTGGTGGGGCCTTCGGGGGCGGGCAAAGACAGTTTGCTGGCCGCGCTGAAAGCCGCCGCACCCGGGGTGCATGTGATCAGGCGCCACATCACCCGCCCGGCCGAGGCCGGGGGTGAGCCGCATGTGCCGCAAACGCCAGAAAGCTTTGCCGCGCAGGTGGCGGCGGGTGGCTATGCCTTGCACTGGCAGGCGCATGGGATGCGCTATGGTATTCCCAGCGACATTGACGCGCTGTTGGCCAAGGGCGAAACGGTGGTGTTCAACGGCTCGCGCGCGATGCTGGCAGAGGCCGCCGCCAAATACCCACAGCTGTTCGTGGTGGAAATTGTGGTCGAGCGGCAGGTATTGGCCGCGCGTTTGGCGGCCCGCGGGCGCGAGGATGCCACAGAGATTGCCGCCCGCTTGGCCCGGGCCAGCCTGCCCCTGCCCGATGGGCTGAGCAGTGTGAAGATCGACAATTCTGGCAGCCTAGAGGCTGCAACCCAGGCGTTTATGGCGGTGATTGCGGCCCATGCCCCCGCAGCCCCGGCGCTGACAAAGGCAGAGGATAGGATGCACGAAAAGGTTTTTGCCAATGCCACATTGGTTTTACCCAATGAGGTGATACGCGGCAGTTTGGTGGTGCGGGCGGGCAAGATTGCGCAGATCGATAGCGGCGCGGCTGTGCCCCAGGGCGCGCTGGATCTAGAGGGGGATTTGCTGATCCCCGGTTTGGTCGAGCTGCATACAGACAATCTTGAACGCCATATCGAGCCGCGCCCAAAGGTGGATTGGCCCCATGCAGCGGCGATTTTGGCCCATGATGGCGAATTGGCCTCGGTGGGGATTACCACGGTTTTCGATGCGATGCGCGTGGGCTCGATACCGCGGGGCGATGCGGGCTATCACCGCTATGCGCGCGCCTTGTCGCGCGAGGTGATGGCGCTGCGCGAAAAAGGCGCGTTGCGGATCAGCCATTTTCTACATTTGCGCGCCGAGGTCTGTTCGGAAACATTGGAAGACGAGCTGGCCGAATTTGGCATAGAAGACCGGGTTGGGCTGGTGTCGCTGATGGATCATACCCCCGGGCAGCGGCAATTTCGCGATTTGGAAAAGCTGCGCGATTATGTGCAGCGCAAGCGCGGTCTGAGCGATGCGCAATTCAGCGACCATGTCGATACGCTGCGCCAGCTGCGCCAGAAAAACGGCGCCCGCCACGAGGCCGCCACCGTGGCCGAGGCTGCGCGGCTGGGGGCGGTTTTGGCCTCGCATGATGATACCACGGCCGAGCATGTGCAGATATCGGCCGGCTATGGCGTGAAAATTGCCGAATTTCCCACCACGCTCGAGGCCGCACAGGCCTGCCGGGATGCGGGCATTGCGGTGATGATGGGGGGGCCGAACCTGATCAGGGGGGGCTCGCATTCGGGCAATGTGGCAGCACATACGCTGGCCGAAGCGGGGGTGTTGGATGTGATCTCGTCTGATTATGTGCCGGCCTCGTTGATGTCATCGGCGTTTTTATTGGCCGATTTATGGGGCGACCTGCCGCGCGCCATGGCAACCGTCAGCGCCACACCGGCCGCAGCCGCGGGCCTGGCCGACCGCGGGCGGCTGCAGGTTGGGCTGCATGCCGATCTGGTGCAAGTGCGGCGGCTGGATGGCCACCCTTGCATTCGCGGCGTCTGGAGCCATGGCCGGCAGGTGGGCTAGAAACAGCCGTGGCGCAGGCGCATTATGGCCTGCGCCCCTCGCGCAGCCAGGCGGCTGTGATCAGCCCTGCGGCCAGCAACAGCACCAGCCAGGCCGGCAACAGCGGCACCTGGCGCAGGCTGAGGGTTTCATAGGCCTCGCGCGGGGTTAGCCCCAGCCAGCCACGCCCGGCAGCCGGCCGGCCCGGGCGCACATCGCGCAATTGTGGCACGCCATCGGCCAGCGCCACATAGCCCCCGCGCCCTGCGGCCAGCAGCGCCGCAAGCGGCTGATCCGAGGCCAAGGTTTGCACAAATTCACGCGGGGCAGCAGGCCCCAGCCCCACCACCGCGCTGGCATCGCCTTGTGTCAGCCGGTAAAGGCCAATGTCTGGCCCGTCAAACCGCGCCTCGAATTGGCCTGGGCTGGTTTCGACCAAGGGCAATTCCAGCACATCACCGGCGGGGGTTTCCACCTGAACGGGGCCCAGCCCCGGCTCTAGGCTGCGGCGGATGATGCGCATCGATTGGCCGGTGGTTTCGGCCCAAATGGCCTCTTCTTCCAGCTCGGGCTCTTTCATCATCCAATGGGCCAGGCGGCGCAGCAATTCCAGCTGCGGGCCACCCCCCTCGAAGCCGCGATCCCACAGCCAGGCCTGATCTGAGGCCAAAAGCGCCACGCGCCCCTGGCCCACGCGATCAAGCACCAACAGCGGCTTGTCATCTGCGCCCGACATCACCACATGACCACGCTGCGGCGTCAGTTCCACCTGCCGCATCCAGCGCCCCCAATCGCCCGGTGTGCCCGGGGGGGCCAAACCTGCCGTGACCGGGTGGCGCTGGCCAAGATCGGTAATGGCAGGGGTAAAGCCCTGTTCGATCACACGCGCGGTTGGCTCGGCCGGCAGGGCCGCGGCCAGGGGCGAGCGATAAATCGAATCTGCGCTGGCAAAATCGGGGCCAGCCGCCACCAACAGCGCGCCGCCCTCTTCGATATAGCGGCGCACATTATCCAGGTAGACGCCTGGTAGAATACCACGCCTTTTATAGCGGTCGAAAATGATCAGATCGAAATCATCGATCTTTTCCATAAACAATTCACGCGTTGGAAAGGCGATCAAGCTCAGCTCGGTCACGGGCACGCCATCTTGTTTATCGGGGGGGCGCAAAATGGTGAAATGCACCAAATCAACCGAGGCGTCAGATTTCAGCAGGTTGCGCCATGTGCGCCCGCCGGCATGCGGCTCGCCCGAGACCAAAAGCACCCGCAAGCGATCGCGCACACCGTTGATTTGCACCAAGGCAGTGTTGTTGCGCGCGGTCAGCTCGCCCGGGGCCGTGGGCACTGAAAACTGGATAACATTGCGCCCGGCATGGGGCAGATCGATGGGCAATTGCAGGGTTTGGCCAAGCGGCACCTGAAACTGTTGCGGGGGCGCGCCATCGACCGAGATGTCCAGCTGCGCACGGCCATTGCCTGTGGGGGCTGCGCCGAAATCTTCGATGCGCAGCGACAGGGTGACAGGCTCGCCCATAATGGCAAAGGCGGGGGCGTTTTCCACGATTAAGCGGCGATCCCAATCGCCCGGCAGGCCGGTGTGCAGCAGATGAAAGGGCGCGGGCAGATCGAGGCCCAGATCGCTGTCATGCACCTGACCGTCAGATAGGGCAATAACGCCGGCAATGCGGTTGCGCGGGGCCTCGGCCATGGCGGTGGCCAATGCGCCCAGCAAGGCGGTTCCGCCATCATCGGGGCTGTCGGGCACGCTGATGCGGCGCAATTCGGTATTGGGGCGGGCGGCCAGGGCGGCTTGCAATTGGGCATCGGCAGTGGCGGTCAGCTGGGCACGGCTGCCAAGGCGGTTGCTGGCGCTGTCATCGACGGCCAGAAACACGATATCGGGCAAAGGCTGGCGATCTTCGATCTGCCAGCGTGGCCCGGCCAGGGCGGCCAGCACCACCAGCGCAGCCAAGCCCCGCAGCGCCCAGCCACCAAGGCCACGCCACAGCGCCACCAACACCGCCGCAAGCGCCAGCGCGCCTAGGCCCAGCACCAAGGGCAAGGGGAGCAGCGGCGCGAATGTCAGCGTTCCTGTCATTGGCCCAACCGATCCAGCAAAGCGGGCACATGCACCTGATCGGATTTGTAATTGCCCGTCAGCACATGCATCACCAGGTTCACCCCAAAGCGCAGCGCCATTTCGCGCTGCCTTTCACCAGAAAAGCCGCGCCCCACCGGGTATAGCGGGTTGCCCCGGTCATCGGTGGCCCAGGCGGCGGCCCAATCGTTGCCGCCAATCACCACGGGGCTGACACCATCGTTGAGGTTACGAAACGGCATGCCCTCGGCGCGTTCGGCATCGGCGGGGGCGGCCTCGACCCATAGCTCGCGGCCCTGATGGCGGCCGGGGAAATCTTGCAGCAGGTAAAAGGCGCGGGTCAGCACATGATCGCTTGGCAGCGGCTCGAGCGGGGGAATATCGAGGGGCGCCGCCAATTGGCGCAGCTTGCGCCCATTGGGGCTGGCCGCGCCAAAGCCCGCCACATCGGCATCGCGGGTATCAAACAAGATCATGCCACCGCTGCGCAAATAGCGGTTCAGCTTTATATAGGCCTCGGCGCTGGGGGCGGGCTGTTGCGGGGTGATCGGCCAATAAAGCAATGGGAAAAGCGAGATGTCATCGCGTTCCAGATCAACCCCCATGGGCGCTGCCGGCTCGACCGAGGTGCGGAAAAACAGCGTGTCGCTTAGGCCCAACATGCCAGCTGCGGCCATCTGATCAAGCTCTGCATCCCCCGTCAGCACATGGCCCAGCGTCAGCTCGGATGTGGCGGCCAGGGCAAAGCGATCATCGCCGGGCCTGGGCTGCGTTTGCGCCCAAACGCCCGGCACCGGCCCCAACAGCGCCAGCCCCAGCAGCAAAAGCGCCCCCAGGCGCAGGCCACGCCCAGCGAGGCGGCCCGCCAGCCGCCCCGACACCGCCAGCGTGGCCAAAACATCAACCGCCAGCAGCACCAGCCCCAGCGCCAGCAACCACCCGCCCAAGGGCCGCTCGGGCGGGCGGGCAAAGCCGCTGACCGGCACCGTGGCAGGCCAAGCGGCCGGCGTCAAAACCGTGTCGGGCGCAATCACATTGCGGGCCAGGCGCCGATCTTCGCTGGCATAAAGCCCGGGGCGCAGATTGGGGCCAAGCGGTGCCTGCAGCACATCTGCCCCCGCAACGCCTGCCAGGTTCTGCGCCTCTTGCAGGCGGCCAAACCCATCGAGCACCTGGCGCGGTTGCCAGACCACCCCATCGGCCTGCGTGCCCATATTGGCCTGGGTTGCCGCGCTAACCGACAGCCGTTCCAGCATTTGCACAAACAGCCCCGATAGTGGCAGGCTGGACCATTCGGCATTGGCGGTGACATGCATCAGCACCACCTGCCCCTGGCCGATGCGCTTGCGCGTCACCAGCGGTGTGCCATCAGACAGCTGGGCAATCACCCGTTCTGCCAGCTCGGGGCCGGGCTGGGCCATAACCTGGGCGCTGACGGCCACATCGGCCGGAATGGACAGCCCGTGGAAGGGGCTTTCTTCGTCAAAGGGGGCCAGGGTTTTGGGCGCGCCCCAGCTCATGGCGCCGCCCACGGTGCGCCCGCCTGCCCGCAGGCGCACGGGCAACAGCGGGTCCATATCCGCGCGCCCCAGATCCGAGGCCGCCATCCGCGGCCCGGCAAAGCGCAACAGCAGCCCGCCTTGCTGCACCCAGTCCAGCAGGTCGGCCTGCTCGGCGCCAGACAGGCTGGCCACATCGGCCAAGACCACAACATCGGGGTTGGCGGGCAACAGATCGGGCAAGGCGCCTTCAAGCACATCGGCGCTTGGCATCAAGGCTTGGCGCAGGTAGTGCAACGGGTCTAGCAATTGCAGGCCCTCGCGATCTTCGCGCCCGGCCACCAGGGCCACTTCGCGGCGCTGCAGGCTGTCATCGGCCAGCGCCACCGCGCCAGCACCGCGCTGGCCTGCTATTTCAAACCGGGTCAGGCGGGCGCGCAATTCTGCCGGCAAAGACAGCGCCGCCCCAGCCTGCGTTGCGCCCTCGTCAAAGGCCACGGCCAGGCGGGCCAGCTCTATGGGCAAGCCCGCCGGATCTAGCCCATGGGCCAGCACTGTTGCGGTCTCGGCAGGCCCCGGCGCAAGGCGGCGCAGCTGCAGCTGCAACGCCCCGTCATCATAGCGGGCAGGCAGCAGAACCTGCAGGTTATTTTCGCCCTGCACCACCCGCAGCGTGCCGCGCGTGAGAAGCTGTGCCAACAGCGCCTCGCGGCCCGGGTAATCGATGCCATCGGCCAGCCAAACGGTATCGAAACGGGCATCCCCCAGGGTTTCGGCCCATGCCTGCAGGGCCATGTCATCAGGCGCCCAAGACTGCGGCGCCAAGGCGGGCAATTGGTTTTGCCACGCAGCGGCGGGTTGGAAAACCAGCGGCTCGGGCGTGGTCAGGCGGGCCACCGCCACGGGGCGGCCATCGCGCGCAGCCTGCGCCAATGCTTGGTCCAAAAATTCCGCCCGCTGCGGCCAGTCGGGTGCGCCCGCCCATGTGCCATCAAGCAAAAACAGCACTGGCCCGCGGCCCGCCTGGCGGTTGGGATCGGGGTTTAACACCGGGCCGGCAAGCCCCACGATCAAAGCCGCAACCGCCAGCATGCGCAGCATCAACAACCACCAAGGGGTGCGGTCTGTGACCGTGTCATCATCGCTTAACCCCAGCAATAGCGCCACACCGGGAAACCGGCGGCGCAGCGGCGCGGGCGGGATCGCGCGCAAAATCAGCCACAGCACAGGCAGCGCCAAAAGCGACAGCAAGAGCCAAGGTGCGCCAAAGCCCAACGCGCCCAGCATCAGCGCCCCCCTGCCTGCGACAGGCCATGCCAGGCCCACAGCAACGCCGTTTGCGCGGGGCTGTTGGTGTGGTGGCACAAAAACTGCCAGCCGGTGGCGGTGCACAGGTCTTGCAAAGCCGCCTTGCGGGCAGCGAGGCGCTGCAAATAGCGCGCGCGCAGATCCGAGGCCTTAAGCGTTTCATGCTGCAGGCTGCCGCCCATGCTTTCAAACACGGTGCGCCCGGCAAAGGGAAACGCCTCTTCGCTAGGGTCCAGAACCTGTATCACCAGCCCCCGCACGCCGCGATCAGCGGCTTTGCCCAATGCCGCCTGCACCGGGGCCATATCGCCCAGAAAATCCGAGATAAACACCGCCCGCGCGTGGGGCAGCATGGCCCGCGCCTCGGGCATGCCGTAATCGGCGCTATCGTCATCCAAAAACAGGCTTGCCATATTTTGCAGCTGCGCCTCGCCCCGGCGCGGCGGCAGGGCCGTGCCCGTCAGGCCCACGCGTTCGCCACCGCGCACCAACAGCACCGCCAAGGCCAGCCCCAGCAGCCGCGCGCGCTCGGCCTTTTGGGGCAGATCACTGGCCGAGGCAAACCGCATCGAGGCCGACCGATCCACCCAAAACATCACCGATTGCGCGATTTGCCATTCGCGTTCGCGCACAAAACGCGTGTCACCGCGCGCCGAGCGGCGCCAATCGATCATCGCCGCAGGGTCGCCCGGCTGGGCGGCTCGATATTGCCAAAAATCATCGCCCTGCCCGGCCCGCCGGCGGCCATGCTGGCCCAGCATCACGGTGCTGGCCAATTGAGTGGCCCGCGCCAACAAGGGCGGCAACAGGGCCGCCTGCTGTTCGGCCTGGGCGCGCAGGGCAAGGGATGATGTCACGCGGCCACCTCGGTGCGGGTGGCGGCGGCAACCGTATCTGCAATCAAGCGCTGCAGGTTTTCACCGCGCGCGCGGGCTGCAAATGTCAGGGCCATACGGTGGCTGAGCACGGGCAGGGCCATCGCCGCCACATCCGCGACCGAGGGCGCCAGCCGCCCCTGCAGCAAGGCGCGCGCGCGCACCGTCAGCATCAGCGCCTGCGCCGCACGCGGGCCCGGGCCCCATGCCACGGCATCGCGCACGGCGGCGCTGGCCTCGGGCTGATCGGGGCGGAAGGCGCGCACAAGATCCAATATTGCCTCGACCACACTGTCACCCACGGGCATGCGCCGCAGCAGGTTTTGCGCCGCCATCAGCGTTTCGGGGGTAAAGACCGCATGGGCCTGGCCCTCGCCCACACCTGTGGTGGCCAGCAAAATGTCACGCTCGGTCTGGCGGGTGGGATAGGGCACATCGATCTGCACCAAAAAGCGATCAAGCTGCGCCTCGGGCAGGGGGTATGTGCCCTCTTGTTCGATGGGGTTTTGGGTGGCCAAAACATGAAAGGGCATGCCCAGCGCGCGATCTTGCCCCGCCACCGTCACCTTGCGCTCTTGCATGGCTTGCAACAGCGCAGATTGGGTGCGCGGGCTGGCCCGGTTAATTTCATCGGCCATCAGCAATTGGCAAAAAATCGGGCCTTGTAGAAACCGAAAGGCGCGCTTGCCCTCGGCGTCGGTTTCCAGCACCTCGCTGCCCAAAATATCGGCTGGCATCAGATCGGGGGTAAATTGCACCCGGTTGCCCTGCAGCCCCATCACCGTAGACAGCGTATCCACCAGCCGGGTTTTGCCAAGCCCCGGCAAGCCGATCAACAGCCCGTGCCCACCGCATAGCAGTGCTGTCAGGGTAAGATCGACAACCGTTTCCTGGCCAATGAACCGTGCGGTGATCGAGGCTTTGGCATCGGCCAGTCGCTGCTCTAGGTTTTCGATCTCGGCAACAAGATCGGGTGCATCCGACGTGGCAATCGACATGGAAAAATCCTTCCTCGGGCTCTATGTTGTATTTGATAATATCTCGCGGCGGTGAAATGGCAAAAACAATGAGTGGACAAAACATCGTGAAGCCTTCGGCAGATAGTATCGCAGCTTCGGCGCGTGCTGCACAAAAATCGGGCAAATCCCTGCCGCCCGTGCATTTGTGGAACCCACCCTTTTGCGGCGATCTGGATATCAGGATTGCACGCAATGGCATGTGGTATTACCTGGGCACGCCCATTGGCCGCCCCGAGCTGGTGCGCCTGTTTTCCACCATTTTGCGCAAAGATGGGGATGCCTATTTTCTGGTCACACCTGTTGAAAAGGTTGGCATTACGGTCGAAGACGCCCCGTTTGTGGCGGTTGATTTCGAGGCCACAGGCAGCGGTGCCGCACAGCAGCTGGTATTTTCCACCAATGTGGGCGATCAGGCCGAGGCCGGGCCAAACCACCCAATTCGCGTGGAACGCGACCCAGACACCGGCGAACCTGCGCCCTATGTTTTGATTCGCGCCAACCTAGAGGCGCTGATCGATCGCAAAAGCTTTTATCGGTTGGTAGATTTGGGCACCCATCACCAAGGCTGGTTTGGCCTGTGGTCGGGGGGGCAGTTTTTCCCCATCATCCCATCGCACGAGCTGCCCGAGGCCTAAGGCCACCGCCCTAGCGTTGCGCCACGATCACGCCCAGCGCCACGATGGCGGCGCCGATCGCCTGTGGCCAGCTCCAGCCTTGGCCCAAGGCCAGAAAAATCAGCATCACGTAAAACGGTGCGACATTGATATGAAACGAGGCCAGCCCCACACCCAGCCGCGCCACCGAGATGATCCATAACAGCTGGCTCAGGGCCATGCCGCCAATGGCGTATATCGCCAGCAGCATGGGCGTATGCCCCTGCATCACGCCTTTTGGCAGGGGCACCAGCCCCAGCATGTGACCTGCCAGAAACAGCACGCCCGTCACCACCAGCCCGCCTGCCAAGGTGACAGTGGTGCGCCCCAAAGCCGAAAGATCTGGCAGCCCCGAAACCGAACGATGGCTGCCCCAAGCAAATAAAAAGCACGACAGCACAGCCGCACCCACGCCCCATAGCGCGCTGGCCGAAAGGCCGCCACCGCCGCTGCCCAGGCCCGAGGCGATGATGCCCCCAACAACCGAGGCCAGCAGCCCCACCCCCAGGCGCCCGTTCAACCGGCGCCCTTCGGTGACTATCTCGATCAAAACCGCGGCAATCGGCACGGCGGCTGCGATGATAGACACGGTCACAGCATCAGTTGCCGCCTGGGCCACCAAAAGCAGCCATGCGCCCAGGCCAAAGGCCAGCCCGCCAATGCGCGCGCCTTTCAGCCATGGGGCCGCCAGCACCGCGCGCCCGCCCTCGATTGCGGCCCAAGCCATGATCAAAACCAGAACCGACAAGCAAAACCGCGCCGCAATCAGCGCCAGCGGATCCCATGTTTTCAGCAACACCTCGGCGGCAGGAAAGCCCGCCGCCCACACCGCCATCGAGGCCATGCAGATCAGGTTGCCAATGCTCTGGCTGTGCCGCGGGTCTAGCGGCATACCGCCGGGGGATAGGGTTGCGCTCATGGGGTTGGGCAGACCAAGTTTGCGCAGCTCGGTCTTGCCCGTTCGCGACATGGCGTCGCTGGTGGGCCAGCCTTGGCAAAAAAGTCAAATCGCCTCAGCTATGGCGCGGGCCGCTTAGCGATAGCAGCACACCGCCCAGCACCACGCCCGCAGCCAGCAGGGCCTTTGCTGATAGGGCCTCGCCCAGCAGCGCGGCGCCCGCCAAAACCGCAATCACCGGCACGCTCAGTTGGGCGATGGCGGCTGTGCTGGCGCGCAGCTGCGGCAACACCTGATACCACAGCGCATAGCCCAAGCCCGAGGTCACAGCGCCAGACAAAACGGCCAAGGCCACAGCCGCGGGGGGCAGCGTGGGCAGGCCCTGCCACAGGGCCAGCACCGCGCTGCCTGCCAGCCCAACCAATGCGGCGCCCATAAAATTGGTGGCGGTGCTGGCCAGCGGATCGGGCGCACCACGCCCCAGCAGCGAATAAAGCCCCCAGCCAAAGCCCGCCACCGCCATGGCCGCCGCATGGGGCAGGCTGATGGCCGCGCCATCCCCCACAGGGGCCAGCAACAAAACCAGCCCGCCAAACGCCACCGCCGCCCCCAACAGGCGCCGCGGGGTTAGCGCCTCGCCCTGCGCAATGGCTGCGATAAACATGGTCAGCTGCACGCAGCCAAACAGCACCAAGGCCCCCAGCCCCGCATCCAGCGCGCCATAGGCGGCAGAAAAGCCGTAGATATACAAAAGCAGGGGCACAACGCCGCGCATGCCAATGGCCGGGCGCGGGCCGGGCTGGTGGCGCGCCCTGAGCCGCCACAGCGCCCCCAGCACCAATGCCCCGGCCGCCAGGCGCAACGTGCCAAAGCTGGCTGCCCCCATGCCGGGCTGCAACAGGCCGGCCCGGTTCAGCAGCGAATTGGCGGCAAAGGCCACCATCACAACGGCGGTTAGCAAGACGAGGCGCATCATGGTGCTTTCGTTACCCTGGTGCACAGTGCCTAGCGCCCTGCGCCCCCCTTTGGCAATCGCCCAAAAAGAAAGGGGCCGCCCCGCAGGACAGCCCCCAATTTTGCGCAATGCGCGGCTGATTACATCATGCCGCCCATGCCGCCCATGCCGCCCATATCGGGCATGCCACCGCCGGCGGCTGCGCCTTCTTTTGCGGGCTTGTCTGCCACCATCGCTTCGGTGGTGATCAGCAGGCCAGCAACCGAGGCTGCATCTTCCAGCGCGGTGCGGGTTACTTTGGCAGGGTCAATCACGCCGAATTTGAACATGTCGCCATATTCTTCGGTCTGCGCGTTGAAACCAAAGGCCAGATCCGACGATTCGCGGATTTTGCCAGCCACAACGGCGCCATCAACACCGGCGTTTTCAGCGATCTGGCGCAGCGGTGCTTCCAGGGCGCGGCGCACGATGGCGATACCGGCGTTCTGGTCCGAGTTCACACCTTCCAGGCCGTCCAGCGACTTGGCCGCCTGGATCAGGGCCACACCGCCACCCACAACGATGCCTTCCTGAACGGCCGCGCGGGTTGCGTTCAGTGCGTCATCAACGCGGTCTTTGCGCTCTTTCACTTCCACTTCGGTCATGCCGCCAACCTTGATCACGGCAACACCGCCGGCCAGTTTGGCCACGCGCTCTTGCAGTTTTTCGCGGTCGTAATCCGACGAGGTTTCCTCGATCTGCTGGCGGATCTGGCTGACGCGGGCCTCGATTTCGGCTTTGTCGCCGGCGCCATCAACGATGGTGGTGTTGTCTTTGTTGATGGTCACCTTTTTGGCGGTGCCCAGCATGTCCATCGTCACGCCTTCCAGCTTCATGCCCAGATCTTCGCTGATCACCTGACCGCCGGTCAGAATGGCCAGATCCTGCATCATCGCTTTGCGGCGATCGCCAAAGCCAGGGGCCTTGACCGCAGCGATTTTCAGGCCGCCGCGCAGTTTGTTCACAACCAAAGTGGCCAGCGCTTCGCCTTCCACGTCTTCGGCGATGATCAGCAGCGGTTTTTGCGACTGGATCACCGATTCCAGCAGCGGAACCATCGGCTGCAGCGACGAGAGTTTTTTCTCGTGCAGCAAGATCATGCAGTCTTCCAGCTCGGCAACCATTTTGTCGGGGTTGGTCACAAAGTAGGGCGACAGGTAGCCGCGGTCGAACTGCATGCCTTCCACGACGTCTACGTCGGTGGCCAGGCCTTTGTTCTCTTCGACGGTGATCACACCCTCGTTGCCCACTTTCTGCATCGCGTCTGCGATGAAACGGCCGATTTCAGCTTCGCCGTTGGCCGAGATGGTGCCAACCTGCGCAACTTCGTCGCTGTCTTTCACTTCGCGGGCTGCGTCTTTGATGGCGTTCACGGCTTTGACCGTGGCCATATCGATGCCGCGCTTCAGATCCATCGGGTTCATGCCAGCGGCGACGGCTTTCATGCCTTCGGTCACGATGGCCTGTGCCAGAACGGTGGCGGTGGTGGTGCCGTCGCCGGCCTCGTCATTGGTGCGCGAGGCGACTTCTTTCACCATTTGCGCGCCCATGTTTTCGAACTTGTCTTCCAGCTCGATCTCTTTGGCCACCGAAACACCGTCTTTGGTGATGCGGGGCGCGCCAAAGGATTTATCCAGCACAACGTTGCGGCCTTTGGGGCCCAGCGTAACCTTCACGGCGTTTGCCAGAATGTTCACGCCTTTCAGCATGCGATTGCGGGCATCGGTATCGAACTTGACGTCCTTAGCTGCCATTTGAGTGTCTCCTCTAAAGTCTATTGAACGAAACGACCGGATCTATCGGGCTGAAATCAGCCGATGATCCCCATGATGTCGCTTTCCTTCATGATCAGCATTTCTTCGCCATCGATGGTAACTTCGGTGCCCGACCATTTGCCGAACATCACGCGGTCATCCACTTTGACGTCCATTGCGATGCGGTCGCCGTCTTCATCTTTGGCGCCTGCGCCTACAGCAACAACGATGCCTTCTGCAGGCTTTTCTTTTGCGCTGTCTGGAATGATCAGACCACCCTTGGTCTTTTCTTCGCCTTCTACGCGGCGAACCAGCACGCGGTCATGAAGCGGTGTAAATGCCATCTCTGAGGCTCCTTGGCTCAAAGTTTCTCCCTAGACCCCTCGCTCGTCGAGAGATCATTAGCACTCACCATCGGCGAGTGATAACGACGCATAGCTAAGGATGTGCCTGTGGGCTGTCAACGGGCAGCTGGCAAAAAAATTATAAAGTTTTTGCAACCGGCGCTGCGGGCTTGGGCAGGGCATTTCTGCCCTCGTCTGTCAGCTGGTAGATGCCCTTTGTCACACGCTCGAACCAGCCGTAATGGTTGTCGGCCATCAGGCGGGTGGCGCGTGGCACGGCGGTGGCCTTGGCCACATCGGCCCCGCGTGCGGCGCCTGCCTCGGCCAGATATATGGCGCAGGCCAAGGCGTCTTGGCGATAGGCCGTCATAATCTTGCCGCGGGTGCCGCCCTTGTTTGGGTCGCCTTGGCGGCGATCGAATTCGCGCAGCAAAGCCCGCTGGCGGGTGGCAGATTTGCGTGGGCTATAGGGGCCCGGATCGGCGTGTACCTCAACCAAGCCATCCGCCAGGCGCACCGTCATCACCCCCAGCCCCAAACGGCGGCACAGTTTCACATTGGCCAAAAGCGCCTTGTAACTAGACCGGCCCGATTGCCGCGGCACGCAGACATACACATCATCGCTCAGCGCCAGCCGGGCGCAGGCCTGATGCAGCAATGCCAGGGAAAAGCTGGTTTTCAGCTCGACAATCAGCGGCGGTGCGTCGCCCTTGCGCGCCACAACATCGGCCGCGGCCACCTCGGATTTCACCTGATATCCCCGCGCCTCGAGATAGGTTTTGACGGGGTCGTAAAGATCGGTTTCCAAAACGCGGGCCATGCCCCCTTTTACCCATGCCGGGCCACAAACAACAAGGGGCGCGCCCCTGTGGCAGACTGGCGCGCAAATATGCCGCAACGCAGAAGGTGACAAAACCGCCCGGCCCACTTATAAGGCGCGCGGACTTCTGCACTGAACGAGGCATCGCATGACCACCCTAGTTTTCGGCCACAAATCCCCCGACACAGATTCGACCGGCTCGCCCATCATCTGGGCATGGTATCTGAACGAGGTCAAAGGCCAAGCAGCCCGGCCCGTGCTGTTGGGCGAACCCAATACCGAAGCGGCCTTTATGCTGCGCCACTGGGGTTTGGACAAACCCGAAATCATCAGCGATGTGGCCGCTGATACGCCCGTGGTGATTGTTGACACCAACAACCCAGCCGAGCTGCCCAGCACCATCAACAGCGCCGATATTCAGGGCATTATCGATCACCACAAGCTGGTGGGCGGGCTGGAAACCAAAGGCCCGATCGAAATCACCATCCGCCCGCTGGCCTGCACCGCCACGCTGATGATCGACCTGATGGGCGCCGATGCCGCGCGCATGCCCACGGCCATCAAGGGCGCTGCGCTGTCGTGCATCTTGTCTGATACGCTGGAATTCCGCAGCCCCACCACCACCGCGCATGATCGCGCCGTGGCCGAGCAGCTGGCAACCGACCTGGGCGTTGATATCGCCGCCTATGCCGCGCAGCTTTTCGAGGCAAAATCCGATGTTTCGGCCTTTAGCGATGCCGAATTGCTGCGGATGGATTCGAAAGAATACGCCATCGCCGGCAAAGAATTCCGCGTCAGCGTTTTGGAAACCACCGCGCCCAAGCTGATTCTTGACCGCAAAGACAGCCTGATGGCCGCCATGCAAGACGTGGCCGCCGAAGATGGTGCCGACCAGGTGCTGTTGTTTGTTGTCGATATCCTGAACGAAGAAGCCACGCTGCTGGTGCCAAACGATCTGGTCAAAACCCTGGCCGAGAAAAGCTTTGGCGCCACGGTCACCGGCGATACCGTTGTGCTGCCCGGCATCATGAGCCGGAAAAAGCAGATCATCCCCGTGCTGGCGCTGTAATCTGGCCTAACGCCTGCAATTTCGCACTGTAACACCCGCCTGCACCGCCCCCAACGGGGCGGTGTTTTGCGTTTTGCCCATTTGCGCACAGCACCCGTGCACGTGCGCAACTGGTCGCAGGCCCGCACCGGGTGCATATGCAGCGCAGCAAAGGAGATCTGGCATGACATACAAAGCCCACCCCGAAACCCGCATTGGCCATGTGCATCTGAAAGTATCCGATCTTGACCGCTCGATCGCTTTTTACCGCGATGTCATGGGCTTAGAGGTGCAGCAAATTTATGGCGCGCAGGCCGCGTTTTTGTCTGCAGGCGGCTATCACCACCATATCGGGCTGAACACCTGGGAAAGCCGCGGCGCGCCCCCGGCCCCGCCGCACCACCCCGGGCTGTATCACACCGCGTTTCTTTACCCCGATCGCCCCGCCCTGGCCCGTGCATTAAAGGCCGCGCTAGAGGCCGGCGTCGAGCTGGAAGGCGCGGCCGATCATGGCGTATCAGAGGCGCTTTATTTCCGCGATCCCGATGGCAATGGCATTGAAATCTATCGCGATCGCGCGCCCGAAGATTGGCCGCGGGGCGCCGATGGCAACCTGATCATGGGCAACCAGCGCCTCGATGTGGCGGCCCTGCTGGCCGAGGCATAGGCCCATATCGCGGCTGGCCATTTGTGCGAAATTTGGGCATAGGGGCGGGGCGGGCATCGCAGGCCCGCACCTTGCCCGACAGTTTGCCCATAGCCGCAGAAAAGGCCGTTTCATGACCCAAATCATCACCGCCCTCGCTGATGTATCGCACCGTTACCAAGCGCTGTTCGTCGATCTTTGGGGCTGCGTGCACGACGGCGTGCGCGCCATTCCCTCGGCTGTGGCGGCGCTGCAGGCCTATCGCCAGCAAGGCGGTATTGTGGTGCTGGTAACCAACAGCCCCAAACCGCGCGCGGGGGTGGCGGCGCAACTCAAGCTGTTTGGCGTGCCAGATGATGCATGGGATACAATCGCCACCTCGGGCGACAGCGCGCGCGCGGCGATGTTCCGCGGGGCGGTGGGCGAAAACGTGTATTTCATGGGCGAATGGGAGCGCGACGCCGAATTTTTCCAGCCCCTTTCGATAATTGACAGCCCAGCGCAGATCACCCGGGTGCCACTGGATCAGGCCCAGGGTATCGTCTGCTGTGGCCCGTTCGATCCGATGGCAGACCCGGCTGTGAACCGCCCCGATTTCCTGTTGGCCAAACAGCGGGGGCTGAAACTGCTGTGCGCCAACCCCGATATCGTTGTTGACCGCGGCGAAATCCGCGAATGGTGCGCCGGCGCCTTGGCGCGGCTTTATACGGAAATGGGCGGCGAAAGCCTTTATTTCGGCAAGCCCCACCCGCCCATTTACGATCTGGCCCGCCGCCGCCTGGCCGAGCTGAACAGCACCATCACCGATAGCGCGATTTTGGCCATTGGCGATGGTATCGCAACCGATGTCGCCGGCGCCATGGGAGAAGAGATCGATTCTCTTTTCATCAGCGGCGGTTTGGCCCGTTTGGAAACCAAAACAGCCCAACACCCCGACCCCGAGGCGCTAAACAGCTATATTTCGCAGCATAACGCCAACCCAACCTATACGATTGGGCAATTGCGGTAACAGTTTTGTCTTGATTTTCTGCAGCTGCAAAGTAATAAAGTTGCCAGCACAAGGGCAATAGCGCCCGAATATTACCAGCGCCCAGACGGAGGGTGAGATGTTGGACAACCTGCCGCGCGGAACGATCACGATCGAGGAAATCGAAATGGGCATGGTGCGCCACCTGCGCAAAACCGTGACCGATGAAGATATCGAGATGTTCGCCCAAGTCTCGACCGACCGGAACCCGGTGCACCTAGACGACGATTACGCCCGCGACACAATTTTCGAAGGGCGCATCGCCCATGGCATGCTGACCGCCGGCCTGATTTCCGCCGTCATTGGCGAACAACTGCCCGGCCACGGCACGGTATATCTGGGCCAAAGCCTAAAGTTTCTGGCCCCCGTCCGCCCCGGCGATACCGTTGTTGCCGAGGTCGAGGTGATCGGCATCGAACACGCCAAACGCCGCGTGCAGCTATCAACCCGCTGCATGGTGAATGGCAAAAAGGTGTTGGTGGGCGAGGCCACGGTGCTGGCCCCCTCGGGCAAGTTCGACTAAACCCGCTAGACGCATAAAACCGCACCCGATATCCTGCAGCGCAGGTGGTTTTGGTGTGGTTTTATGCAACCTTTTTTCTGTGACAAAAAAGCACTATCCCCGCGCGCCCCGCGCCCAACACGCCGCGCGGTGATGGCTGGTTTGGCCGCCACTGCCTTGGGCGCAGCAGGGCCATTGCACGCAGCACAGCGCCAGGTGCTGGTGTTGGGGGCTGGGTTGGCCGGGCTGGGCGCTGCGCGCCATTTGGCAGATGCCGGTTTTCAGGTCAGCGTGATCGAGGCGCGCCCACGCATCGGCGGGCGCATTCACACCAGCCGCAGTTGGGCCGGCATGCCGATGGATCTGGGCGCAAGCTGGATCCATGGCAGCAAAGCCAACCCGCTGACCGATCTGGCCAAAACCGCGGGCGCCCAGCTGCGCGCCACCAGCTATGACGCGGCCATGATGCTGGATGGCACAGGCCAGCAGATTGACCCGGATCTGCGCGCACCCAAAGCCTTGATTGCCAAAGCCCTGCGACAGGCTGAAAATGGCAGCCGCGATATCTCGGTTCTGGCGGCGCTTCAGGCCCTGCCCGAATGGCACCGGGCCCGCGCCAAGACGCAGCGCTTGGCCCAGCACCTGCTGAACGCCACGTTAGAGCAGGAATATGGCGCGCCCTTGGCCCAGCTATCGGCATGGTATGGCCAAGATGGCGATGAATTTGACGGGCCAGATATGCTGTTTCCCGGCGGGTATGACCAGCTGCTTGCGCCCTTGGCCAGGGGGCTGCGCATTCACATGGGCCAAAGCGTGCGTGCCATAGCGCCGGGGCAGGTTACGCTGGACAGCGGCCAAACCATCAGGGCGGATCACATCATATGCACCCTGCCGCTGGGGGTGCTGCAATCGGGGCGCATTAGCTTTGGCGCGCCGCTTTCGGCCAGCCGCCAAGCCGCAATCGATGGGCTGCAAATGGGGCTTTTAAACAAATGCTGGCTGCGCTTTGATCGTATTGCCTGGCCTGGGGATGTTGATTGGATCGAATGGCTGGGCCCAACCGCCGGGGCATGGGCGCAGTGGGTGTCGCTGGCGCGCGCCGCCAAATGGCCGGTGCTTTTGGGCTTTCACGCAGCCGCGGGCGCGCAGGCCCTAGAAGGCCTGGATGATGCCGCCACCGTGGCCCAGGCCACCCATGCCCTGCGCCAGATGTTTGGCAGCAGCTTTCCTGCGCCAGTGGCGGCCCAAATCACCCGCTGGGGGCGCGACCCGTTCAGCATGGGCAGCTACAGTTTCAACGCGGTCGGCACCTCGGGGCACAGCCGCGCGGCGCTGTTTGGGCCCGAATGGGATGGCCAATTGTGGTTTGCCGGCGAGGCCACATCGCCCCGCTATTTTGGCACAGCCCATGGCGCGCTGATATCGGGGCGGCAGGCAGCTGCGGGGGTGGCGGGGATATGACGCTGCGCGCACCATCTTGCGCCGCCCTGTGACACCCGCTAACCCTGCGGCATGCGTATTGTCCGCGATTATAGTTTCGTTGCGCCCGAAGACAGGGGCGCCAGTGCCGCCATCGGCAATTTCGATGGCGTGCATCTTGGCCATCAGTCGGTCATCGACATGGCCCGCGCCCAAGCGCAGGCCATCGCCGCGCCGCTTGGGCTGGTGACGTTCGAGCCACACCCCCGCCAGTATTTTGCGCCCAACGCCCCCGCATTCCGCCTGATGGGCCGCGAGGCGCGCGCCAACCGTTTGGCCAAGCTGGGGGTAGAGCGCCTGTACGAGCTGAATTTCAACGCCGCATTAGCAGGGCTCAGCCCGCGCGATTTTGCCCAAGACGTCATCGCCGATGGCTTGGGGTTGAAACATGTGGTTGTGGGGGCTGATTTCTGCTTTGGCAAAGGGCGCAGCGGCACGGCCCAGGATCTGCAGGCCTTTGGGGCCGAAATGGGCTTTGGCGTAACCATTGCAACCTTGCTTTCGGGCAGCGCCGGCGAGGTGTCATCTACCGCGATCCGCACCGCCTTGGCCGAGGGGCGCCCGCGCGATGCCGCCACAATGCTGGGCCATTGGCACCGTATCGAAGGCGAAATCATCGGCGGCGAGCAGCGCGGGCGGCAGCTGGGCTATCCTACCGCGAATATGTCGATCGACGGGCTGCACCCGCCCCGTTTTGGCGTATATGCGGTGCTGATCGATATTTTGAATGGCCCACATGCCGGGCAATACCATGGCGCGGCCTCTATCGGTGTGCGGCCCATGTTCAATGGCGAGCGGCCCAATCTGGAAACGTTCATCTTTGATTTTTCCGGCGATCTTTATGGCGCCGATGCCTCGGTTGCCTTGATCGACTATTTGCGCCCCGAAGCGCGGTTTGATGGCCTGCCCGCGCTGATTGCCCAGATGGATGCCGATTGCGCCAAGGCCCGCAGCATTTTGGCCGCGCTATGAGCAGCAATTTGCGCCCGCGTTTTTGGGAAACCGTGCCGCTTGCCAAAATGACCCGCGCCGAATGGGAGGCGCTGTGCGATGGCTGCGGCAAATGCTGCATGAACAAGCTGGAAGACGAAGACACAGGCGAGGTGGTGCTGACCCGCGTCGCCTGCCGCCTGTTTGATGATGCCACCTGCCAATGTAGCCAATACGCAATTCGCCACCAATTCGTGCCCGAATGCATCGTGCTAAAGCCGCAGACGATGGATAAAAACCTGTATTGGATGCCCGAAACCTGCGCCTATAAACTGCTGTGGCAGGGCAAGCCGCTTTATGCCTGGCATCCGCTGTTGTCTGGCACATCCGACAGCGTGCACGCGGCCAATGTCTCGATGCAGGGGCGCACAGTGCCTGAATTTGAAATCGACGAAGACGATTGGGAAGACCACATCATAGAGGAGCCTGTTTGATGTTTTTCGCCTCTGACAATGCCGGGCCTGCGCATCCTGCGGTGATGCAAGCGCTGATCGATGCGAATACGGGCTTTGCCATGCCCTATGGCAACGACGATATCATGGCCCAGCTCACCCAAACCCTGCGCGATATTTTCGAGGCCCCCCAGGCCGCCATTTACCTGGTGGCTACCGGCACTGCGGCCAATTCGCTGGCCTTGGCCACGCTGTGCCAGCCTTTCCAAACCATCATGTGCTCGCCCGTGGCCCATATCCACGAAGACGAATGCAACGCCCCCGAATTCTACAGCAGCGGCGCCAAGCTGACGCTGGTGGGCGAGGGCGATAAGATGAGCGCCGAGGCCCTGCGCCGCGCCTATCTGGCCGAAGAAACCCGCGGTGTGCACGGGCCACAGCGCGGGCCTGTATCGATCACCCAAGTCACCGAGCGCGGGCAGATCTACAGCCTGCAAGAGCTGGCCGATCTTACCGCCGTGGCGCGCGAATTTGGCCAAAAGGCCCATCTGGACGGGGCGCGTTTTGCCAATGCGCTGGTCGCGCTTGGCTGCAGCCCCGCCGATATGACATGGCGCGCAGGCATTGATGTGGTCAGTTTTGGGGGCACCAAAAACGGCTGTCCGGGCGTTGAGGCGGTGATTTTTTTCAACCCCGAAAAAGCCTGGGAATTTGAGCTGCGCCGCAAGCGTGGGGCGCATTTGTTTTCCAAACATCGCTATCTATCTGCGCAGATGGCGGCCTATCTGGCCGATGATCTGTGGTTAAACAGCGCGCGCATGGCCAATGCCAATTGCGCGCGGCTGCTGGACGGGTTGAAAACCGTGCCAGGCTTTCACGCCAGCCCAGAGCCGCAGGCAAATATGATTTTCGCCCATATGCCGCGCGCCGCGCACAAACGTTTGCACGATGCGGGCGCCGTTTATTACCTGCTAGAGGGCGATTGCCACAGCGGCCCGGCCGATACCCCCCTGCCCTGCCGGCTGGTGTGCGACTGGTCGATCAGCGCCCAGCAGATCGACCAATTTATCGCCATCGCACGGGGCTAGGCCTGGGCCTGGGCCGCGGGCAGCTGTTGTAGAAACGCACGCACATGGGCGGCCACAGCGGCCGGGTGGGTCATTGGCGACATATGGCCCGCTTGGGGCACAACCGCGCGCCGGGTATTGGGCAGCAGGCGTTCTAGCGCATCATTGATACGCGGGTTGTAATGCAGGGTTTGGCCGCCCTCCATCAACAGGCACGGCGCGGCAATACGCCCAAGCCGGCCCGGGGCCAGCAGCCCGGCTTGATCGTGATAAATCTGCGGGTCGCTGGCCGCCACCAGATGAATGCGCGCCACCATTGCCGCGCGCTGGCCCTCGGGAATCGCCCCCCAAGGCCGGCCATCGCCGCAAAAATCGGTGAAAATGCGCGTTGCAGCCTCGTGATCGCCCGCCTGCATCGCCGCATAGAACGGCGCCAGATCTTGGGCGTTTTGGCGCTGCAATTCGGGGCTGTCTTGCAAGGCGGCGGCGAAAAACACCGGCTCGATCAGCACCAAGCTGCGCACCAAATCGGGGCGGGCATCGGCCACCCGCAGCGCCACTGTGCCGCCAAAGCTGTGGCCGATCAGATCGACAGGGCCATCGGCGCCAATCAGGTCGATCGCCTGCAGCATCGCTTGGGTTTGCAAATCTGTCTCGGGGTTCCAATCGGCGCTTTTGCCATGGCCGGGCATGTCAAAGGCCAGCATATCCAGCATATCACCCAGCTCGGCGGCGAAACCGCCCCAAGCGCCCGCATGGCCCAGCGAGCAATGGATCAGCAGCGCCTTACGCGCCCCCTGCCCCATGCGCAGCCAATGGGTGGGCATGGCGCCACGCGTATCTACAGGCACTTACAGATCCCCTGCCAGATGGGCGGCCAGATCATCTAACCGGTCTTGGCCCCAAAACATCTGGCCGCTATCGACAATATAGAAAGGCGCGCCAAACACACCACGGGCAACCGCCTCTTCCAGATTGGCGGCATAGGTTTCAGCCCCTGCCAACAGGCCCTTATCTGCCAGATCCGGGGCAAAGCCCGCCGCAGACAAACAATCGCGGATAACCCCGTCATCGGAAATATCGCGCTCTTCGGCCCAGGTGGCGCGCACCAGCCCATGCACCAAAGCGCCCAAATCACCACCGCCCGCCGCCTGTGCCGCGATGATCGCATAAGACGAGGGCGCGGGGTTTACCGGCCAAAACGCGGGCTTCATATTCAGCGCCATACCCTGCTTTTTGGCTTGGCGGGGCAATTCCTGCGCGCGATAGGCCAGCCGCGATGGGTGGCGATCGGCCGGTTTCTGCCCGCCCGTGCGCGGGAAAGCCTGCAGCAAATCAAATGGCTTATACGCTATGGTTGCACCATGGCGTGCGGCAATCGCCTCTAGGCGGGTGCCAGCAAGGTAGACATAGGGGGAAAGAGTGGAAAAATAGTAGTCTATATGGGCCATTTGCACAGCTTCCGTATTGGAGTGGTTTGCCCGAAGGTATTGTAGTGGTAGGCAGTGTCAACGTTACGAATCTGTTGCATTCCAATCTGCTGCCGGGGACCACAGCAATGCCGAACTTCACCGAACCCAAACTTATCTCGGGTAATGCCAACCTGCCTTTGGCGAAATCTATCGCGCGGCGCATGTCGATGCACCGGGGCACCTCGCAGCAATTGGTAGATGCCCGCGTCGAGCGGTTTAACGACCAAGAGATTTTTGTCGAGGTCTACGAAAACGTGCGCGGCGAGGATATGTTTATCATCCAGCCCACATCGAACCCGGCCAATGACAATTTGATGGAGCTGCTGATCATCACCGACGCGCTGCGCCGGTCGTCGGCGGCGCGGATCACCGCCGTTGTGCCCTATTTCGGCTATGCCCGCCAAGACCGCCGATCAAAGGCGCGCACGCCGATCAGCGCCAAACTGGTGGCCAATATGATGGTCGAGGCAGGTATCGAGCGGGTTTTGACGCTGGATTTGCACGCCGCACAGATTCAGGGCTTTTTCGATATCCCCGTGGATAACCTATATGCCAGCCCGATCTTTGCGCTGGATATTCAAGACCAGTTCGAAGGCCGCTTAGAAAACCTGATGGTAGTATCGCCCGATGTGGGCGGTGTGGCCCGCGCCCGCGAATTGGCCAAGCGGATCAATGCACCGCTATCGATTGTGGATAAACGCCGCGAAAAGCCCGGCGAAGTGGCCGAAATGACCGTGATCGGCAATGTCGAGGGCAAAACCTGTATCATCGTCGATGACATGTGCGACACCGCCGGCACCCTGTGCAAAGCCGCCGAAGTGTTGATGGAACATGGCGCCGTCGAGGTGCATGCCTATATCAGCCACGGCGTGATGTCTGGCCCGGCGGTGGAACGGGTGACAAAATCGGTGATGAAATCGCTGGTGATCACCGATTCGATTGCCCCCAGCGAGGCGGTGAAAAACGCCCCCAATATTCGCATTTTGCCAACCGCGCCCATTTTCGCGCAGGCGATTTTGAACATTTGGAACGGCACCAGCGTGTCGTCATTGTTCGAAACCGAAAGCCTTGATCCAATTTACGAAGGCATTTTCAAGGCGTGATTGCACAATCTTGCGTGGCGGCCCATTGCTGGGTGGCCACGCACCCATGGGCCCGGGGCGGGGTTAGGCAATATCCCAATCATCGTCGTTGGGCAGCGCGCCTATTGCCATCCATGCAATGCGCACCCGCGCCACGCGGGTATCGCCCCATGTGCGAAACACCACCGTAAATCCGGTGGTGGTAATGCCCTCGGCGCTGATATCGGCGCGCATGTTGGTGGCTTTGTCGATATCCCACATAGACAGGTTGCAATGCACCGCAGGCGGCGTTTTGAAGGGGCTATCAAATTCGATGGTCTTGCTGCGCATACGCGGCCCGCTACCCGACCACATTTCGCCATCATGTTCGAAATCGGAAAATAAAATCGTATCGCCCTGGGCAACCCCGATTGTATGGCTATCAATTCGCCGCATCACTCATAAACCTGCAATATCTGGCACATAATGCGGGCAGATACTGGGCATGCGCAAGAAAAAAGGCCCCGATTTACGGGGCCTTTTCGAAACAATGTGTCAGTTTTACAGGTTGGGCGGGGTCAGGCCAATGTGGCCCCCGATGGCAACCATATCTGCCAACAGCTTGGCCGCGTCATCGACAGCATCGCCAACATTGGCCGCATGGGCCTGTTGGTGCGCTGCATGGGCGCTGCGCACCATGTCGTGATACACCTCTTCGGTGATCTCAGCGGCATTCACGGCACGCTCGGCCAACACGGTGGTTCCCTCGGCGCCGATCTGGGCAAAACCGCCCGTCACAACGTATTTGGTTTCCCCCTGCGGGCCCGAGACCGTCAGCAGACCAGGACGCAGCGTGGTGATCAGCGGGGCATGGTTAGCCATCGCTGTCATATCACCATCCGCACCCGGGATCTGAACCTGCGTCACCTCAAGCGAAGCAAGGCTCCGCTCGGGGCTGACTAGGTCGAATTGCATCAAATCTGCCATATTTGGCCCTCCTTAGGCCGCGTCGGCAGCCATCTTCTCGGCTTTTGCGATCACTTCGTTGATGCCGCCAACCATGTAGAAGGCGCCTTCAGGCAGGTGATCGTATTCGCCGGCGACAACCGCCTTGAACGACGAGATCGTATCTTCCAGCGGAACCTGCACGCCATCCGAACCGGTGAACACTTTGGCCACGTCGAAGGGCTGCGACAGGAAGCGCTGAATTTTACGGGCGCGGGTAACAGTCAGTTTGTCTTCTTCCGACAGTTCGTCCATGCCAAGGATCGCGATGATATCCTGCAGCGATTTGTAGCGCTGCAAAATGCCCTGAACGTCACGTGCCACTTGGTAGTGCTCTTCGCCAACGATCGCAGGGTCCAGCAGACGCGAGGTGGAATCCAGCGGGTCAACCGCGGGGTAGATACCCAATTCCGAAATCGCGCGGCTAAGAACCGTGGTTGCATCGAGGTGAGCAAAGGTGGTGGCTGGCGCCGGGTCGGTCAAGTCGTCCGCAGGCACATACACGGCCTGGATCGAGGTGATCGAGCCATTCTTGGTCGAGGTGATGCGTTCCTGCATCGCGCCCATGTCGGTGGCCAGCGTCGGCTGATAGCCCACAGCCGAAGGAATACGGCCCAACAGCGCCGACACCTCGGAACCCGCCTGTGTAAAGCGGAAGATGTTATCGACGAAGAACAACACGTCGGTGCCCGACTGGTCGCGGAACTGTTCGGCCAGTGTCAGGCCGGTCAGCGCCACACGTGCACGCGCCCCCGGAGGCTCGTTCATCTGGCCATAAACCAGCGCCACTTGGCTTTCTTCCAGGTTGTCAGGCTTGATCACGTTCGATTCAATCATCTCGTGATACAGGTCGTTGCCTTCGCGGGTGCGTTCGCCCACACCAGCAAACACCGAGAAACCCGAGTGCACTTTGGCGATGTTGTTGATCAGTTCCATGATCAAAACGGTCTTGCCCACGCCGGCGCCGCCGAACAGGCCAATTTTACCGCCCTTGGCGTAGGGTGCCAGCAGGTCGATCACCTTGATGCCGGTTACCAGCACTTCGGATTCGGTCGACTGATCGATGAATTCCGGTGCGGGCTGGTGGATTGCGCGGCGTTCGGTCACGTTCAGCGGTGCGCCTTCGTCAACCGGCTCGCCCACAACGTTCAGGATGCGGCCCAGGGTGGCGTTGCCAACCGGAACCGAGATTGGGCCGGCGGTGTCGGTCACTTCTTGACCACGCACCAAACCTTCGGTTGCGTCCATCGCGATTGTGCGCACGGTGTTTTCGCCCAAGTGCTGAGCAACTTCCAACACCAGACGCTTGCCGTTGTTGTCGGTTTCAAGCGCGTTCAGGATCTCCGGCAGGTGATCGTCGAACTGCACGTCCACGACGGCGCCGATCACCTGGGTGATTTTGCCTTTTGCGTTTGCCATCTATTCGTCTCCGTCCTCTTAGAGCGCCTCGGCGCCCGAGATGATTTCAATAAGCTCGTTCGTGATCACTGCTTGACGCGAACGGTTGTATTGGATCGTCAGTTTCTCGATCATTTCGCCCGCGTTGCGCGTTGCGTTGTCCATTGCAGACATGCGCGCGCCCTGCTCGGATGCTGCGTTTTCCAGCAGCGCCGAGAAGATTTGCGTTGCCACACCACGCGGCAGAAGATCGGCCAAAATGGCCTCTTCATCCGGTTCATAATCGAACAATGTGGTTTCCGCAGCGGCTTCGCCCGTTTGGTCGAAAGCTGCAGGAATGATCTGTTGCGCCGTCGGGACCTGGCTGATCACCGACTGGAAGCGGTTGTAAAAGATCGTTGCCACGTCGAACTCGCCCGCATCAAAGCGTGCCAGCACATCGCGCGCGATGTCTTGTGCGTTGGCATAGCCCAAACGCTTGACCTCGCTCAGATCGACGTGACCGATGAACAGATCTGCGTAGTCACGCCTTAGCTGTTCACGCCCTTTTTTACCGACGGTCAAGATTTTCACCGTCTTGCCAGCCGCGCGCAGCTCGGACACGCGGGTGCGCACCAGCTTTACGATCGAACTGTTGAAACCGCCGCACAGGCCACGTTCCGACGTCATGATCACCAGCAGCTGCACTTGGTCGCTGCCTGTGCCCGCCAACAAGCGCGGTGCGCTGTCCGAGCCGCCAACCGATGCAGCAAGCCCGGCCAGAACGGTGTTAAACCGTTCTGCGTAGGGGCGCCCTGCCTCGGCCGCTTCCTGTGCCCGCCGCAGTTTTGCGGCGGCCACCATCTGCATGGCCTTGGTGATCTTGCGGGTCGATTTGACCGACTCGATCCTGTTTTTTAGATCCTTGAGAGAAGGCATCCCGTCTCTCCCTTATGCGAAGTCAGCTGCGTATTCGTCCAGCGCTGCTTTGATACGGTCCTCGGCGTCGCCCTTTACTTTGGGGTCTTCCGTTGTGATCCAGTTCAGCAGGTCGGCGTGCTTGCCGCGCAGATGCGCCAGCAGGCCTTGCTCCCAGCGACCAACATCGCGCAGGGCAACCTTATCCAGGTAGCCTTTGGTGCCAGCATAGATCACGCAGACGATTTCGGCGTTGGTCAGCGGCGCGTATTGGGGCTGTTTCATCAGCTCGGTCAGGCGCGCACCACGGTTCAGCAGCTGCTGGGTGGCGGCATCCAGATCGGAACCAAACTGCGCAAACGCGGCCATTTCACGGTACTGAGCCAGCGACAGTTTCACTGGGCCTGCAACCGATTTCATGGCGTTGGTCTGCGCCGACGACCCAACGCGCGACACCGACAGACCGGTGTTCACAGCGGGGCGGATACCCTGGTAGAACAGTTCGGTTTCCAGGAAGATCTGGCCATCGGTGATCGAGATCACGTTGGTCGGAATAAAGGCCGACACGTCGCCGCCCTGGGTTTCGATCACCGGCAATGCGGTCAGCGAGCCCGAGCCGTTGTCTTCGTTCAGCTTCGCCGAACGCTCCAGCAGGCGCGAGTGCAGATAGAACACGTCGCCGGGGTAGGCTTCGCGGCCCGGCGGGCGGCGCAGCAGCAGCGACATCTGGCGATACGATACGGCCTGCTTGGACAGGTCATCATAGATGATCAGCGCGTGCTTGCCGTTGTCGCGGAAATATTCGGCCATTGCGGTTGCGGCATAGGGTGCCAGGAACTGCATCGGCGCAGGGTCGGATGCGGTTGCGGCAACAACGACGGTGTATTCGATCGCGCCGCTTTCTTCCAACTTTTTCACCAGCTGGGCCACGGTGGAACGCTTTTGACCAACCGCAACGTAGACGCAGTACAGTTTCTTGCTTTCGTCATCGCCAGCCGCGTCGTTATACGACTTTTGGTTCAGAATGGCGTCCAGTGCGATGGCGGTTTTACCAGTCTGGCGGTCGCCGATGATCAATTCGCGCTGGCCACGGCCAATCGGGATCATGGCGTCAACGGCTTTCAGGCCGGTTGCCATCGGCTCGTGCACCGATTTACGGGGAATGATGCCCGGCGCCTTTACGTCGGCCACGCGACGCTCGGTTGCGTTGATGGCGCCTTTGCCATCCAGCGGGTTGCCCAGACCATCGACAACGCGGCCCAGCAGCTCGGGGCCGGCGGGAACGTCCACGATCGACTTGGTGCGCTTTACCGTGTCGCCTTCTTTGATCTCGCGGTCGGAACCGAAGATCACAACACCCACGTTATCCGACTCGAGGTTCAGGGCCATACCCTGAATACCGCCGGGGAATTCGACCATTTCACCAGCCTGAACATTGTCGAGGCCATAAACACGGGCAATACCGTCGCCGACCGACAGCACCCGGCCGACCTCGGCCACTTCGGCTTCTTGCCCGAAGTTCTTGATCTGGTCCTTCAGGATCGCAGAAATCTCTGCCGCTTGGATACCCATTTATCCGACCTCTTTCATTGCATTCTGGAGGGAGTTCAGTTTCGAGGCGATCGAGGTATCGATCATCTTCGAACCCATTTTGACGACAAGACCACCGATAAGCTTTTCATCGACAGTCGCGTTAATTTTTACCGATTTACCGACACTGGATGCCAGCGCTTTTGCCAGCTTGTCAGCCTGTGTCTTGGTCAACGCTTTGGCGCTGGTGACTTCGGCGGTAATCTCACCCTTGTCCTCGGCGATAGCAGCCCGCAGGGCCTGCACCATCTGGGGAAGGATGTACAAGCGGCGCTTGTTCGACATAAGCGCCAGAACATTCGACACGATGGCCGAAAGCCCCATCTTTTTGGCCAGCGCCGCAATGGCGCCTGCCTGCTCGTCACGGCTGTAAACCGGCGACGAGATCAGCGCGCGGAAATCTGCGCTGTCTGCCAATGCCGCTTCCAGCGCGTCAAGGTCTGCTTCAACCTTGGCGACGGCTTTGTCTTCTTTGGCCAACTCAAAAACGGCCTTGGCATAGCGTGCTGCAATGCCCATGGAAATCGAAGCTGGTTCGGACACGTCCACCCTTCCGATTGATTGGCCCCGGTCGTTGGCCCAAGGGCCGCCGGGGGCGTTTGATCACCCTGATGAGGTCAAGGCATAGAAATTCGGCGTGGGTTTAGCAGAGCATTCCCCACCTAGCAACCTGCTAGAAAAGTTTTGCATACAATAGAATACAACGTGTTTTCATACGCTTAGCCGGGGTGCGACCCTTTGCGCGCAAAAAGCTTAAATTTTTTTCTGACGAAAACACGCATATTTGCGATTCCTCAGCCCGCAATGCGCCCAAAAGGGCGGCAAATCGTTAACGCTATCACAGATCGCGCAGCGAATTTCGCCCCGCAACCGGCCGCCCCAGCCCGTCTAACACCTGCAATGGCCGGCGCACCGCAGCCTTTAGGCCGCCGCTTGGGGCGTGCACGCGTTTTGACACCTCGACCATCAACACACCGCCCGCCATCACAACCGACACGCGCTGGCCGATCCCTTCCCACATCTGGCCGGTTTTCAGCCAAAACCGCTTGGTGCTGGGGGGCTGATACAGCAGCGCACGGTGGCGTTCGGGCATGAAATGATGGCGGCGCAATTGCGCCTCTAGCTGGCTTAGGGTGTAAGGCCGGCCAAACCCAAAGGGTGTTTTATCCCCCCGCGACCATAACCCGCCCCGGTTTGGCACGATAAACAGCGCCTTGCCCCCTGGCCCCAAAACCCGGAAACATTCCTCAAGCAGGGCCGAGGGCTGCTCGCTGGTTTCCAGCCCATGCATCACCACCAGCCTGTCAACATGCCCGGTTTCCAGCGGCCACAGCGTTTCCTCGCACAGCACGCTGACATTGGCCATGCCCGCAGGCCAGGGCATCACCCCCTGCGGCCCGGGCATCAAGGCCACCACGCGCCGCGCATCGGCCAGATAGGGGCGCAGCAAGGGCACCGCAAAGCCATAGCCAACCAGGGTTTGGCCCTTGGCCTCGGGCCAGACTTGCAGCAGCGTATCGCGCACAATCTTTTGCACGGCCCGCCCCAGCGTGCTGCGGTAGTAAAAGTTGCGCAGATCTTGCACATCAAGATGCATTGCGGCTGGCCCGTGCTTGCGTCACTGTGGGCCGACCATAGCAGCCAAAGGACGAAATGCCATGCCCGTTGATATCGTCACCATTCCCTGCCTGTCAGATAATTACGCCTATCTGCTGAAAGGCCCCGATGGGGTTGTGTTGATAGATGCCCCCGAGGCGGCGCCGATCCAACAGGCGCTGGCGGTGCGGGGCTGGGGGCTGGATACGATCTTGATCACCCATCACCACCACGATCACGTGGGCGCCATCGCAGCCCTAAAGGCTGAATTTGGCGCCACCGTTATCGGCCCCCGCGCCGAGGCCGGCAAAATCGATGGGCTGGATCAGCTGGTGGCAGGCGGCAATCAGGGCGGCAGTGGCGCCGGCGCCTGGCAGGTGCTGGATGTGCCAGGCCACACCTTGGGCCATGTGGCGTTTCATTTTCCGGGCGCGCATGCCGTTTTTACCGCCGATAGCCTGATGGCCCTGGGCTGTGGCCGCATTTTCGAAGGCACGCCACCGATGATGTATGACAGCCTGTGCGCGCTGGCCGCCCTGCCCCCCGAAACCATGGTATATTCCGGCCATGAATATACCCAGGCCAACGCCCGTTTCGCCGCCACGATCGAGCCGGATAACCCCGCCTTGCAGGCGCGTATCGCCCGCATCACCGCCGCACGGGCGCGCAACATGCCCACCGTTCCCTCGCTTTTGTCCGAGGAACTGGCCACAAACCCGTTTTTACGCGCAGATCAGCCCGAATTACAGGCCGCCATCGGCATGGGCGGTGCACAGCCGGTAGATGTATTCGCCCATGTGCGCGCCCTGAAAGACACGTTTTAGGCGCAAGCCCGGCAATAAGCCGCCCAGACGCTGCCCAGACGGCGCCCAGACAGGGGGCTGAAAATCAATTCTTCGAATTTTCCCCAAGAAAATACTTGAAGCCGGGCGCAGATCGACCAAACTTTAAGAAGAAGACCCTAGGCTGGCGCAAACACGCACAGCCCAACCACAGGAAGGAGCACGCATCGTGCCTTCATTCTCTAGCACGCTGGAACAGGCCATTCACGCAGCTTTGGCATTGGCCAACGCACGCCGCCACGAATTTGCAACGCTGGAGCATCTGCTTTTGGCGCTGGTCGATGAACCCGATGCCGCCCGTGTGATGAAGGCGTGTTCCGTCGATACCGAAGAATTGCGCCAAACACTGGTGGAATTCATCGATGACGAACTGGCCAATCTGATCACCGATATCGATGGATCCGAGGCCGTGCCAACCGCCGCCTTTCAGCGTGTTATTCAACGGGCCGCCATCCATGTGCAATCCTCTGGCCGCACCGAAGTAACCGGCGCCAATGTGCTGGTGGCCATCTTTGCCGAACGCGAAAGCAACGCCGCCTATTTCCTGCAAGAACAGGACATGACGCGCTATGACGCGGTAAATTTCATCGCACATGGCGTGGCCAAAGACCCGGCCTATGGCGAAAACCGCTCGGTTCAGGGGGCCGAGGCCGCAGAAAGCGAAGACACGCGCACTGGCAGCTCGGACAAAGTAACCGAAGGGGAATCGGCCCTTGCCAAATATTGCGTGGACCTGAACGAAAAGGCGCGCACCGGCGATGTCGACCCGCTGATCGGCCGCGCCGCAGAGGTGGAACGCTGCATCCAGGTGCTGTGCCGCCGGCGGAAAAACAACCCGCTGTTGGTGGGCGATCCGGGCGTGGGCAAAACCGCCATCGCCGAAGGGTTGGCGCGCAAGATCGTGCAGGGCGAAACCCCCGAAGTGCTTTCCAAAACCGTGATTTTCAGCCTTGATATGGGCGCGCTGCTGGCCGGCACCCGCTATCGTGGCGATTTCGAAGAGCGGCTGAAAGCCGTGGTGAACGAATTGGAAAGCCACCCCGATGCGGTGCTGTTCATCGATGAAATTCATACCGTGATTGGTGCGGGCGCCACATCGGGCGGGGCCATGGATGCCTCGAACCTGCTGAAACCTGCGCTGCAGGGCGGCAAGCTGCGCTGCATGGGCTCGACCACCTATAAAGAATTCCGCCAGCATTTCGAAAAAGACCGCGCCCTGTCGCGCCGGTTCCAGAAAATCGACGTGAACGAACCCTCGACCGAGGACACGATCAAAATTCTCAAAGGCATCAAAAGCTATTTCGAAGACCATCACGGCGTGAAATACACCAGCGATGCCATCAAAACCGCGGTCGAGTTGTCGGCGCGCTACATCAACGACCGCAAGCTGCCCGACAAAGCCATCGATGTCATCGACGAGGCCGGCGCCGCCCAGCACCTGTTGGCAGAATCAAAGCGCCGCAAAACCATCGGCACCAAAGAAATCGAGGCGGTGATCGCGAAAATTGCGCGCATTCCGCCAAAGAATGTCTCGAAAGACGATGCCGAGGTGCTGAAAGACCTGGAAAAAACCCTCAAACGCGTGGTTTTCGGCCAAGACCCCGCCATCGAGGCGCTATCAAGCGCCATCAAACTGGCGCGTGCCGGCCTGCGCGAGCCGGAAAAACCCATCGGCAATTACCTCTTTGCTGGCCCCACCGGCGTGGGCAAAACCGAGGTGGCAAAACAGCTGGCCGATACGCTGGGTGTGGAATTGCTGCGCTTTGATATGTCGGAATATATGGAAAAACACGCCGTATCACGCCTGATCGGCGCGCCCCCCGGCTATGTCGGCTTTGATCAGGGCGGCATGCTGACGGATGGGGTAGACCAACACCCGCATTGCGTGCTGCTGCTGGACGAGATCGAAAAAGCCCACCCCGATGTGTTCAACATTTTGCTGCAAGTGATGGATCACGGCACATTGACCGATCACAACGGCCGCAAGGTGGATTTCCGCAATGTCATTTTGATCATGACATCAAACGCCGGCGCCGCCGATATGCAAAAAGCCGCCATCGGCTTTGGCCGCGATCGCCGCGAGGGCGAAGACACAGCCGCAATCGAACGCACCTTCACCCCCGAATTCCGCAACCGCCTGGATGCCACCATCTCGTTCCAGCCGCTGCCGAAAGAGGTGATTTTGCAAGTGGTCGAAAAGTTTGTTCTGCAACTGGAAGCGCAGCTGATGGACCGCAATGTGCAGATCGAGCTGACCCGCCCAGCCGCGGAATGGCTTGGCGACAAGGGCTATGACGATAAAATGGGCGCCCGCCCCTTGGGCCGGGTGATCCAAGAGCACATCAAAAAACCCTTGGCCGAAGAATTGCTGTTCGGCAAATTGGCCAAGGGCGGTGTGGTGCGGGTCGCTGTAAAGAACGGCCAGATCGATCTGCAAATCGCAGGCCCCGATCGCCCGCAGCTGTCAGGCTCGAAACCGCCGCTTTTGACAGCCGAGTGAGGCTGGGCACCCACCCCAGGCACTGGGCCCTGGCCCTTGGGCTGGCGGGGCTGGGCCTGTTGTGCGGCCATAGCGCGGCGGCAAACCCGCCGCGCCTGGGCTTGCCTGTATCGTGCAGCTTGGGCGATACCTGCTTTATCCAACAATTCGTCGATCATGCCGCAGGCCCCGATGCCCGCGATTATACCTGCGGCGCGCTCAGCTATGATGGGCATAAGGGCACTGATTTCGGCCTGCCCAATATGCGCCAGATGGCGGCGGGCGTGGATGTGCTGGCCGCAGCCCCGGGCCGGGTGGCGGGCACCCGTGATGGCGTGCCCGATACCGGCTGGGCGCCCGCGCTGGCGGGGCGCGAATGCGGCAATGGGGTGGTGATCCGCCATGCCGATGGCTGGGAGACGCAATATTGCCATATGAAACAGGGCAGTATTGCCGTGCAAAGCGGCCAAACCGTGCAGGCCGGCACGGTTTTGGGGCAGGTGGGCTTTTCCGGGCGCACAGAATTTCCGCATCTGCACCTGTCGGTGCGCCACAACGGCCAGGTGATCGACCCGTTTGATGCCGATGGCCAGATCAGTTGCACGGGCGAGGGGCGCACCAGCCTGTGGGCCGTGCCCCTGCCCTACCAGCCCGGCGGGTTGTTGGCGGCGGGCTTTGCCGATCATGTGCCCGGGTTTGATGCGGTCAAGGCAGGCACGGCCAGCCCCACAGAAAACCGGCTACCCCGCCAGCCAAAGGCGCTGGTGTTTTGGGCCCATGGCTTTGGCGCCAAGCCCGGTGATCAGCTAGATATTGCCATCACCGCGCCCGATGGCAGCAGCTTTTTTGAAACCCGCGTCACGCTGGAAAAAACCCAAGCACAATATTTCCGCGCCGCCGGGCGCCGGGTGTCTGCCCCGCTGATGCCGGGGCGCTATATGGGGCGTGCAACCTTGCTGCGTGCAGGCAAAACCCTGGGCCAAAGCCAAGGCCAGATCACTATTGACAATTAGCGCCTAGCGTTCGGTCAGTTTCAGTTCGATCCGGCGGTTTTGCGCCCGCGCTTCCGGGGTGTTTTCCGGGTTCACCGGCTGAAATTCCCCAAAACCATTCGCTGCCAGCCGGTTGGGCGGGATGCCCAAATTGGTGATCATGTGGCGCACCACCGACAAAGCCCGCGCTTGGCTTAGTTCCCAGTTATCCGCAAAATCGCCCTCGCCCGACAGCGGCACGTTGTCGGTATGGCCATCCACGCGGATGATCCAATCTAGCCCATCTGGAATTTCGCCCGCGACATTGCGCAAAATGGCCGCCACTTTGGCCACTTCGCCCATGCCCGCGGCGCTAAGTTCGGCATCGCCAGGGGGGAACAGCACCTCGGAGGAGAACACAAACCTGTCGCCCTCGATGCGCACACCATCTTGGCCGCCCAAAATATCGCGCAAGCGGCCGAAAAATTCGCTGCGATATTTTTCCAGATCGCGTTTTTCCGCCTCCAGGCGCTGGCGTTCGGCCTCTTTTTCCGCCTCCAGGCGTTGGCGTTCCGCCTCTTTTTCCGCCTCAAGGCGCTGGCGCTCGGCCTCTTCCAACAGGCGGCGGCGGCGCTCTTCTGCAGCGGCGCGCGCCAAAGCTGCGTTCAAATCCGAGCCTAAAGTTTGCAGCTGCACCTTATCTGCGGCAGCGCGGTCTTTGTAATCATCCAGCAACGCCTGCAGCGCGCCCAATTGCGTGCGCAGCGCCGCCACTTGCTGGTTCAGCAGCGCTTGCTGGCGTTGGGCCTGGGTGCTTTGCGCCTCGGCGCCTTGCAGGGCTTTATTGGCCTCGGCCAGCAAGATCTGGCGCTGCTCGGCCTCGGTTAGGGCGGTTTCTGCACGCCCTTCTGCGGCCAGTTTCGCCGCCAGGGCCTGTGCCAATTGGGCGCGCAGCGCCTGCGCATCTGCGGCCAATTCCGCCTCGCTTGCGTTCAATTTCTGGTTTTCTGCCAAGGCAGCGGCCAAATCTTTGGCCAAATCATCTTCGGCAGCGCGGGCCGCGGCCAGCAATGTCAGCGTATCTTCGGCCTGTTTGCGCTGCGCCTCTAGGGCCATGGTCATGGCGGTCAGTTCAGCATCGGCATTTTCCAGGCGTTTGCGCAGGGCCTGGGCCGCTGCCGCCTCGGCCAGGCGGGCCATTTCTGCATCAGATAGCTGGGCGTCCAGCTGCGCCACCTTTCCCTGCAAATCGCCCAAATTGCTGCGCGCAGTGTCAAGATCGCTTTGCAAACTGGCAATCAAGGCCTGCAGCTGCTCTTCGCGCGTTTGCGCCTGGGCCGCGGCATCGCCTGCTTGTTGGCGCAAATCGGCGATCAGCGCCTCTAGCGCCTCGCGGCGCGCGGCTGCCAGGCGGGCCGCCTCGGCGCTGGCATCCAATTCTGCGCGGGCGCTGGCCAAGGCGGCATTCAACGCCTCTTGCTGCGACAACAGCGCGGTTTTCTCGCCCTCTAGCGTGGCCACATTGGCCAGGGCATCATCGCGCGCGGCCAACAAACTGGCCACTTGCGCCTCGAAGCTGGTGATCTGGCCTTGGGCGGCTTGCAATTCGGCCTCGCGCGCGCCCAGATCTGCCTGCAGCGCGGCAATCAGGGCCTGCTGCGCCTGCGCCTCGGTGCGGGCTTGGGCCAGGGTGGCATCCAGCTCGCCCACCTGGGTAGATAGCGCCGCGCTGCGCCGCTGTTCCAGCCCCAGCGCCTGCGCCAAGGCCGCAATTTCTGATGACAGGCTGTCAAGCCGCTTGTCCTGGCCAGAAATCGTTTCGCGCAGCACGTATTGCATGACCATAAAGATCGTCAGCACGAAAACCAGCACCATCAACAGCCCGGTCACGGCATCCACAAACCCCGGCCAAATCGAGCCTTGCAGCCTTTGCCCAGTGCGGCGGGACAGCGCCATGCCTAGCCCTCGCTGCCGGTGTCGTTAGGGTCGGTTTTCTGGATGGGCGCCCCAAAATGCAGCCGCACGGGCGTGGCTTTGCCGCGCCCTGCCACGGCCTGGGTCAGCGCGTTTAATTCTTGGCGCAGCTGTTCTACGCTTTCTTGGCGGCCGGCGCTGATTTCTTCCAAAATACGCAGCAATTGCACATCGATCGATCGCAGGCGCATGCGGCTTTCGGCATCTATTCCATCGCCCTGGCCCTGTGTGCCCACGGCCTGTGCCAGCTCGGCTTGCGCCTCGGCCAGGCGGCTGATTGCATCGTGCACAGCGCCTGATCCTGCCAGCCGGTCGGTCAGCCGCTCGACCGATACCGCCAAAGACGACAGCTGCCGTTCCAGCGCCTGGCGGCCATGCTCGCCCTCGGCGTGCAGCTGTTGCAAGCCCTGCATTTGGCCCGACATACGATCCATAAGCTGGATCATCACCGCCTGATCGCCGCTATCGCCCTCGTGGCCAGAAAACCCCAGCCGCGTGATCGAGCTGAGCCATTCCTCCAGCTCGCGGTAAAAGCGGTTTTGCCCATGGCCTGCAAAAAGCTCGAGCAGCCCCACCACCAACGAGCCTGCCAAGCCCAGCAAAGACGAGCCAAACGCCACCCCCATGCCAGACAGCTGCGCATCAAGCCCGCTCATCAGCCGGCCAAACACCGCAACGCCCTCTTCGCCCTCTTGCGGGGCCAGGCCGCGGATGGTGTCAACCAAGGCGGGCACAGTGGTGGCCAGCCCATAGAATGTGCCCAAAAGGCCCAAGAAAATCAGCAAGTTGACGATATAGCGCGTAATCTCGCGATCTTCGTCGATACGGGTTGAAACCGAATCCAGGATCGAGCGGGTGCTGGTGGCGGCAATCTGCATCTGCGCCGCGCGCGAGCGCAGCAATGTGGCCAAAGGCGCCAACAACACAGGCGCGCGCCCCACGCTGCCACCATCGCGGGCAAAGCCCACGATCCACCGCACCGAGGTCAGCAATTGCGCCACCTGCCAAAAACAGGCCAACACCCCCAAGATGAACACAAACAGGATAAACCCGTTCAAATAGGGGTTTGCGTCAAAAATCGGCATGACGGTGGGCAGCGCCATCATCACAACCACGCCGGTCAATGCCAGCACCAGCACCATCAGAACAATCTGACGGATTGGCAGGGTGAAATGTGGCTCGGCCTCGCGGTCCGGCTGATCCATAAGGTCAGTTCCTGACACTATTTTCCTTTCCCGCAGCTTACGCATTGGCCCTGCGTAAGCCAAGGTCTTATCCGCATAGGTTGCGCACCTGCTGGTCTAGCCAGGCCAAATCGGGATCGTGAATGCCCAACTGCTGCAAATGGGCAACGGTATTGTGCAAATATTCTGCATTGGGCCCCCGCCCGCCGGTGGCGTTGGCGATAATTTGGGCCTGCTCGGCCAGGGGCAGGCCACCGCAATATTGCGCGTGCCGCGGGTCGATCACATAGCACACCGCCTGCACCTGCCGCCCATCTTGCAACTGCACCGGCAAGATCTGTTCCAGATAGGCCGAAGACACCAATTCGCGGTCGCGCAGATAGGCCATCACCTGCGCCTCTTCGCCCGCACGCACCTGAAAGGCCACGCCCGTGCACAGCGCATCGGTGGCGGCATCTAGGGCCAGCACCAGCCCTGGCGCCTGCGGCGTGCCGCGATGGTGGATCGAGCGCATGCAAAACGATCTGTGCCACCCTTCCAGCCGGGCCACCACCTGCGCCTGCGGCTGAAAGCCGGGGTTCCACAGCAAAGATCCATATCCAAATACCCAAAGTGTCATAGTGCTGGCCCTAGTGCTTTGACCCCTGTAAACACTGCCTGCAACCGAATGGAAAGTGCCCATCATGAAACGCCTGCTTGCCATCGTCTTGATCGCCGCCAGCCTTTGGGCGGGGTATTGGTTTATGGGGGCAACCGGGCTGAAACGCGGGCTAGAGGCATGGCTGCAAGAGCGCCGCACAGCCGGGTGGCAGGCCGATGTGGCAGATCTAAGCGTGGTGGGCTTTCCAAACCGTTTCGACACCACCTTTAACGAATTTGTCTTGGCCGACCCTGCCAGCGGCTGGGCATGGCAGGCGCCATTTTTCCAATTGCTGGCGCTCAGCTATCAACCCAACCATGTGATCGCGGTTTGGCCAAACAGCCAAACCCTGGCCACGCCTTTGCAAAAGTTTCAGATCAGCAGCGCCAGCATGCAAGCCAGCTTGCGCTTGGGTAGCAGCACTGATCTGCCGCTCGAGCGGGCCAATCTGGTGGCCGATACGCTGCTGATCACCGACGAGGGTGGCGAAAGCACCGCGATGACCGCGCTGCGCGTGGCGGTCGAGCGGGTTGCGGGCTATGACGCACGCTATCATTTCGGCCTTGCCGCCGAAGATCTCGAGCCCGCAAAAACGGCCCGCTTGGCGCTGGATATGGGGGGCAACCTGCCCCCCCGTTTCAGCAATTTTCGCGCCGATATCACCGCTGAATTCAGCCAAAGATGGGACCGCGCCGCACTGGAAACGCGCCGCCCCCAGCCTGTGATGATTGATATCGCCGCAATTAATGCGCAATGGGGCCAGATGGAATTGGCCATAGCCGGCAAATTACACATCGATGCCGCAGGCGTGCCCACGGGCCAAGTGGTGATCAAGGCCCGCAATTGGCGCGATATTCTGGCCATGGCCGTGGCCAGCGGCGCGGTGCCACAGGCGCTGGCCCGTCAGGCCGAACAGGGGTTGCAGATGCTGGCGCAGATGTCGGGCGACCCAAACACCTTGGATCTGCCCATCGATTTTCGTGCCGGGCTGATGATGGTGGGCGGGGTGCTGCCCCTGGGGCCCGCGCCGAAACTGCAGCTGCGCTAGGCGGCTTTAGCCATCTTTCTTGGCGCGGCCAAAATCGGGGGCATCGGTATCTTGGCCGGCCTCGATGATACCGCGGCGAATGGCGCGGGTGCGCGTGAAATAGTCAAACAGCAAGTCACCATCGCCTTGGCGAATGGCACGTTGCAGCGCAAACAGCTCTTCGGTGAAGCGCCCCAAAATTTCCAACGTGGCGTCTTTGTTGGTTAAAAACACATCGCGCCACATCGTGGGGTCAGAGGCGGCAATGCGGGTGAAATCGCGAAAACCTGCCGCAGAATATTTGATCACTTCGCTATCTGTCACGCGGCGCAAATCATCGGCCACGCCTACCATTGTATAGGCAATCAGGTGGGGGGTGTGGCTGGTTACGGCCAGCACCAGATCGTGGTGATCGGCATCCATCTGATCCACATTGGCGCCCATGCCCTGCCACAGGGCCTGCAGCTGCGCCACGGCCTGGGGGCTGGCGCCCTCGGCTGGCACAATCAGGCACCAGCGGTTGTCAAACAGGGTGGCAAAGCCCGATTCCGGGCCTGAATGCTCGGTCCCGGCCAAGGGGTGGGCCGGGACGAAATGCACATTTGCGGGCATATGCGGTTGCACCGCATCGATCACCGCGCGCTTGACCGAGCCCACATCGCTGACCGTGGCGCCAGGTTTGAGATGCGGGGCTATTTCCTGGGCCACAGCGCCCATCGCACCCACTGGCACGCAAAGCACCACCAGATCTGCATCTTTCACTGCCTCAACGGCGGTGTCGCACACCCGGTCTACCAGGTTGATACGGCGCGCCGTGTCGCGGGTGGCTGCGGTGCGGGCATAGCCTGTGACCTCGGCGGCCAGGCCCCGGCGGCGCATGGCCAACGCCATAGAGCCCGCAATCAGCCCCAGCCCGATCAGCGCAACGCGGTTATAAATCACGCTCATGGCTGGCCTGCCAGAAATTGGCCAATGCCATGGGCCACACGGCGGCAGGCCGCCTCGTCGCCCACGGTGATGCGCAGGGCATTTGGCAGCTGATATCCCGCCACAGCCCGCACGATGATGCCATCAGCGCGCAAAGCGGCATCGCAGGCCTTGGCGGTATCTGCATCTGCAAAACGGGCCAGCACGAAATTGGCATGGCTTTCGTCGCACTCCAGCCCGTGGCCCAACAGCGCCTCGCGCAGCCAGTGCCGCCACTTGGCGTTCTCGGCCTGGCAGCGGGCGGTAAAATCGGTGTCGCGCACTGCGGCCTCGGCTGCGGCCATTTGCGGCTCGGACAGGTTAAAGGGCTGGCGCAGGCGGTTGAGCACATCAATCACCGGGCGCGCGGCATAGCCCCAACCAATGCGCAAGCCGCCCAAGCCGTAAATCTTTGAAAAGGTGCGCGTCATGATCACATTGGCAAACTGATCGGTCAGTGCCGCGCCGCCATCGAACCCATCGACAAATTCGGTATAGGCACCGTCATGCACCAGCACCACATTTTCAGGCAGGCCAGAGGCTAGGCGCAATACCTCGTCTTTTTCCAGATAGGTGCCGGTGGGGTTGGCCGGGTTGGCCACAAACACGATACGCGTGCGCGGCGTGATCGCGGCCAAAATGGCATCAACATCGATCTTGCGATCTTTTTCAGGCACTTCTACCGGGGTTGCCCCCACAGCGCGCGCCAGAATGGGATACATGGAAAACCCATGCTGGGTGGTGATCACCTCGTCGCCCGGGCCGGCATAGGCCTGCGCCACAAATTGCAACACCTCGTCCGAGCCCACACCGCAGATGATGCGCCCGGCATCCAGGCCATGCACCTCGGCGATGGCAGCGCGCAGGGCGCCGTGATCGGTGTTTGGATAGCGGTGCAGGCTGTGGGCTGCGCGCGCAAAGGCCTCGCGGGCTTTGTCGCTGCATCCTGCCGGGTTCTCATTGGCTGACAGTTTCAATACGTCAGTGCGGCCCGCCAAAGTGCTCTCGCCGCTGACATAAAGCGCGATGTCCATAATTCCGGGCTGCGGCACAAGTTTCGTCATGATGATCTCCTCAACCCCCCTATTAGCGGCGGGTTTTCAGATAGGAAAGATCATTCCGCGCGTGATAAAATGGCGCACGGCCCGCGGTGCAGAATGGCCACGCGCAAGGCACGCGCGCCCAGGCACAGGGCAGGGACAGGGGCAGGCACAGGGCAGGGCAAAGAAAAACCCCACCATTTTTGCAAATGATGGGGCCAATTTCTGCGTGGTGCGGCGAAGATTAGTTCTTCGCGTAGAATTCCACAACCAGGTTCGGTTCCATGATCACCGGGTAGGGCACATCGGCCAGCGAGGGCGTGCGCACGAAAGTGGCGGTCATTTTCGAATGGTCGGCATCGATGTAATCGGGCACGTCACGCTCGGCCAGTTGCACGGCTTCCAGCAGCACGGTCAACTGTTTCGAACGATCGCGCACTTCGATCACGTCACCCTCTTTTACGCGGTACGAGGGGATGTTGACGCGCTTGCCGTTCACCAGCACATGGCCGTGGTTTACGAACTGACGCGCAGCAAATACGGTTGCCACGAATTTCGCGCGATACACAACCGCGTCCAGGCGGCGCTCCAGCAGGCCGATCAGGTTTTCACCGGTGTCGCCCTTAACACGCTCGGCTTCGGCGTAGATGCGGCGGAACTGTTTTTCGGTCAGGTCGCCATAGTAGCCTTTCAGCTTTTGCTTGGCGCGCAGCTGGGTGCCGAAATCCGACAGTTTGGCCTTGCGGCGCTGGCCGTGCTGGCCGGGGCCATATTCGCGGCGGTTAACGGGCGATTTGGGGCGGCCCCAAATGTTTTCGCCCATGCGACGGTCGATTTTGTACTTGGCAGACGTGCGTTTGGTCACGGCTGATATCCTTCCTATAAATGCAGGCCTTGCGGCCAGAATGAAGGGCGTTGTCCTTTGGCATTGCACATGCGCGTGCATAACAATACCCGACAGGCGTCCCCTTGCGGGGGCCACCAACACCAATAGGGGGGGCTAATGGCGAATGCCTGCCCCAGTGTCAAGCAGATTCGCCCCGGCCCTAGGCCGCTTTGTGCAGCAATATCGCGGCATCTGTGGCGCTTAGGCTGCGGCGCGCAAAACTGCCATAGCTGCTTGTGTCATGTTCAAGCACCGGCTGCAGGGCAAACAGGCGCTGGCGATCTGCGTCAGACAGGGTGGACAGGGCCGTGCTGGCGGGGTGAAAGCTTTCGCATTCCACGCCATTGGCCCAAACCACATGATGGGCGGGCAGCATCAGGTGTATGTATGTCACCTCGCGCAGGGCGCTATCCACCACAACCGTGCGGCCATTCACCAGATCGGCGGCGCGCACCAGCACCTCAGGCGTGTTAAACAGCGCCCGGGCAGAGGGGCCGGTCACCAAAAGCCGGTGTTCGGGCGATAGCAGCAGCTCTTGATCTGGCCGTTCGATACCAAAGGCCCCTGCCCGCACACGCACAGGGCGCAGGTTTGGCATGGCAAACAGCCGAGCCCCTGTCATCCGGCGCTGGCCGATCCATAAGATATCTTGCGCTCCGCTGTCTTTGGTCTGCACCTGCTGGCCCTCGCGCAGCGCCTCTACGGGGCGGGGGCCCTGCGGTGTTTGGATCATGGTGCCGGGGGTAAAGCAAATCACCCCCCCGCTGGCCGGGCCCATGGGGTTTGCGCGGGCCTGGTTGCCCAAATTGTGATGCACCACCCATAAATCGCGCATGCGCGGCGGCACCTGGCCCGAGAACATCACCAAGGGCTGCCCCCCGTGGCCCACAGGTATCACTGTTAGCGTATAGGTTTTCAGCCCATCGCTGACGATAATGGCAGTGTCATCTGAAAGCATGGCAGCCTCGTCTGCTGCCTGTTGCCGCGCCAGCGTGTCGCCCATAGCAACGCCCACCAGCCGGCGCACCGCACGCGCAGCGCGCTTGCGGCTATCTTCTTGCATGTCTGCATCTTCCAGCCGCAACGTCGAGGCAGGCCCATCCACGCGGATAAGCTCGCCCCCCCACGACCAAGCAGCGCCCACTGTCAGAATATCAATTGGGGCGGCTTGAAAGCCGTCTAGTGCCGTTTGCGACCAAGAGATGACAAACGTGCCCCCACAGCCCGTTTTCATATCTTTGCCTGTCTGTCTGCCTCAGTTTTTTTATTGCTTTGATGCTAACAGATCTGCACTGCCCGGAAAAGTGTTTTTGTAACCGGCGCTAAACCACTGATTGCAGCCTAAACCGAAAGATAGGCATCGCGAATTTCGGGCTGGGCATTCAGCTCGTGCAATGTGCCCACAAATTTCTGGCTGCCGCCCTCGATAATCACCGCGCAATCGGCCACGGCGCGGGCGAAATGCAGGTTTTGTTCAGACAATAGCACTGTCAGCCCCTCGGCTTTCAGCTGTTGGATCACCCGCGCCATTTGTTCAACGATCACCGGGGCGATGCCCTCGCTTGGCTCGTCCAGCAGCACAAAGCTGGGGTTGCCCATCAAGGTGCGCGCGATGGTCAACATCTGCTGTTCCCCCCCCGAAAGCGCCTTGCCGCGGTTTCCCCGCCGTTCGGCCAGGTTGGGGAAAAGATCAAACAGCATGTCTTGGGTCCATGTCACCGTGCCATCGCGCGGGGCCTGGCGCCCTACCTCTAGGTTTTCCAGCACGGTCAGATCGGTGAAAATGCGCCGCTCTTCGGGCACATAGCCCAGGCCCAGCTTGGCCACGCGGTGGGCAGGCCAGCCGGTGATATTTTGGCCCTGAAAGGTGACATGGCCAGATTTCGGCTGCACCAGCTGCATGATCGATTTCATTGTGGTGGTTTTGCCCGCACCGTTTCGGCCAAGCAATGCCACCACCTGCCCGCGGTCTACCTGAAAGCTGAGATTATTCAGCACATGGGCCTTGCCATAAAAGCTGTTGATATCGGCCAGCTCAAGCATCTTGCACCTCGTCAGAATTGAACACTGTGCCACCGCCCAAATACACCTCTTGCACCCGTGGGTCGGTGCGCACCTCGGCCACGCTGCCATTGGCGATCAGCTGGCCACGGTTGAGCACCATGATACGGTGCGAATGGGCAAAAACCACATCCATGTCATGTTCGGTAAACAGCACAGATACGCCGCGCTCGCGCACGATATCGGCGGTCAGCTGCATCAAGCCCACGCGTTCACGCGGGGCCATGCCGGCGGTGGGCTCGTCCATCAACAGCACATCGGGGTCATGGGCCAGGGCGATGGCCAGCTCGAGCCTTTTGAGATCGCCATAGGCCAGCACCGCGCAATGGCGCTCGGCCTGATCGGCCATGCCCACCATCTGCAACAGCGCCAGCGCCTCGGCGCGATACATGCGATGGGCATAGGGCAAGATGCTAAACACCTGCCGATGATGTGACAGCAGCGCCATCTGCACGTTTTCGATCACCGTCATCGAGGAATAGGTCGCCGTAATCTGAAAGGTGCGCCCCACCCCCAGCCGCCAAATGCGCCGCGGCGACAGGCCGGTGATATTTTGACCATTCAGATGCACAGTGCCCTTGGTGGGCGGCAACTGCCCCATCAACATGTTGAAACAGGTGCTTTTGCCGGCGCCATTGGGCCCGATCAACGCCAGCAATTCGCCTTTGGCCAGGCTAAAGCTGACATCATCCACCGCCAAAATGCCCCCAAAAGATTTGGTCAGGCCGCGGGTTTCCAAAACTGCGGTCATTTCTGGTCCTCCGTCTGGCGCAACAGGCCCAGCCGCTCGCCTGCCTTGCGCAGCGAGCCCACGATGCCATCGGGCGCCAGAATAACCACGCCGATAATCAGCAGGCCCAAGGCCAAACGCCAATATTCAAAACGCACCAGCACCTCTTCGACACCCTTAAAGAAGGCACCCCCCACCAGCCCGCCAGCCAGCGTTTTCACACCCCCCAAAAACACCACAATCAGCGCATCGAAACTGCGGGCGATTTCCAGCTCGTTCGGGAAAACACTGCCTTTTGAGAACACAAACAAGCCCCCCGCCAGCCCAGCGATCATACCGGCAAAGCCAAAGGCCAGCAGTTGCACGCGCTTGGTGTTGATGCCTGTGGCCTCGGCCTGGCGGGCGCTGTCGCGCGCGGCGCGCAGCGCATAGCCAAAGGGCGAATGCGCCACATGGCGCAGCGCCAGCATACCACCCACCGATAAAATCAGCGCAAAGTAGAAAAAGATCGTGGTGTCGTTTAGCCAATCAGCAGGCCAGATATTGACCAGCCCATCATCGCCGCCCGTCACATCGCCCCATTGGAACACCAAGCTCCAGATCAGCTGGGCAAAGGCCAGGGTGAGCATGGCAAAATACACCCCCGTCAGGCGCAAACACACCCAGCCAATCACCAGCGCCGCCAGCCCCGCACCGATGGGCGCCAAGACAAAGGCCAGCTCCATCGGTGATTGCGCATGCGTCACCATCAGCGCCGCCACATAGGCGCCACCGCCAAAATAGGCCGCATGCCCAAAGCTGACCAAGCCACCCAAGCCCAGCAGAAAATGCAGCGAGGCAGCAAAGAGGCAAAAGATCAAAATATCGGTCGCCAGAACCTGCGAAAAGCTAGAGCCATAAAGCGGCAGCGCCGCCAAGGCCGCAACGCCCGCCGCCACCAGCAGCCGCACTTGCAGGCCTGCGGGCTTGATCGGGCGCTCTGGCTCGCCCACTTGGCCATGCTCGCCCGCCACCTCTTCGCGGCCAAACAGCCCATAGGGGCGGATCATCAGCACCAGCACCATCACCACAAACATCAGCACCAATGTCGATTGCGGCAGATAGGTTACGCCAAAGACGTTGAGCACCGAGATAATCACCGCCGCCAGATAGGCGCCCGGCAGCGACCCCATGCCACCAATCACCACCACCACGAAAACCGCCGTCAGAATGTTGAAATCCATCATCAGATCAGCGCCACCTTTTGGCAGCTGCAGCGCCCCGCCCAAACCGGCCAGCGCCGTGCCCAGCGCAAAAACGCCCGTAAACAGCCACGCCTGGTTTACGCCCAGGGCGCCCACCATCTCGCGGTCTTGGGTGGCGGCGCGCACCAAAATACCCAGCCGGGTTTTGGTGATCAGATACCAAAGGCCCAGCGCCACAAAGGGGGTGATGACCAGCAAGGCGATGTCATATTTTGGAATAGGCTCGCCCAGAATAAACACCACGCCGCGCAGCCCCGGGGCACGCGGGCCCAGCAGGTCTTCGGGGCCCCAGATCATCAGCGCCAGATCCTGGATCACCAAGATCACGCCGAATGTGGCCACCAGCTGAAACAGCTCGGGCGCGCGGTAGACAGGGCGCAAAACCAGCATTTCCACGATCATGCCCAACAGGCCCACAGCCAGGCCCGCCAGCAAAATGGCCCCCCAAAACCCAACAGCCCCCGGCAACACCTGCATCAAGGTGTAGCCCACATAGGCGCCGATCATGTAAAACGAGCCATGGGCAAAATTGACAATGCGGGTCACGCCAAAGATCAGGCTAAGCCCCGATGCCACCATGAAAAGGGCGCCCGCATTGGCAAGCCCTGTCAACAGCTGTGCGATGAACAGCCCCATAATTCCCCCCAGTCAGGCAGGCGTGGAAAAAGAAAACAGCCCCCACAGTGCAGGGGCTGTTGGCCTCTGGTTTGGGTCAGTCGGTTTGCGGGCGCAGGGTGCGCACCACATCATCCGAGGGCAGGTAGTTGGCGCCATCTTTATAGGCCCAATCCACCATCACGCCTTTGCCATCTTGCACCGTGGTGCGGCCCACATAGGCGCCCATGGTCGATTGATGATCGATCGCACGATAGGTGATCTGGCCCATCGGGGTATCGACATTCAGGCCTTTGAACGCGGCGCGAATGGCATCGGTTTCTGTCGAGCCGGCTTTTTCCAGCACTGCGGCGATGGATTGCGCCGTCATATAGCCCACGATCGAGCCCAGGCGGGGGTAGTCATTCCAGCGGGCCTGATAGGCATCGACAAAGGTTTTGCCCGGCCCATCGGTGATGGCATACCAAGGATAGCCCGTCACGATCCAGCCTTCGGGGGCTTCGGCGCCCAGCGGATCCAGGTATTCCGGCTCGCCCGACAGCAGCCCCAAAACCGTGCGGTTTTGGAACAGCCCACGGTCGCCCCCTTCGCGCACCAGCTTGGCCAAATCGGGGCCAAAGGTGACGTTGTAAATGGCATCGGGCTTGGCGCGTTCCAGCGCCTGCACCTCGGCACCGGCATCGATTTTGAACAGCGCGGGCCACTGTTCGGCCACGAATTCTGCATCGGGCTGCAGGCGCAGCAGGTTTTCCTTGAACGCGGCCACAGCATCTTTGCCATAGGCATAGTTTGGCGCGATGGTGGCATAGCGTTTTGCCCCGGTTTTCGCCGCCTCTTCCGCCAGCATCGCCGCCTGCATATAGGTCGAGCTGCGCAAGCGGAACGTATAGGCATTGCCCGACGCCCAGGTGATCGAATCTGCCAGCGGTTCAGAGGCCAGATAGACATAGCCCTTTTCCGCCGCCAGCGAGGAAATGGCCAAGCCCACATTCGACAAGATCGTGCCAGTCAGCATCACCGCGCCATCGCGCGTCATCAGCTCTTCGGCGATTTTGACCGCTTCGCTGGGCTTGCCCTGATCGTCGCGGTAGATGAATTCAAGCGGGCGGCCCAACACACCACCGGCTGCGTTGATTTCCTCGAGCGCCAGTTCGATGCCGTTTTTATACGGCTCGGCAAAGGCAGCCATGCGTTTATAGTGGTTGATCTCGCCAATTTTGATAGGATCAGCCGCAAAACTGGCCACAGGTGTCAGCGCCAGCGCCGCAGCCCCCATCAGGCCTTTTAGGAAAGTTTTCCGTTTCATCATTTTCCCTCTCTGTTGTCTCTGGTTGCTTTGCCCTTCGCCTTAATCCAGCTGGACAAATGTTGGCCTTTCCGGCTCTCCAAGGTCTTCTATTGCCTCGGCTTCTATTAGGTCGCGAATACGCTTGCGATACACATTTGGTGCCTTGTCGATGGCAATGCGGATCGGTTTGCGCTTTTGCGGTCGCTGCTCTTCAATATGGATGGCCTCTAACACCTCTTTATCTTCGGCAAAGGCCACGCGGAACATCGCATCCATCTGCGCCGACGCTTCGTGATCGCCCACAGCCGTGTTGCGCAGGTGCATCCAGTGATCGATGGTGTAATCTTCGGTCACAGGGGTGACGAAATGCAGCGCAAAGATGCGCACGCCTTCGCCGCGGTTTTCCTCGGGCAGGTTCAACGCGGCATCGGCACTGCCAAAATCGATCACCGCGGTGGATGGCAGATGCAGGTAGTAGTAATGCCAGCGATCCACATTGCCGCTGAACCCACCGAATTTCTGGAAAAACCCAACCGGCGGCGCATTGCGTATCCACCGCCAGGCGGCGATCACCTCGCCGCTGGTTGAGACATGCACCGGCACATCTTCGGATGCCGCGCTGCCCAGCGTGGTGGGATGCACGAAGCTGACATGCGCGGGATCGACCAGGTTTTCAGCCACGTTCAGGTAATGGCCCCGAATATGCAGCCCGTCGCCATGGTGCACATGCCAGTTGGGATCAGAAAATTCTGGCATGTCGAAAATTTTGCTGGTGTCAGCCTTGGCCGGATCGCCCATCCAAACCCATACGATGCCGTGGCGTTCCTGCACCGGGTAGGCATCGACATAGGCGCTTTTGGGCAGGTTGTCTTGGCCCGGCACACGCACGCATTTGCCATCGCGCCCAAAGGTCATGCCGTGATAGCCGCATTGTATGGTGTCGCCGATCCGCTTGCCGCGCGACAGGGGCAGTAATTTATGCGGGCAGCGATCTTCTAGCGCCACCAAGGCACCGTCGCTGGCGCGGAAAAAAACCAATGTCTCGCCCACGATTGTAAGCGCCCGCAGCGCCCCGTCAAAATCGCGCGACCACCCTGCGACATACCAGGCATTTTTCACAAAGCTCATGGCGAACCTGCCCCTGCTGTCTACGGGCAAACCACATTGCCCTAGGGTCAGTGGGCACCAAAATATTGTTTGCTGTCAAACAATTTTTTCAGGAAAGCATCGGAAAGATGGACCAAGGGCAACTTTCGTGAAAAACTAGCACCAAGCAGGGACCACAGGACCACAATGACCGCAGCAGAGCAACACCCCTACCAGCTAGAAGACCAGATCGGTTTCAAATTGCGGCTGGCAAACCAGCGCCACCTTGAACTTTTTGCGCGCATGATGCCGCAGGTCACACCAACGCAATTTGCGATTCTCGCAAGGCTGCGCGAAACGGGCCCGATGTCGCAAAACCACCTGGGGCGGTTGGTGGGCATGGATGCCGCCACCACCAAGGGCGTGATTGACCGGCTGAAAACCAAAGGGTTGGTTGAAAGCCGGCGCAACGAAACCGATATGCGCCGGCTTGATATTTCGCTGAGCGCGGCAGGCGCGGTTTTTGTGGAAGACGCGGTTGAAACCGCCCGCGATATCACCCAAGCGACCTTGCGCAACCTAACCCCGCGGGAGCAAGAGCGGCTGCTGGCGCTGCTTGACAAGCTGTAGGGGTTTAAAGCGACGGGCAAAAACCGGCCTCAGGCCAGCGTCGCAGATACCGCGATGCAGCTATGCATGCGGTTGGCGGGCAATCAACACAAGCGGCGCGTCAGCGCGCAGCGCCGCCCCGGGGCAGCCACCTAGGGGCGGCCACCTAGGGGCGGCAAAAGGCGGGGTGCGCGCACGCCCCCGCAGGTGGCCTTAGCCAATCGCGGCGGCGACCACCTTGGAAAGCGGCGTCGTCGGGCGGCCGATCAGGGCCGATAGCTGCGTATCTTCATCAAACAGCACCCCCTTTGCGGCCTCGGCATCGCAATGGGCCAGAAATCCCGCCAGATCGGCAGGCAGGCCCGCGCCGCTGAGCGCCGCGGCATAGTCGGCCTCGGGCATGTCGATGTAAGGCACCTCTTTGCCCACTTGCGCAGAAAGCGTGGCCGCCAGTTCGGCCAGGGTAAAGCTTTCATCGCCGGACAGTTCATAGGTTTTGCCCTGAAGACCCGCATCCAGAAGAACGGCGGCGGCGGCCTCGGCATAATCTTGGCGCGCCGCCGCCGAGATCTGCCCATCCTTGGCAGCCCCGATCAGGGCGTTGTGTTCCAGCGCCGCGGGCAGGCCCATGGCGTAGTTTTCTGTATACCAGCCATTGCGCAGCACGGTATGGCCGATGCCCGACGCGGCCAACAGCTTTTCCGTCTCGACATGCTCTGCGGCAAGGCCAAGCGTGCTGTGGGGCGCCTTCAGAAGGCTGGTATATACGATATGGCGAACCCCGGCGGCCTTGGCGGCTGCGATCACAGCGCCATGTTGCGCCACACGGCGGCCGATGTCGCTGCCCGAGATCAGCAGCAGCGTGTCGATCCCCTCTAGCGCGGCGGCAAGGGTTTCGGGGGCGTCATAATCGAACAGGCGCGCCGGCACGCCCAAATCTGCGGCCTTGTCCAAAGCGCGGGCCAGCGCGACGATGCCGCCCGGTGCAGTCTTGGTTTTCAGGGTGTTGATCACAAGGCGGCCAAGCTGGCCAGTTGCGCCGGTGATTGCAAGGGTCATGGTGTATCTTTCTGCTTCTGGTTGCGATGGCAGAGAGTTAGGCGCTTTACTTACCAATAGTAAGTACGTACATTTTTGTTAGTTTAAATTTTTTCCGAGGTCCCCATGCCAAAACTCAGCGATGCCGTCCGGTCGGGCCAGCTGGTGGGCAACCTGCAAGCACAGGAATGCCCATCGCGCGATATTCTCAAACATGTCACCGGCCGCTGGGCCGTTTTGACACTGATCGCCCTGCAGGGGCGCACGGTCCGCTTTGCCGCGCTTCGGCGAACGATTGGCGGGGTCAGCGACCGAATGCTTACACAGACGCTGCAAACGCTAGAGGCAGACGGCTTCGTGCATCGGCAGGCCTTTAATGTCGTGCCACCGCATGTGGAATATAGCCTAACCCCGATGGGCGAAGAGGTGGCACACCATGTGCGCGTGCTGGCCGATTGGATCGAAGACAACACCAGCACAATCCTATCAACGCGCGAAAAGATTGCAGCAGAGTGACCAGCCCTAACCGGGCAGCCCCCCGTGCAAAGCCGCCGATCACGCGACGCGGGCGGGGGGCGCCTTTAGCGCAGCCCGTCTTTACCTTCGGCTTCGGCATGGGTCAGCCCGCCCACACGCGG
>CAJXSO010000002.1 GCA_913061505.1 uncultured Lutimaribacter sp.
AGCGCAGCCCGTCTTTACCTTCGGCTTCGGCATGGGTCAGCCCGCCCACACGCGGCAAGGGGCGGCCACTGTCGGTGACAGCCACGGCCACCAAAATCTCGTTTGCGCGCGGCGCATCGTTCATGCGCACTTCGACCCCGTCGAAATGGCTGCGCACATAGGCTGCATCTTTGTGGCCCAAGGGCACATCCAAATCTTGGCCCGGCCCACCCATCTTTTTTGAACTGGGCACCAGGGCTGCGCCTTTTTCCACCGCCTGCCGCAGGGGGGCGCCCAATTTGGGGTGCAAAATGGCGGCCGCATGTTCCAATTCGCCATTCTCGCCCACCATGGCAGCCTTGCCATAGCTTTCCGCCTGCTCGGGTGCGATGCCCAGAGCCGCCACGCATTTTTGGCCCAAAAGCCCGCCCAATTCGGCACCAATATCGCTAAGCAGCCCCAAATCTTGCTGATAAACGCCGGCAAAGGGGTTTTTGATCACCGCCACGGCCACGGCCTTGCGGGTGGGGGGGCTTATCTGCTGGCCCATTTCCTGGTGGGTTTCTTCAACCCAGACCGCCAGTTTGCGAATCTCTGCGCTCATCTTAAACCGTCCTCTCCCTTGATCTCGCTTGCGGCCAAACCACCGGCGCGGTTGTGCACGCGTGCACCGCTGGTCATGACCAAAATCACCGCCATTTCATGCGCGCGCGGGGCATCGTTTAGCCCCACTTCGATGGCATCGAAATGGCTGCGCACGTAAGAGGCATCGATATGCGTCACCGGCACATCCAGCCGCGTGCCCACGCCGCCCACTTTTTTGGTCGAGGGCACAATGGCCTTGGCCCCGCCCAGCACCTCGCGCATGGCATAGCCACCGGGCGCATGCCACAGCGCGCCATGCTCGATCTCGCCTTCGGCCCCGATAATGGCGCCCTTTCCATAGCCCTGCACCAAGGCCACATCCCCCCCCATATCTGCCAACAGCCTTTTGGCCATATCCACGCCTAAGGGTTTCAGATCTTCCATAAACGGCTGGATGTCTTCGACATAGGCACCTGCAAACGGGTTTTCGATGACCGCCATCACATAGCCCCGGCGCAAGGGCACATTGGCCCGCGGTCCGCCCTCGTGGTAAATCTCTTCGATCGATGTCACCAATTTGCGGATTTTAACCTGTGGCATGGTGTGCATATCCTTCCGATAGTGGGGGGTTCATGGGCAGGCGTTGCATGGGCGCCTGCGCTGCGTCAAGGGGGGCGCCAATGATGCGTGTCTGCCCCTGCAGGCACAAAACCGCCCCCATAATATGGCCTTGGGCGTGAAACTGGTGGGCCAGGGCCATGCCATTTGCCAGCGCTTGTGCGGCCTCGGCCGGGGCCAGCGGCCCCAGCCCGACCACCACCGGGCGGCTGCCCAAATCGCTGTCGGGCTGCACCACACAGGCCGGCTGGCGGGCAATGGCCGGATGGCCTGGCAGATCAACGGCATTGGCAATCAAGGTGGCGGCAACATCGGCGGCAGCGGCGGTTTTGGCCAGCACCGTCACGCTATCGGCCACGCCCATCGACAAGCTGCGCCCGCCGCGCCCGCTGGTGGCAATGCCGCCCACGCCCATCGCGGCCTGCAGCGTAATGCGCCCCAGCCCATGCCCATCTAGCCCGGCCACGGCAATATCGAATTGGCCCCCCGGCGCCAGATACAGCGCGATATCGCCGCCATTGTTTACATAGGCGCGGTGGATCGGGGCGGATTGGGCGCGCAAGGCGTGCAAAACCTGATCGGCCACAGCACCCGCAACCGCGGCCATAGGCGTGACAAAATGCGCCGGCGCAAACGGCAGGCAGGCCGCGCGCATGCGCCGGGCCACGGGCCCCTGCAAGGCCGGCCCAACCGGCTGGCGCAGCTGTGGCAATTCATCAACCAAACGCTGCAACAGCCCGGCAAAGCAGCGCTGCGCCGCGCGGTAGGCGGGCGCGCGCGCGCCATCGACACCGATCACCAAATCAATCGGGCCGTGCTGCAAATGCAAACGCCCCTCTGGCAGCAGGGCCGCAGTCGCGCTCATGCGCGCCCCTTTCGGGCATGAATGGCGCGGTGGCGATGATGGGCATGCGGGTCAGGCCCACCGCCCGGCAGCACCTTGCGGATATCAGGGTTGAGCACGCTTTCCACCGGGCGCACATGGTCCATATGGCCGCCAAGTGCGGCGTAATCTTCGCTGCGCAGGGTAAATTCGATCGGCGCCACCAAGGCAGGCGTGGGCACATACCCGAACGAGTTGGTGGGCATTTCCAGCACATCCGCCATAAAGGTAATGCCACCGCCCGGCCAAACATAGGCCTCGGCCCCGCCGCAGCTGACATAGGTCAGCGCCTCTTTGACCGATCGGGTCAGGCGCACCGGGTTTTCCGTAACGCCCGCGCGCAGGCTGCCCCCGGCCCCGCCCATGAACACCACCGAACACAGCGAAGGTTCGCAGTTTTCCGCGATACGCTCGCAGGTGGCCAGCAGGGGGGCCGAAATTTCTGCAGGCTGGGGGTGCAGCGCCGCGTCCAGCACGAAATAGGCCCATTGTTCGCCGGTGGTCGACACCATCAGCAGCCGCTGGCCCGGCCATGCCAATTTAGGGTCTGCCGGGCGTAAAATGGTCAGCGGGTCCTCTACATCGGTGCCCCCCCATCCGGTGCCCGGCTCGGCCACCTGGAAATAGCGCCCCGGGGTCGAGCGGCGGCCATTGATGCGAATACCCGAGGGGCGCATGCCCAGCTGCTTGCCCGCCTCATGTTCTGTCAGCACGCCGGTGATGTGATCATCCACCACGATCACCTCGTCAACATGGCCCTGCCATTGCTTGGCAAACATGCCAATCGTGGCAGACCCGCAGCCAACGCGCATCAGCTTTTCGGGCACGTCGTTGATAATGGGCGGCTGGCCTGCCTGCACCACAACCTGCGCGCCGCCATCGATATGCATTTCCACCGCATCGCGGTTGCACAGTTTCAACAGCGCATCGCAGGTCACCCGGCCCTCTTTTTTCGAGCCGCCCGTCAGGTGCTCGACCCCGCCAAGCGACAGCATTTTCGAGCCGTATTCCGAGGTCATGACATGGCCAATCGCCTCGCCATCCACCCGCACGACCGCGCGTTCGTGGCCAATAAAGCGATCGGTGTCGATTTTCACCTTCACGCCGCAATAGCTGAAAATGCCCTCGGTCACGACGGTGACCATATCCACCCCATCGATGCTTTGCGACACGATAAACGGCGCGGGCTTGTAATCGGGGTAGGTGGTGCCCGCGCCCACCGCGGTAACAAAGGTGCGATGGCCCTGGATCACATCGCCATCCCATTCTTGGGCATCGCCCGCCTGGGGCAGAAATTCAACCGCCTGCGCGCCGCTTTCGATCACCGTCAGCGGATCCAGCCGCACCAATTGGCCATCGTGATTGGCATAGCGGTCGCAGGCGCCGGCCTTGCCTTGGGCGATGTAGCACATCACCGGGCAGGCATCGCAGCGTATCTTTTCCATGTCGCGGCGTGTGGGGGTGCTGTCGTCAGGCATGACCAACCTCCTTTAAGGCGGCGCGCAGGCGCGCGGGCGTCACGGGCAGCTTGCGCAGCCGCGCCCCGGTGGCCCGGCCAATGGCATTTAAAATGGCCGGCGCAGTGGGGATCAGCGCATGTTCGCCCAGCCCTTTGGCGCCATAGGGGCCGTGGGCATCGGGCTCTTCGATGATCAAGGTTTCGATCGGGGGCACATCGCCAAATGTGGGCATCAGGTAGTCATGCAGGTTTTCGGTGCGCCCGGGCAGATATTCCTCCATCAAGGCCATGCCCAGCCCCTGCGCCACGCCGCCCTGCACCTGCCCCTCTACCAATAGCGGGTTGATCGCACAGCCCACATCATGGGCCGCCACGATCTGCAGCACACGGGTCGTGCCCAGTTTGGTATCCACCTCGACCATCGCCAGATGCGCGGCATAGCCATATTGCGCATAGGGCGCGCCCTGGCCGTTTTCATCCAGCGGCAGGGTGGGCGGGTCGTAGGTTTCTTGCACGCGCAGCACATAGCCTTCGGCATCAACGGGCAGATCAGCCAGGCGCAGCCTGTGGGGGCCTGTGGCATCTTCCACCACCAGGCCCGTGCCCTGCGCTGTGCCCAGCACGATGCGGCTGTCATCGGCGGCATTCACCTGCGCCAGCAGCAGCCGGCGCAGCGCCTCGCCCGCCAGGCGCGCGGCATTGCCCGTGACAAATGTCTGCCGCGAGGCCGAGGTTTTGCCCGCATCAGGGGTGCGATCGGTATCACCATCGATCACCGCGATCTGCGCCACATCTACCCCCAAAGCCCGGGCAAAAATTTGCGGGATCACCGTGTTAGACCCCTGGCCAATATCCGCCGCCCCCTGGTGCAGCACCACCGTGCCATCGGCCCGCACCCCGGCCTTTATGGTCGAAGGGTTGGGCAGCGAGGTATTGCCACAGCCATACCAGCCCCCCGCCACGCCAACGCCACGCCGCAGCACGCCCGCCTGGGCGTTAAAGGCCTGCGCCTCGGCGTTCAGCCGCGCCCAAGCCGGGCGCAGCGCCTGCAAACAGGCCTTTATGCCAACACCCTGCTGAAACACCTGCCCACAAATCGTGGGGGTGCCATTCGTCAGCGCATTCTTGATGCGAAATTCCAGCGCGTCTTGGCCCAGCTTATCGGCCAGCTCGTCAAACAACACCTCTTGGGCCACCGCCGATTGCGGCACGCCAAAGCCGCGAAACGCGCCGGCGGGCGTGCCATTGGTATAAACGCCCTGCGCCCGGGCGATATAGTTGCGCAGCGCATAGGGCCCCGACGCATGAATGGGCACACGGTTGGCCACCGTCGGCCCCCAGCTGGCATAAGCGCCGGTGTTGAACTGCCCCTCAAAGGCAATCGCCGCCAGCGTGCCATCGGCCTGCGCCCCCACCTTTAGCGAAATTTGCGCCGGGTGGCGCTTGGTGGTCGAGGCCATGGTTTCCTGGCGCGAATAGGTGATGCGCACCGCCCGCCCCAGCCGCAGGGCCGCCAAGGCCACAAAGGGCTGGAACGAGATATCGATCTTCGAGCCAAACCCACCGCCCGTGGCCGAAGGCAGCACGCGGATGCGATCCAGCGGCAAGGCCAAAATGGGCGCCAGCGCTTCTTGGTCCATCACCGGGGCCTGGGTGCAGCCATAGATGTGCAGCCGACCATCCACCAGATCGGCCATGCCGGCCTCGGGCTCGATATAGCCATGCTCGACATAAGATGTTTCAAACTGGCCCTCGACCTGCACATCCGCTGCGGCCATCGCGCCATCGGCATCGCCGTGCTTTACAAAGCCCTGGCACAAAATATTGCCCTCGTGGCCCGGGTGCAGGCGGGGGGCATCGGGGGCGGTGGCGGTGGCCACATCTAAAACCGCGGGCAGCGGATCCCAGGTGATGGGGAATTGGCCCGCATCAAACTGCGCCATCGCATCAGCCGGGCCCACCACGGCGGCCACGGCCTCGCCCTTGAAGCGCACGGTGTCATTGGCAAAAACCGGCTGGTCGATAAACCCCGGGATCACCCCAAACAGGTTGCGCCCGGGAATATCTGCCGCTGTCAGCACCAGCGCCACCCAAGGGTTGGCCGCCTGCCATGCCTGCAGATCACCCAAGCGGAACCGCGCATGGTGATGGGGGCTGCGGATCACCCGCAGCACCAGCGTATCGGCCGGGGCGATATCATCGCCAAAACGCTCGCGCCCATCCAGCTTGGGCCGCCCATCGAGCCGCGGAATGGCCTGGCCCACATCGCCTGTGCTGGGCGGCTGTGGCGGCATGCCGCCCACACCGGCATCGACCACCGCATCGATAATTTTGCGATAGCCCGTGCAGCGGCACAAAACCCCACCCAGCGCATCCTCGACCTGCGCGGCGGTGGGGCTGGGCACAGCGCGCAGCAGCGCCATGGCCGCCACCATCATGCCCGGCGTGCAAATACCGCATTGGGCCGCCTGATGGGCATGGAAACTATCGGCCAAACGCTGCGCCAGCGGATCATGCGCCACCAGCCCCGATTGGGTTTCCACCGAGGCGCCGGCCACGCGGGCGGTGGGCATCAGGCAGGCGCAGACCGGGGCCCCATCGACCAGCACGGTGCAGGCACCACAATCGCCGGCATTGCAGCCGATTTTCACATCACGGGTGCCCAGCCTTTCGCGCAACGACTGCGACAGCCGTTCGCCCGGGGGCGCACTGACCGCAACGCTTGCCCCGTTCAGGCGAAATTCGGTGGCGCAAGGATCTGCGCCAAAGGGGGGGGTGGCATTATCTTTCATTGGCGGCCTCGGCTGCTGTCATCAGGGCACGCGATAGCAACTCGCGCACCGCATCTAGGCGGTATTCGGCACTGCCGCGCACATCGGCAATGGGGGACAGGCCCGTCAGCGGCGCCTGCGCCACGCGCGCGGCAAATTCATCTGGGGTGGCCCCCTGCAGCGCCGCCTCGAGCGCGCCCAAACGCTGCGCCACGGCCGAGCAGGCGCCAACAGCCACCCGGGCATCGGCCACGCGGCCGGCGTTCAGCCGTAGGATGGCGGCCACCATGGCGATGGAAATAACCAGGTATTTGCGCGCGCCCAGCTTGGCAAAGGCAGCGCCGGTGCCCGGGGCCGCCCATGTATCGGGAATATCGATGGCTTGCAGCAATTCGCCGGGTTGCAACGCGGTTTGGCGCGCACCGGTCACAAATTGGGCCAAAGGCAGGCGGCGGGTGCCTTTGGCCGAGACCAGCTGCACATGGGCATCCAATGTCAGCAGCGCAGGCATGCCATCGGCCGCGGGCGAGGCGTTGCACAGATTACCCCCAATCGTGCCGGCGTTTTGAATTTGCACCGAACCCACCTCGCGCCCGGCGGCTTGCAAACCGGCAAATGCAGGCGGCAGATCGGCGTTTACAATCGCGCTCCAGCTGGTGGCGGCCCCAATGCGCCAGCCCCCATCGTGGCGGGCAATGCCGCTAAACTGTGGCAGCCGGGTGATATCAAGCAGGTGCTGCGGCACCGGGCCATCGCCACGCGCCGGATACCAATCCGTGCCCCCCGCAATAACACTGGCCCCCTGCGCCAACGCCTGAAATGCGTCTTCCACCCTGTCAGGACGGTGATATCCCACGCCAAATGCCCCCTGTCTGCCTGTTGCAATTTGTTTGTGTACAAATATCAAGCAGCCCAAGTGGGATTCTGTCAATTGCTTTCATCACCCACCCCGCCCCTGGCATGCAAATCGCGCAGAATACCGCCTTGCAAAGGCTTGCCAGATCGAAATTTCATGTTAGCGTTCAAATAAATTTCAGGGAGAGCACCATGGCAGATGCAGCCGCAAGCGAAAGCGCCTCGGGAAAATTGGTCATCCGCAATATCGGGCTGATGCTATCGGGCAAGATCGAAGACCCGATCTATGATGCCGATTGCCTGATCGCGGTGGATGGCAAAATTACCCAATGGGGCCGCGAAAAAGATTTGGATACCGAGGGCGCAGATACGCTGATCGATGCCAATGGCACCACCTTGGCCCCCGGCCTGATCGACAGCCATATTCACCCGGTGGTGGGCGATTACACCCCCCGCCAGCAGCAATTGCACTGGATCGACAGCACATTGCACGGTGGTGTGACCACGATGATTTCCGCCGGCGAGGTGCATATGCCCGGCCGGCCCAAAGACGTGGTCGGGCTAAAGGCCATGGCGATTGCCTCGCAGCGCTGGTACGAAAATTTCCGCCCCTCGGGCGTAAAGGTGCACGCCGGCGCCCCGGTGATCGAACATGGCATGGTCGAGGAAGATTTCGCCGAGCTGGCAAAATCGGGTGTAAAACTGCTGGGCGAGGTGGGGCTGGGCACCGTCAAAGACGGAAAAACCGCACGCCAGATGGTAGATTGGGCGCGCAAATATGGCATCCAAAGCACCATTCACACAGGCGGCCCCTCGATCCCCGGGTCAGGGCTGATCGATGCCGATATGGTGCTGGAAACCGGCACCGATGTTGTGGGCCATATCAACGGTGGGCATTCTGCCTTGCCTGATGATCAAATCGTGTGCCTGTGCGAAAACTGCAAAGCCGCGCTAGAGATTGTGCATAATGGCAACGAACGTGCCGCGCTGCTGACGCTGAACACCGCGCGCGAATTGGGCAAGCTGGACCAGCTGATTTTGGGCACCGATGGGCCTGCCGGATCGGGCGTGCAGCCCTTGGGCATCATGCGTATGGTGGCGATGCTGTCGGCCTTGGGCAATGTGCCGGCTGAAATTGCCTTTTGCTTTGCCAATGGCAATACGGCGCGGCGGCGCAACCTGGATTGCGGGTTAATCGAGGCGGGGCGCAGCGCTGATTTTGTGCTGATGGATCAGGCCCAGCACGCGCCCGGCAAGCATATTTTAGACTCGGTCGCCCTGGGCAACTTGCCTGGTGTCGGCATGACCATTATCGATGGTATTGTGCGCAGCCAACGCAGCCGCAATACGCCACCTGCCTGGCGCATACCCGAAATCATCGGCTAGGCCCCAAGGCCCGTGGCCAAAACCTGTAAGGGCCTTACATGACACGGCTTTTTTCTACGAAAAACAGGCCCTTGCATGCAGGCCCCTACCCTAGCGAAAAGCTGCGCCGCGGGCCGATGCCCGCGCTGCAGGCGATTGGCCCTGAAACCGCGGTGCCCTTTTGCCAGCCCGAGGCGCCCCATAGCCTGATCAATGCCATGACCGAGGCACAGGCCATGCTGGATATCTTGCGCAGCGGGGCTGCAAACCCCGCCCGCGCCACCATTCCAAACTGCCCGGTCGAGCGCGCCCAACATCTGAAATCTTTTGCCTATTTTTGCGATGCCGATATGGCGGGCATTTGCCAGCTGCCAGCAGATGCCCTGCGCGACGAGCCGCTGGAAAACCCCAATATCGGGCCTTTGGTGCAGCGTTTGCGCACCGAACAGACAAAATCGCTTGCCGCAGGCATAGATCAAACCATGGCCGAGCTGCGCGAACAGCTTAGCGCGCCGGCCACGCCCATTGATGCCCACAGCCATGCCTTGGTGCTGCTTTATGCCAACCCGCGCCCCCCCAAAAAGGGCGAGCCGGGCTATGACTGGATTGCCCATAGCGCCCGCCAACGCGCCTGTTTGCGCAGCGCGGAAACCGCGGTTGTCTTGGCCGAATATCTGCGCGTTCTGGGCTTTGAGGCCCGCGCGCATACCGGCGCGGCCAGCGATGTGGTGATGGCGCGCCTGGCGGTGGCAGCGGGGCTGGTAGATCACGAATTACAAGCGCCATGGCTGGGGCAAAACTATGGGCTGGCGGTGGTGACAACCACCATGCAGCTGGCCTGCGACCAGCCGCTGGCGCCCATGGCCACACAGCCGCGGTTTTGGCTGCATGGCGCGGGCTGGCAGCTGGGGCTGGCGGGCAGTGCCAAGGCAGGCCACAGCGCCGACCCTTACGCCAAACGCCCCTTTGCACTGGGCCCGCACCCGTTTGAAACCCTCAAGCGCGTGGATCATCCCACCACCTATATCGATGCACCCAATGTGGCGCGGGTGCCCAAACGCACCGATATGTTCGCCCGCGCCCAATTTGGCGATATGGGGCGCAAATTGCAAAAAGGCGCGGCAGGCGGGCGGTATGTGCGCAAACAGGCCCCCGCCTTGGCGCAGCGGCGTGCCTTGGGCGCGTTTGTCTTGCTGCAAGACGGGCCCGTGGCCCGCCCGGCCGCGCCCCACGACCCCGCCGAGATCGCCGACAATCTGAAAGCGGCCAGCTATTATCTGGGCCTTGATGCTGTTGGGCTGTCGCATTGTCCCGAATGGGCGTGGTATTCGCATGATGCCTTGGGCCAGCCCATTACGCCCCCCCATGATCAGGCCATCAGCATGATCGTTGATCAGGGCTATGAAACGATGGAGGGCGCCTCGGGCGATGATTGGATCAGCGTGGCGCAATCCATGCGCGCCTATTTGCGCTTTTCCATTCTGGGTGCGGTGATTGCGGCGCAGATCAGGAATTTGGGCTACAGCGCCCGCGCCCATACGGTGATGGATGGCGAGGTTCTGCAACCGCCCCTGCTGCTTTTGTCTGGTTTGGGCGAGGTCAGCCGCATAGGCGAGGTTATCTTGAACCCGTTTTTGGGCCCACGTCTGAAATCGGGGGTGATCACCACCGATCTGCCCTTGGCCCATGATAAACCCATCGATTTTGGCCTGCAGGCCTTTTGCGAGGCCTGCAACAAATGCGCCCGCGAATGCCCCAGCGGGGCGATCACTGCCGGGCCAAAGCGCATGTTCAATGGCTACGAGATCTGGAAATCTGACAGCCAGAAATGCGCCACCTACCGCATCACCACCGAGGGCGGCGCAATGTGTGGGCGCTGCATGAAAACCTGCCCATGGAACCTAGAGGGGCTGTTTGCCGAACGCCCCTTTCGCTGGGCCGCGATGCATGTGCCCAAGGCCGCCCCCTTGCTGGCGCGGCTGGACGATGCGCTGGGCAATGGCGGGCTGAATGACACCAAGAAATGGTGGTGGGATATCGCGCTGCAAGACGATGGCGCTTATGCCCCGGCCAGCGCGCCGGTCAACCGGCGCGGGCTGCAAAAAGACCTGGCCATCACGGCCGAACAGCAAACCATGGCGGTCTACCCCGCCCCCTTGGCACCCTGGCCCTGGCCCTACCCCTTTCCGATGGATCGCGAGGCGGGCATCAAGGCCTTTGAAAGCCTGATCAGCGCCGATGAATACCGTGCCAGATCTGCCGCGGGTGAAACCGCGCATATTCATCGCTACCAGGTGCCGGGCGCGGCGCCCGTGGTGCAGCTAGCCTTGGCCGATGTGCAGCAGATGACGCCCAAAATCACCAAATACACCTTTACCAGCCCCGATGGCACCGCCCTGCCCGAATGGCAGGCGGGCGCGCATCTGGATGTGGTGATCACCCCCGAATTTTTGCGCCAATATTCGATGTCAGGCGATCCGGCCAACCGTGATATCTATGAAATTGCGGTGCTGCGCGAAGATGCGGGGCGGGGTGGGTCGAAGATGCTGCAGCGCATCTTTACGCCGGGGCGGCGGGTGTTTGCCTCGCGCCCGGTGAACCATTTCCCGCTGCACGAAGAGGCCAGCCACAGCCTGCTGATGGCCGGTGGCATCGGGGTGACGCCAATGATCGCCTTTGCCCACAGGCTGCATGCCCTGGGGCGCAGTTTTGTGCTGCATTATTCCTGTGCCAGCCCCGAAGAGGCCGGTTTCCTGGCCGAATTGCAGGCCCAACCCTGGGCCGCGCATGTGCAGTTTCACTTTAGCAGCCAGGGACAGCGCGCAGATTTGGCCGCGATTTTGGCCAAGTATCAGCCGGGCGCGCATGTATATACCTGTGGGTCAGATCGCTACATGCAGGCGGTGATGCAGGCCGCGCGGCAGGCAGGCTGGCCGGATGAGGCGCTACATTTGGAATATTTCAGCGTGCCTGAACAGCCCCCCCAGGAAAACCACCCCTTTACCCTGCGGCTTGCGGATGGGCGTGAAATTGCGGTCAGCGCCGATGAAAGCGCGGCCGACGCGCTGGAACGCGCGGGCATTGCCGTTGACGTGAAATGCGCCGATGGCATATGTGGCGTGTGCCAATGCACCCTGCGCGCAGGCACAGTGCAGCACCGCGATTTCGTTTTGTCACAAGCGCAGCGCGAAACCCGCATGATCTTGTGTTGCTCGCGCGCCGCCGAACCGGGGGGCGTGCTTGACATCGCGCTATGAACACCGCAGTGCGGGTGCACCATCGCCCGGGCATCTGCAAAACCACGATTGTGCAGATGCAGAAACACGCATAAGGTGATCGCATGACTCGTGGAACACGCCTTGGAAAAACCGATTGGCTAAATGCTGGCCTGGCCGCTTTGGCAGCCCAAGGGCCTGCTGCCCTGCGGGCCGAGGCGCTGGCACGGCAGTTGGGCACCACCAAAGGCTCGTTCTACTGGCATTTTCAGGATGTGCCCGCCTTTCAGGCGGCGGTTTTGGCCGCCTGGGCCGAGGCGCAGATCGCCCGCCTGCCCGCGGGCAACACCGCCTCGCCCACCTCGGCCTTGCGGGCGCTGGCCCAAGCGCTGGCAGCCCCCGCAGGCACCAGCCCCGCCGAAAGGGCCGAGCGCGCCATTCGCGCCATGGCCTTGTCAGATGCCCAAGCAGCCCAAGCTGTGGCGCAGGTTGACCGCGCGCGCCTTGCCAGCATTTCTGTGCTTTTGGCCGATATTGGCGTCTCTAACCCAGAAATCGCCACGCTGATTTTGGCCGCAGCGCAGGGCATGCCCGATGATGCCAGTGGCGACCCGATGGGCACATTGGTAGATTTGGTTTTGGCCCTGCGCTAGGCCCGCCGCCGCGCCAAGGCATCGACAAATCGCAAGCGCGCCTCTGGCAGGGCGCTGGCGCCCAGGCCCGGTGCCAAATGATGCAGCAAAAAATGGCCTGTCACCTGCAGGCCTTGCATTACATCATCCAGATCACCCACCCCTTGGCCCAGCAAGCACGCAGGCAGGGGCAAAAGCCGGCTGGCCCATTCCCCTGCCCCAGCGCGCGATACCGCACGCCCGGATTTGGGCGATACATAGGCCAAATCTGTTGTTGCCCCGGTTACGGCACAGGCCCCCAGATCCAGCCCAAACCCCATGTCATCCAGCAGCGCCTGTTCCCAGCGCAGATAGGCCAATGGCCACAGATCGCTTTGCCCCAACATATCCAGCAAGGCCAGGCTGCGGGCATATAAGCCGGGCTGCGGGGCGCGTTCAGGCAGGGCAAAGCGCAGCAGGGCCAGCACCGATAACATGCCCGCCAAGGCCAGCCTGTCGTTCATCACCTGTGCGGCACGGCTTTGCAGCGGCTCCACGGTAAAGGTGCCAATATGGCTATCAAGCCGGGCCCACCATGCCACGTCTAGCTGCGCGCCAGGCTGCAAAATGGGGGCAATTTTGCGGCTGGCGCCCCCACGCACCACCCCAGCATGGCGGCCCTGTTCGGGGGTGAATACCTCGATGATGGCAGAGGTTTCGCCATGGCGGCGCACTGACAGCAAAATGCCCTGCCCACGCCATTGCATCGTGCTAGCCCGCCAAGCTGGGATCATCCAGCAGGTGCCGGCCCTGCCGGTCTTCTACCTCGATCACCCATAAATCGGGGTCGCGGCCGCGATGGCGGGCCAGCGTTTCATCGATCTCGCGCTCGGGGCCCGCGGCCAGCGGGGCCCAGATACGCGCGTCGGCCTGCAGGTCGTAACTGCGCTGAAACAGCTGGGCCTGGCCATCTAAGGTGGCCAATTTCACCACGATATCGCCTGCGTGGTCGTCGCCATGCGCCACAACATAGGCCGGGATATCGTGCAACCGCAGCCGCGCCAGATAGGCATCGGCCCAAAAACGCGTTGTCAGACGTGCCCCCATCGCCCCCCGCACCGCCGATCAGGCGTTACCATCGCGGAAATCTAGCCCCATCTCGGAATAGCGTGCCGCCTCTTCCAGCCAGTTTTCGCGCACTTTGACTTGCAAGAACAAATGCACTTTGCGGCCCAAAAACTCTTCCAATTCGGCGCGCGCGGCTTGGCTGACGCCTTTGATGGTTTCGCCCTTTTTGCCCAGCAAAATGCCCTTGTGCCCATCGCGGGCCACGTAGATGACCTGATCAATACGGGCCGAGCCATCTTTGCGCTCTTGCCAATGTTCGGTTTCCACCGTCAGCTGATAGGGCAATTCCTGATGCAGGCGCAGCGTCAGCTTTTCGCGGGTCATTTCCGCCGCAATCATGCGCATGGGCAGATCGGCGATCTGATCTTCGGGGTAAAGCCACGGGCCCGCAGGCAGGCGCCCGGCCAGCCATTTGCGCAGGTCATCCACCCCATAGCCCTTTTCAGCCGAGATCATAAAGGTTTCGGCAAAGCGAAAGCGCTGGTTCAGCTCTTGGGTCAGGGCCAGCAGCACCGGCGCCTCGACCCGATCGATTTTGTTGATGGCCAGCGCCACCAGGCGATCGGGGGGCATTTGTTCGGCCAAAGTATCCAGAATGCTCGACACCCCATCGGTGATGCCGCGATGCGCCTCGACCAGCAGCACCACAATATCGGCATCGGCAGCGCCGCCCCATGCGGCGGCCACCATCGCCCGGTCTAGCCGGCGGCGTGGCTTGAACAAGCCGGGCGTATCGACAAAGACCAGCTGCGCCTCGCCCTCTAGCGCCACACCGCGAATACGCGCGCGGGTGGTTTGCACCTTATGCGTCACAATCGACACTTTGGCGCCAACCATACGGTTGGTAAGGGTGGATTTGCCGGCGTTCGGCTCTCCAATCAGGGCGACAAAGCCGCAGCGTGTGCTCATATCAGGCCAATCCTGTGAAAATTTCCCCACTCCTACGCCAATTCGCAGGCCGGGGCCAGTATCTGCGTGTTATTTGCGCGCGGCGCGCGCGCTGGCCAGCAAAGTGAACAGCCCGCTGCCCACAATCAGCACAGCCCCCAGCCATGTCTGCAGATCGGGCCTTTCGCCAAAAACCAGCGCGCCCAGGCCCATGGCAAAAACCAGCCGGGTATAGCGAAAAGGCGCCACAACCGCCACCTGCCCCACCCGCATCGCCACCGTTACCGCGTGATAGGCCAGCACGCCAAACAGCGCCGCCCCAATCAGCAGCCCCCAGACCTGCCCCGATGGCAGGCTTGGCGCCTCGCCAAAGGCCAGCATCAGCACCAGGCCTGCCAGAATGACCATGCCAAAGCCCAAGACACCCAATTGCAGATTGCCAATGCTGGGGGGTGCGGCCCGGGTGGCCAAATCGCGCCCGGCAAAGCCCACCATGCCCAATAGCGCAAAAACCGCCTCGGGCGCCACGCCTTGGGTGGTGGGGCGTATCACCAGCAACACACCGAAAAACCCCACCCAAATGGCCAGCCAGCGCCGCCAGCCCACCGCCTCGCGCAGAAACAGCACGGCCCCCAGCGTCACCGCCAGCGGCAGCGCCTGCAAAATGGCCGCGGTGGTGGATAGATCGCCAAAGGCCAGCGCCAGCGCAAAAAAGAGCCGCCCCAGCACCTCGAAGCCAGAGCGCAGCAAAAGCCCCGGCCGCCACATCTGCGCCACCAAGGGCGGCTGGCCGCGCAGCACGCATAACAGCGTGAAAAGCGCCATGCCCAACACCCCAAACAGCACCAAACCCTGCCCCATCGGCAGCGCCAGCGTGACAGATTTATAAAGCATGTCCTCTAGGGCAAAGGCCGCCATGGCCAGCACCATAAACAGGCTGCCGCGCAGATTGCCGGCGGCGTGCCCGCTCACCCTGCGCTGTCCAGTTCCGCAAGCAGGCTTTGGGCGGCGGCCTGTTCTGCCTGCCGTTTCGAGCCGGCCGAGGCCTGCGCGCTGCGCCCATCGCGCAGGGTAACGGTAATGGTAAATTGCGGCGCGTGGTCAGGCCCGCTGCGCCCGGCCAATGCATAGACCGGCGGCGGCATGGCGCGCGCTTGCGCCCATTCTTGCAACGTGGTTTTGGCATCGCGCGCATCGGCATCAACCGTGCCGATACGCGCGCCCCAAAGGCGCAAAACCACCTCTTTGGCCACAACAAACCCGGCATCCAGATAGACCGCGGCAATCACCGCCTCCATCGCATCGCCCAAAAGCGCCTGCTTGCGCCGCCCGCCCGACAGCATCTCTGAGCGCCCAAGTTTCAGCGCATCGCCCAGGCCCAGCTGGCGGGCGACATCGGCACAGGTTTCCTTGCGCACCAGGGCGTTGTAGCGGGGGGCCAATTGCCCCTCGCTTGCCTTTTTGTCATGGGCCAGCAGCGCCTCGGCCATCACAAGGCCCAGCACGCGATCGCCCAGAAATTCCAGCCGCTGGTTATCTTGGCGTGTGGGCGAGGACATCGAGGAATGCGTAACAGCCCGCGCCAGCAGCTCTGGCCGGGAAAACCGGTGCCCGATGCGCGCCTCTAGCGCCTGCAATTCTGCCGATAGCTTCACTCGATTGCCTTAAAGAAACGGTCTGCGCGCCATGTCCAGAACGCCAGCATCGAGCTGCCCCCAGACGACAGCAGCACACGATCAGCGCGGCCGATCAGGTTTTCAAAGGGCACAAACCCCACACCGCCCGCGGCCTGTGGCACGCGGCTGTCGGTAGAATTGTCGCGGTTATCGCCCATGAAGAAATAATGCCCAGCCGGCACAGTGTAGACGGGCGTATTATCCGAGCCTTGGGTCGTGATGTTCAAAATGGCATGTTCGGTGCCATTGGGCAGGGTTTCGATCTGGCGCGATTTCGCGCAGATGCCGCCATTGCCCACTGGCCCGTTTTCGCAGCGGGGGCGGTGGCGATAGGGGCCTTGGGGCCCGAATTCTTCTTCGAATTGCCCGCCGTCGCGCAGGGCCACAGGCGCGCCATTGATGTGCAAAACACCGCCCACTACCTGCACCGTATCGCCGGGCAGGCCGATCAGGCGTTTGATATAATCTGCCCCGCTGACAGGGTGGCGAAACACGACCACATCCCCTTGCTGCGGCGCGCCTGCCAACAAACGGGTGTTTTCACCATCAAAAAATCCGCAGATATCTTTGGCATCGATATTGATGCCAATGGCCGGGATACGCACCGAGGGGCAGGAGGCATAAGAATACCCATAGGCCATTTTATTGACGAACAGGAAATCACCAATCAGCAGCGTGTCTTTCATACTGCCCGACGGAATCCAGAAGGGCTGGAAAAACAACGTGCGAAAGACGCCGGCAATCAGCAGCGCATAGACCACTGTTTTGATGGTCTCGACGATACCGCCGCGCTTTTTGTCATCTGATGCCATAACGGGCTCCTGTTTTTCATGCTTGCCGCTACATGCGGCCCACGGGGTAAGGTGTCAAGGTAAGGGGCGCGCCTCGATCACAACAAAGGCCTGCGCCCAAGGGTGGTCATCGGTCAGGGTCACATGCACCACCGCGCTGTGGCCCGGTGGGGTGATGGCATCGAGCCGCTCTTTGGCCCAGCCGCTAAGCTCCATCACGGGCTGGCCGGTGGGCAGGTTTGAGACAGCCATATCTTTCCACGAAATGCCCATGCGCAACCCGGTGCCCAGCGCCTTGGAACAGGCCTCTTTCGCAGCCCAACGTTTTGCATAGGTGCCTGCCACATCTTTGCGCCGCTCGGCCTTGCGCTGTTCGGTTGGGGTGAACACGCGGTTGCGAAAACGGTCGCCAAAACGGGCCAAAGTGGCGGCAATGCGATCGATATTCGCCAGATCGGTGCCCACCCCCAAAATCATGCGCGCGCGTCATCCATCAGGCGGCGCATTTCAGCGATGGCCGGGCCAAGGCCGCGAAAAATAGCCTCGCCAATCAGGAAATGCCCGATGTTCAGCTCGATCACCTGCGGCAGCGCCGCTATGGGCGCCACGGTGTCATAGCTTAGGCCATGGCCTGCGTGCACCTCGAGGCCCAGATCATGGGCAAAAGCGGCCATATCGGTCAGGCGTTGCAATTCACCATCGCGCTTATCGAAATGCCCCTCGGCGTGGAAATCGCAATAGGCGCCTGTGTGCAGCTCGATCACCTGCGCGCCGATGCGATGGGCCGCCTCGATCTGGTTAGGTTCGGCTGCGATGAAAATTGACACGCGGCAGCCTGCTTCGCGCAGGGGGGCGATAAAATGGGCCAGCCGGTTTTCATCTTGCGCCACATCCAACCCGCCTTCGGTGGTGCGTTCTTCGCGCTTTTCGGGCACGATGCACACCGCATGGGGGCGGTGGCGCAGGGCGATGGCCTGCATCTCATCGGTGGCGGCCATTTCAAAGTTTAACGGCACTTTCAACGCGGCCATCAGCCCATCGATATCGGCATCGGTGATGTGGCGGCGATCTTCGCGCAAATGCGCTGTGATACCATCGGCACCCGCGGCTTGGGCCATTTCGGCGGCGCGAATGGGGCAAGGATAGGCCCCCCCGCGCGCGTTGCGCACGGTTGCCACATGATCGATATTCACACCAAGACGCAATTTTCCGGCAGTAGGCATGCAAAGCTCCCTTGCTTGGCAGGTATCGGCCCGATCAGGGCTTGGGTTTGGTTTCGTCTTTGGCCAAATGCGCCTTTTTCTTCAATGCAGCCAGCTTTGCCTTTAACGCGCCTTTGCGGCGGTTTTGATAGGCCTCGATCACCGGCACGCTGATATAATAGCACACGGTCGCAGCAATCACGCCGGGAATCACCCCGCCGATCATGTAGGGAAAGAAGACCTCGTCGTAGAAAATCTTCAAGCGGGTCCAATCCATTGTGTCGCCCGTCAGGCCCGCCCAAATATTCCATTTCAGATCTTGCCAGGCGAATAAAAACTTATCGCCCAGCGAGCCGTGCAAATCGGCGCTGTTGGCGTGGTTTAACCCCAGCAGCCAATAGCCCGTTTTCAGCGAGGCCACGCCAATGGGCACATAGGTCAGCGGATTGCCAAAAAACGTGGCCAGCATGGCGGCAATCACATTGCCGCGCAGCACCAGTGCGATGGTGGCGGCGGTCAGGAAGTGCAGCCCATAAAACGGGGTAAAGGTGGTGAACACACCTGCAAAAATGCCACGCGCGATGCGATGCGGGGGGTCTGGCAAGCGGCGCAGGCGGTGTTTGACATAAATCGCAGCGCGGCCCCATCCCCCACGGGGCCAGAAGAATTCAAGCACCACCTTCAAAAGGGGCCGCCTGTCCCTGCGCTTGAAAACCACCGGCTGTCCTTTCCGTTACTTCCTTGTGGCACCTAGGCGCGCAGGATCCCTGAACCGTGCCACCGCAGCCACATCACTTTCTGCCTCTAGGGCCGTAACAAGTGAGTGAAGATGTTCGGCATCACGCAAATCAACACCAATCAAAAGACGATAAAAATCAGGTTTACGATCAACAAACTCGAGATCCGAGATATTGGCCTTCTGCTCGCCGATCAATGTGCAAATTCGCCCCAGCACGCCCGCATCATTGCCGATGGTCACATCCAGCGTGGCGGTGTAAATGGCGGGGTGTTTGCCCGCGTGCCAATGCAGATCAAGCCAACGTTCGGGCTGGTCTTCGTAGGCGGCCAGCGCCTCGCAATCGATGGCATGCACCACCACACCGCGGCCGCGATAGGTGATGCCCACAATCCGTTCGCCCGGCAGGGGCTGGCAGCAGGGCGCCCGATCAAAGCTTTGGTCGGGCGACAGGCCAATCACCGCGCGGGTGCTGTCTACTTTTTCGCCCTCGCGTTCGCCCAATTCGGGATAGATGGCGCGCACCAATTCGCGCCCTGTCAATTCGGCGCTGCCCAAGCGCGCCAGCACCTCGTCGCGGTCGGGATAGCGCAGCAGGCGCGCGGCGGTATCAAGCGCCTTGTCAGTGGCTTTCTTGCCCACGTTATCAAAGGCCGAGCGCGCCAATTCGCGCCCCAATTTGATGAAACGCTCGCGGTCAGCCTCGCGCAGGGCGCGGCGGATGGCGGTTTTGGCCTTGCCGGTGGTGGCAATATCCAGCCAGGTGCCCTGGGGCATTTGCCCCTCGGCTGTGATGATTTCCACCGACTGGCCGTTTTTCAACCGCGTCCACAGCGGCACGCGCATACCGTCAACCTTGCCGCCCACGCAGGCATTGCCGATGCGGGTGTGAATGGCATAGGCGAAATCAATGGGTGTTGCCCCTTTGGGCAGTTTCACAACCTCGCCCTTTGGGGTGAAGCAAAACACCTTGTCGGTATACATCTCCAGCTTGACCGCCTCGAGGAAATCTTCGTGATCTTCCTCGGCGCCCATCTGTTCGGTCAGCCCGCTCACCCATTTGGCGGGATCTACGGCAAATGGGTTTTCCGTGCGCACACCGTCGCGATACGACCAATGCGCAGCCACCCCGGTTTCGGCCACATCATGCATCTGGCGGGTGCGGATCTGCACCTCGACCCGCTTGCCATCGCGCCCCGACACGGTGGTGTGAATAGAGCGATACCCGTTCGATTTTGGCTGGCTGATATAATCCTTGAACCGCCCCGGCACCGCCCGCCAGCGTTGGTGGATCGCCCCCAAGGCACAGTAGCAATCCATCTCGTTATCGGTGATCACGCGAAAGCCGTAGATATCGGACAGGCGGCTAAAGCCCAGATCCTTTTCCTGCATCTTGCGCCAGATCGAATAGGGTTTTTTGGCGCGGCCAAACACCTGCGCCTCGATCCCCACTTTTTCCAGCTCGCCCCGCATATCGCCGGTGATCCGGTGGATGACATCGCCGGTTTCTTTTTGCAGCATAATGAAACGCCGCATGATCGAGGCACGCCCCTCGGGGTTGAGCACCTTAAAGGCCAGATCTTCCAGCTCTTCGCGCATCCATTGCATACCCATGCGCCCCGCGAGGGGGGCAAAAATATCCATGGTTTCGCGGGCTTTCTTGGCCTGCTTTTCGGGCTTCATGGCCTTGATCGTGCGCATATTGTGCAAACGGTCGGCCAGTTTCACCAAAATCACCCGCAGGTCTTTGGACATGGCCATAAACAGCTTGCGAAAGTTTTCGGCCTGCTGGGTTTCGGTGGAAGACAGCTGCAGATTGGTCAGCTTGGTGACACCATCCACCAGTTCCGCCACCTCGCGGCCGAACCGCGCCTCGACCTCGGAAAAGCTGGCTTTGGTATCTTCGATCGTGTCATGCAAAAGCGCCGTGATGATGGTGGCATCATCCAGGCGCTGTTCTGTCAAAATCGCTGCAACCGCCACGGGGTGGGTGAAATACGGCTCGCCCGAGCGGCGAAACTGCCCTTCGTGCATCTCGCGGCCAAAATCATAGGCCGCGCGGATCAGCGCTTCGTTTGTTTTGGGGTTATAGTTGCGGACCAGTGCGATTAGGTCTTCAACCGCAATCATTCTATCCGCATCCTACGACCGACGACAGGCTCAGCCCTGACCCTGTGCTTCCATCAATGCGCGAAGCAGCTTTTCTTCCGACATATCATCTTCGGCGGGGCGGTCTACTTCGCCGCGGGCCATCAGGATAGACATGCTGTCTTCTTCGGGCTCGTCCACCTCGATCTGCGACTGATTCGATTCAATCAAACGCTCGCGCAGCTCGTCGGCAGATTGGGTTTCCTCGGCGATTTCGCGCAAGGCGACGACCGGGTTTTTATCGTTGTCGCGATCTACTGTAATTGCTGCGCCGGCAGATACTTCGCGGGCGCGATGGGCTGCCAACATCACCAGTTCAAAGCGGTTTGGAACTTTGTCAACGCAGTCTTCAACGGTCACGCGGGCCATGCAGGGCACTCCAACTTCTGGTAGCTATCAGAAAGCGCGCTTCTAGCCCACAAAACCCGCAAACACAAGGGGGGCAAACATATCGGCGCCAAGGCTGCGGCGCCTAGGGCAAGGCCTGCACCTCGGCGCGGGCCAGCGGCGGCAAGGCTGCGCATAAGTCTGCCACAGATTGCCCCAAAACCGGGTGGCGCCACTGTGGCGCGATATCTGCCAAAGGCACCAAAACAAAGCCACGCTCGTGCATCCGGGGGTGGGGCAAGATCAATTGATCAGGCGCCAGCTGCTGTTGCTGCTCAGGCGCCAGCTGCTGCCAATGGCGATAGCTGGCCAAATCGGGCAATATCGCATCGCCCAGCGCCAGCAAATCCAGATCCAGCGTGCGCATGCCCCAGCGCACCTGCCGCGTGCGGCCAAATTCCGCCTCGATGTCGTGCAAGATCTGCAAAATCTGCGGCGCGGCCAAAGGCGTGTGCACGGCAATGGCGGCATTCACATAATCGGGCCCGGCACCGGGGGGGAAACATGGCGTGCTGTAAAGGCGGCTTTGCGCCACCACCTGCAGCCCCGCGGCCTGCACCGCGGCAATGGCTGCGCGGATCGTTTCGGGCAAACTGGCCCCCGAATGCGGCATATTGGCCCCAAGCGCAATCAGCGCTGCACCTTGGTTCATGGACACATACCTATCCTTATGCTCGGTTTTGCATACTTGTCTGACATCGGGGCAGGCCGTATCAAGCCCCGGTGCCGTGGCAAGCAGAATTGGCGCTCACCAATGCCTTGCTGCGGATCATTTTGAAAGGATTGTTTTTGATGTTTTACAAAGACGAACGCCTGGCACTGTTTATAGACGGGTCCAACCTGTATGCCGCCTCAAAGGCATTGGGGTTTGACATCGACTATAAGCTTTTGCGCCAAGAGTTCATGCGCCGCGGCAAGATGCTGCGCGCATTCTACTACACTGCGCTGCTGGAAAATGACGAATATTCGCCCATCCGCCCCTTGGTGGATTGGCTGAATTACAACGGGTTTTCCATGGTCACGAAGCCTGCCAAAGAATACACCGACAGCCAGGGCCGCCGCAAAGTAAAGGGCAATATGGATATCGAGCTGACGGTCAACGCCATGGAGCTGGCACCGCATCTTGACCATATTGTGCTATTCTCGGGCGATGGCGATTTCCGGCCGCTGGTGGAAAGCCTGCAGCGCCAGGGCGTGCGCGTGTCTGTGGTATCGACCATCCGCAGCCAACCCCCGATGATCTCTGACGAGCTGCGCCGCCAGGCCGATAATTTCATCGAGCTGGCCGAGCTGAAAGATGTCATCGGCCGCCCCCCGCGCGAAACAGATGTTGAAGATCTGAACGCCTGATCACAGCGCTGTGGCGCGGCCCTGCCCTGGGCCGCCCCTGCCCGCCACCGCCCGCCACCGCGCGCCTTAATCGGCGCGCTGGTTTATCTGGTTGTGTTGGGCGATCACCGGCTGGGGCCATGTGCTTTTGATATAGGCCAGCACTTGGGCAATTTCCCGGTCGCTTAGCACATCGCCATAGCCGCCCATGTGGCTTTTATAGCCATTTCCCACCAGCGCCTCGATACCGTGTTTGACGATGGCAAACAGCTGGGCATCAGGGTGGTGCCAGGTGTGGCCTGTGGCATCATGGGGCGGGGCCGGCAAATAGCCATCGCTATCGCGTTGGCGCCAATTGGCTTGGCCCTCCAGCGCGGCCCCATGACAGGCCGCGCATTCACGCAAATAGATTTCTTTGCCCGCCGCAACATCAACAGCCGAACGATAGGGTAAAAAACCCGCATCTGCGGCAAAGGCCAGGCTGGCACTGGCCACCCACAGGCATAGGCTGAAAATTGGGGTGTGTTTTGTGTATGCCATGCCCGAGCAATGCCAGCATTGGGCTGTCTGAACAATTCACATTTCCATCAGGCGATCAGGGGCCACTCAGGGGCCAGTGCGCCCGGCAAGCGCCTGTATCATTTGGCCCATTTCCTCTAGCTTCACAGGCTTTGAAAGATAGCCATCCATCCCCACCGACAGGCAGCGTGCCTCTTCGCCGGAAAGGGCATTGGCGGTGATGGCAATGATCGGGATGCGGGGGGAATTGGGGCGGCGCGCCTCGATTTGGCGGATGCGCTGGGTAAGCTCGAAACCATCGATCTCGGGCATGTGGCAATCTGTTAAAATGATGTCGAAATCATCCTCCAGCCATTCCCGCATGGCAGCGGCACCGTTTTCAACAACCGTGATATCATGGCCCAGCGCCTCGAGCTGGCGCTGGATGACGATCTGGTTGATCTCGTTATCTTCGGCCACCAAAATGCGGTAATTCTGCTTTCGGGCAGGGGGTGCGGCGGGCGTGGCCGGGGTGGCAGGCACATCTGCCAGCGGCTGGTTTTCCAGCACGCGCAGCGCAAAACGCAGCTCGGATGGCAATACGGGCGAGCGTTGGATCACCACCAGCCCCTCTTGCCATTGGCCCACATGGGCATCGCGCCGACGCGTCAGCGCGATCACCCGCACAGTGGGGAATTGCCGGCGCATCTGCGCCAAAGTCGGGTCATCCTCGCCCTGTTCCGAGGCGAAAACAACCACCGCGGCGCTGCCATGACGGGCGCAAAATTCCAACAGCTCGGATGGGGTTTGCACAAACAGCGGCCTGTCTGCCCCCACCGAAAGATAGGCCTGCCACATGGGCTGCGTGGGCCGGGGGGCCTGATAGACCGCAAAAGATACCTTGCTGGCGGCCAACATATCGAAACTGCCGCTGGGCTGGGCCAAGGGCAGATCTACGGTAAATTCTGCCCCCTCGGCCAAGGCCGATTTCACCCGCACCTGGCCCTGCATTTTGCTGACCAGCTGATGCACAATCGCCAGCCCCAGCCCCGAGCCGCCATAGCGCCGCGTTGTCACCGCCTCGGATTGCTGGAAAGGCTGGAAGAGCTGTTCAAGAAACTCGGGCGCAATGCCAATGCCATCATCGCGAAAAACCAGCCGCATCTGCCCCGGGCCGCGGCGCCATACCTCGAGGCACACCTGGCCCTCGGCCTCGTCGGCGGGGCGGCGTGAAAACTTGATCGCATTGCCCAGCAAATTCAGCATGATTTGGCGCAGCCGCCCGGCATCGGCCATGATGGTGCGGGGCAAGGTGCAATCGTAATGCAACACCAGCCGCACATTGTTTGCATCGGCATAGGCGCGCAGCGTGTCTACCACACCCTCGACGGTGTTCAGCAGATCGGTTTCTTCGTTCACCAAAGCCAGCTTTCCAGCCTCGATCTTGGACATATCCAAAATATCTTCGATGATCCGCAGCAGCGAAAACGAGCTGTCGCGGATCGTGGTGAGAATGCGCTGCTGATCGGGGCTAAGCGGGGTGCTACCCAAAATTTCCACCATGCCGATCACGCCATTCATGGGGGTGCGTATCTCGTGGCTCATGGCGGCCAGAAATTCGCTTTTGGCGTGGTTGGCCACAAAGGCGGCTTTGCGCGAATCATACAGCTTGCGCACATAGCGCTGCATCAAAAACGCAAACATCGCCATTTCGAAGGTGATGATCAAAAACGAGGTCAGCAGCACCAAAAACGAGACATAGGTGGCCGAAAACGCCTCATCCAACAGCGGCGGGCCGAAATAATCGTGGCCCATATAGCGCGTGGCCAGCCAAACCACGAAAACCAGCGGCACCAAAACCATGATATAGCGCCGTTCGGTTTGCACCGAAAATGTCAGGAAAGGCCCGCCCAAAAGCGCCACATAAAGCGCCTCGGCATGGCCCACGGGATGCACGGTAAACACCGCAAAAGTGACCGCGATAATGCTAATCAAATACCACGCCACGCGGCCCATAACCGGATAACCGGCCAAGACCAAAAACAGCGAAAAAAACGTGCCCAGCAGCACAGCGCCGGCAATGCCCACAACCAGCATATGCCCCAAAACCAGCGCAAACAGCAGCCACATACTGGAAATGGCAATCACCACCCAACTGGTGACTTTCACGCTGTAAACGATGCGCCAATGCGTGCCGTCTTCTTCGATTTCCTCGCGCGTCATCCGCACACCGTGAAACCCACCAACCACCTACGCCACCTTTCAACCCACAGCCCCATGGCACCGAGCCCGGAGTTTAACCAAGTGCACATAACCCGTGCAAATAACGCGCCAAACAAAAGCCGCCGCACGCGGGTTTCTAATAGCGCAAATCCGTGGCAAAATGAAGGCAGGCGGATCGCCGCCCCCTGTTACCACCTGTCGCCACCCTGTTGCCCACCTATCACCATGGCCCAAACGGCCCCTTGAACGGAACGCCAAATGCTTAAACCGCCCCTCACCATCTATCTTGCCGCCCCGCGCGGCTTTTGCGCAGGCGTCGATCGCGCAATCAAGATCGTTGAGATGGCTTTGGCCAAATGGGGCGCGCCGGTTTTTGTGCGCCACGAAATTGTGCACAATAAATTTGTGGTGGATGCGCTAAAGGCACAGGGTGCGGTTTTCGTCGAAGAGCTGGATGAATGCCCCAGCGACCGCCCGGTGATTTTCTCGGCGCATGGCGTGCCAAAATCTGTGCCCGCCGCCGCGCAGGCGCGCAATATGATCTATGTCGATGCCACCTGCCCGCTGGTGTCAAAAGTGCATATCGAGGCCGAGCGCCACGCCGAGGCCGGTTTGCAGATTGTCATGATCGGCCATGCAGGCCACCCCGAAACCATTGGCACAATGGGCCAGTTGCCCCCGGGCGATGTGCTGCTGGTGGAAACCCCCCAAGACGTGGCCCGCCTGCAGGTGCGCGACGCCGACAAACTGGCCTATGTCACCCAAACCACCCTAAGCGTGGATGACACCGCCGATATTGTGGCAGCGCTGACCACGCGTTTTCCAGCCATCGTGGGCCCGCATAAGGAAGATATCTGTTACGCCACAACCAACCGCCAGCTGGCGGTGAAAGAGATTGCGCCAAAATGCGATGCCATGCTGGTGGTGGGGGCGCCAAACTCGTCTAATTCCAAGCGTTTGGTCGAGGTGGGCGCGCGCGCGGGCTGCGCCTATGCGCAATTGGTGCAACGCGCAACCGATATTGACTGGCGCGCGCTCGAGGGCATTGCCAGCCTGGGCATAACGGCGGGCGCCAGCGCCCCCGAAGTATTGGTGAACGAGGTGATCGAGGCCTTTCAAGCCCGTTTCGATGTACGGGTCGAGCTGGTGGAAACCGCCGTCGAGCGTGTTAATTTCAAGGTTCCACGCTTGCTGCGAGACACTGCATGACCCAAATACCACGTTCGGCCCTGCTGTTGGGCCTGGCCGGCCTGATCCCGTTTTTATGGGGCGCCATCACCCATGTGCTGCCCGATCTGGCGCTATGGAGCGCGGCCACATTGGGCCCCCGCTTTACCGGGCCTTATGTGGGCCTGTTTTATGGCGCGGTGATTTTATCTTTCATGTCGGGCGTGCTGTGGGGCTTTGCCACGCGCGCCAGTGGCCAGATTGCCGCCACCGGCTATGCGCTGTCGGTGGTGCCGGCCTTGTGGGCGTTTTTCATGACGGGCGGTGGCCCGGTCAGCGCGGCATTAAACCTTATGGCCGGGTTTGTGGGCATCTTGGGCATCGACTGGCTGTTTTGGAAACAAGGCCTGGCGCCCGCATGGTGGATGCATCTGCGCGTGCTGCTGAGCGCGATTGTGGTGGCGTCTTTGGGCATCACCGCGTTTTTATGAGCGCCGATCCAGAAACACTGGCGCTTTATAATGCGCGGGCGGGCGAGTATGCCCAGCTGACAGCCGCAGCCCGCCCCGGCCAGCTGCTGCGCCAATTCATCGCCGCCATGCCACCGGGCGGCCATGTGCTGGATCTGGGCTGTGGGCCGGGCATCGATGCCGGCCACATGGCGGCCGCCGGTTTGCAGGTATGGGCCACAGATGCTGCCAGCGCCATGGTAGATCTGGCAGCCACCCGGCCCGGCGTGCGCGCCGAACTGGCCGATTTCACCACCACCCTGGCCAAAGCCCCCACCGCCAGCCTTGATGGGGTGTGGGCCAATTTCAGCCTGCTGCACGCCACTGCTGCCGATATTCCACAGCATTTGGCGGCCATCACCCAGGCGCTGCGGCTGGGCGGGCATCTGCATATTGCGCTGAAAACCGGCCAAGGCAGCGCCCGCGATGCTTTGGGCCGTCTTTATACCTATTTCACCCCGGATCAATTGATTGATCTGGTGCAGGCCGCGGGCCTGCAGCTGTGCCAGCGCCGCGATGGCCAAGACATGGGGCTTGATGGCGTGCCTGCACCTTGGGTGGCACTTTTGGCAAGGCGCGGCTAAAGCGCTTGCACCCTGCCCCCAGACACAGCTAGGAACCCCATAGCAAGGAAAACCCATGCCAGATCTTTACGCCTATACCGACGGAGCGTGCTCCGGCAATCCCGGCCCGGGCGGCTGGGGGGTGCTGCTGCGCGCCAGCGAGGGCGGCCAAGTGCTGAAAGAGCGCGAATTATGCGGTGGCGAGGCCGACACCACCAACAACCGCATGGAATTGCTGGCCGCCATTCAGGCGCTGGAAACATTGGGCCGGGCCAGCACCATCACCATTGTCACCGATAGCGCCTATGTCAAAAACGGTGTCACCAGCTGGATTCACGGCTGGAAACGCAATGGCTGGCGCACTGCCGATAAAAAACCAGTGAAAAACGCCGAATTATGGCAGCGCCTGGATAGTGCCCAGGCGCGCCACACAGTGACGTGGAAATGGGTAAAGGGCCACGCGGGCCACCCCGAAAACGAACGCGCCGATGCCCTGGCGCGCGCTGGCATGGCGCCTTTCAAGCCACAAAAGCCCAGCACATGACCGCCGCGCTGATCGGCCTGGATTATGCCTCGGTTTTGGTCTTTGCCCTGACCGGGGCCTTGGTGGCCAGCCGGGCGCAGCTGGATATCATCGGTTTTGCGTTTCTGGCCTGCCTAACCGCTGTGGGCGGCGGCACCATTCGCGATGTGCTGCTGGATCGTAACCCGGTGTTTTGGGTGGCACAGCCCGGCTATTTGGGCGTGGCTGTGGCAGCGGCGGCGTTTGTGTTCTTTTCCGCCCATCGGTTTGAAAGCCGCCTGCGCGCCATTTTGTGGCTGGATGCCTGCGCCCTGGCCGTGGCCGTGGCGGCCGGTGCGGGCGTGGCGCAAAGCCTGGGCCAGCCGGCGCCGGTGGTGGTGATCATGGGCATGATCACCGGCTGCATGGGCGGGCTGATGCGCGATGTTGTGGTGGGCCAGGTGCCCTTGGTTTTGAAACAGGGCGAGCTTTATGTCAGCGCAGCCTTTGCAGGCGCCAGCGCCTTTGTGGCGGCCTCTTGGGTGGGCTTGCCCACGCTGGCCATTTTGGGGCTAAGCGCCAGCGCCACTTTCGTTTTGCGCGCAGGCGCGATCAGGCTGGGCTGGCGCCTGCCTGTGTACAAACCGCGCCCACCCCGGTCGTAGGGCGGGCGCGGCCATGATCAGCTCATGTCGCGATAGTTGATTTCTTTGCGGTCTTGGCCGGTTTTATCGCGGCGCACCAACAGCCGGTTCAGCGCATTCACATAGGCCTTGGCCGAGGCCAGAACCGTATCGGTATCGGCCGATTGGCCCGTAGCGATATTGCCATCTTCCTCGAGCCGCACAGAAACGGTGGCCTGCGCATCGGTGCCTTCGGTGACAGCATGCACCTGATACAGCTGCAGCCGCGCCTTATTGGGGTGCAATTCGCGCACAGCCTTAAAGGTGGCATCAACCGGCCCATCGCCATTTTGCGTGGCGCTGACCTGGGCACCATCGATTTCCATGCTCAGCACTGCCTCGGCTGGGCCGCCTGTGCCACAGGCCACACGCAGTGACAGAATTTTCAGGCGATCGTTTTCGGGGTTTTCGCCCACCCGCATCAGCGCGATCAGGTCGTCGTCGTAGACCTCTTTCTTACGGTCGGCCAAATCCTTGAAACGCACAAAAATATCGTTGAGCTGGTTATCAGCCAGGTCAAAGCCCAGATCCTTGGCTTTGGCGCGCAGCGCGGCACGGCCCGAATGCTTGCCCAAAGGCAGCGACGAGGCCTGCAGCCCCACATCAGCCGGGCGCATGATTTCAAAGGTTTCGGCATTTTTCAGCATGCCATCTTGGTGGATGCCCGATTCATGCGCAAAGGCGTTTTTGCCCACAATCGCCTTGTTGAACTGCACCGCAAAGCCGCTGGCGGTAGACACCCGGCGCGAGACCGACATGATTTTGGTGCTATCAACCTGGGTGTAATAGGGCATGATATCGCCGCGCACTTTCAGCGCCATCACCACCTCTTCCAGGGCGGTGTTGCCCGCACGCTCGCCCAGGCCATTGACGGTGCATTCAATCTGGCGCGCGCCACCGGCCACAGCGGCCAGCGCATTGGCCGTGGCCATGCCCAAATCGTTGTGGCAATGGGTGGCAAAAATTACCTCATCGGCACCGGGCACCTCGGCGATCAGGCGTTTGATCAGATCGGCGCTTTCCATCGGCGCGGTATAGCCCACGGTATCGGGAATATTGATGGTGGTGGCGCCTGCTTTGATGGCGATCTCGATCACCCGGCACAGATAATCCCATTCGGTGCGGGTGGCATCCATGGGCGACCATTGCACGTTATCGCACAGGTTACGGGCATGGGTGACGGTGTCGTGAATCCGCTCGGCCATCTCGTCGCGCGTCAGGTTTGGAATGGCGCGGTGCAGGGGCGATGTGCCGATGAAGGTGTGAATGCGCGGTTGGGCTGCATGTTTCACAGCCTCGAAACAGCGGTCGATATCTTTGAAATTCGCGCGCGCCAGCCCGCAAATCACCGATTGTTTCGATCTTTGGGCGATTTCCTTTACCGCCTTGAAATCGCCCTCAGAGGCAATGGGAAAGCCGGCCTCGATAATATCGACGCCCATATCGTCGAGCATCTCGGCGATTTCCAGCTTTTCCTCGTGGGTCATCGTGGCACCGGGCGATTGTTCGCCATCGCGCAATGTGGTGTCGAAGATCAAAACGCGATCTTTGTCTTGGGTCGTCGTCATGTGTCTGAACTCTTTGGTTTGTGTCTGCTAAGGCTGGAGGCGCGATATGGTCAACCCTCTGAGCGGACGCGCCATGCAGGGCACGCTCAGAGGCGGCTTAGCAGTAGCAGGCCTAGCGCCAGCGCGGGCGCTGCGCTGATGCGCAATGGGAAAGAAATGTGGCCACTGTGTTTCATGCGCCCAAGTTATACAGACCGCTTTGCAAATGAAAAGCCAGAAATGCACGTTGAAGCGGGCGGGCCGGGGCCTATCTGCTGGGCCATGGAAAAAGCATTGATTATCGGCGCCTCGGGCGGAATTGGCAGTGCGGTGGCGGCCGCATTGCGCCAGCGTGGCGTGGCGGTTGCCACGCGCTCGCGCCGTGCAGATGGGCTAGACATCACCAACGAGGCCAGCGTGGCCCAGGCCATGGCAGGGCTGCAGGGGCCGTTTGATCTGGTGCTGGTGGCCAGCGGTGCGCTGGAAATTGATGGAAAGGCGCCAGAAAAATCGCTGCGCCAGATCGATGCACAGGCGATGGCTGCGCAATTTGCGCTAAATTGCATCGGCCCTGCCTTGGTGCTGAAACACGCCCTGCCCCTGATGCCGCGCACGGGGCGCTGCGTATTTGCGGCGCTTTCGGCGCGGGTGGGCTCGATCGGCGATAACCGCTTGGGCGGCTGGGTCAGCTACCGCGCGGCAAAGGCGGCGCTGAACCAGGTGATCCATACCGGCGCCATCGAATTGGCCCGCAGCCACAAGGGCGCAATATGCGTGGCGCTGCACCCGGGCACGGTGCAAACCGAATTCACCCGCAAATACCTGGGCCGCCACCCGGCAGTGCCGCCTGCCACCGCCGCCGAAAACTTGCTGACCGTGATCAATGGGTTGCAGCACGCAGACAGTGGCGGCTTTTTCGATTGGCAGGGAATGCCCGTGCCATGGTAACGCGCCTTTTGCCCGTGCTGGGCGATCAGCTGTCGCACGATCTGGCCAGCCTGCGCGCGGGCGACAAGGCCACAGATGTGGTGGTGATGGCCGAAGTTGCGGGCGAGGCGCGCTATGTGCCCCATCACCCCAAAAAGATTGCGCTGATCTTTGCCGCCATGCGCCAGTTTGCCGATGAGCTGCGCGCAAAGGGCTGGCGCGTGGCCTATACCCAGCTGGACGATCCCGAAAATAGCCACAGCTTAGGCGGCGAAATTCTGCGCCATGCCAGCCTGTATGGCTGCGATCGCGTGTTGGCCACGCGCGCGGGCGAATGGCGTGTGATTGGCGAAATCGATGCACTGCCGCTGCATGTCAGCGTGCTGGAAGACAGCCGTTTTTTGGCCAGCCATGCCGAATTTCAGGCATGGGCCGAAGGGCGCAAGCAATTGCGGATGGAATATTTCTACCGTGAAATGCGGCGCAAAACCGGGCTGTTGATGCAGCCCGATGGCACGCCCGAGGGCGGCAAATGGAACTATGACAGCGAAAACCGCAAACGCGCGCAGCCTGATATGCTGCGCCCCAAACCCATGCGCTTTGCCCCCAGCGCCGCCACACAAAATGTGTGCGCCATGGTCGCCCGGCATTTTGGCAATAACTTTGGCACGCTCGATGATTTTTGGTTTGCCACAAACCGGGCGCAGGCCCTGCAGGCGCTCGATCATTTTGCAACCCATCTTCTGCCGCAGTTTGGCGATACCCAAGATGCGATGTTGCAAGATGATGCGTTTTTGAACCACGCGGTTTTGTCGCCTTATCTGAATTTGGGCCTGCTGGGCCCGATGGAAATATGCCAGCGCGTTGCGGCCGAATATCATGCAGGCCGGGTGCCGCTGAATGCCGCCGAAGGCTTTATTCGCCAGATCATTGGCTGGCGCGAATATGTGCGCGGCATCTATTTCCGCGAAGGCCCCGATTATACCAGCCGCAATGCCTTGGGCCATACCCGCCCGCTGCCAGCGTTTTATTGGGGTGCGCCCACGCGCATGGCCTGTGTGGCCGCGGCTGTGGGCCAAACCCGCCAGCACGCCTATGCCCACCACATTCAGCGCTTGATGGTCACGGGCAATTTTGCGCTGCTGGCCGGGGTTTGCCCGCACGAGCTGCATCAGTGGTATCTGGCCGTTTATACGGATGCATTTGAATGGGTGGAAAGCCCCAATACGATCGGCATGAGCCAGTTTGCCGATGATGGTATCATCGCCTCGAAACCCTATGTCAGCTCGGGTGCCTATATCGATAGGATGTCAGATTACTGTGGCAGCTGCGCCTATAAGGTCAAAGAAAAAACTGGCCCACGCGCCTGCCCTTTCAACCTGCTTTATTGGGATTTCCTGATGCGCCACGAGGGGCGTTTTGCCAAAAACCCACGCATGGCGCAGATGTATCGCACCTGGGCGCGCATGGCGCCGGCACATCGCGAAACCGTGCTGCGTGATGCAGCCAGCCTGCTTGCGCGGCTAGATGCGGGCGAGGTGGTTTAGCCCAAGGCGCGCGCGCGCTGCCAATGCCCACCGGCCTGCATCACCTGCGCATGCAGGGCAAAATCAGGCGCCCGGGCCTGGCGCAGCTGCGCCTCGGTCTCGGGGCTGATGGTGGTATCGGCCGGGGGCGAGACATTATGCTGTTTGGGCACCACCGCACTGCCCAGCCGCGATTGCAGAAAATCGCATAAAACCAGGGGCCGTTCATAGGCAAAAAGGTGATCCACCGCCAATTCGCCGCCCATACCGCATAAAAAGTCATACTGGCTGCCCACCCTTGCCATGGGCTGGGGGCGATCTTTCAAGGTTTCTTGCACGAACTCATCAAAACTTAGCCCCAGCGCCGCATGCTGCCCGGCCTTGGCGCGCGATTTGGGTTTTTGACGATACCGATACCAGCTGCGCAGCTGTTCAAGCGGGTCGCGCATAACCGCCACGCGGGCAGGTGCCAGCCCATAGGCATTTTGCAAAAACGGGGCAAAATCGGCCTCGTATTTGCGCATGCTCATGTGTTTCAGAAAGGGCTTGTTGATCAGGCTGATATCGGCCTTGCCGCGCAAAGCCAGGTGATAGGCGGTCGAGCCAGTTTTCGGCACCGCAAACATAACCAAATTGGCATCGACAAAAACCAGCATCGCACACCCCTTACCCAAACAGCGCCCACCCTGCCCAGCCTTGGCGCCAATGTCAAAGCCCGCGCAGCACAGCTATGGCAGGTGGTTCAGCCGCCCAAGGCACCAGCCCTGCCCTGTATAGGCAATTTCAGTGACCGATAAATTATCGATCTTATGGGCAAAAGCCTCGTATGCGCCCAATTGCAGCGCGGTTTGCACCTGGGTCAGAATTGCCCCGAAATGCGCCACCACAACAATATCTTGCCCCGGGTGGGCCGCCATCAGCCGCGCCACGGCCCCATCGACACGCCCAACCAGCTGATGCCAGCTTTCGCCACCGGGCGGGCGCACATCACCGGGGTTTTCCCAAAATTGCCGGATCAGGGCCTGATCTTCCACCTGATCAAAGCGCTGCAGCTCCCATGCGCCGAAATGCATCTCGCGCAGGTCAGGATCATGCGGCAGGCGCAGGCGTGGCCCCGCAATGGCATCAGCGGTGGCAACGGCGCGCTGCAGATCCGACGATATCACCAGCGCATCGGCGGGCAAAAAGCCCTGCAGCCGCTGCAGCTGCGCCACATCTGACAAATCGGCCGGCAGATCTGACCAGCCCACCATGGTTTTGGCATGGGTGGGCCCATGACGAACCCAGAAAAACCGGCTCATGGCAACACCCCTTTCATGGCCAAGGGCAGCCCCGCCGCCACAAATGCCACCAGACCGGCCTGTGCGGCCAAACGCTGGTTCAATTCACCCTGCGCTTGGCGAAACTGCCGCGCCAGCGCGTTTTCAGGAACGACAGACAAGCCCAATTCGTTGGACACCACCACCACAGGGCAGGGGCATGCCGCCAAATCGGCCAGCAATTGCGCGGTTTCGGTTTCGATATCGTGACCAGCCAGCAGGTGGTTTGACAGCCACATCGTGGCGCAATCAAGCAGCACCACACCATCGGCAGGCGCCTGCGCCAAGGCCGCCCCCAGCTGCAAGGGCGCCTCGATTGTGGCCCAGCCCTGGTGCCGGCGGGCCTGATGGCGCGCCACTTTTTGGCGCATCTCATCATCCCATGCCTGTGCTGTGGCCAGATACAAACGGTTGGGGGCAGCACCCATGGCCAGCCCCTCGGCATAGGCCGATTTCCCCGAGGCAGCCCCCCCTAGAACCAATGTCAGCAAAGGCAACATCTGCTCACCTAATTTTTGATCCAAACCCAAAGCACAGCCGTAACACCACCAAAGACGCAAAGAAAGCTCGCAACGCACTGTAGTGCGGCAGACGACTGGGGGATACCATGGCATTCGACTCAACGCGCGACATGACCCTGTCACGAAAGGCGATGAAGGCAGAACTGCTGGACGCCGAGACAGAACTAAAGCTTGCCTATGCGTGGCGCGACCAACGCGACGAGCAGGCGCTGCACCGGCTGATCACCGCCTATATGCGCCTTGCCATTTCGATGGCGGCAAAATTCAAACGCTACGGCGCGCCGATGGGCGATTTGATTCAAGAGGCCAGCTTGGGCCTGATGAAAGCCGCCGATAAATTCGACCCCGATCGCGGCGTGCGCTTTTCCACCTATGCCGTGTGGTGGATCAAGGCCAGCATTCAGGATTACGTCATGCGCAACTGGTCGATGGTGCGCACCGGATCAACCAGCAGCCAGAAATCACTGTTTTTCAATATGCGCCGTGTCCAGGCCCGGCTGGAACGCGAAGCACTGGCACGCGGCGAAGAGCTGGACCGCCACCAGATGCGCCAGATGATCGCGATGGAAATTGGCGTGCCACTGGCCGATGTGGAAATGATGGAAGGCCGCCTGTCGGGCAGCGATTTTTCCCTGAACGCCACCCAATCGTCGGAAGACGAGGGGCGCGAGTGGATCGACACGATCGAAGACGACAGCGTGCATGCCAGCGAGATCATCGAAACCGAGCATGACACAAAAACCCTGCGCACCTGGCTGGTCGAGGCATTGGGCGCCTTGAATGAACGCGAGCGGTTCATCATCACCGAACGCAAGCTGCGCGACAACCCGCGCACGCTGGAATCGCTGGGCGAGGAACTGGGCCTGTCGAAAGAACGCGTGCGCCAGCTAGAGGCGGCAGCGTTCCAGAAAATGCGCAAGCGGCTTGAAACCCGCTCGAAAGAGGTGCACGCCCTGCTGGCATGAAACATGTTCTGCTGTGCCTGATCCTCGTGCTGGCTGCGCCCTTTGCAGCAGTGGCCAGCACCCCAACGCCCGCCGCGCGAAACGCAGCCGTTGTTTTGTTGGGCGAGGTGCATGACAACCCCGCGCATCACCAAACACAGGCCGAATGGGTCGCAGCCCTGCGCCCGGCGGCTTTGGTCTTTGAAATGCTCACCCCACAGCAAGCCGCTGCTGCCACACCGGCACTGCGCGGCGATGCGGCCGCGCTGGAACAGGCGCTGGATTGGGCCAACAGCGGCTGGCCTGCGTTTTCGATGTATTTTCCCATTTTCACCGCGGCCCCGGCGGCAAAAATCTATGGTGCCGCCGTGCCGCGCGCCCAAGCGCGGGCGGCCCTGATGCAAGGTGTCGCCCAAAGTTTTGGGCCAAACGCCGCCGATTACGGGCTAACCCAGCCATTGCCCCCCGCGCAGCAGCAGCAGCGCGAAACGATGCAAGCGCTATCGCATTGCAATGCTTTGCCCGCCGAAATGCTGCCCGGCATGGTAGATGTGCAGCGCCTGCGCGATGCAGCGCTTGCGCGCGCCGCTTTGCAGGCTTTGGATGAAACCGCAGGGCCGGTGGTGGTGATCACCGGCAATGGCCATGCCCGCAGCGATTGGGGCGTGCCTGCCTATCTGGCGCGCCTGCGCCCCACATTGGCGGTTTTTGCCCTTGGCCAATCCGAGGATGGCCAAATCGATGGCCAGTTTGATCTGGTGATTGATGCCGCCCCCGTGCCGCGCGATGACCCATGCGCGGCGTTCGCAAAGGATTGAGTTTGCCCGCCCACCCCCGTAACACTGGGCACGGGTCAACCGCAGGAGGCGCTATGCTGGCTGGCAAACGCATATTACTGATCATCTGCGGCGGGATCGCAGCCTATAAAACGCTGGATCTGATCCGCCGCCTGCGCGCCGATGGCGCCAGCGTCAGCCCTGTGATGACCGCTGCCGCCGCGGAATTTGTCACGCCCCTATCGGTATCGGCCCTGGCGGGCGAGGCGGTGCACAGCACCCTGTTTGATCTGACCGCCGAGGCGCAGATGGGCCATATCCAGCTGTCACGCGTGGCCGATCTGGTTGTGGTGGCACCGGCCACCGCTGATATGATGGCGAAAATGGCAGGTGGGCATGCCGATGATCTGGCCTCGACGCTGTTGATGGCCACAGATACGCCCGTGCTGCTGGCGCCCGCCATGAACGTGCGCATGTGGCACCACCCCGCCACCCAGCGCAACCTGGCGCAGTTGCAGGCCGATGGCATTGCCCTGGTTGGCCCGGATAGCGGCGATATGGCCTGTGGCGAATACGGGCCCGGCCGTATGGCCGAACCTGCCGATATTCACGCAGCCATACGCCGCCACTTGGCGGCAGGCCCGCTGGCGGGGCGGCGCATTATCGTCACCTCGGGGCCCACGCAAGAGCCCATCGACCCGGTGCGCTATATCTCGAACCGCTCGTCCGGGGCGCAGGGAACAGCCATTGCGCAGGCCCTGCAGGCGCTGGGGGCGCATGTGGTCTTTGTGACCGGCCCCGCCGATGTTGCGCCCCCCCAAGGGGTAGAGCTGCATCAGATTGAAACCGCCCAAGAAATGCTGCAGGCCGTCACCGCAGCGCTGCCCGCCGATGCTGTAATATGCGCCGCAGCCGTGGCCGATTGGCGCGTGGCCAATGCCCCCGAAAGCAAGATGAAAAAGCAACAAGGCCGCCTGCCTGTGCTGGAATTTGCCGAAAACCCCGATATTTTGGCCACAATCAGCGCGCCAGGCCCGCAGCGCCCGACATTGGTGGTGGGCTTTGCCGCCGAAACCGATGATGTGCTGGCCAATGCCCAGGCCAAACGCGCGCGCAAGGGCTGTGATTGGATCGTGGCCAACGATGTCTCGCCCGCCACAGGCACCTTTGGCGGGGCCGAAAACACGGTGCATCTGGTCAGCGAAACCGGGGTCGAGGATTGGCCCAAAATGGCCAAAACCGCCGTGGCGCAGCGTTTGGCCCAACGCATCGCAGATAGATTAACCAGCTAAAGCCGCGGCGCTGCGTGCAATAACAAAAGGGTCTCCGATGACATCCGCCCCCTTGACCGTGCAACTGATGTGGGATGATCAGGCCGATCAGGCCCTGGGCTTGCCCCACTATGCCACAGCGGGGGCTGCTGGCGCCGATCTGCGCGCCAATTTCCCCCCCGAAATGCGGGCCAGCGGTATGGTGCTGCAGCCGGGCGGCCGGGCGCTGGTGCCAACGGGGCTGCGGCTGGCCATTCCAGCGGGTTTCGAGGTGCAAATTCGCCCGCGCTCGGGCTTGGCGCTTAAGCATGGGATCACCCTGCCCAACAGCCCCGGCACGATCGACAGCGATTACCGCGGGCCTTTGGGGGTGATCTTGATGAATGCAGGCGATGCCCCTTTTGCCGTGCGCCATGGCGAACGTATCGCGCAAATGGTGCTGGCCCCTGTGGTGCAAGCACAGTTTGATCTGGTGGCGCATCTGCCCGAAACCGATCGCGGCAGTGGCGGCTTTGGCAGCACGGGGCGCAGCTGATGGCGCTGGTTTTTGCTATTGCCGCAGCCCTTTGGGCAATCGGCTGGGCGATGAAGGCGCCGACAAGGTTGCGCTGGGCCATGATCGGCCTTTTGTGGCTGGCGGTGGTGCTGGCGCAGATCACACTGCCCCCCACCCAGCCACTGCGGCTGGCCACTGGCGGCAGTGCCGCACCCTGGCTGTTGCTGGGGGGCGCAGCCGCGCTGGTGGCGCTATATCGGCAGGCTCTGGCATGGCTGCGCACCCGCGCCCCGGCAGACAGCCCGCCCCAACCCAGCGCCAGCACCTTCAGCGATACCGAATTGGCGCGCTATGCCCGCCACATTATGCTGCGCGAATTGGGCGGGCCCGGTCAGCGCAAGCTGAAAGAGGCCCGTGTTTTGGTGATTGGCGCCGGGGGCTTGGGCAGCCCGGCCTTGATGTATCTGGCCGCAGCCGGGGTGGGGCAGATCGGCATTGTCGATGATGATGTTGTTGATGGCTCGAACCTGCAACGCCAGGTGATCCACACCGATAGCCGCATCGGCATGCCCAAGGTCTTTTCCGCCGAAGCGCAGCTGCGCGCGTTAAACCCATTTGTTGAACTGCGCCCCTATAACCGCCGCTTGGGGCCTGATGACGCGCCCGCGCTCTTTGCCGAGTATGATGTCATCTTGGATGGCAGCGATAATTTCGACACGCGCTATCTGGCCAACAGCGTGGCGCATCAGCTGGGCAAGCCCCTGGTTTCTGGCGCGCTGACGCAATGGGAGGGCCAGCTAAGCGTGATCGACACCGCCAATGGCACGCCCTGCTACCAATGCACATTCCCAGAACGCCCCGCGCCCGGGCTGGTGCCCAGCTGTGCCGAGGCAGGCGTTTTTGGCCCGCTGCCCGGCATTATCGGCACCATGATGGCGGCCGAGGCGGCAAAGGTGATCACCGGCGCCGGCGCACCCCTGCGCGGCGCCATGGTGATTTATGATGCGCTTTACGCCGAGCAGCGCCGCATCACCCTGAAAAAACGCCCCGATTGCCCCGTTTGTGGCCAAGCCACCCCAGAACCAAAGGAAAGCTAAATGGAAAATCCGCTGTTGCAGCCATGGGATACCCCGTTTGGCATTGCCCCCTTCGCACAGATCACCGATGCCCATTACGCCCCCGCCCTAGAGGTGGCGCTGGCCCAGCATCTGGCCGAGATCGACGCCATCACCGCCTGCCCCGATGCGCCCAGCTTTGACAACACGATCAAACCGCTCGAGGCGGCAGGCCAGCTGCTGGATCGCGTGTTGGGCGCGTTCTACACCGTGGCGGGCGCGCACAGCAGCCCCGAACGCCAGGCCCTGCAGCGGCAATTTTCGCCAAAACTGGCCGCGCATTCCGCCGCCATCACCAGCAATTCGGCCCTGTTTCAGCGGATCGAGGCGCTGTGGCAGGCCCATAAGGCAGAAAACCTAAGCGCCGAAGAGGCACGCGTTTTGATGCTGACCTATCGCAGCTTCGTGCGCGCGGGCGCCGCGCTGCAGGGCGCCCAGGCAGAACGCATGACCGAGATAAAATCGCGTTTGGCGGTTTTGGGCACTGAATTCACCCAAAACCTGCTGGCCGACGAAGGCGCTTGGCATATGGCTGTGCCAGACCAAGACCTGCAAGATCTGCCACAGTTTCTGGTAGATGCTGCGCGCACTGCAGGGGCGGAATTGGGGCTGGACCAGGCGGTGATTACCACCTCGCGCTCGCTGGCCACGCCGTTTTTGCAAGCCAGCCCAAACCGGGCGCTGCGTGAAAAACTGTGGCGCGCCTTTACCGCGCGCGGCGCAAATGGCGGCACAACCGATAACCGCGCCATCGCGGCTGAAATTCTGGCCCTGCGCAAAGAGCGCGCCACGCTTTTGGGCTATGACAGCTTTGCCGATTACAAGCTGGAAACCGAAATGGCCAAAACCCCGCAGGCGGTGCGCGATTTGCTGATGGCCGTCTGGGCACCCGCCCGCGCGCAGGCCCTAGAAGACGCAAAAGAGCTGGAAGCGATGTTGCTGGCCGATGGCCAAAGCGGCCCGTTAGAGCCATGGGATTGGCATTATTACAGCGCCAAGCGCCGCCAAGCGCTGCATAATCTGGATGAGGCGGCGCTAAAGCCCTACCTGCAGCTTGAGCGCATGATCGAGGCCGCCTTTGCCTGTGCCAACCGCCTGTTTGGCCTGCAATTCCAGCCGCTGGATGTGCCCCTTTACCACCCCGATTGCCGGGCCTGGCAGGTGACACGCAACGGCCAGCATGTGGCGGTTTTCATCGGCGATTATTTTGCACGCGCCTCGAAACGATCGGGGGCGTGGTGTTCGGCCATGCGCATGCAGGCGCGCCACCCCAATGTGCAAACGCCTATCGTGCTGAATGTGTGCAATTTTGCCAAGGCCAGCCCCAGCCTGCTGTCTTATGACGATGCGCGCACGCTGTTTCACGAATTTGGCCATGCGCTGCATCAGATGCTGTCCGATGTCACCTATGGCTCGGTCGCGGGCACATCGGTTGCGCGCGATTTCGTGGAATTGCCCAGCCAGCTGTTTGAACATTGGCTAGAGGTGCCGCAGGTGCTGGCCGAATTTGCAACCCATGTTGAAACCGGCGCCCCGATGCCTGCCGAGATGCTGGAAACGGTGCTGAAGGCTGCAAATTTCGATCAAGGGTTTCAAACCGTGGAATTTGTGGCCTCGGCGCTGGTGGATCTGGAATTTCATCTGGGCACGCCGCCCGCAGACCCGATGCAGAAACAGGCCGAAGTGCTGGAACAGATCGGCATGCCACGCCAGATTGCCATGCGCCACGCAACACCGCATTTCGCCCATGTCTTTGCCGGCGATGGGTATTCGGCGGGCTATTACAGCTATATGTGGTCCGAGGTGATGGACGCCGATGCCTTTGATGCCTTTATCGAGGCAGGCGACCCGTTTGATCGCGAAACCGCCCAGGCGCTAGAGGCGCATATCCTATCGCGTGGCGGATCGGTGGATGCGGGGGCCCTTTATCAGCAGTTTCGCGGGCGCATGCCTGGTGTCGAGGCGCTGCTAAAAGGGCGCGGGCTGATTGCCGCCGAATAGGCGGCGCGCCCGGCCCGGGCCTGTGGCGCCTTAGATCGTTTGATCGTAGGCGCCCACCGCAGGTTCGGTGCGAATGATCGCATCAAGATCGGCAAAAATCGCGCGCATTTCCGCCTCGGAGGTGCTGCTTTCGCAGACCACCACCAAATTGGGCGTGTTGGAACTGGCCCGCACCAACCCCCAGGCGCCATTATCCAAAATCACCCGCGCGCCATTGACGGTGACAACCTCGGCAATTGCGCGCCCGGCCAAGGTGCCACCAGCAGCGGCCAGCGCCTGCAGCTTATCAACCAGCCGTGCAAGCACGTCGTATTTTTCGGTATCGGGGCAATAGGGCGACATGGTGGGCGTGGCCCAGGTTTGCGGCAAGGCGCGGCGCAGATCGCTCATCTTCATCTCGGGGTTGCGATCCATCAGCTTGCAGATCTCTACCGCCACCCGCATGCCGCAATCATAGCCACGGCCAATGGGCTCTGCCATAAAGTAGTGGCCCGATTTTTCAAACCCCGCCAGCGCGCCAATTTCCTTGACCCGGCGTTTCATGTGGCTGTGGCCGGTTTTCCAATAATCGGCCTTCACACCATGGCGCTGCAATTCGGGGTCTGATGCAAAAAGCCCGGTTGATTTCACATCGGCCACAAAGGTGGCACCGGGGTAAAGCCGCCCCAGATCGCGCGCCAAGATCACGCCAACCTTATCGGCAAAAATCTCTTCGCCCGTGTCATCCACCACACCGCAGCGGTCGCCATCGCCGTCAAACCCAAGGGCAAAATCAGCGCCCGTGGCCCGCACGGTTTCGGCCATGTCATGCAACATTTCCATCGCTTCGGGGTTTGGGTTGTAATGGGGAAAGGTATAATCCAGCTGGTTGTGGCTGGGCACCACCTCTACCCCGAGGCGGCGAAACAGCTCGGGGGCAAAGGCCGATGCGGTGCCATTGCCCGTGGCACAGACAACGCGCAGCTTGCGCGTCATGCGGAAATCACCCACCAGATCATCAAGATAGGCCTCGCGCACGCCATCTACAAATTCATATCCCCCCCCGGGGGCGGGCTGGCCCTGCCCCTGCAGCACGATATCGCGCAGCTCGGCCATTTCATCGGGGCCATGGGTTAACGGGCGCTCAAAGCCCATTTTCACCCCGGTCCAGCCATTGGGGTTATGGCTGGCCGTCACCATGGCCACGGCGGGCGCATCCAGATGAAACTGGGCAAAATAGGCCATAGGCGACAGCGCCGGCCCAATATCTTTTACGTGAATACCGGCCTGCATCAGCCCCAGAACAAGCGCGTTTTTGATGGCCAGCGAATAATCGCGATAGTCGTTGCCAACGGCGATAACAGGGGCAATCCCGCGCCGCCGCATCTGCGTGCCAAGCCCCAGCCCAAGGGCCGTTACGCCCGGCAGATTGATATCGTCTGGATATTTCCAGCGCGCATCATATTCGCGAAACCCGGTGGGCGCGATCATTGGATCACGCAGAAATTCCCAAGTATTGGGCTGAACGGTGGGCAAAGGTTTCATCATTGCAAGCGCGCCTTCAATATCAAATTTGAACTGGGTTCGCTTTAGCAATCCGATCCAGTTGCATCAACAAGGCAATCAATTTGGGCATATCATGCAAATGCACCATATTGGGGCCATCGGATGGGGCATTATCTGGGTCTTCGTGGGTTTCGATGAACACCCCGGCAATACCCAACGCCACCGCCGCCCGTGCCATAACGGGCGCAAATTCGCGCTTGCCACCCGAAGAGCCGCCAAGCCCGCCGGGCTGCTGCACCGCATGGGTGGCATCCATCACCACAGGATAGCCCGTTTGCGCCATTTGCGGCAGCGACCGCATATCGGCCACCAAGGTGTTATAGCCAAAAGATACGCCACGCTCGGTTAGCAGAATGCGGCTGTTGCCGGTGCTGGCCACTTTATCTGCCACATTGGCCATATCCCAAGGCGCCAAAAACTGGCCCTTTTTGATATTGATCGCAGCACCCGTTTCGCCCGCAGCAATCAGCAGGTCGGTTTGGCGGCACAAAAACGCCGGAATTTGCAAAACATCTGCCACTTGGGCCACCGCAGCGCATTGGCTGGCCTCGTGGATATCGGTCAATACCGGCACGCCCAGCGCCTTTTTCACGCCCTCCAGCACCGCCAAGCCCCGCTCTAGCCCCAAGCCACGTTTGCCTGACAGCGATGTGCGGTTGGCTTTATCGAAGCTGCCTTTGAAAATAAATTGCGCCCCCGCGGCAGCGCAGGCCTCTTGCAGGGTGCCGGCAATCATCTGGGCGTGGTCATCAGATTCCAGCTGGCAGGGGCCAGAGATCAGCGTCAAAGGCGCATCATTGGCCAGCGTCACGGGGCCTATGGTGACAGTGATCGTCATGTCGATACCTGTTCGCGAAGGATCGAGGAGGTGAGTGAGAACATCAGATATATCCCGGCAAAGACAAGAAACGAAAGGATGGTGTTTTCAAACTTGCGCGGATAGGTCGGCTCATCCGGCGCCACTGGTTTAACACTTGTTGTCAGGTAACGCACCTGACGGTTCGCCTCAAGCTCGGTCTGCTTTAGGTTTTGCAGGGCAGATTGCATGAACATATCCGCTGTGGCCAGATCGGCCTGTGCCATTTGAATATCTGCCGCCTTGCGCGCCAGCGAGTCGGTGCCGGCGGCAGCCTCGGTCAGGCGGCGGTTTTGGGTGCCCAATTCTGCCTCTAGCAGGGCCAATTCGGTGCGCAAACTATCCACCTTGGCGGTATTGGGGCGGGGGTTGCTAAGCTGGGTGTTCAAATCCAGCTTCTTCTGAATGATCTGCCCCTCTAGCGTGCTGATCAGCGAGCGCACGCTGGCAATTTCGCCTTGCGGGTCAAGCATGGTGGCCTCTTGCAGGCCAATCAGCACCTCTTGGGCCTGGCGACGGTCTTCTTTGGCGGCCTCTAGGCTGGCGATTGAATCTTTCAGCTGGTCTTGGCGCTTTTTGCGCGATAGCTCGTCTACCCGTTCTTCGGCGTAATCGATCAGATGGCGCGAAAATTCAGCGCTGATGGCCGGATCAACCGCGATAACCTCCATCCGCACAGCGCCCTCGGTTGGATCATAGCCGATTTTGACATTCTTTTTGTAAATACGATACGCGGCCTCGTCGGTGGCATCAGGGTCTAGCCGCTGGATAGGATCGATGAAATCTTGCTGGAAATGGGCCTTAAACCCCATGTCGCGATCCAGCCGCATCATCGCATCGCGCGATTGCAAATAGTCTTGCACGGCAACCGAATCTTGCTGCGTGGCAAACTGGGTGCCGCTCAGCAGGCTGGGCAGGCCACCCCCGCCCTGCGCATCGGCCTTCATCACCAGAAACGAGGATTTGGTGGCATACATGGGTGTCGCCATGGTGTAAAAATACCAGCCACATACCAGCGTGGGCAAAAACACAAAAAACGCCAGCCGCGTGAACAGCAGCGCCAGTTTGCGGCGCCGGCGCCGGGCGATATCAAGCTGGATCTCGCGTATTTCGATGGCCCGCTGCACAGCCGGGCTGCGCTCTTCGCCGGGCACCAAGGCCTGCGAGCTGGCGGTCTGTGGCAGGGTATTGGCCTGATGCGCGGGCAGTTTGGCGGTGGCGATCTGCATCAAGGCTTTGCGCGAATTCAGCTTGGCTTCGCCCTGCTCGGGGGCATTGGCGCCGCTGGGAATGACCAGATCCAGCAAGGTGCTGCGCTGGAACGGGTCGATATCGGCGGCGCGCAGCAGGCGCACAGCGTCAAAATCGCTGGTAAAGGCGATGTTATGCTTTTGCGCCACGCGCCGCGCCATGCGCAGCTGCCGCCCCGTCAGCCCCTCGCGGCGGATGGCATCGATCTGTTCGTCGATGGTTTCTTCCTGCGGGGCCACGATATCGAGATCCATCATGACCTGATCGTCGGGCATTTGCTGCGAGGCATCAGGGCGCGGGCTGGGGCCAGGCACCGGGGGCGGGGCCGCAGCGCTGGCCGCGGGCCCAACGGGGCCATCCCCCCCAAGCGCGGGGCTACGGCGGATTCTAAATTTCCTGGCCTTGGGTGTCGTATTCATAGAGCTGTTTCGCTTCTTCCAAGGTGTTGAACATATGCAGCTTGCCATCGCGCAGCACGGCGGCTTGGCGGGCAAATTTTTCCAGCGTTGCCGGCTGGTGGCTGACGATAATCACGGTGGTGGTGCGCAGCCTTTCACGCAGCAATTCGCCGGCCTTGCGGTTAAATTCCGCATCGGTCGAGCCGGGCATGCCCTCGTCAATCAGGTAAATGTCAAAATCCAGCGCCAAGAGCAGCGCAAAGGCAAACCGCGCCCGCATGCCCGATGAATAGGTGCCCAGGGGCTGTTCGAAATATTCGCCCAAACCGCACAGCCAGCGGCAAAACGATTCGACATAATCGGGATCCAGCCCGTAAAGGCGCGCGATAAAGCGGCTGTTTTCCACCGCCGATACCCGGCTGACAACGCCGCCCATAAACCCCAAGGGAAAGCTGATGCGGCATTCGCGGCGTATCACCCCCTCGTCGGGTTTTTCCAGCCCCGCCATCATATTGATCAGCGTGGTTTTGCCCGTGCCATTGGGCGCCAATATGCCCAGCGAGTTGCCCAATTCCACACGAAACGACGCACGATCAAGGATAACCTTGCGCTGCGACCCCGTCCAAAAAGACTTACTCACACTCTCAAATTCTAGCATCGGTCCTTACGATCCGCTGCATGGCCACGCCCAAACCTGCAGGCGCGCCGACACCATGGCACTGATTATGACACCACCATTATGGCTGATGGAACGTTAAATTGACACGCATTCTAGGCAAAATTATGGCGGGCAGGCCAAAGCCTGCCGACCATGGCATCTGGGGCCCAACGGGGCGTTAGAGATGCTGCTTTTGCACCCGCGTCACAATACCGGCAATAATGGACAGGGCTGCCGCACCAAAACTGAACAAGGCCCCCATTTTGGCGGCATCTTGCACAGGCCCCGCATCAAACGCGACCGAGGCCACAAATAGCGATACCGTAAACCCAATCGCAGCCACGCAGCCCACCACCAACAAATCAATCGTGCGCATGCCAGCCGGCAAGCCCAGGCGCAGCACATGCGCGCCGATCACCCCGAAAATCAAAATACCCACCGGCTTGCCCACGATCAGGCCCATCAAGACCAGCCAGGTCGGCTCGGATATGGCCGAAAACTCGACCCCGGCATTCAGCAGGCCAAAGAAGAACAGCACAATTTCCACCGGATGTTTCAGCAGGTGCTCGATATGGTTCAGCAGGTCTGTCAGATGGCTTTCCGCCTCGGAAAAGATGCCAAAGGCCCGGTCGGCATGGGGAATGGTCGGCACAATTGGCAACAGCCCCAGCGCCGGGTGAATGCCCGCCTCTTGAAAGCCAAACCAGCTGAAACAAGCCGCCAGCGCATAGGGCCAAAAGCCCAGTTTTTCGCGCATCCAGGTGGAATTGGGCCGGTCTTGCTTGCCCCGGTCCAGGTAGCGCGGCAGCCAGTTTGCCAGCAAAAACACCGCCACAGCCGCCCCCAAAGACAGCAACAGCCACTGCGGCGCCAAGGCGCCTGAGGGGTAGAAGATAGCCAAAATCACCAGCCCTGCGGCATCATCGGCGATGGCAAGCAGCAGCAAAAACCGCACCGCCGGGTGGCCTGCACCAAACACCATGCGCCCAACCAGATAAGAAAAGGCAATATCGGTGGCGGTTGGGATCGCCCAGCCATTTTTCACCGCGTCAAACACATCTGACCCCAGCACCATGGCCAGCCCCAGATACACCGCAATCGGCCCGATCATGCCGCCGGCCGTTGCAAACAGCGGCGTTGCGGCCTTTTTACCGCGCAGCGAGCCGTTTTTCAAAATAACCGCTTCCCAAACCTCTTTGGCCGCAATGGCAAAGAAAAAGGCCATCAGCACATCATTCACCAGATAATGCAGCGTCAGCGTGCGGTGCTCGACCATGCCATTGGCATCGTAATGGGCATGCCCGATGGGCGCGTGATCCCATAGGGTGAATTCGACAAAATGATGATAGCTGGCAGCATCAACATTGGCCCAGACAAGCGCCAGTAACGCACCCGAAATCAGCAAGAGAGAATAGTTAGTGACGAAGTTCCAGACGCGATACATTTCGGCCTCATCCATGTTTTACCTGCAGGGTTAGGCGATTTGGCCGGGCGAGGCAACCGGCAGGGCACAACCCGCCACTGGGCGGATTGACGCTGACTGCACGGGTTTATGCCCTTTTCCTGAACGCCTTGGCATCCTATAACGGCGCCCGTGCGGAGGCTTATAGAGTCGGACCTGCAGTGCTTGTAATGGGGATCAACCAGACCATGTCAGTTTTCGACAAATTGCCCGGATTGTTTTCGTCTGACATGGCGATCGACCTCGGAACCGCCAATACCTTGGTCTATGTCAAAGGTCGCGGTATCATTTTAAGCGAACCCTCGGTGGTGGCCTATCACGTGAAAGACGGCGTGAAAAAGGTGCTGGCGGTGGGCGAAGATGCGAAATTGATGCTGGGGCGCACCCCCGGCAGCATCGAGGCGATCCGCCCCATGCGCGATGGTGTGATCGCTGATTTTGACGTCGCTGAAGAAATGATCAAACATTTCATCCGCAAGGTTCACAAACGCTCGACCTTTTCCAAACCCAAAATCATCGTCTGTGTGCCCCATGGCGCCACCCCGGTGGAAAAGCGCGCCATTCGCCAATCGGTGCTATCGGCCGGGGCGCGCCGCGCCGGGCTGATCGCCGAGCCGATCGCCGCGGCCATCGGGGCTGGCATGCCCATCACCGACCCCACCGGCAACATGGTGGTTGATATCGGCGGCGGCACCACCGAGGTGGCAGTATTGTCGCTGGGCGATATCGTTTACGCCCGCTCGGTGCGCGTGGGCGGCGACCGCATGGATGAGGCCATTATCAACTACCTGCGTCGCCAGCAAAACCTGCTGGTGGGCGAATCGACCGCCGAGCGCATCAAAACCTCGATTGGCACAGCGCGCATGCCCGATGATGGGCGCGGCAGCTCGATGTTGATCCGCGGGCGCGATCTGCTGAATGGCGTGCCAAAGGAAACCGAAATCAGCCAGGCCCAGGTGGCCGAGGCGCTTTCAGAACCCGTGCAGCAAATTTGCGAGGCGGTGATGACCGCGCTCGAGGCAACACCGCCCGATCTGGCTGCTGATATCGTCGATCGTGGTGTGATGCTGACAGGTGGCGGCGCCCTCTTGGGCGATCTGGATCTGGCCCTGCGCGAACAAACCGGGCTGGCCGTTTCGATTGCAGATGAATCTTTGAATTGCGTGGCCTTGGGCACTGGCAAAGCGCTGGAATATGAAAAACAGCTGCGCCACGCGATTGACTACGACAGCTAAGGCAACCACCTTTGGCCCAAGGGGGACGCTTGGCAAAGGAACGGATCAGGGATGACGATTATATCGGGCCGCTGCGGCGTTTGCTGACGGCGGTTATCATTCTGCTATTGACCGTGCTTTTGCTGGTTTGGCGGATCGACAGCCCCAGGGTAGAGCGGCTGCGCGCCCAGATCACCGATACTGTGGTGCCCAGCTTTGACATTTTGCTGACACCCCTCACCGCCACAGTGAACCTGTTTCGCGATTTTCAAAGCTATCAGCGCGTGGTGCAACAAAACCAAGAATTGCGGCGCGAACTGCAGCAGATGAAAGCCTGGAAAGAGGCCGCATTGCAGCTGGAACAAGAAAACGCCCGGTTGCTGGATTTGAACAAAGTGCGCCTCGATCCGCGGCTGACCCATGTGACGGGTGTTGTTATGGCCGATAGCGGCTCGCCATTTCGGCAATCGGTGCTGTTGAATGTGGGCGCGCGCGATGGGCTGATGGATGGCTGGGCCACGATGGATGGTATCGGGCTGGTGGGGCGTATCTCGGGTGTTGGCCAAAATACCAGCCGCGTGGTTTTGTTAACCGATAGCGCCAGCCGCATACCGGCGATCATCCAGCCCTCGGGCCAGCGGGCGCTGGTGCAGGGCGACAACAGCCCAGCCCCCCCGATCAGTTTCGTTGAAAACCGCGATATCGTGCGCCCGGGCGATCGGGTGGTTTCAGCAGGCGATGGCGGCGTCTTTCCCGCCGGGCTGTTGATTGGCCAAGTGGCCCAAGACCCGGGCGGGCGGTTGCGCGTGCGCCTGGCCGCCGATTACGAGCGGCTGGAATTCCTGCGGGTTTTGCGCAGCCATGGCACCGAGGTTATCACCGACCCCGGGGCGCTGGTGGTGCCGCCAGGCAGCCCCGCCCTGCAACAAGGTGGCGCAGCCGCAGCAGAGGCGCAGCAATGATCGTGCAATCAGGGCTGCGGCTATGGGGCATGCGCGCGGGCTACTTGGGCTTTGGGCTGGTGGTGATCTTGGTGCATCTGATGCCCGGTGCCCTGATGCCTGCCCGCCTGCCTGCCCCCGATTTCATCATGGCGCTGACCTTTGCCTGGGCCACGCGGCGGCCTGAATATGTGCCCTCAATCGCTATTGCCACGGTTGTTTTGCTGGCCGATTTCCTGTTTCAGCGCCCCCCCGGCCTGTGGGCAGCCCTGGTGGTGGCGGGGGCGGCATTGCTGAAAACCCGAGGGCGGTTTTTGCGCGATTTGCCGTTTTGGGTGGAATGGCTGAACGTGGCCATCATTATGCTGGGGCTGCATCTGGGCTATCGGCTGGCCTCTAGCCTTTTAATGATCGCGCAGGCCCCGCTGTCCTTGACGATTGTGCAGCTCAGCGGCACCATCGTGATATATCCGCTGGTGGTGGTGCTGTCCTACGCCGCCACTGGCCTGCGCAAATCAACACCCGGCGAATTAGATCCCACGGGGCACCGCCCATGAAACGCACTGCAAAAGACAGCCAAACCAGCAGCCGCAGCCTGACGCGCCGCGCCCTGATGCTGGGGGGTGCGCAGGCGGCTGTTGTAGCGGTTTTGGGCATGCGCATGCGGTATTTACAGCTGGAACAAGCCGATCAGTTCAAATTGCTGGCCGAAGAGAACCGCATCAACATTCGCCTGATCCCCCCGGCGCGTGGCCAAATTTTCGACCGCAATGGCGTGGTTATCGCCGAAAACGTGCCAAGCTATCGCATCAACATGGTGCGCGAAGACGCCGGTGGCGACGTAGATCTGGTGTTGCGCCGCCTCAGCGCCTTGGTGCCCATCCCCCCCGAACAGCTCGAGCGTGCCAGCGCCGATCTGAAACGTTTGCGCGGCGATACCCCGGTTACGGTGGCCGATCGTGTCAGCTGGGAGGATATTTCCAAAGTGGCCGTAAACGCCCCCGCCCTGCCCGGCGTAACCCCCGAGGTTGGGCTAAGCCGCCATTACCCGCGCGGCGCCGATTTTGCCCATGTGGTGGGCCGGGTTGGCCCGGTCAGCGATTACGATTTGGAACGTATCGAAGACCCAGACCCATTGTTGCGCATTCCACGCTTTCAGATTGGCAAGGTTGGTGTCGAGGCCGAGGTAGAAGAGCTGCTGCGCGGCAAGGCAGGCACCAAACGCGTCGAGGTGAATGCCTCGGGCCGGGTGATGCGCGAGCTTGACCGCCGCGAAGGCAAGGCCGGGGCCAATGTGCAACTGACAGTTGATCACCGCCTGCAAGATTACGTGCAGGCACGCCTGGGCGAACAATCGGCGGCAGCCATTGTGCTAGATTGCGACAGCGGCGATATTTTGGCCATTGCCTCGGCCCCGTCTTACGACCCGAACCTGTTTGTAAATGGCATCTCGGTGGCCGATTACCGCGCGCTCACCGACAACCCCTATCGCCCCTTGGTGCCCAAAAGCGTGCAAGGCCTTTACCCCCCCGGATCAACCTTCAAGATGGTCACCGCACTGGCGGCCCTAGAGGCGGGCATCATCACCCCGGAAGACACCGTTTATTGCCCAGGTCATCTCGAGGTGTCGGGGCGCAAGTTTCATTGCTGGAAACGTGCAGGCCATGGCAGCGTGGATCTGATGAACTCGCTGGCGGAAAGCTGCGATGTTTATTACTACGATCTGGCGCTGAAAATCGGCATTGATGCCATTTCCGCCATGGCCCAAAAGCTGGGGCTGGGCGTGCGCCACGATATCCCGATGTCGTCGGTCAAGGCAGGCGTGACCCCAACGCGCGACTATAAGCGCGCGCGCTTTGCCCAAGATTGGGTGGTGGGCGATACGGTAAACGCCTCGATCGGCCAGGGGTTTGTTTTGGCTTCTCCCCTGCAGCTGGCGGTGATGACGGCACGTTTGGCCACGGGCCGCAGTATCAGCCCAAGGCTGATAAAATCCATCGAAGGGGTAGAACAACCCACAGGCCGGGGCGAACAGCTGGGGCTGGATCCCAGCAACCTGGCCAAGCTGCGCCGCGCGATGTTTGCCGTCACCAATAACCGCAATGGCACCGCCTATGGCAGCCGCATCATCGAAGACACGTTTCGCATGGCCGGCAAAACCGGCACATCCCAGGTGCGCAACATCACCGAGGCCGAGCGGCGGCGCGGCGTGACCCGCAACGAAGACCTGCCATGGGAGCGGCGCGATCATGCGCTGTTTGTCAATTTCGCCCCCGCCGACGCCCCGCGCATCGCGGTTTCAGTGGTGATCGAACATGGCGGCGGCGGCTCGTCTGCGGCGGCGCCGGTGGCGCGCGATATCACCTTGCAGGCGCTCTACGGCGACACCCCGCCACTGGCCGCCTACCCCGAAAAAGACCGCAGCCGCATCAAGGCGCAACAAGACCGCCTGCAACGCGAACGCCAAGCCCGCGAAGATACCCGCGACCGGGGCCGCGCATGAGCTATCTTGAATATACCGTCAAATATGTGCCCACCGGCCCACGCAAGATTTTATATCTGAACTGGCCCATTGCCCTGCTGTTGCTCAGCGTGGGCTGCGTGGGGTTTTTGATGCTCTATTCCGTCGCCGGCGGCAGCTTGCAGCCATGGGCCGAGCCGCAGATGAAACGCTTTGCTGCCGGTTTCGTGCTGATGCTGGTCATCGCGATGGTGCCGATATGGTTTTGGCGCAACGTGGCGGCGCTGGCCTATGCGATATCGGTGGCGCTGCTTTTCGCGGTGGAACTGTTTGGCGAGGTGGGCATGGGCGCCCAACGCTGGATCGATCTGGGCTTTATGCGCCTGCAGCCATCGGAATTGGCAAAAATCACCTTGGTGATGTTGCTGGCCGCCTATTACGATTGGCTGCCGATCAAGAAAGTATCGCACCCTTTATGGGTGGCCTTGCCCGTGTTTTTCATCCTGCTGCCCACCGCCTTGGTGGTGATCCAGCCAGATCTGGGCACATCGCTGCTATTGGTCTTTGCCGGTGCCGCGGTGATGTTTGTGGCAGGCGTGCATTGGGCCTATTTCGCAGCCGTTATCGCGGCAGGCATTGGCGTGGTGGTGGCGGTTTTTAAATCGCGCGGCACCAGTTGGCAGCTGCTGAAAGACTATCAATATCGCCGTATCGACACATTTCTTGACCCCTCCCAAGACCCGCTGAACGCGGGCTATCACATCACCCAATCTAAAATTGCCCTCGGATCGGGCGGGTGGAGCGGCAAGGGCTTTATGCAAGGCACACAATCGCGGCTGAATTTTCTGCCCGAAAAACACACCGATTTTATCTTTACAACATTGGCCGAAGAATTCGGCTTCGTGGGCGCCGCCAGCCTGCTGACGCTTTATGCGCTGATCATCGTCTTTTGCATCAACACCGCCATCACCAACAAAGACCGTTTTTCCGCCCTGCTGACCATCGGCATTGCCGTGACGTTTTTCCTGTTTTTCGCGGTAAACATGCTGATGGTAATGGGGCTGGCCCCGGTTGTGGGTGTTCCTTTGCCGCTGGTCAGTTATGGTGGCTCAGCAATGTTGGTGCTTTTGGCCGCTTTCGGCATGATGCAAAGCGCCCATATCCACAAACCGAGGTAAGACATGCCGGTAAATGTGCTCTTCGCTGCACGCGAAGAAAAATGGGAAGATTACGAAACACCCCTGCGCCATGCCTTGGCCAAGGCCGGGCTAGAGGCCGATCTGCGCACCGAATTCCCCCCCGCCGAGGTGGATTACATCATTTATGCGCCCAATTCCTGGCTACAAGATTTCACCCCCTACACCCGCGCCAAGGCGGTGCTGAACCTATGGGCCGGGGTGGAAAACGTGGTGGGCAATGCCAGCTTGCGCATTCCCTTGGCCCGTATGGTGGACGAGGGGCTAAGCCAAGGCATGATAGAATGGGTGACAGGCCATGTGCTGCGCCTGCATTTGGGCATGGACAGCCACATTCACGGCCAAGATGGCCAATGGCGCCCCACCGCCCCGCCCCTGGCCAAAAACCGCCCCGTCACCATTTTGGGCCTGGGCACGCTGGGCACCGCCTGCGGGCAGGCGCTGGCGGCTTTGGGTTTTCCCGTAACCGGCTGGAGCCGCAGTGAAAAATCTGTTGATGGCATGGCCTGCCTTTGTGGCCCTGACGGGCTGCAGCAGGCATTAAGCGGCGCTGCGATTGTGGTTTTGCTGCTGCCCCATACGCCGCATACGGAAAACGTGCTGAACGCCGAAACCCTGGCCATGCTGCCCAAGGGCGCAATGGTGCTAAACCCCGGGCGCGGCGCGCTGGTGGATGACGAGGCGCTGCTGCACGCGCTTGATCGTGGCCATATCGCGCAGGCCACGCTGGATACATTCCGAACCGAGCCGCTGCCCCCCGAACACCCCTATTGGGCGCATCCAAAGGTGACTGTTACACCGCATATCGCCAGCGCCACGCGCTGCGATACCGCCGCCGAGGTGATTGCCGAAAACATTCGCCGCGGCGAGGCAGGGCTGCCGTTTTTGCACCTGGTCGATCGCAGCGCAGGCTATTGATCAGCGCAAAATCGGCGGTTTGTCGGGGTCGCTGCCCGGCGCTGTGACCAGCTGCACCCTGGGCTCGGGCGGGGCAGGAATGTCCAGCGCCAGCCCCTGGGCCTTGAATTGTGGCAAAAACGGGTGGGTGTCATCGATAAACACCACATCCAGCGCGCCAGCCTCTATGCCCGAAAATGTCAGCGCTTCGGCCATGGCTTTGGCCAGCGGCGCCTGGGCGCGCGGTGCCGCATTCAGGATGGCCAGCACATGGCCACGCCCGCCGCCGTGATATTCGGCACCAACCAAAAACGCTGCCTGCGCCAGCCCCGCCATGCCTGACAAACGCTGCGCCAGCGCATCGAGCAGCACCGGCGGCAGGCCCTGAGGGCGGTGCAATGCCTGCAGGCGCGCCTCGGCCTCTTGCGGGGTGTGGCCCAGCGTTTCAACCAGCCAAGCCACCCCATCGGGGGGCACCAGAAAGGCCGATGGCGCCTCGAGGTTCACGCCCATTCCCAGGCCTTGGCCCGCCAGCATGCCCGCCAAGACCCGCCCCGAAATGGCCGCATAGGGCGCCGGCGCGCCGGTAAACTGTGCCAGCCGGTCTTCGCTGTCAAAGGCCAGCACCACGCGCATATCGCCCAGATCAAAGCTTTCCGGCTCGATCCGGTCGCCCTGCGCCTCGGCGCGCAGCAACAGGCACAATTCGGTGTCGGCCAAAATCTGGTAATAGCGCAGCCGGGCGCCATCGTCGTTTGGCGCGGCCTCCATCGCGGCATGAGCCTTGTCTAATGCGCTGTGCATCTCAGTCATCGAACACCTCTTTCAACCGCGCCCGCAACGCAGGCAGCAATTCCGCCTCGAACCAGGGGGTGCGTTTCAGCCATGCGGTATTGCGCCAAGACGGGTGCGGCAAGGGAAAAATGCCCGGGGCATAGCGCTGCCAATCGGCAACGCGCTCGGCCACCGGCACCCGCCCGCCCAAATGCCAGCGCTGCGCATAGGCGCCGATGCAAAGCACCAGCTTGATATTGGGCAGGGCCGCCATCACCTGCGCCCGCCACGTGGCCGCGCACACAGGCGGCGGCGGCAAATCTGCCCCTTTTGCCCCATAGCCCGGAAAACAAAAGGCCATAGGCACGATGGCCACGCGCGCCTTGTCGTAAAACTGCGCGTCATCCATACCCATCCACGCCCGCAACCGCTGCCCCGAGGCATCAGCAAAAGGCCGGCCCGCCTGATGCACCCGCAGCCCCGGCGCCTGCCCCGCCACCAGAACCCGCGCCTGTGGCGAAAACCACGGCACCGGGCGCGGCGCATGGGCCGTGGCCGTGGCGGCAAAACGGGGCTGGCACAAGCGGCAGGCGCTGATTTGCTGGGGCAGATCTTGCATCATCTCTTGGCGGGGCGCGGGCACTGGTTTATGGGGGCTTATGCTGTCTTATCAACATATCTACCATGCCGGAAACCCGGCTGATGTGCAAAAGCACGCGCTGATGGCGGCGCTGTTGTCTTACATGTGCGCCAAAGACAAGCCACTGTGCTATATCGAAACCCACAGCGGCAGGGGCCTTTATGATTTGGGCAGCGCGGCTGCGCTAAAAACCGGCGAGGCACAGGCCGGCATTGCCCAGATCGAGGCGCAAAACCTGTTGGCCAATACGCCCTATACCCAAGCGCTGGCCAAAATTCGCGCCCGGTTTGGCGATCACGCCTACCCCGGCTCGCCCCTATTGGCCACGCAGTTTTTGCGCCCTGATGACCGTATCGACCTGGCCGAGCTGCACCCCCAAGAATATGCCGCCCTGTCGCAGGCCATGCAGGGCACCAAGGCCCATATGCACCAACGCGATGGGTTTGAAATGGCACAGGCCATTTGCCCCCCGACCCCCCGCCGGGGCGTGCTGCTGATTGACCCCAGTTTTGAAATCAAAACAGATTACAGCCGCATTCCGGGCGAAATTGCCAAGCTGCACCGCAAGTGGAACGTGGGCGTGATCGCCCTGTGGTATCCGCTGCTGCTGGGCGGTGCGCATCACCCCATGCTAGATGCGCTTGTGGCGGCCAACTACCCCGGCGCCCTGCGCCACGAGGTGGCATTTGCCCCGGTGCGCCCCGGGCACCGGATGATCGGCTCGGGTATGTTTGTGATCAATGCCCCCTGGGGCCTTAGCGACAGCGCCGCAGAAATTTCGCGTGCCTTCGAGATGATGCAGAAACGTTAATCTTTTCTTTGCCCATTAACCTTTCCTTCACCTGATCCGCGCTAGCCAAACTGGGCACAGGGCGGGGCTGGCCTGCCCGGGCGGTGGGGGTGCTATGGTAACGCGGGCCTATACAGTTGCCTTCGAGGGGGTCTCGGCCCGCACGGTCGAGGTGCAATGCGCCATCACCCCGGGCCTGCCCGCCTTTGCCATTGTGGGCCTGCCAGACAAGGCCGTAAGCGAGGCGCGCGATAGGGTGCGCGCGGCGCTATCGGCCCTGGCCATTGCGCTGCCATCGAAACGCGTCACCATTAACCTGTCGCCTGCCGACCTGCCCAAAGAGGGCAGCCATTTCGACCTGCCCATCGCCCTGGCGCTGCTGGCCGCGCTGCAAATTGTCGCCCCCGATGCCGCCGAACGTGTGACCGCGCTGGGCGAGTTGTCGCTCGATGGGTCGCTGGTGGCGGTGGTGGGCGCGCTACCCGCCGCCGTGAATGCCGCAAGCGAGGGGCGCGGCCTGCTGTGCCCGCAGGCCTCGGGGGCCGAGGCAGCCTGGGTGGGCGATTGCCAGGTCATCGCAGCCGCCAGCCTGGGCGATGTTGTGCGCCATTTCAACGGCCAAGCCCCCCTGCCCACCGCCAAACCCGGCGAGGTGCTGGCCCATGACACCAGCCGCTGCTTGCGCGATATCAAGGGCCAGGAAAGGGCAAAACGGGCGCTGGAAATTGCCGCGGCAGGGCGCCACCACGTGCTGATGGTGGGGCCGCCCGGCTCGGGGAAATCTATGCTTGCCGCGCGCATGCCCAGTATCTTGCCGCCCCTCACCCCGGCCGAGGCGCTAGAGACATCGATGATACACTCGTTATCGGGGTTGCTGGATGCCGGCGGCATCAACCGTGCGCGGCCCTTTCGCGCGCCCCATCACACCGCCTCGATGGCGGCGATCGTGGGCGGCGGGCGCGCGGCGAAACCTGGTGAAATTTCGCTGGCCCATAACGGCGTGCTGTTTTTGGATGAATTCCCCGAATTCGCCCGGCCCGTGCTGGAAACGCTGCGCCAGCCCATTGAAACCGGCCAGGTCAGCGTGGCGCGCGCCAATGCGCATGTGAACTACCCCTGCCGGTTCTTGCTGCTGGCCGCAGCCAACCCGTGCAAATGTGGCCATCTTGGCGATGCCGGGCGCGCCTGCAGCCGGGCGCCCATTTGTGGCGAAGATTACATGGGGCGGATCAGCGGCCCGATGATCGACCGCTTTGATCTGCGCATCGATGTGCCCCCTGTGGCCTATACAGATCTTGATCTGCCTCCCTCGGGCGACAGTTCGGCCACCGTTGCCGCGCGGGTGGCGGCGGCCCGGGCCGTGCAGGCACAGCGGTTTGCAGGCCATAGCGATGTGGCGATGAATGCCGATGCCGAGGGCGCGCTGCTGGAAAGCATCGCCACCCCCGATGCCGAGGGGCGGGCCTTGTTGGCACGCGTGGCGCAGCGCTTTGCGCTTTCGGCACGGGGGTTTCACCGCGTGTTACGCGTGGCGCGCACCATCGCCGATCTGGATGGCAGCGCCGATGTGCGCCAGCCCCATGTGGCCGAGGCCGTCAGCTATAGGCTGCAGACGCCGGCCAGCGGCTAGGCAGGCCGGTTAAGGCTGGGCGCGCTTGGCCTCGATCGCCTGCCAGATGAGTTCAGCGGTATTGGTGCCGTCAAAACGCTCTAGCTCTTGAATGCCAGTGGGCGAGGTGACGTTGATTTCGGTCAGGTAATCGCCGATCACGTCAATGCCCACAAAGATCTGCCCCTTTTCGCGCAACAGCGGGCCGATGCGGGCGCAAATTTCCAGATCGCGCGGTGTCAGCGCCACCTTTTCAGGCCGCCCGCCCACATGCATGTTCGACCGTGTCTCGCCCGCCTGTGGCACACGGTTGATCGCGCCCACCGGCGCGCCATCCACCAAGATCACCCGTTTGTCGCCCTTTGACACCGCAGGCAAAAATTTCTGCACGATCAACGGTTCACGCGAAAAGCCTGTGAACATTTCATGCAAAGACGACAGATTGCGATCCTCTGGTGTCAGGCGAAATACCCCCGCGCCGCCATTGCCATAAAGCGGCTTTAAGATCACATCGCCATGTTTTTCTTTAAACGCGCGAATGGTTTGCAGATCGCGGGCAATCGTGGTGGGCGGGGTCAGGTCGGGGAAATCCAGCACCAACAGTTTTTCAGGGTAATTGCGCACCCAAAACGGGTTGTTCACCACCAATGTGGTGGGCGCCAAACGATCCAGCAGGTGGGTGGTGGTGATGTAGAACATATCAAAGGGCGGGTCTTGGCGCAGCCAGACCACATCGAAACCGGCCAGATCCACCTCTTGCTCGTCACCCAAGGTGTAATGCGCCCCCGCCACGCGCTGAACGCGCAGCGGCCACCCGCGGGCGGTGATACGCCCTTCTTGATAGGCCAGCTTGTCGGGGGTGTAATAAAACAACTCGTGGCCACGCGCCTGCGCCTCTAGGGCAATGCGAAACGTGCTGTCAGCCTCGATATTGATCGGGCCGATCGGGTCCATCTGAAAGGCAATTTTCATGGGTCTGCTCCGTCTGCTTCGCCATCTTCATGGCGTAAGCCGCGCCCATAGGCAAATCAGAATTCCCCATCAAAATTCCCCAATGGCATTTTCCAGCAGCTCAACTTGCCCCTGCCCATCTACCATCGCCAGATCAAAGCGCATCGGTGTCAGTTGCCCACTGGGGCGTTGGCCGGCAAATTCCTGGCCTGCCCGGCATAGCCTGCGCGCCTGTGCCGGGCGCAGCGCATGGGCCGCATTGGCATGGGTGCGGGCGGCTTTTACCTCGGCAAAGATCAGGGCCTCTTCGCCATTTTGACGATCAACAAAGATCAAATCAATTTCGCCTGCCTTGCCCCGCCAGCGCCGCTTTAGCAATTCAGCCCCCTGGGCCAGATAGGCACGTTCCACCACAGCCTCGGCCGCCAGCCCAGCCAAATACGCAATCTGCCCCCGGGCACGCCGGGGGGCAGGCGTGGATTGCCACAGATCCATCGAACATGCCTGCGCGCCCATTTTACCCGTCCTTGCCCAATTTCAACGCCATTTGATACACTTTGCGCCGGGGTAGCCCGGTTGCGATGCTGACCTGATCTGCCGCATCGCGCACCGTGCCCGCCGCTAATGCCTGGCGCAGCATTGTTTCTACGTCCGCTTCATTAATTTTTTCCAAACGCCCACGATCAACCAGCACAACGATCTCGCCTTTTGGCGGTGTCTCGGCGTAGCGTTCGGCCAGGTCTTGCAGGGTGCCGGGCACGATTTCTTCGAATTTTTTCGTTAATTCCCGGCACACGCGTGCCTGGCGATCCGCGCCCAGCACCTGGGCTGCATCGCGCAGCATGGCGGCCAGCCTTTTGGGTGATTCGTAAAACACCAGCGTCGCCGGCACCTCGGCCAAAGCGGCCAGGGCGGTTTTCCGCTGGCTGCTGGTGTTGGGCAAAAACCCCTCGAATAAAAACCGGTCGGTGGGCAAGCCGCCCAAGGTCAGCGCGGTGATCACCGCCGATGGCCCCGGCGCCGAGGTCACGGGAACGCCTTCGTCCTGGGCCAGGCGCACCAGGTCAAAACCGGGATCAGCCACCAAGGGCGTGCCAGCCTCGGAGGCATATAAAACCGCCAGGCCCTGCGCGAACCACGCCTTTATTTTAGGGCGCATCCTGTCGCCATTGTGGTCATGATAGGCCACCAGCGGGCGATCGCCCAAGGCCAGGCCATGAATATCCATCAGGCGGCGCAGGCTGCGGGTATCTTCTGCCACCAGCACATCGGCGGTTTTCAGCAAATCCAGGGCGCGCAGGGTGATATCGCGCGCGGTGCCCAGCGGTGTGGCAATCAAATACAAGCCTGCCGGCAGATTGGCCTTTTCCTGATTCAACACTGGACCCGCCCCTGACTGCGTTTATTATCGCCCCAAAGGTGGGGGTATGTCCGCCATAAACCGAGGGAGAGTATCTGTCCATGTTCGCCTTATCATCCACCGCCCGCCGCCTATGCGCCCTGGCCCTTGGCGCGCTTGCGCTTTTCACAGTGTCGGCCTGCCAACCGGGCGGCGCACCGGGCGCGCGCATTGCCCCGGGCGCACCTGTGCCTGTGGCCCTGCTGGTGCCGCGTGGCAGCGGCGAGAATGGCGACGAGGTGCTGGCGCAATCACTGGAAAACGCAGCGCGCCTGGCCATGGCCGATTTGCAAGGCGTGCAAATTGACCTGCGCGTTTATGGCACCGCGGGCAACCCCGAACAGGCCCGCACTGCTGGCCTGCAGGCGGTCAGCGATGGCGCAAAAATCATTTTGGGCCCGGTTTACGCGGAATCGGCCAATGCCGTGGCAGTGGCCCTGGCACCGCAAAACATCAACGTGCTTTCGTTTTCCAACAACCCCATCATTGCCCGCGGCAACGGCAACCTCTTTATTCTGGGGCACACGTTTGAAAATGCCGCCGATCGCCTGGTGCGTTTAGCAATAGAGCGCGGCAAAACCAGGTTTATGGTGATCCATTCCACCGATCTTTCGGGCCAGCTGGGCCTGCAAGCGGTGGAAAAGGCGGTTATGGCCAATGGCGGCACGCTGGTTGGGGCTGTATCGCATGAGTTTTCGCAAAACGGCGTGCTGCAGGCCGTGCCCGAGGCGGTGCAAATGGCACGCGACATGGCACCAGATGCGGTGTTTCTAACCGCCAATACAGCCGGCGCCTTGCCGCTGTTTTCACAAATGCTGCCCGAGGCGGGGTTATCGCCCGTGGATGTACAGTTCATCGGGCTAAGCCGCTGGGATATTCCCGCACAAACCTTGGCCTTGCCCGGTGTTCAGGGGGGCTGGTTTGCCCGCCCCGATACCGCCACATCGGATCAATTTCGCGCCCGCTACAAAGAGGCCTATGCCGGCGATGCCCACCCCATTGGCGGGCTGGCCTATGATGGCATTGCAGCCATCGGCGCGCTGGCTGGCAGCGGCACATCGCTGGGCGCGGCTGGGCTGACCCAATCGGCAGGGTTTCAGGGCACGGGCGGCATTTTCCGCTTTAACAGCGATGGAACCAATCAGCGGGGCTTGAGCGTGGCACAGGTGGTTGACAGCCAAGCCCTGGAAATCGATCCCGCCCCGCGCAGCTTTGGCGCTATGGGCTTTTAACACGAACGGACCGTTCAATTGACGTATCAGTTTCCATCGCCCAAAGGCGATATTATCTGCGCGCCCGAAGAAATCTTTGATGGGGTGGGCATTGGCGCACAGCTTGCAACGGCCATTGCCAGCGCCGGCGCCCCCGCCGAGATACGCGCAGCCGTTGTGCCGGTGCTGATGCAGGCCCAACAGCGCGGGCGGCAGGCCATTGCCGATGCCTTTGCCAAACAGCCCTTTGCCGCACGCGCCACCACCCGCGCCTATGCCTGGCTGACCGATTGCCTGGTTTTAGCCACCATGCAGGTGGCCACCCAATCTATTCACCCGCTGGCCACCCCCACCAGCGGCGAACGCCTGGCGCTTTTTGCCGTGGGCGGCTATGGCCGGGGCGAGATGGCGCCGCAATCTGATGTAGATTTGCTGTTTCTGACGCCCCATAAAATCACGCCCTGGGCCGAAAGCGTGATTGAATCGATGCTGTATATCCTCTGGGATTTGCGGCTAAAGGTGGGCCATTCCAGCCGCACGGTGAAAGATTGCATTCGCTTGGCGGGCGAGGATTTCACCATTCGCACAGCGCTGTTGGAACATCGGTTCATTGGCGGCGACGCAGAGCTGAACACCGAATTAGACAGCCGGCTGTGGAAAGAGCTGTTTCGCAGCTCGGCGCCCGAATTCATCGAGGCCAAGCTGGCCGAGCGTGACGCGCGCCACAAAAAACAGGGTGCGCGCTATGTGGTGGAACCCAATGTCAAAGAGGGCAAAGGCGGGCTGCGCGATCTGCAAACGCTTTACTGGATCTCAAAATACATGCACCGGGTGCAAACCGCAGACGAGCTGGTGCGCCTCGAGGTGTTTCAACGCGATGAATTCGACACCTTTACCAAGGCGGAAAATTTTCTCTGGGCGGTGCGCTGTCATTTGCACCTGATCACCGGGCGCCCCTCGGACCAGTTGACATTTGACCTGCAGGTCGAAGTGGCCGAGCGTATGGGCTACCAAGACAAGGGCGGGCGCCGCGCGGTCGAGCATTTCATGCAAGATTTCTTTCGCCATGCCACATCGGTTGGGGATTTAACGCGCATCTTCCTGACCAAACTGGAAGCCATGCATGCCAAAAGCCCCCCCCTGCTCGAGCGGCTTTTCCGCAGGGTGCCGAAAACCAAGCCGGGCTATAGCGTGGTGCATGGGCGCATCGCCATCGAGGATGACGCGGCCTTTTTGGCAGATAAGCTGAATATCTTGCGCCTGTTCGAAGAAGGGCTGCGCACGGGCATGCTGATCCACCCCGATGCCATGCGGCTGGTCAAATCGAACCTGCGCTTGATTGATGACGATATGCGCAACACCCGCGAAGCGCAGCGCATTTTTCTGGATCTGATGCTGAAACACGGCAACCCCGAACGCGCCTTGCGGCGGATGAACGAATTGGGGGTGCTGGCCGCCTTTGTGCCCGAATTCGAACATGTCGTGGCGATGATGCAGTTTAACATGTATCACAGCTACACCGTGGACGAGCATACCATCCAATGCATCCGCGTGCTCAGCCAGATCGAGGCGGGCGAGCTGGTCGAGGAACTGCCCCTTGCCACCGGCATATTAAAGGGCGGTGTCAACCGAAAGGTGCTTTATACCGCGCTGTTACTGCATGATATCGGCAAGGGCCGCGACGAAGACCATTCGGTGATTGGCGCACAAATCGCCCGCCGCGTGGCGCCGCGGCTGGGGCTGAACAAGGCCGATTGCGAAACCGTGGAATGGCTGGTGCGCTACCATCTGCTGATGTCGGATATGGCGCAAAAACGCGATCTCGCCGACCCACGCACAGTGCGCGATTTCGCCAAGCTGGTGAAAAACCGCAAGCGGCTGGATCTGCTGACCGTTTTAACCGTGTGCGATATTCGCGGTGTGGGCCCCAGCACATGGAACAACTGGAAAGCCATGCTGCTGCGCCAGTTGCACAAGGAAACCGCCATTGCCCTGGAACATGGGCTGGAAGAGCTGAACCGCGAAAATCGCGGGGCCGAGGCGCGCCGCGCCCTGCGCGAGGCGCTGTCTACATGGGAACCCGGCCCGCTGAAACACGAAACCAGCCGCCACTACCCGCCCTATTGGCAGGGGCTGGATAGCGCCACACAGGTGGTGTTTGCCGGCATGTTGCGCGACCTGGCCGATGATGAAATCGCCATCGATCTGCACCCAGATGAAAACCGCGATGCCACGCGCGCCTGTTTTGCGCTGTCTGATCACCCCGGCATATTCTCGCGCTTGGCGGGGGCATTGGCGCTGGTGGGGGCCAATGTGGTAGATGCCCGCACCTATACCTCGAAAGATGGCTATGCCACGGCGGTGTTCTGGATACAGGATGGCGATGGCCACCCCTACGAAACCGAACGCCTGCCGCGCCTGCGCCAGATGATCCACAAAACCCTGAAAGGCGAGATCAAGGCAACCGAGGCGATACGCTCGAAAGACAAGCTGAAAAAACGCGAGCGCGCCTTCCGTGTGCCCACCTCGATTACCTTTGATAATGATGGATCCGAGATTTACACCATCATCGAGGTCGATACCCGCGACAGGCCGGGCCTGTTGTTTGACCTCACCCGCACATTGGCCAATAGCAACGTCTATATCGCCAGCGCCGTGATCGCCACATTTGGCGAACAGGTGGTCGATACGTTCTATGTGAAAGATATGTTTGGGCTGAAATTCTACAGCCTGTCCAAGCAAAAAACGCTTGAACGCAGGCTGCGCGAGGCCATCACCAAAGGCGCGGAAATGGCGGTGTCATAGGGCGCGCTGCGGGCCTAATGTGGGCCTAATTTGGGCGTGCTGCGGGCCCAGCTACGGCTGGGCCGCGCGCCCCGGCATGCGCGCCTTAGCCCGCCGCCGGGCGCTGTTTGGCCAGTTGCACCATCAAGATACCCACCGCAATCACCACCACGCCGGCCACATCCAGCAGGCCCAGCGCCTCGTCGAGGATCATCGCGGCAATGGCCACGCCAAAAAACGGGTTCAAGAAATGGAAGGTGGATGCCTTTACAGCACCGATCTGCCCCACCAGCGTAAACCACACCCAGGTGGCCGTCAGGCCAGGCACCAGGGTGGTGTATAAAAACGCCACAATCAGCTGCCAGCTCCAGGTCACATGGATGGTTTCTGTGGCGGCCGAGGCCACAGCCAAAATCGCACCGCCCACCAGCATTTGCAGGCCCACAACGCTCATCACATTGCCACCAGAGGCAGCACCGCGCACCGCCAGCGTGGCCACTGTCAGCGCCGCAGCCCCCAGCACGCACAGCCCCAGGCCCAGCGGGTCAAGCCCGGCCTCTAGCCGCGCGCCCATGATCACCCCGACGCCCACAACCCCCAGCACCAGCCCAAACACACCCATGGCCGATAAGCGGTCTTTGAACAAAACCCAGCCAGCAAAGGCCACCATCAGCGGCATGGTCGAGGCAATGATCGAGGCCAGCGATGCCTCGACCCATTGCATGGCGACAAAATTCAAGCCCAGATACAGGGCGTTTTGGCAAATGCCAAAAATGATGGTGGCGCGCCATTGCGCCCGGTTTAGGCGCAGGCTTTGGCCCATCGCATAGGCCAGGGCCAGGCCCAGCAGGCCCGATAGAAAAAACCGCGCCGAAAGCGAGGCCAAGGGCGAGGCATGCGCCACAATAACCCGCGCCGAGGTAAAGGCAGATGACCACATCAGCGCAAAGGCAAGCCCAAGAAAAAGTGCTTTGATATTCATATGCCCCCCGGGCGCTGCCACTGCTTTGCCACCGTTAAACCCCGCAAGGCTGGCAGATGCAATCACCCATCACCGGGCTTAGCGCCCCTTCCACACCGGATCACGCTTTTCAGCAAAGGCGCGGAACCCTTCCATATTATCCTCGGAGCCATAAAGCACATCTACCGTGGGCAGCTGGCGTTTGGTGACGCGGTTCATCGTATCTTGAAACCGCGCACCTTCGGCGTCGCGCACCACCTCTTTGATGGCGGCATAAACCAGGGGCGGCCCCGAGGCCAACAGATCGGCCATTTCCCTGGCCTTGGCCAGCAGTTGATCGGCAGGATGGATCTGGTTGATCAGCCCCCAGCGGGCGGCTTCCGCGGCATCCAGCCAGCGCCCTGTCAGCAGCATTTCCATCGCGATATGGTAGGGAATACGCTTTGGCAGCTTGATGCTGGCCGCATCGGCCACGGTGCCCGAACGGATCTCGGGCAGGGCAAATGTGGCGTGGTCTGCGGCCAGCAAGATATCGGCCGACAGCGCCAGTTCCAGCCCGCCCCCACAGCAAATGCCGTTGATGGCCGCAATCACAGGTTTGTTCATATCGCGCAGCTCTTGCAGGCCACCAAAGCCACCCACGCCATAATCACCATCTACCGCATCACCATCGGCTGCGGCTTTCAAATCCCAGCCGGGGCAGAAAAATTTGTCGCCCGCCGCAGTCAGGATAGCGACGCGCAATTCTGGATCATCGCGGAATTGGGCAAAAACATCGCCCATGATGCGGCTGGTGGCCAGATCGATGGCATTGGCCTTGGGCCGGTCTAGCGTTACCTCTAGCACCGCGCCACGGCGTTCGGTTTTGATTGGGTTTGTCATATGTCTGGCCCTTTCAGAATAATCAGCGCATCCGCCGCAACCGCACGGTCGGGGGTGCAAATAAGTGGGTTGATTTCAACTTCGCACAAAGACTGGCAGTGTTCCAACGCATAGGCCTGCACAGCCATCACCGCCTGCACCACCGCCTGCAGATTGGCGCCCGGCGCCCCGCGATAGCCCGCCAACAGCGGCGCCATGCGCAACCCAGCCAAAGCGGTGCGAATATCATCTTCTGACACGGGCAGCAGCAGCTGTGCGCTGTCTTGCAACAGCTCGGTCAACGTGCCCCCAGCCGCCAAGCTTAGAACAAAGCCATGGGCCGGGTCATGCACCACACCCACCAGCAATTCCGCCACGCCGCCTGTGACCATTTCCTCGATCAAATAGGCCGGGGCCTGCATGGCCGCGGCGCGCGCGGCCACGGCCCCCGCATCAGCCAGGTTCAGCGCCACCAGCCCTGCCTCGGTTTTATGGGCAGCACCCGTGCCCTTAAGCACCACAGGAAAGCCCAGCGCCTGCGCCTGGGCTGCCGCCTGGGCGGGCGTGCTGGCCAGGCTGTGGCGCGGCACATCCAGCCCGTGGGGGGCCAAAGCGGCCTTTGCCGCGCTTTCGGCCAGCGTATGCGTGGCGCCCAAGGGCGCGCCTTTTGGTGCCAGCAGCGGCGCTCGCGCCGGGGCGCGGGCCGCCTGGCCCAGTTGGGCGGCAGCCGCAATGGCGCCCAGCCCCTCGGGCAGGCCACAAAGCGGCACCAGGCCCGCCGCCATGATCTGCGCACAGCGCTCTTCTGGCATGTTTTCTGGCAAGCTGGCCAAGATGGCCATGGGCACGCCGCGCTGGCGCTGTGCCGCAGCAGCAGCGGCGATGACGCTATCCCAATCATCGGCACGGCATCGATCGGCGCGGGGGAAATCCAGCACCACAACGCCCATTGCCAGTTCGGGCGCCATCATCGCCGCAAAGCAGCGCGTCATGGCGGGCAGATCTGCCCAGATATAGGTGTGGTAATCCAGCGGGTTTGCCAGCGCCACCTTGGGGCCGAGGGCGGCGCGCAAATCGGCCCTTTGCCGGGCATCCAGCGGCGGATACACCAGCCCGCGGCCCAGCGCGCTATCGGCCATCAGGCTGGCCTCGCCGCCCGAACATGACAGCGAGGCGATGGCATTGCTGGCCAGCGGGCCGGTGATATGCAGCAGCTTGAGCGCCTCAAGAAACGTGGCCAAATCAGCCACTTGCGCAATGCCCAAGCGCGCCAGCAAGGCCCGCGCGCCCGCATCACTGCCCGCAAGCGAGGCGGTATGCGACACGGTGGCCACCTGCGCCTGTTCCGAGGCGCCGACCTTGAGCGCCACGATCGGCTTGCCCAGATCGCGCGCTTTTGATGCCAGCGCCTGAAAGGCAGCACTATCGCCCACCCCTTCGATATGCAGGCCCAATGCGGTGACGCGCGGATCATCCAGCAGCGCCATGGAAATGGCGGCAAGCCCGGTTTGTGCCTGATTGCCGGCCGTTACCACATAGGCCAGCGGCAGGCCGCGCTTTTGCATCGTCATGTTGATGGCGATATTCGACGATTGCGTTACAATCGCCACGCCGCTGCCACAGGGCAGCGCGCCATGCTGGTCGGGCCACAGGGCCGCACCATCAAGCGCATTGATAAAGCCATAGCAATTGGGGCCCAAAAACGGCATATCGCCTGCGGCCTCGATCAAGGCCTGTTGCAGGGCCGCGCCATCGGCCAATTCGGCCGAGGCCTCTAAAAACCCCGAGGCAAAGCACACAGCGCCCCCCGCGCCCCGTGCGCTAAGCTGTGCCATCACCGCGATTGTGGCCTGGCGGTTCACCCCCACAAAGGCGGCATCGGGGGCATCTGGCAGATCGGCCACAGTGGCAAAGGCAGGCACGCCCCCCACATCGGCGCGGCTGGGATGCACGGGCCAGATCTGGCCGCCAAAGCCAATCAGCCGCAGCTGCTGGATCACGTTTTCACACCAAGCGCCGCCGCCAATCACGGCCACGCTGGTGGGGCGCAACAGCCGCCCCAAAGATGCCTGCGTGGCCATTTAGGCCCCCAGCGGGCGAAACAGATCGCGGCTGATGATGTGGCGCTGAATTTCGCTGGTGCCATCCCAGATGCGTTCCACACGCGCATCGCGCCAGAACCGTTCTATCGGGAAATCGGCCATCAGGCCCATGCCGCCAAAAACCTGCAGCGTTGTATCTGTGACGCGGGCCAGCATCTCGCTGGCATAAAGCTTGGCGCTGGCAATCTCGCGGTTGGCCTCGAGCCCCTGGTCAAGGCGCCAGGCGGCGGCCAGTGTTAGCCAATCGGCGGCATCGATTTCGGTGATCATATCGGCAATCTGAAAACTGACGCCCTGAAACTTGGCAATTTGCTGGCCAAACTGCCGGCGTTCGGCGGCATAGTTTAACGCATAGTCAAACACCCTGCGCGCCCGGCCCACGCAAAAGGCCGCCACTGTCAGGCGTGTGGCATAAAGCCAGGTGTTCATCACCTCAAAGCCGCCATCGACCTGGCCCAAAACCTGCGCATCGGGCAGGCGGCAATTGTCGAAATACAAGATACAGTTCTTATAGCCCTTATGACTGACCGAGCTGTAGCCCTCGCGCACCTCGAAACCGGGGTGGCCACGATCAACCAGAAAACAGGTGATGCGCTTTTTGGGGCCTTTGGGGGTGTCATCAACGCCCGTGGCGATGAAGACGATAAAGAAATCGGCATGATCGGCGCCCGAGATGAAATGTTTGGTGCCATTAACCACCCAATCGCCGCCATCGCGCGTGGCGCTGCATTGCATGCCCCGCACGTCCGAGCCGGCGCCCGGTTCGGTCATGGCCAGGGCATCCATACGTTCGCCGCGCACGGCAGGCAGCAAATAGCGCTCGCGCTGTTCGGGGGTGCAGGCCATCAAGATATTCTGCGGCCGGCCAAAGAAATGCGTCAGCGCCATCGAGCCGCGCCCCAATTCGCGCTCGACCAGCGTAAAATCCAGATGGCTTAGCCCTGCGCCGCCCACCTCTTGGGGGAAGTTACAGGCGTAAAACCCTAAATCGATGACCTTTTGCTTGATCTCTTGCGCCAGGTCAGGGGGCACTTCGCCCGTGCGCTCGACCATGTCTTCGTGGGGGTAGATCTCTTTCTCAACAAAGCTGCGCACTGTTGAAACGATCATTTCCTGTTCTTCTGTCAGGCCAAAATGCATTGCAATCCCTCCTTGCCGCCACGGGCAGGATAGGGCAGATCTGGGCCGCTATTCTTGCAGTATTGGCAATAAACCATGCAGAAAACGACAAAAAGCAGCGCCGCCGCCGGGCCTGAGCCCACCGATATTGGCATTTTACTATTCCCGGAATTTTCAAACCTGTGCCTTGCCAACGCGGTAGAGCCGCTGCGCGCCGCCAACAGCCTGGCGCGGCGGCCGCTTTATCGGTGGCATTTTCTGGGCATGCAAAGCGGCACGATCCACAGCTCGAGCAAGCTGCCCGTGCATATCGACACCCGGCTTTCGGCCTATGGGGGGGGCGATATTTTGCTGGTGATGCCCAGCTATGGCCATTTGGCCCATGCCACGCCCGCCACTTTGGCCGCGCTGCGCGCCTGCGCCCCACGCAACCAGATGATGGTGGGGTTGGATACGGGCAGCTGGCTGCTGGGGGCGGCGGGGCTGTTGGATGGGTATAAGGCCACATCGCATTGGGATATTCTGCGCAGCTTAGCGGAGCGTTTTCCAAATATCGATGTGGTCGAAGACCGCTATGTGATCGATCGCAACCGCGCCAGCTGCGGTGGCGCCACCACAACGCTGGATCTGATGCTGGCGCTGATTGGCCGTGCCCATGGCGCAGCATTGGCGCTGAATGTGGCGGCGCTTTTTATGCATGGCGAGCGCGACCCAAAGCTAGACCCGCTGGCGCGCCTGCCAGACGAGCGTATTTTGCGCGCAGCGGCCGCCCTGATGCGGCGCCATATCGAACAGCCGCTGAGCCTGGCCGAAATTGCCCAGCGCCTGCATATGGATCAACGCCGCCTGCAGCGCATTTGCCGGGAAAAGGCCGGCATGACCCCGGCACAGCTTTATCGCAGCATCCGCCTGGCCGAGGCCCAGCGCTGGCTGGCCCAAAGCCGCATCAGCGTGGCCGAGGTGGCCTATCGCTGCGGCTATGGCGATGCCACAGCCATGACACGGGCCTTTCGCCAAAGACTGGGCCAAAGCCCCAGCCAATACCGCCGCAGCCTGGCGCCCTAGCCACAAAAGCAAAGGCCGCCCCAAGGGGCGGCCCGCTAAAGGCGACATTGCGCAAGGCTTAGCCGTTTACGCTGTCTTTCAGGGCCTTGGCGATGGTCATTTTCACAACCTTATCGGCAGGCTTTTGCATGGTTTCGCCAGTGGCGGGGTTGCGCACGGTGCGCGCGGGGCGCTCGCGGCAATAGATTTTGCCAACGCCTTGCAGCGTCACAGCGCCACCGCCCGAAACTTCGCGGGTGATCAGGGCAACAATGCCATCCAGCGCGGCAGTTGCGGTTTTCTTGTCGGCGCCCATTTCTTCCGCCAGAGCAGCCACAAGTTGGGTCTTGGTCATCGGTTTTGTCATTTTTAGGTCTCCTTGGTCTGCCCGAGTTATTGGGCCTAACGCGACAAAGCTAACGTTATATAGTGTGTAAACACTATGATTAGGGGGGTATTGCAAGCAAAAACCAACGCAGAGGCCTTCATTTATTAGGTTTTATCGAAAATTCATTCCTTGAAACAAAACAAATCAAAGGCGCTATATCCTTTTGGACAGGCGCAGTCTCGGCTGGGAAAGGGCCAGATTTTGCCCAAACCGCGCCCGCGGATGGTGCAACAGACACCGTTGACAGCCCAGAAAGGCGCGGCCACTCTTTGGCCAACAAGGGGCCAATTTGACCCGCACACACAATCAAAGGAACTGGAAATGAGTGTAGCAAACCTGCGCCCGAACATGGATCATTGGCAACAGCGCGTCGATCTGGCCGCGGCCTTTCGCTGGACGGCGCGGCTGAATATGCACGAGGGCGTGGCCAATCATTTTAGCCTGGCCACAAATGATGACGGCACTCAATTTCTGATGAACCCCAACCAGATGCATTTTGCCCGTATCCGTGCCAGCGATTTGCTGCATATCGATGCCAACGATCCCAGCACGATGGAAGGGCCAAACGCCCCCGACCCCACCGCTTGGGGGCTGCATGGCGGCATTCACCGCCACTGCCCCCACGCGCGCTGCGTGATGCATGTGCATTCCATCCACGCCACGGTGCTGGCCAGCCTGGCCGACTCGCGCCTGCCCCCGATCGATCAAAACTGCGCGACGTTCTATAACCGCTACGTGATCGATGAAAACTACGGCGGGCTGGCGTTCGAGGACGAAGGCGCGCGCTGTGCCCAGCTGTTCACCGACCCCAAGAAAAAGGTGATGATCATGGGCAATCACGGCGTTTTGGTGATTGGCGAAACGGTGGCTGATACGTTCAACCGCCTCTATTATTTCGAACGCGCCGCCGAAACCTATATTCGCGCCTTGCAAACCGGCCAGCCCTTGCGCGTGCTGCCCGACGATATTGCTGAAAAAACCGCGCGCGAGCTGGAAACCTACCCCGACCAAGACGCGCGCCATCTGGCAGAACTGAAAGCCATCCTTGATGACGAAGGCGCAAACTATGCCACATAAGCCCATCACACGGCTTTGACGGAACGTTCCACTGCCACTGGGGCACGCTTTGCGTTAGCACGGGGCCCAAACCCGCAAGCACAGGAAAATAGACCATGACCGATATCGTCATTCTGGGCGGCGCACGCACCGCCATTGGCACCTTTGGCGGCGCGCTTTCGGGCCTGCCCCCCATTGAAACTGGCACGATTGCCGCAAAAGCGGCCATGGCACGCGCCGGCGTGGAAGGCGGCCAGATTGGCCATGTGGTGTTTGGCCATGTCATCAACACCGAACCGCGCGACATGTATCTCAGCCGCGTGGCGGCGATGCAGGCCGGCATTCCTGACACAACGCCTGCAATGAACGTCAACCGCCTGTGTGGCTCGGGCGCGCAGGCGATTGTGTCTGCAACCCAAGCGCTGATGCTGGGCGATGCCGATTTCGCCCTTGCCGGCGGCGCCGAGGCGATGAGCCGCGCGCCCTATATCGTGCCCGATCAGCGCTGGGGCGCGAAAATGGGTGATATTCGCACGCTGGATATGATGCTGGGCGCACTAAACTGCCCCTTTGGCACGGGCCATATGGGGGTGACGGCAGAAAACGTGGCGGCCGAGCATGATGTCAGCCGCCAAGCGCAAGATGCGTTCGCGCTGGAAAGCCAGCGCCGTGCCGCCGCCGCCATCGAGGCGGGCTATTTCGCCGAACAAATCGTGCCAGTCGAGGTAAAACGCGGCCGCGAAATGGTGCAATTTGATACCGATGAACACCCCAAAGCCACCACAGCCGAGGCGCTGGCAGGGCTGCGCCCGGTGTTCCAAAAAGACGGCACTGTCACAGCTGGCAACGCCAGTGGCATCAATGATGGCGCCGCAGCCATCGTTTTGGCGCGCGCCGATGCCGCAGAACGCGCAGGCCTGGCGCCGGCGTTTCGTGTGCTGGGCTATGCCCATGCCGGTGTGCGCCCCCAGGTTATGGGCATTGGCCCGGTGCCTGCGGTGGAAAACCTGCTGGCACGCACGGGCCTGACGGTTGCCGATTTCGATGTGATCGAATCAAACGAGGCCTTTGCCGCACAGGCCCTGGCCGTCAACAAAGGGCTGGGGCTGGATGGCGCACGCGTCAACCCCAATGGCGGCGCCATTGCCCTGGGCCACCCGGTGGGGGCGACGGGCTGCATCATCACCGTCAAGGCCATGTACGAACTGCAGCGCACAGCTGGGCGCCGCGCGCTGATCACCATGTGCATTGGTGGCGGTCAGGGCATCGCTCTGGCGATCGAACGCATCTAACACCCGCCGCAGAGCGCGTGAAAAAGGGGGGCAAAACCCCCCTTTTTTTCGTGCAGGCCCCGGCCAAATTAAGCGCTTTTTCACCACCATCGGCGAATTCTGCGGCATACCCCGCCGGAGCATAGAATGTCGATTGCCATCAAACTGGCCGAAGAACGCCGCGCCCGCCTGGCCGCCGAGCGCCTGCTAGAGCTGAAACAAGCCGAACTATGGGCTGCAAACCGCAAGCTGGGCCAGCATGCCCGCGCGCTTTCAGCGGAAATCGTAGAAACCCGCGCGCAGGTCGATAGCTACCGCCACGAAAACCAGCGTGTGAAATCCGATCTCACCGCGGCGCATGCCAAGATTGCCATTGCCGAACGGCGCCTGTGGCTATCCATTGAAACCATCCCCGATGGCTTTGCCTTTTTCGATGCAGATGACCACCTGATTGCCGCCAATGCCGCCTATTTGGCCTTTTTCGACGGGCTAGACGAGGTGCGCCCCGGCATTACCTACCCCCGCATTTTGCAGCTGCTCACCGATGAGGGGCTGATCAACACGGGCGATCTATCGCCGGCCGAATGGCGCGCGATGATGCTGCAACGCTGGCAGGCCCCTGCGCCCACGCCCTATGTGATGCGCAGCTGGAACGATATGTATGTGCGCCTGATCGATCAACGCGGCCATGGGGGCGACGTGGTTAGCCTGGCGCTGAATATCACCAATGCCGTGAAACACGAAGCCGAGCTGAAAAAAGCCCGCCACCGGGCCGAGGCCGCAAACCGCGCCAAATCGGCCTTTTTGGCGAATATGAGCCATGAAATACGCACCCCCATGAACGGGGTGCTGGGCATGTCGGAATTGCTGGCAGAAAGCCCGCTGACAGATGATCAACGCCTGTATGTCGAAACCATCCGCAACTCGGCCGAGGCGCTGTTGGTGATCATCAACGATGTGTTGGATTATTCGAAAATCGAGGCAGATAAAGTGGTGCTGCAACAGCGCCCATTTGATCTGCGCCAGCTGATGGATGAAATCATTACCCTGATGCACCCGGCCGCACAGCCAAAGGCGCTAGATCTGCGGGTAGATTACCCCACCACCTTGCAGCGGGGCTTTGTTGGCGATCCGGGCCGCGTGCGCCAGGTGCTGACAAATCTGGTGGGCAATGCGGTAAAATTTACCCCCGCAGGCCATGTAACATTGCGCGTCTCGCTGGCAGCCACAGGGGCTGGGGGGGCTGGTGCCGCGCCAATAGCGCCTGTGCAAATTTTGATCGAAGACACCGGCATTGGCATTCCCCCTGACAAAATCGAACATGTGTTTGGCGAGTTTAACCAGGCAGATGACAACCAAAACCGCCGGTTCGAAGGCACCGGGTTGGGGCTGGCCATCACCCGGCGCCTGGTGCAGTTGATGGGCGGCGATATCTGGGTCAAAAGCCAGCCTGGCCAAGGCACCTGTGTGGGCCTGTCTTTGCCCCTGCCGCCTGCGCCAGATGCGGTGGAAAACACGGCCCCACCCACCGGCAAGCCCGGCCAAAAAGCCCCCGCCAAGCCCCGCCGCCGAAAAAAACCAGCCCCCCCGCCAGCCCTGCGGCGCATGCGGGTTCTGGCCGCCGATGACAACCGCACGAACCGCTTGGTTTTTGGCAAAATGGTGCAAGACGCGGATATCGAGCTGCATTTTGCCGAGGATGGCGCAACCGCCATCAGTGCCTTTCAGCAATATCAGCCAGATTTGATCTTTATGGATATCTCGATGCCCGGCATCGATGGCAAAGAAGCCACCGCAGAAATTCGCGCGCTGCCCGGTGGCACGGTGCCGATCATCGCCATGACGGCCCACGCCATGCAGGGCGATCGCGAACAGATTTTGGCAGCTGGCCTTGATGATTATCTCACCAAGCCGATCCGAAAAGCCGATGTATTAGCCCATATCGCCCAGCATCAACCGGCCGATACCCGCCCGCCCCTGCCAGGCACCCCGCCGCCCTAGGCCGGGTGGCTGCGCAAGAACACAGGCTTGCCCGGCGCCGACATATCTGGCTGATAGGCGTATCCGCCGCTGTCGAAATCAAACAGCGCATCAGGCGCAACCAAGCGGTTTTCCACGATAAACCGGGCCATCGCACCCCGGGCCCGCTTGGCATAAAAACTGATAACTTTGGGCTGGCCGCCTTTGTCTTCCATAAACACCGGCGTGATCACCGGCAGCGCCAAAACCTGCAAATCAACCGCGCCAAAATATTCCTGGCTGGCGCAATTGACCAAACAGCTGGCCCCGGTTTGCCTGGCGCGCGCATTCAGCGCCTCGGCAATGCGGCTGCCCCAAAAATCATACAGCGTCTTTCCCCGCGGCGTGGCCAACCGGCTGCCCATTTCCAGCCGGTAAGGCTCGATCTGGTCAAGCGGGCGCAACAGCCCGTAAAGACCCGATAAAATGCCCATGTGATCTTGCGCCCAGCGCAGCGCATCGGCGCTTAAACTACTGGCATCAAAACCCTGATAGGTGTCGCCGGCAAAGGCAAAGGCCGCCGCTTTCTTTTCCATCGTGCCAAAATCGCGAAACCGCTCGGCGTTCAGCTGGGCCAGCGGCGCGCTGATATGCATCAGCTTTTGCAGCGCCGCCACATCCAACCCCTGCGCCACTTTCGCCAGCTCTGCGGTATCTGCATCAAAGCTGGGCTGGCTTACAGCCAAGCCTTCGACGGGCGACATATCCATTTTCTTGGCAGGCGAGACAACAACCAGCATGCGTATTCCTCAAAATGTCAGCTGCACTAGAACCTAGGGCGCATTATGCAAAACGTCCAGAAACGCAGGGCCAAAACGTTCGGCCCGGCGCGCGCCCAATATCCGCTCAACCCCGGCCATATCGGCGGGGCGCTGCTGCGCCACGCGCGCAAGCAAGGCCGAGGAACAGCTCATCGGCTTGTCCATGCCACCCTCGCCGCGCATCAAATCGGCCTGCGCCTGCAGCAAGCGGTCATAAAGCGTGCCCGCATCGCGCCCGGCCAGCTTCATGCGCGCCGGGTGCATAGGTGCTGCGGCGCCGATAATAACCTCTAGAAAGGCCGCGCCATACCGCTCTAGTTTTTTCGCCCCAACACCCGCAATGCGCGCCATGCCATCCAAGCTGTTTGGCCGCGTTTCGGCCATTTCGATCAAGGTGCGGTCGGTGAAAATCACATAGGCCGGCACCGAGGCCGCCTCGGCCAGGGCCCGCCGCTTGGCCTTTAGCGCCGACAACAGCGGCGCATCTTCTTCGTTCACCAGCATTTTCACCGCCGGCCGCCGGTCGGGCCGGGCCACGCTGTCGCGGCGCAGGGTGATTTTCTGCTGATCGCGCAAAATCGGCAGCGCGGCATCGGTCATGGTCAATGCCCCATGCCGCTCGGGGTTGGGGCGGATCAGATCATGCCCCATCATCTGGCGAAAAATCGCCCCCCATTGCGCGCGGCTGTAATCGCGGCCCACACCAAAGGTAGGCAGGCTGTCATGGCCACGCTCGCGGATTTTGGGGGTATCGACCCCCAATAAAACATCGGTCAAATGCCCAGCACCAAACCATTCTTCGGTGCGCAAAATCGCCGATAGGGCCTTGCGCACCGCTTGCGTGCCATCAAACAGCTCGGGCGGGCTGTCGCATAAATCGCAATTGCCGCAGGGGCCGGTGGTTTCCCCAAAATACCCCAGCAAGGTACTGCGCCGGCAGGCCTGCGCCTCGGCCAGCCCCAAAAGCGCGTTCAACCGCGCATGATCTGCCATGCGGCGCGCGGGCGGGGCAAGCCCTTCGTCAATCTGGCTACGCCGCAGCCTGATATCATCGGGCCCGTATAATGTTAGCGTATCCGCAGGCCCACCATCGCGCCCGGCACGCCCGATTTCCTGGTAATAGGCCTCGATCGACTTGGGTAAATCGGCATGCGCCACCCAACGGATATCGGGCTTGTCCACCCCCATGCCAAAGGCCACCGTCGCCACAACCACCAACCCGTCTTCGCGCGAAAACCGCGCCTCAACCGCGCGGCGCGCCTCGGCCTCCATGCCACCATGATAGGCACAGGCATTATGCCCGTCATCACACAGGGCCTGCGCCAAAGCCTCGGTCTTGGCGCGCGTGCCACAATAAACGATCCCCGATTGCCCCCGCCGTGCGGCTGCAAAAGCCAATATCTGCCGCCTTGGTTGATCCTTTGCACAAAAGGCCAAATGAATATTGGGCCGGTCAAACCCGCGCAAAAAAATCCGCGGCGCCCCCGCATCAAAGAGCCGTGTAACAATCTCGTCACGGGTTTCTTGATCGGCTGTGGCGGTAAAGGCCGCCAAGGGCACGCCCAGCATTCGGCGCAATTCACCTATGCGCAAATAATCAGGGCGAAAATCATGGCCCCATTGGCTGACGCAATGCGCCTCATCCACCGCAATCAGCCCAACCCCAATGCGCCGCAACATCCCCAGCGCCGCCCCCGCCGCCAGGCGTTCGGGCGCGATATAGAGCAGCTTCAGCCGCCCCGCCTCTAGCGCCTGCCAAACCGCATCGTTTTCCTCTGCGGTGTTGCCGCTGGTCAGCGCGCCGGCCTCAACACCCGCCTCGCGCAGGGCACGCACCTGATCGCGCATCAGGGCGATCAGCGGTGAAATCACCACCGTCACCCCCTGTCGCATCAAGGCCGGCAACTGATAGCATAGCGATTTACCCCCACCGGTGGGCATGATCGCCAACACGTTTTCCCCCGCGGCGACGGCTTGCACAATCTCTTCTTGGCCCTCGCGAAACGCATCAAACCCAAAGACATCGCGCAAAAGGCCCGTCGCCGCCGTCATTTTTCCTACCCTGCCTGAAAACCGCTATATTTGCGTTCGGTCTGGGTATCCCACACCATCTATTGTGGAATCAAGGGCCCAGCCTGCACAGGGCCGCCCCTTCATCTTGCTTCAAATACTCAAAAACCTGTCAGCGCAGCAAAAGTTCGGGCAAGATGTAATCGCGCAGCGAAATGATAATGATAAACACCACAAGCGGCGCCAAATCCAGCGGCCGTGTATCGGGCATGATACGGCGGATGGGGCCATAAATCGGCTCCAACAAGCGGTTTAGGCCATACCAAATTTGCGCCACCATTTGCTGATGCAGGTTCAGCACCTGAAAGTTGATCAGCCAGCTCATGATGATATGGGCCAGCAGCACAAAAAAGATCACATCCAGTATCAAGGCCAGCGGGCCATAAATTGCCATCATGCGCGGGGTCCTTTTCTTGCGGCTTGCCCTACAGGTAATGCGCGCGCGGCTTGGGCACAAGTGCCGCAAGGTTTGGCTTGACCTCACCGCGTGCGGGGCCCATCTGGCGCCAGGGCCAAGCAATGGGGGTGTCATGTATCCGTTTTTTCGCGTCATCACCGAAATGGCCCGCGCCCGCTATTTCAGCGCGCCCCTGGCCCTGACCGACCCGCATATTTCGCAGCATCGGGTGTTGCCGGGCGATCTGGATATGGCGGTCGAGCTGAACAACGGGCGCACGCTGACGCTGATGGATCTGGGGCGCATGCCCTTGTTCGAACGCACGGGCCTGTTTCGCAGGGTCTATGGGGCGGGCTGGTTCATGACCATGGCGGGCGTCACCGTGCGCTATCGCCGTCGCGTTACCCTGTGGCAGAAAATGCGCCTGCACAGCCGTATCATCTGTTGGGACACGCGGTTTTTCTACCTCGAACAGGCCATGCTGCGCCCCGATGGGCTGGTGGCCAACCACGCGCTTTATCGCGTGGCCGTGGCCGATCGGGGCGGCATCATCGCCCCCGCACGGGCAGCACAATTGGTGGGCTGGGATGGCCCCTCGCCCGATATGCCGGCATGGGTGGCGGCTTGGGTTGCCGCAGAAGACCAGCGCCCCTGGCCGCCCATGGGGTTTGAAGCGGGCTAAGAGAAACCAAGGATTGTCTTGCCAGTGTCACCGTTTGGCTGTCTTACTGAGATAAAACAAACGGAGCACGACATGCCCACATTGAAGCAACGCATCTGGGGCTGGTATTTCTTCGATTGGGCCAGCCAGCCTTATAACACGCTTCTGATCACCTTCATTTTCGCCCCCTATGTTAATGAGTTGATCGGCGATGGCGCGCAGGCGCAATCGGCATGGGGCTTTGGCGTGGGCGCGGCGGGCTTTATCATTGCTGTGTTTGCCCCGGTTTTGGGGGCCATGGCCGATTTATCTGGCAACCGTTTGCGCTGGATTTGGCTGTTTTCGCTGCTTTACGTGGTGGGCGCCTATGGGTTGTGGTGGGCCGCACCGGGTGATTTCAACCTCTATCTCACGCTTGGCTTTTTTGCCATTGGCATGATCGGCATGGAATTCGCCACGATTTTTACCAATTCCATGCTGCCCGATCTTGGCCCGAAAGAGCAGATCGGCCGCATATCCGGCAATGGCTGGGCTTTTGGCTATTTGGGCGGCTTGGTGGGCTTGGTGATCATGCTGCTGCTTTTGGCGGAAAATGCCAGCACCGGCAAAACGCTGATCGGGATTGACCCGATTTTCGGCCTCGATGCCAGCACCCGCGAGGGCACCCGCGCCGTTGGGCCGCTGACGGCGATTTGGTATGCGCTGTTCATGGTGCCGTTTTTCCTGTGGGTGCGCGACCCAAAGCCTGCAAAACGCAGCGGTGCATCGGTTCTTCAGGCCTTGGGCGATGTGGCCCAAACCATTCGCAAACTGCCGCAATCCCCCTCGCTCTTTGCCTATCTGGCCAGCTCGATGTTTTACCGCGATGCGCTGAATGGCATGTATTTCTTTGGCGGCATTTACGCAGCCGGCGTCTTGGGCTGGTCGGTGGTGGATGTGGGGGTTTTTGGCATTTTGGCCATCATAACAGGTGCGGTCTTTGCCATGTTGGGTGGGCGCGCTGATGCCCGTTTTGGCCCAAAGCCTGTGATCCGCGTCTGCATTTTGGTGCTGACATTCGTGGCCATCTCCATTGTCTTTGTCTCGCGCGACAGCGTCTATGGCGTGGCGGTGGGCCCCAATTCGGCCCTGCCTGATATCACCTTTTATATCCTGGGTGCCCTGATCGGGGCGGCAGGCGGCGTTATTCAGGCCGCAAGCCGCACAATGATGGTGCATCAGGCCAACCCCGCCCGCATGACCGAGGCCTTTGGCCTTTATGCCTTGGCGGGCAAAGCCACCAGCTTTCTGGCCCCCACAGCCATTGGCATTGCCACAGCGCTCAGCGGCAGCCAGCAAATTGGCGTCTCGCCGCTGATCTTGCTGTTCCTGATCGGCCTTGTGCTGTTGGCTTGGGTAAAACCTGCGGGTGATGGCGCCAAATGAAACAGGCACGGCGGTGCAGCTGGCCCGCTGTGGCGCTTTGTGCCGCGCTGGCCCTAGGCGGCCTGCCCGCTGCGGGGCAAGAGCCGGCTGCCAAAACGCTGTTTGCATCGCAAACCACCGCCGCCCCCCTGCCTGCACAGCCCTATGGCAGCTATGCGCGGGGCTGTTTGGCCGGGGCGCAGCAACTGCCCGAAACCGGCCCGCATTGGCAAGCCATGCGCCTGGGGCGCAACCGCAATTGGGGCCACCCCATAACGCTGGATTTCATCCGCGATCTGGCGGGTTTTGCCGCCCGGCAACCGGGCTGGAAGGGGCTATATATTGGCGATATCAGCCAGCCGCGCGGCGGGCCGATGGCCAGCGGCCATGCCAGCCACCAGATGGGGCTGGATGTGGATATCTGGATGCTGCCCCCACAGCGGCTGGATCTTAGCCGCAGCGCGCGCGAAAACATCTCGTCGCAATCGATGCGGCGCGCCAATGGCGCCTATGTCAACGCCCATTGGGGTGCCAGCCACCACGCCATTATCGAGGCCGCCGCCAAAGACCCGCGGGTGGCCCGCATTTTCATTTTTCCCGGCGCCAAACTGCAAATGTGCAAAGATGCCACGGGCAACCGCGACTGGCTGCGCAAACTGCGCCCATGGTGGGGCCATCACGCCCATTTCCACGTGCGCCTGGCCTGCCCCAAAGATGCGCAGGGCTGCGAAAACCAGCCCGCGCCCCCCGCAGGCGATGGCTGCGCCGAAGCCGCCCAATGGCAGGCCGATATTTTAAACCCGCCGCCGCCCCGGCCAAATGCCGCCAAACCCAAGCCCAAGCGCGCATTGCAGCTGGCTGATCTACCCGCCAGCTGCCGGGCGGTTCTGGCCGCGCCGTAACGCACGAAACGCAGGTTTTTCTTGCCAAACTGCCGCGAAGCGCGTATGCGCCGCCCGTCCCCATGGTGGGGCCAAGTCTCCGCAACCTTGTAAAAACGGATCACATCATGACCCGATCTTATCTACCCGGCATTCTTGCCATGGCCGCCATTGTTGTGGCCTCGAATATTTTGGTGCAATTCCTGTTTGGCCAATGGCTGACCTGGGGTGCCTTTACCTATCCGCTGGCCTTTTTGGTGACAGACATCATGAACCGCGTCTATGGCGCCGAAAGCGCGCGCCGCGTTGTGGTGGCGGGCTTTGTGGTGGGGGTGATCTGCTCGCTTATTGGCACGCAGATCATGCTGCAGGGCGATGGCTATAGCTACCCCGCCGTGACGCTGCGCATTGCGATCGGCTCGGGCCTGGCATTTTTGACCGCACAATTGGTGGATATTGCCGTGTTCAACCGCCTGCGCGCCGGCGCATGGTGGCGCGCGCCGCTGGCCTCGACCTTGGTGGGCTCGTCGCTGGATACCGCGATTTTCTTTACCGTCGCCTTTTCGGCAAGCCTAAGCATGATCGAGCCGCAAAACGATGTCTCTTGGGCGGGCGAGATATTGCCCGTGTTGAACGCCGGGCCCGAGGCACCGCTATGGGTGTCTTTGGCACTGGCGGACTGGCTGGTAAAACTGTCGCTTGCTTTATTGGCACTTGTGCCCTTCCGCATCATCGTGGGGCAACTTATGCCCCGCACCACATGATTTTGTTTTGACAAACCAAATTTCTGTGGCAGGCTAAGCCTATCGTTCAACAGCAGAAAGGAGGTGCTCTAGTGTCTAATGGGATCATGGAGAGACGTGTCGGAACAGTCCGGGGGAAATGCTTCTGAGGCAGCCCTTGGCTGCATGACCTGCGGATTGGTGTCACCTAACCGGCGCACCTCCGAATTCTGTGGGGGCCACCTTAACCTTGGGGTGGCCCTTTTCCATTGCTAAAACCGCCAATATCAAAACCCCGCCCACCCAAGGCAAAGCCCATGCTGCGTATTTCCGACACGGTTGTGATTGAAGACTGGGAACTGACAGAACAGTTTATCCGCGCCAGCGGGCCCGGCGGGCAGAATGTAAACAAAGTATCAAGCGCGGTGGAGCTGCGCTTTGAGGCCGCGCGCTCGCCCAACCTGAGCCCGGCTGCGAAACGCCGGCTGGAAAAACTGGCCGGGCGGCGCTGGACCAAGGAGGGCGCTGTGGTGCTGCAGGTGGATGAAACCCGCAGCCAGGCCCGCAACCGCGAGATTGCCCGCGAACGGCTGGCCCAGCTGGTGGCCCGCGCCCTGATTGCCCCCAAAAGACGCATCGCAACCCGCCCCACCGCCGGCAGCAAGCGCCGCCGGCTGGATGCCAAAAAACAACGCGGCGAGATCAAGGCGCTGCGCGGCAAGGTTGATGGCGACTAAGCCCCACACGCGCATACGCACCCTTGCCCCGGCGCGCGCAATCGCCCATAACACACAGCAACTGAGCCAAGGAACGAGACGGTATTCATGACGATCGAGGCCCCCGAAACCAAGGTTGTGCAGAGCTGGCGAATTGCCTGTGATGGCGGCGAAGGCGCGCTGGGCCACCCGCGCGTGTGGTTGCAAATTCCGCAAGAGCAAGGCTGGGTGGAATGCCCCTATTGCGATTGCAAATTTGTGCATCAGTCAAAGACAGACGCGGCCTAAACCCACCGCCCATTGGGCGCCGCGGGCAGGCATGAGTATTTGGGGCAAGATGAAAACGGCAAGACCGTGAAGGGGGCAGCATGTCATTTGGAAAAGGGTGCCATCTGCACCTGATCGACGGATCAGCCTTTATCTTTCGCGCCTATCACGCCCTGCCCCCATTGACGCGCAAATCCGATGGCCTGCCCATTGGCGCGGTCAGCGGGTTTTGCAACATGCTGCAACGCTATGTCGAGGGCAATGCCGGCGGCGATGTCACCCATGTGGCAGTGGTTTTTGACAAGGGCAGCCACACGTTTCGCAACGATCTGTATGATTTATACAAAGCCAATCGCGAGGCAATGCCCGAGGATTTGCGCCCGCAAATCCCCCTGACACGCCGCGCCACCGAGGCGTTTAATATCGCCTGCCTTGAACAAGAGGGGTTTGAGGCCGATGACATCATGGCCACATTGGCCGTGCGCGCGCGCGACGCCGGGGGGCGGGTGACGATTTTATCCAGCGACAAAGATCTGATGCAGCTGGTCGGCGACGGTGTGGAAATGCTGGATCCGATGAAAAACCGCCGGATCGACCGCGAGGGCGTGTTTGAAAAATTTGGCGTGGGCCCGGAACGCGTGGTGGATGTGCAGGCACTGGCGGGCGATAGCGTGGATAACGTGCCCGGTGCCCCGGGGATTGGGGTGAAAACCGCCGCTTTGCTGATCAACGAATTCGGCTCGCTGGAAGAGCTGCTGGATCGTGCGGGCGAGATCAAACAGCCCAAGCGCCGCCAGACCTTGATCGAGCATCGCGCGCAGATCGAGCTGTCGAAGCGGCTGGTGCAGCTGGATTGCAACATGGATCTGGATGTGGCGCTGGATAGTCTTGAGGTGCGCGCGCCTGATGCCGAAGCGCTGCTGGGATTTCTAAGCGAGATGGAGTTTCGCACGCTGTCCAAGCGCATTTCCGATGCGTTGGGTGTTGCGGCGCCGGTATTGATGGATACCGATCCAATGGGCACAGAGGTAGCTGCGCCCGCAGCAGTGCCCTTTGACCCAGAGGCCTATGAATGCCTGCGCGACGCCGCGGCCCTACAGGCATGGGTGGCGCGCATTCAGGCGCAGGGCTATGTGGCGGTGGATACCGAGACCACCAGCCTGAACGAGATGCAGGCGGAATTGGTGGGCGTTTCCTTGGCCACTGCCCCGGGGCAGGCCTGCTACATTCCACTGGGGCACAAGGCGGGTGCGGCGGATGATCTATTTGGCTCTGACGCGCTGGCCGAGGGGCAGATGCCATTGCAGACAGCGCTAGATCTGCTGCGCCCGGTGCTGCAAGACCCGGCGGTGCTGAAAATTGGCCAGAATATGAAATACGACGCCAAGGTTTTGGCCCGCTATGGGGTGAATGTGGCGCCCATAGATGACACCATGCTGATGTCTTATGCCATGAATTCCGGCCTGCATGGCCATGGGATGGATGCCTTGGCCGAGCGGTATTTGGGGCATAAACCCATTTCCATCAAAGAGGTGATTGGCACAGGCAAGGCGCAGATCACATTCGACCGGGTGCCTATTGACCAGGCGGTGCGCTATGCCGCCGAGGATGCCGATATTACTTTGCGGCTGTGGCAGCGTTTCAAGCCGCAGCTGCACCAGACCCGCACAACCACTGTTTACGAAACCCTCGAGCGCCCCCTGGTGCCGGTTTTGGCGCAGATGGAGATGGCCGGCGTTAAGGTAGACCGCGATGTTTTGGCGCGTATGTCAAACGCCTTTGCGCAAAAGCTGGCCCAGTTAGAAGAAGAGATACACGAAAAAGCGGGGCAGGCCTTTAACGTAGGGTCGCCCAAACAGCTGGGCGAGATTTTGTTCGACAAGCTGGGGCTGGAGGGCGGCAAAAAGGGCAAAACTGGCGCCTATGCCACGGGCGCCGACATCTTGGAAGATTTGGCAACCGAGCACGAGTTGCCGGGCCTTGTGCTGGACTGGCGGCAGGTGGCCAAGCTGAAATCGACCTATACAGATGCCTTGCAAGACCATATCGACCCCGATACCGGGCGGGTGCATACATCTTATGTGCAATCGGGTGCGGCCACGGGGCGGCTGTCATCGACCGACCCGAATTTGCAAAATATTCCCGTGCGCAGCGAAGATGGGCGGCGCATCCGCGAGGCCTTTGTGGCGCCTGCGGGCAAGGTTTTGGTGTCGCTCGATTACAGCCAGATCGAATTGCGCATTCTGGCCCATGTGGCAGGGATTGATGCGTTGAAAGAAGCCTTTCAGCAGGGCCACGATATTCACGCCATGACCGCCTCGGAAATGTTTGACGTGCCGCTTGACGAGATGACACCGGAAATTCGCCGCCGCGCCAAGGCCATTAACTTTGGGGTGATCTATGGCATTTCCGGGTTTGGCCTGGCGCGCAATCTGCGCATTCCCCGGGCCGAGGCGCAGGGCTTTATCGATCGGTATTTCCAGCGCTTTCCAGGCATTCGCGCCTATATGGATGATACCGTGGCCTTTGCCAAAGAGCACGGGTTTGTGGCCACCATGTTTGGGCGCAAAATCCATACGCCGGAAATCAATGCCAAAGGCCCCGGTGCGGGCTTTGCCAAACGCGCGGCCATCAATGCCCCCATTCAGGGCACCGCGGCCGATATCATCAGGCGGGCGATGATCCGCATGCCACAGGCGGTGGCCGGGCTGCCGGCAACGATGCTGTTGCAAGTGCACGATGAATTGCTGTTCGAGGTGGCAGAAGACGCAGCCGACCAGCTGATCGGCGTGGCGCGCGATGTCATGCAAGAGGCGGCCGAGCCTGCCGCACGGCTGGATGTGCCGCTGATTGTGGATGCGGGAACAGGCGCCAACTGGGCCGAGGCGCATTAAGGCGCGGGCATTACGCGCTGGGGCGCAGGTGGCATAGAACCGGCCCATCACCCTGCGCCAGAATGCGCGCCTGTGCCTGGCTGGCCTGTTCATAGGCCACAGCCATGTGCCAGGCATTGGCGTGAATCAGCATATCGGGCGCGCAGGCCATCGCCACATGGCCGCGCCAAAACAGCAAATCACCAGGCCGTAGCGGCGTGCCCGGCTCCAGCCTGTCGCCGGCCAGGTGCTGGCGCTGTTGGTCGCTGTCTTGCGGGCAGGCCCGGCCACAGGCCTGAAAGGCGGCATGCACCAGGCCAGAACAATCGATCCCAAAGGCAGAATTGCCCCCCCACAGATAGGGCGTGCCCAAAAACAGCTGCGCCACCTCTACCGGGGCGTGCGCCTGTTGGGCCAGTGGCGCCAGATGCGCCTTTGGCACAAATTGCCCGGTCGAGATCTGCGCCAATGGGCCTTGTTCGCCAGTTACAGCCAGCTGTGCCCCAAAGGGCAGCGGCAGGGGATTGGGTGTTTTGATGCTGGGTTGGGCAAAGGCAAGGCTGCGAATGGCCACCACATGGTGGGTGGGCAGGGGCGCGCCATGCGCCAGCCCTTTGGCCGCGGCGTAGCCCACATAGCTGGGGCGCCCACCCGGGCCTGGGATAAACCCAAAGGCCTGCCCGTCGTGGATTTCCAGCACAGAAAACGCCTGCCCCATCAGCATTTGCCGATCCAGCTGCTGGGCATCCGGGGCAGCATAAAGGCCCAAGACCGGCACCATAACCCGATAGGTTTCGCCCACGACCAGGGGCTGCGCCACCTGGCCCTGCAGGCTGATATGGGCCACGCGGCTATTGGCGGGCCAAAGCCTTGGGTCTTGGCTCATAATGGCAAAACCTGTGGTAGCGCCTGCAGCACTGCGCGCGCGCCCTGGCCCACGCCCCCCTTGGGGCGGGCGGGTGCGGCTGTGGGCTGCCAGCCGTAAATGTCAAAATGCGCATAGCGGGTTTGGCCCACGAAATCGCGCAGAAACAGCGCCGCAGTGATCGCACCGGCAAAGCCCCCCGAGGGCGCATTATCAAGATCAGCAATCGCGGGGCGGATCATGTTTTCATATGGGGTCCAAAACGGCAGGCGCCAAACCGGATCGGCCATGGCGGGGCTGGCAGCCTCGATCGCGGCGGCAAGCGCGCTGTCATCGGTGAAATATGGCGCCAGATCGGGGCCCAGCGCCACCCGGGCAGCGCCCGTCAGCGTGGCCATCGAGATCATCAGATCGGGGCTGTCTTCGGCGCCATAGGCCAAGGCATCGGCCAAAACCAAACGCCCCTCGGCATCGGTGTTATTCACCTCGACAGTGGTGCCATTGCGCGCGGTCAAAATATCTTGGGGGCGAAACGCATTGCCCGAAACCGCGTTTTCCACCGCCGGGATCAGCACCCGCAAGCGCAGGGGCAGCCCCAGCGCCATGATCATATGCGCCAGCCCCAGCACCGTGGCCGCGCCGCCCATATCCTTTTTCATCAACCCCATCGAGGCGGCGGGCTTTAGATCCAGCCCACCAGTGTCGAAACACACCCCCTTGCCCACCAATGTCAGCGCAGGGCCCGTGCTGCCCCAGCGCATATCCAGCAGCCGTGGTGCGCGTGGGCTTGCACGGCCGACGGCGTGAATCATGGGAAAGTTTTCAGCCAGCAGCGCCTCGCCAACAATGGCGGTGAAACTGGCACCATGCTGGGCGGCCAGATCAGCCATGGCTTGCTGCAATTCATCTGGGCCCATGTCGCTGGCCGGGGTGTTGATCAGATCGCGGGTCAGGCATTCGGCGGCCACCATGGCCTGCACGCGCGCACCATCCACCCCATCGGGCACCAGCAGCCCGGCGCGCGGGGCGGTTTGGCTGCGATAGCGATCAAAGCGGTAATTGGCCAAAAGCCAGCCCATTGCCTCGATTTCCAGCACCTCGGGGGGCAGATCGGCCTGCAGGCGATAGCTGCCCGCAGGCAGCTTCCCCACCGCTGCGGCCAGATGAAACCGCCCCTTTGCCCGCGCCTTGGCTGTGCCATAGCCCACCAGCGCCGCAGCGGGCCGGCCATCGGCGCCGGGCAGCACCACAACCTGCCCCAAATCGCCCTGAAACCCATGCGCCCGGGCCCATGCCTGCTGCGCATCGGGGCGCGCGGCCAGCCATTCGGCCACGGCATCAGGTGCCAACAGATAAAGCGGCACTGCATCTGTGGCATCGGTGTCAAAAACGGGCACGGTGGCCGATGGTTTGGCAAGGGTCATGGCAAGGGTCATGGCAGGCAAGCTCCGGTATATGCAGCGCTTAGCCTAAGCTGTTCACCTGCGCCTGCAAGGGGGTATCAGGGCGGCGTCACATCGACATCCCACACCGCCAAAAGCGAGCGTTCGCCACTGCGCAACAGCCGCGCCACCACCGCCGCCAGTGCCACAGGATCGGCCATTTCCATACAGCGCGTCACATCGCGCGCCACCTGTGCCGTTGTCGACATGCCCAGCTGATCGGCGATGGCCGCCAACAACCGCGCGCCCTTTTGCAGATCTTTATTGCGCCCCTCGCGGTAGGCGTGGCCCAATTGCGCCAAACGCAGCGCCAATTCTTCCAGCGCACGGCAAACCAAATCATCGGCCTGTTCGGCGCCCAATTCGTTATAAAGCGCGCCCAAGCGGGCATGATCCAGCTTTACAGGTTCTGGCTGTGCCAGATGTGTCACATGTTCCACCATGCCACCCAATTTAATTTTCCCACGCCCCAACCATCGGGCAACCTGCCTTCTAAAAGGTTTATGCCGGGCGGTGTTTCTTCTCGAATTCTAATCGAATTCCGTCTATTAGGCTGCGCAGACCACCAAGGAGTTTCTTCGATGGAGCATGCCAAGCCATTGCCCAGCTATCTGGTTCAACGTTATCAAGGCTGGAAGGCAACCACCTATGAAGAGAACCAAAGCTGGTATCGCCGTTTGGCCGAAAGCGGCCAGCACCCCCGTGCCATGGTGATTTCGTGCTGCGACAGCCGGGTGCATGTAACCTCGATCTTTGGGGCGGATCAGGGCGAGTTTTTTATTCACCGCAACATCGCCAATCTGGTGCCGGCCTACAAACCCGACGGGCTGCAGCATGGCACCTCGGCTGCGGTGGAATATGCGGTGAACGCGTTGAAAGTGGCGCATGTGATCGTGCTGGGCCATTCCAATTGCGGCGGCGTGCAGGGGTGTTTTGATATGTGCACAGGCCACGCGCCAGAGCTTGAGGAGAAATCAAGCTTTGTTGGCCGCTGGATGGATATCCTGCGCCCGGGCTTTGAGGCGGTCAAAGGCCATGGCAGCGACGCCGAGCAACGCGCGGCATTGGAAAAACAGGCGGTTATCGTCAGCCTGACCAACCTGATGACCTTTCCTTTCGTCGCCGAAGCCGTGCAAAGCGGCAAGCTGTCTTTGCATGGGCTATGGACAGATATCGGCGAGGGGTCGCTCGAATTTTTCGACCCCAGCACAAGCGGCTTTGCCCGCGTCTAGCGCCACGCACAGACTGCAAAAACAAAAGGCGCCCTGCATCGCAGAGCGCCCTTAGGTGTGTGTATGACTTTTTTGCTGCAAACAGCGTTTCTTCACCGGCCGGCCCCACGGGTGTGTGTGGGGTGTGTGAGAGAGGGGGCCGACCGGTGTTTTATGGGGCGCAGTGCCCTTGGGTTGTGTATAGCAAGACAGATCAGCCAATGCTTGCGCGCGCGCGGGTATTTTCCGGGCCAGTCGGCGATGGCGCATACCCGGTTGGATAAGGCTGTATCCCAGCCACGAAAAAGGGCCACCCAAGGGGCGGCCCTGATCTGCTGTAACAGCTATGTCTGTCGCGGCTTAGCCCTTTTTCAGCACTTCGCGGCCCAGCAATTCTGCGATCTGCACAGCGTTTAGTGCAGCACCCTTGCGCAGGTTATCGGACACGCACCACAGGTTCAGCCCGTTTTCAAGCGTGCTGTCTTGGCGAATACGGCTGATAAAGGTGGCATATTCACCCACGCATTCCACCGGGGTTACGTAGCCACCCGGCTCGCGCTTGTCGATCACCATCAGGCCAGGTGATTCGCGCAAGATGTCGCGCGCTTCGTCTTCGTCCAGGAAATCTTCAAACTCGATATTCAGCGCCTCGGAATGGCCCACGAATACCGGCACGCGCACGCAGGTGGCGGTAAGCTTGATGGCAGGGTCGAGAATTTTCTTGGTCTCGGCCACCATCTTCCATTCTTCTTTGGTGTTGCCGTCTTCCATGAACACATCGATCTGCGGGATCAGGTTAAAGGCGATCTGCTTTTGGAATTTCTTCGGCGGCACCTCGGAGGTGGGGTTATAGACAGCCTTGGTTTGATCCCACAGCTCGTCCATGCCCTCTTTGCCGGCACCCGACACCGATTGATAGGTCGACACCACGACGCGTTTGATTTTTGCACGATCATGCAAGGGCTTAAGCGCCACAACCATCTGTGCGGTCGAACAGTTTGGGTTGGCGATGATGTTCTTTTTGGCATAGCCATGCACCGCCTCGGGGTTTACCTCGGGCACGATCAGCGGGATATCCGGGTCGTAGCGGTAGAGCGAGCTGTTATCGATCACCACACAGCCTGCGGCAGCGGCCTTTGGCGCATAGGTTTTCGTGGCCTCAGACCCCACCGCAAACAGCGCCATGTCCCAGCCCGAAAAATCGAACTGATCCAGGTCTTGGGTTGTCAGGGTTTTGTCGCCAAAGCTTACCTCGGTGCCCAGCGATCTGCGGCTGGCCAGCGCGGCAATCTTTTCTACGGGGAACTCGCGTTCCGCCAGAATGTTCAGCATTTCACGGCCCACGTTACCCGTGGCACCGACGACGACGACGTTGTAACCCATGTCGGTTCTCCTTGGTTTCGGCGCGGTTCATACAGTGCGCAGGCGTCAAGGGGAATAGGCTGTTTTGCCCCCCGCCCGGCCACCCCCGGAAATGGCGCTTAATCAAGCCGGTCTTGGGCAAAAAGATACACCACCATACCCGCCCCCAACACCACAGCGAAAAAGCCAAACAGCATCTGATAGGGAAAGGCCACATCGACAGATGCCGCAGCACTGGCGGCATGCAGGCGCCCGGTGAAAACCTGCATCAAGCCAACACCGCCGATGGAAAAGAGGTTCATCAATGTCACCCCCCGGCCGGTCAGATGGGCGGGAATAAAGCTGCGCCCATGGGCCATGATCACCGGAAAGGTCAGCCCGAACATGCCAATCGCCGCGCATAGCGCCACCGCCGCGCCATAGCCCAAGCCTGGGCGCGCCGCCAGCAGGCCACAGGCCAGCACCACCACAACATTGCCCCCAAAGATCACCCATTTGCGGGTGCCAAACAGCCGGTCCAACGGACCATAGGCAAAAGTGCCCACAATCATCGCCACGCCCATAATCAACGTGGCGGTGCCCAAGGCCGCCACCGGCGCGCCATACACATCGGCCAGATAGGGCGACACCCACAGCCCACGCACACCGGCGGCTGGCGCATAGCTGACCAAGATCAGCGGCAAGATCGGCCACAGCGCGCGAATTTTCAGCACGTCTAACACGCTGCCTTTCAGGTTGCCTGCCACTTTGGGCGGGTCTTCCACCCGCAGCCACAGGCCCAGCGCCACCAGCACAGACAGGCCAGACAACAACCACAGGGTTTCGCGCCAGCCAAAGCTGGCCACAACCCAACCAAAGGGCGAGGCGCTGGCGATATTGCCAACCGAGCCCACGCCGATCATCACCGCGCCCAAGGTGGCAAACATGCGGGCTGGGTAAACCCGGGCAAAAATATAGTAGCTGGCCATCAGCACCGGCGCACACCCCGCCCCGATCAGCGCCATGGCCAGCGCGATATGCAGCGGGCTTGTGGCCATGGCAAATAGTGCAGCACCACCGCCACCGCCCACCGCCAGCAGCACCGCCGCTGTCAGGCGCGGGCCCACGCGGTCTAGCGCCTCGCCCACGGGAATTTGCATGGCGGCAAAGCTTAAAAACAACATCCCCGAGGCAAAGGCCAGATCATCGGCCGTGGCGCCGATATCGTCTTGCAGCAGCTGCGTCAGCACCGCCAGAAATGCCCGAAAGAACTGGCTTAACACATAGGCCAAGCACAGCAAAACCAGCCCCTTACGCATGACATTCCCTCCCCGTCCTGCCTTGGCGCATCCCATACACAGGCGTGGCGAATGTGCAAGATCGTGGGCCGCGCCCGCGCCTGCCACAGCTTTTTGTCATGCGCCCTCACGCGCCCCCTTGACGAAAGGCAAAACCAAGCCCAATTGCTGATCTTGGCAGGGGCCGGGCGGCCGTGCACCCCGCCCACCGGCGCGGTGCTACAGTGCCCTTTTCGACAGTTTACACCATGGTCAAACTAGATTTCTCATCCGGTGACCTGCGCGCGGACAAGCGGGCAGATTATGCCGCTATGCTGGCGGGCGAAGGCGATTACGCGGGCGCCGCTACCCTTATGGCAGAAGCGCTAGAACTGGCCCCCACTTGGGCTGCCGGCTGGGCCAAGCTGGGCGATTATCACGCCCAGGCCCAACAGGCCGATGCCGCGATTGCGGCCTATCAAACAGCGCTGCGGCTTGATCCGTTAGATCACATGGGCGCAGGGCTGCAGCTGGATCTTTTGCGCCGCGTGCCGATGGCCGACACCATGCCGCGCGCCTTTGTGGAAAGCCTGTTTGATCAATACGCCCCTCGCTTTGATCAGGCGCTGGTTGAAAAACTGGGCTACCGCGTGCCAGAATTGCTGCGCGATGCGCTGCTGCGCGCAGGCCACAGCCATTTCCCGCATGTCCTTGATCTGGGCTGCGGCACCGGGCTGATGGGGCAGGCCATTCGCCCCCATGCCGGGCAGCTCAGCGGGGTAGACCTGTCTGCCGGCATGCTGCGCCAAGCGCGCGCCAAGGGCATTTACGACCAGCTGGAAAAGGCCGATATCGCCGCCCTGCCGCTGTGCATGCAGCGCTATAACCTGATCTTGGCCGCCGATGTGTTTATCTATCTGGGTGCGCTGGAACAGGTGGTCGGCTGGGCCGCTGCACATCTGGATCACACCGGGCTTTTGGCCTTTACGGTCGAGGCCGCAGGCCCCGGCGCGCCCGATTTCGTGCTGCAACCCTCGCGCCGCTATGCCCACAGCCGCGAGTATATAGAGCGGCTGCTGGCACAGGCCGGGCTGGCCATCACCACGCTAGAGCCAACCGTGCTGCGCCACGACCGTGGGCAGGCATTGGCAGGCTATCTGGTGATTGCCCGCGGGCGCACCACCACCACCGCCACCGAAGGCGACGGCCAGATGCTGGCCCCCGCCTGATCAGATACAGCGCCCGCCATCTACCTCCATGGCGACACCTGTCAGCATGCTGGCCTCGTCCGAGCATAGGAAACACGCGGCATTGCCCATATCTTGGGGCGTTGAAAAGCGGCCCAAGGGAATGGTTGACAGAAATTTGGCGCGCATCTCTGGCGTGTCTTCACCCATGAAACTGGCCAGCAGCGGGGTTTCGCCCGCCACCGGGCACAGCGCATTTACCCGCAGCCCATGTGGGGCCAATTCTACCGCCATGGTTTTGGTGGCTGTAATCATCCACCCTTTCGAGGCGTTATACCAGTTCAGGTTGGGCCGCGGGCTAAGCCCGGCGGTTGAGGCCACATTCAAAATGGCGCCGCCCCGGCCCTTCATATGGCCCACCAGCGCCTGTGCCGTCAGATAGACAGATTTGCAGTTCACCATGAAAACCCGGTCAAATTCTTCCTCGGTCACGGTTTCCATGGGCTTTGGCAAATGGGTGATGCCGGCGTTATTGACCAAGATATCAACGCCGCCCATTTCCGCTATGGCGCGGGCCGCCATGGCGCCCACGCTGGCGCCATTGGCCACATCGCAGCCGCAGGCCAGGGTATCGTGGCCCACATCCTGGGCCAGTGCGATGGCCGCGGCCTCGTTGATATCGGCCACCATCACCCGGGCGCCTTCGGCCACGAATTTGCGCACAATGCCCGCCCCAAAACCGCTGGCACCCCCGGTTACAATGGCTGTTTTCCCTGTCAGTCTCATCTTGTCCTCGCTGTTTTGTGGTATGTTTAGCCGTGATAGGCGGCCACGGTTTTTAGAACGGTAAAGCCATAAAGCGCCTCAAAGCCTTTTTCGCGGCCATGGCCAGATTTGCCCATGCCGCCAAAGGGCAGTTCCACCCCGCCACCTGCGCCGTAATTGTTGATAAACACCTGGCCCGCGCGAATTTTGCGCGCCAGCCGCATCTGGCGGGCGCCATCGCGGCTCCAGATGCTGGCGACCAGCCCGTAATCGGTGCCATTGGCGATGGCCACGGCCTCGTCTTCGTCGTCGAACGGTATCACCACCTGAACGGGGCCAAAAATTTCGTCGCGCGCCAGTGCATGGCTGGGGGCCACCCCGGCAAACAGTGTTGGGCGCACAAAATTGCCGCCATTGGGGGCATTCACCAGCTGGCCTTGGCCGACGATCTGCAGATCTTGGCCTTGGTCCAGAAATCCGCTGACAATGGCCTGCTGCTTGCGCGAGATCAGCGGCCCCACATCCAGATCGGCCAAGGCGCTGCCCACCTGCAACCCCTGATAACGCGCGGCCATCGCAGCGACCACACGGTCATAGACCCCGCGCTGCACCAAAATGCGCGACGAGGCCGAACAGGTTTGGCCCGCATTCTGAATGCCCGCATTCACCAAAAACGGCAAAGCGGCCTCCAGATCGGCATCATCAAACACCACCTGGGGCGATTTCCCCCCCAGTTCCAGCGTCACCGGCACCACATTGCGGGCCGCGGCCATTTGCACCTGCACGCCCGTCTGCACCGAGCCGGTAAAGCTGATGTGATGCACACCGGGGTGAGCACATAGGGCCGCCCCCGCCTCGGCGCCAAGGCCCGGCACCACGTTCAGCACCCCATCGGGCAGGCCCGCAGCCTTGGCCATATCGGCAAAGGCCAGGGCCGTCAGGCAGGCATCTTCGGCCGGTTTCAACACGCAGGTATTGCCCGCCGCCAGCGCCGCCCCTACCGAGCGCCCGATAATTTGCATCGGGTAATTCCATGGCACGATATGGCCCGTCACCCCATGGGGTTCGCGCAGGGTATATACCGTGTAGCCATCCATATAAGGAATGGTTTGGCCATGCAGCTTATCCGCCGCACCGCCATAAAATTCGCAGTAGCGCGCCAAAGCCACGGCATCGGCACGCGCCTGTTTCAGCGGCTTGCCCACATCTATCGCCTCGATCCGCGCCAGATCATCGGCGCGCGCGGCCACCATGCGCGAGAGCGTCAGCAAAATGCGCCCCCGCTCGGCCGCCGATAGCCGCCCCCAAGGGCCGTGGCGCGCTGCCTCGGCTGCGGCCACAGCCGCGGCGATATCGGCCTCTTGGCCGCGTGCGATCGCGCCAATATCTTGGCCTGTCGATGGATCGATCAAGGGCAAAACCTGCCCCCCAACAGGCGCCACCCATTCGCCTGCAATCAGGCATTTCGAAGGGTCAAACCATAGCTGCAATTCGCTGGTCATTGGGCAATTTCCTTTGCATAAGCAGGCAGCACAGGGGCGGCTGCGATCAGCTCTTTTGTATAGGGATGGGTGGGGCTGGCAAACACCTGCTCGGTGGGGCCTTCCTCGATGATCTGGCCCGCGCGCATCACCAACACCCGGTCGGTGATGGCGCGCACAACCCCCAGATCGTGGCTGATGAACAGATAGCTTAGGCCAAAGCGGCCAGAAAGATCGGCCAGCAAATCAAGCACCTGTGCGCGCACTGATACATCCAGCGCCGATACAGCCTCGTCCAGAATGATCAGGTCGGGCTTGATGATCAGCGCCCGTGCAATGGCAATCCGCTGGCGCTGCCCGCCGCTGAATTCGTGAATATATTTATCGCCATCTGCCGCTGTCAGGCCAACGCTGTGCAGCGCCTCGTTCACCGCAGCGCGGCGCGCAGCCCCGGTTGGCGGCTGATCGAGCAGGTGAAATGGCTCGGCCACCAGCCGCGCCACTTTCCACCGCGGGTTAAAGCTGCCGTATGGATCTTGAAACACCACCTGCATGCGCCGCCGCACCGCCCGCGCCGGCGACCCGCCCGCCCAAACTGGCTGGCCATCAAAGGCAATGCTGCCAGATTGCAGCGCATCCAGGCCCAAAATCGCCCGTGTCAGCGTAGATTTCCCACAGCCCGATTCCCCCACCAAGCCCAGGCTTTCCCCACGGCGCAGGCAAAAGCTGACATCGCGCACCGCCTCAAACCCAGGGGCACGCCCCCACAGCCCCCGCCGGGGCCCGGCATAACGGCGCGTTGCGCGCTGCACCTCTAGCAGCGGCGCGCCCAGCTGGCCACGATGGGGGCGCGCAGGCACATGCCCCGAGGCCGCCAGCAAAGCCTGCGAATAGGGGTGGCGCAGCCCGGAAAACAGCTGTGCCGCGGGCCCCTGTTCAACCACCTCACCCTGGCGCATGATCACGATCTGATCGGCCATATCCGCCACCACCGCCAGATCGTGGCTGATCAGCATCAGCCCCATCCCATCTTCTTGCACCAAGCGCCGCAGCAAAGCCAAAATCTCGGCTTGGGTGGTGACATCAAGGGCAGTTGTCGGCTCGTCTGCGATCAGCAGGCTTGGGCGCAGCGCAATCGCCATGGCAATCACCACGCGCTGGCGCTGGCCTCCTGACAATTCATGCGGATAACGCCCCATCGGAAACCGCTCGGGCGGCAATTCGGCACGGGTCAGCGCCTGGGCCGCGCGCGCCATCGCGGCCGAGCGGCTGATATTTTCGTGCACCATAATGGTTTCGGCGACTTGCTGGCCAATGGGGTGCAGCGGGTTCAACGCGGTCATCGGCTCTTGAAACACCATAGACACCACGCGCCCACGCAGCTGGCACATCTGCGCCTCGGTCTGGGCCAGCACGTCTTGGCCCTGCAGCAGCACGCGGCCACGGCATGTGGCCCCCACCGGCAAAAGCTGCGTCACAGCAAATGCCGTCATCGATTTGCCCGAGCCGCTTTCGCCAATCACCCCCAGAATTTGCCCCGCCTCAAGGCGCAGCGAGACATCATGCAAGATCTGCACGCCGCCAATCGCCAGGCTTAGCTTGTCGATCTGCAGCAAGCTCATCTCAGCCTCCGCAGCCTAGGGTCCAGCATATCGCGCAACCCATCCCCCAACAGGTTCAGGCCCAAGACCGTCAGCAAAATTGCCATGCCCGGAAACAAGGCCATATGCGGGGCAAAACTGACCATGGTTTGGCTATCGGCCAGCATCCGCCCCCAGCTGGGCGTCGGCGGTTGCGCCCCCAAGCCCACATAGGACAGGCCCGCTTCGGCCAAAATGCCAAGGCTGAACTGAATCGTGCCCTGCACAATCAACAGGTTGGTCACATTGGGCAAAATATGTTCAACGCTGATACGCACAGCGCCCTTACCCGCCACTTGCGCGGCCAATATAAAATCGCGCCGCCACAACGACAGCGCACCCGACCGCGTGAGCCGGGCAAAGACCGGTATGTTGAAAATACCTATCGCAATGATCGCATTCACCGCCGAGGCACCAAAAATCGCGGTAATCATGATGGCAATCAACAACGAGGGAAAGGCAAACACCAAATCATTGCCCCGCATAATGGCCTCGTCCAACCACCCGCCATGGCGCGCCGCCGCCGCCAGCCCCAGGGGCACCCCCAGCCCCATGCCAATGCCCACCGCAACCAACGCCACCGCAATCGAGGTGCGCGCCCCCACCATGATCATCGACAAGATATCGCGCCCGTAATGATCGGTGCCCAACCAATGCCCGGCCGATGGCGGGCGAATTTTATTGGCAATATCCAGTTGCGTCACATCCTGGGGCACCCAAAGAAAGCTCAGCAATGCCGCCAGCAAAAACACCCCCGAAAGGGTGCCCCCGATGATCAGGTTACGCAGGCTCATACCTGCCCCCGCAGCCGTGGGTCGACCAAGGCATAGGCGATATCCACCAGAAAATTCACCACAACCACGGCAAAAACCAGCAGCATCACCACCGATTCCACCACAATCAAATCCCGTGCGCTGATCGCCTGAAACACCAGCCGCCCCAGCCCCGGCAGATAGAACACATTCTCAATAATGATCGCCCCCGCCATCAAAAAGGCAAATTGCAACCCGATGATTGTTAACACCGGTATCAGCGCATTGCGCAGCGCATGCCGCCACAGCGCCTGCCCGCGGCTCAAGCCTTTGGCGCGGGCGGTGCGCACATAATCTTCGTTCAAACTTTCCAACAAGGCCGAACGCATCACGCGTGCCAAAATCGAGGCCTGCGGCAAAGCCAGCGCAATGGCCGGCAATGTCAGGCTTTTCAAAGCAGGCCCTACCCCTGCCTCCCAGCCGGCAAAACCACCCGCATTGAACCAACGCAGCTGAATGGCAAAAACCAGCACCATCAGCATGGCAAACCAAAAATTCGGTATCGCCACCCCCAGCTGGGTCACACCCATCACGGCAATATCTGCGCCCCGGCCCCGCCGCGAGGCCGCCCAAATACCTGCAGGAAACGCAATCGCCGTTGATAATGTCAGCGCATAAACCGCCAGCGGCAGGCTGACTTTCAGCCGCTCTGCCACCATCTCGGCCACCGGCGTGCGATAGGTGTAGGAAATGCCAAAATCCCCCACAACCATGCCAGACACCCAGGCCCAATAGCGCGCCAGCGGCCCCATATCCAGGCCCAACTCGGCGCGCAGCGCCGCCAGCGTATCCTCTTGCGCATTCAGCCCCAGCATATACAGCGCCGGATCGCCCGGCACGATTTCAAGGCACAGGAAAATCACCCCCGAGGCCACCACCAGCGTCAGCACCAGCGCCATAAGCCGTTTCAAGAAAAACTGCAGCACTGCCCGCCTGCCTCCCCTTAAAAAAAGGGGAAGGGCCGCCCCTCCCCCTTTCATCTTGCTGTAAATACTCTCGCCGAAGGCGCCCGCCTGCCAGGCCAGGCGCCACCGCCGTTTAGTCTTTCCAATAAACCGCAGTCAGATCTGTGGCCTGGGTTGGGGCATTGGCCCATAGCCCGTCAATTTTCGCATTGGCCACGCTTAGGGCGGCCAGCTGGAACAAATACCCGTTCACGTAATCATCTGCGATGATGGTCTGGGCGGTTTTCAACATGGCGCTGCGCGCGGCCGGGTCGGTTGTGTTGGTCAGATCGGCCATCAATGTCTGGAATGCGGGGTTGTCATATTGGAAATAATACTCGGGCCGGGCATAGATATTGATATCTGCAGGCTCGGTATGGCTGACGATGGTCAGGCCATAATCCTTGCCGCGGAACACCTGCTCCAGCCATTGCGGCCATTCCAGATTGCTGATTTCCGCCTCGATCCCCACAGCGCGCAGCTGGGCTGCGATAATCTCGCCACCGCGGCGCGCATACGAGGGCGGGGGCAGCTTCAGCGTGGTTTTAAACCCATCCGGGAAACCGGCCTCGGCCAGCAGTTTTTTCGCCTGCTCCGGGTCATAGGCGCTTTGCGCGGTCAAATCCACGTAATCGGGGTTATGGGGGGCAAAATGCGTGCCGATGGGGGTGCCATAGCCGAACATCGCGCCATCGATAATGGCTTGGCGATCGATGGCATGGGCCAATGCCTTGCGCACCATCAGGTTATCAAAGGGCGGCATTTTGTTGTTGGTCGATAAAATCGTTTCGCCCTCGGTCGAGCCTACCAAAACCTGAAACCGCGGATCGGCATCAAACTGGGGCAGGTTTTCGGGGGCTGGAAAGCCTGCAAAAGCATGCACATCTTCGGCCATCACCGCCGCAAAGGCCGCGGTGGGATCGCTGATGAATTTAAATGTTGCGCGCTCCAGCTTGGCCGGGGTGCCCCAATAGGCGGGGTTTTTCACCAGATCGATGCGATCGCCCTGCACCCAATTGGCAAATTGAAACGCACCGGTGCCCACCGGATTGGTTTTGATCGTGTCGATGGATTCCGGCGCCACGATCACCGCGTCGCCCCATGCCATATTGAACAAAAACGCCCCATTGGGCGCGCCCAGCGTGACCTGCACCGTCAGCGGATCAATCACCGCCACATCGGTGATGCCCGCAAACAGGGCTTTTTGCGCGTTCTGGCTGTCTTCGGCGCGGGCGCGATCAAGGCTGAATTTCACGTCATCTGCGGTGAAATCGGTGCCATCGTGAAATTTAACGCCAGCGCGCAGCTTGAAGGTATAAACCGTGCCGTCGCCCGAGATATCCCAGCTTTCGGCCAGCCCCGGCACAACCGAGCCATCCGACATAAAGCGCGTCAGCCCTTCGAAGACATTCGAGTAAAGCACGCTGTCAATGGCGCCCGCGGCGGCGCTGGTTGGGTCAAGATGGGGCGGTTCTAGCTGCATACCCACTATGATATCGGTTTTGGCCTCAGCCATCCCCATCCCTGCCACAAGGGCTGCTGCCGCCAGCGCACCCTTTTTATACCATCCCGCAAACATCGCCTTCTCCCTGCAATAACGGCCAGCCCAGCGGCTGCGCCCATGGGCAGTTTCCCCGTATTTGGCCCTTTAATCAAGCGCCTGCGCAGTGGGGCATAGCAACTTGTGCAGCGCAAGGGCCATCACCTTGGCGCTATCGACCATGTCATCAACGGCCACGTATTCATCGGGCTTGTGGGCAAGATCTAAAATTCCCGGCCCATAGGCGATACAATTGCTGAGCCGCCCGATGCGATCGATATGTTTTTGGTCATAGGTGCCGGGGCTGACCACATAGCGCGGATCGCGGCCCAAAACCTGCCCGATCGACTGCGCCACGGTTTGCACCACTGGCGCGCTTTTATCGGTCATCGTGGGCAAGACCCGCTGAATTTCGCGGATATCATAGCGGAAATCGGGGCGCTGTGATTGGACGGTTTGCAGCACTTGGTGGATCTCTTGCTGCACATCATCGATGTTTTCTTCGATCAAAAAGCGCCGGTCGATGACCATTTTGCAACTGTCAGGCACACAGGGGCTGGGCAGGCCAGTATAATCTGCGGGTTGGGCAGGCTCGCCACCATGGATCGAGTTGATGTTCATCGTCGATTGCCGCGCCCCTTCGGGCACGACGGGCATGTCTGTGCGCTTTTCGGCCAAGGCGGGAAATAGGCTGCGCTCCATCTCGTGCATCACAGCGCCCATGTGGCGCACGGCACAATCGCCCAGAAACGGCATCGATCCATGGGCAATTTCGCCATGGGTTTCAATTTCTGCCCACCATACGCCGCGGTGCCCAAGGCAAATTTGATCTTTGTTCAACGGCTCGGGGATGATCACATGCTGCACCCGGCTGGGGCTGAAAAAGCCTTTTTCCGCCAGATAGGCCACGCCCCCAAAACCGCCCGATTCCTCGTCGGCCGTGCCGCTAATTTCGATGGCACCCGCGAATTCGGGCGTGACGGCCAAAAATGCCTCGGCCGCGATAATGCTGGCGGCTAGGCCACCTTTCATGTCGCAAGTGCCACGGCCGTAGATTTTGCCGTCGATCAAGGCGCCACCAAAGGGGTCGGTCGTCCAGCCGCGGCCCACTTCGACCACATCGATATGGCTGTTGAAATGCACGCATTCGCCGGGGCGGTTGCCCTCGCGGCGGGCCACCACATTCCAGCGGGGGTAGGTATCGCTGTCGCCCGGGGCGCCATGGGCGCGCACCAGCTCGATCTGAAAGCCGCTTTTTTTCAGCCGCTTGGCCAGATATTCGCAAATCTCAAGATAGTTATCGCCTGGTGGGTTCAGCGTGGGAATGCGCACCAGATCTTGGGTGAGGGCAATCAGCGCATCGCGGCGATTTTCGATTTCGGCGATCAATTTGTCGGGCATCACGATACGGCGCCTCTTGCTCTTCGGGTGCAGGCGTATCATGCTGGCCCAATATTACGGCGCCAATACCGTATCAACACGGATCCCTATGGAAGACCTTTATCGCATCGCATTCGAAGCCGCCCCCGTGGGGCTGGTGCTGACCGAAAACCGCGTGATCCGCGTGTGCAACAGCACGTTTTGCGCGCTGACAGGGTATGAAGAGGCCGATTTGATCGGGCAAAGTTTTCGCCTGTTTTATTCGTCAGATGCCGAATTCGAACAGGTGCGCAATATTGGCCTAGAGGCGCTGCGCAAACAGGGCGCTTATTCAGACGAACGCCTGCTGCGCGTCGCCGATGGCAGCACCAAATGGTGCCGGTTTCGCGCCCGCAGCCTAACCCCCGAAGACCCGCTGGCGCGCATGGTGCTTAGCTTTGCCCCCAACGCACAAAACAGCGGCCCCAACCTGACACCGCGCGAACGCGACGTGCTAACATGGTTGGCGCGCGGGCTGACATCGAAAGAAATTGCGTTGAAACTGGGCCTGTCGCCCCGCACAATCGAGGATGTGCGCGCGCGGCTTTTGCGCAAATTCGAGGTGCCCAACGCCGCGCGCTTATTGGCAAAAATCAGCAAATCTGGCTGAAACACCGCGCTTAGGCGCCGGGGGCCTCTTCTAATGCGCGGGCCTCGTCGATCAGCATGATCGGTATGCCATTGCGGATCGGGTAGGCCAGGCCTGCGGCTTTTGATACCAGCTCTTGGCGGGCGGCGTCATATTCAAGGCTGGCGCCGCTGCGGGGGCAGATCAGGGCCTCTAGCATGCGGCGGTCAAATTCTGCTGTGCTCATTGCATCACCTCGTCGCTATCGCCGCCGCGCAGCGCAAATTCCACCAAACCCATCAAGGTTTCACGCCGCGTCTGCAGGCAAGGCGCCTCGAGCAGGGCTTGTTTGTCTTCTGGGTCGAAATCCAGCAACATGGCAAGCGAATTGATCAACAATTCATCCTCTGCGGCGCGCAGCGTGTCCCAATCGGCCTGCAGGCCGCGGGCATTGAAATAGCGCGTCAGCAGGCGAAACAGCGCCTCGCGGTCAAAGGCTGTATCGTGGTCTTCGCCGCCGCGGTCGCGCTCGAAGCCCTGCCAAGAGACACTGCACCGCCGGTAGGGGGTAAAGCCCTGCACCTCGTTCACAATACGAAACCGCGAAATGCCACTAAGGGTCAGCATATACCGCCCGTCTTCGGTTTCGGAAAACTGCGTCACGCGGCCCGCGCAACCAATTTGATAAAGGCCAGCCCCCTGCCCTTTGCTGGGCTGGACCATGCCAATCAGCCGCGCAGGCGTTTTCAACACATCATCCAGCATGGCCAGATAGCGCGGTTCAAATATATGCAGAGGCAGGCGCGAGCGCGGCAACAGCAGCGCCCCCGGCAACGGGAACACTGCAATCGTTTCAGGAAGATCAAAGGTTTTTGCCATGCCCAGGAAACTAGCGTGCCAAACCCGTCAGGCAAATATCATCGAGCTAAGTTTGCGCCGCCCGTTCAACACAATCGGGTCATTGGGTTTGAGCGCATCGAAAATGGTGAAAAGCTGGGTTTTCGCGGCCCCATCGTTCCATTCGCGGTCGCGGCGAAACAGCTCTAGCAGCGCGTCTACCGCCTCGGCGGTTTGGCCATTTGCGTTTAAGGCCAAGGCATAATCAAACCGGGCCTGGGCATTGCCCGGATCGGCCTGAACGGCCTGCTGCAGCTCGGCCAGGGGGCCGGCATTTTCGGCCTGCCGCGCCAGCTGAATTTGCGCGAATGCCGCCTCGAGCGGGGCCGATTTGGCAATTTCTGCGGGCGCGCCATTTAGCACCGCCTCGGCCTGGTCAACCTGGCCCATGGCGATATAGCAGCGCACCAAGCCACCATAGGCCACGGCATGGTTGGGATCTTCGCCCAAAATCGCGGAAAAAGTTTGCGCCGCGTCTTCGATTTCGCCGTTGCCCAGCATTTCTTCGGCCATCTCGGCCGCCTCATCCAGCCCGCCGCTGGCATCGCCGCCCGCAGCCTTGACCACACGTTCGACAAAGGCTTTTACCTCGGATCCGGGCAAGGCGCCTTGAAACCCGTCGATCGGCTGGCCTTTGAAAAAGGCATAGACCGTGGGGATAGATTGCACGCGCATCTGGCCCGCGATCATCTGGTTTTCATCTACGTTGACCTTGGCCATTTTCACCGCGCCACGGGCCTCGATCACGGCCTGCTCCAGCGCGGGGCCTAATGTTTTGCACGGGCCACACCACGGGGCCCAGAAATCGACAATCACCGGCACTTCGTTCGAGGCCTCGACAACCTCGGCCATGAAATTTGCCTCAGAGACGTCTTTCACCAGATCTGTGGCGTCGGGCGTTTTTTGTCCCAGTTCAAGCATTGCATGCATCCTTTCGCATCTTTGCCGTTATATGCGCGCTTTGCGCCTGAATTTCAAAGGTCGAACGTGGCAAAAACCGGCGCGTGATCGCTGGGTTGCTCCCAACCCCGGGCCTCGCGCAGGATTTTGCTGGAATGGGCGGCACCGGCGATATCGGGCGTGGCCCACACATGATCTAGCCGGCGGCCTTTGTCGGCGCTGTCCCAATCTTTGGCACGATACGACCACCACGAATAAAGCAAGCCTTGCGGAATATCGGCGCGGGTCACATCCACCCAAGCGCCGGCATCCTGGGTTTGGGCCAGATGTTCGATTTCCACGGGTGTGTGGCTGACAATTTTCAAAAGCTGTTTGTGGTTCCACACATCATCTTCGCGCGGGGCGATGTTCAGATCGCCCACCAAAATGGCCTTTTCGGGGCGCTGCGCGTGAAACCAATCGCGCATTTCGGTCAGGTAATCCAGTTTCTGGCCAAATTTCTCGTTCACATCGCGGTCGGGCACATCGCCGCCGGCAGGCACATAAAAGTTATGCACGGTCACGCCATTTTCCAGCCGCCCGGCAATATGGCGGGCGTGGCCCAGCCCGGCAAAATCTTGGGCGGCGACCTCGGTTATTGGCATTTTCGACAAGATCGCCACGCCGTTATAGCCCTTTTGCCCCCGCGCAATCATATGGGTGTAGCCAAGCTCGGCGAATTGGGCATGCGGAATTTTTTCAACCGGGCTTTTGCATTCTTGCAGGCACAGCACATCTGGCGCCTGCTCGTGCATAAGCCGCTGCACCAGGCCCGCGCGCAGGCGCACAGAATTGATGTTCCACGTTGCCAAACGAAATGCCATGGCCTGCCCCCTATGATTGCCTGCCTGTAATTGCCTGCGCACCCTAAACCTTGCGGGCGGGCAGTTCCAGAACCCACGGCAGGCAAAAACCCAATGCGCAAAAAAAAGACCCGGGCAAAGCCCGGGTCAGTCCAACAGGGAGGTGCATGTCATAACCCGGACATGCGACGGGATGGGTTAAAAATAAACCGCAATTGCGGATGTCACTTTGATCTAACGCAAATACCGTGCCAAACGTGCGCTTAGGCCACCAGGCGATACCCACCGGATTCAGTGACCAGCAACCGTGCATTCGATGGATCGGGCTCGATCTTTTGACGTAGCCTGTAAATATGGGTTTCAAGGGTATGCGTGGTGACACCCGCGTTATAGCCCCATACCTCGTGCAGCAGCACATCGCGGGCCACCACACCTTCGGAGGCGCGGTAGAGAAACTTTAAAATATTGGTCTCTTTCTCGGTCAGGCGAATCTTACGCTCGTCTTCGGTGATCAACATTTTCATCGACGGGCGGAACGTATAGGGCCCCAGCTGGAAAATCGCATCTTCTGATTGTTCGTGCTGGCGCAGCTGGGCACGAATGCGGGCCAGCAGCACCGGAAATTTGAACGGTTTTGTGATGTAGTCATTGGCGCCAGCATCCAGCCCCAAAATCGTATCCGCGTCAGAATCATGGCCCGTCAACATCAGGATGGGCGATTTCACCCCCTGTTTGCGCATCAGGCGGCACAATTCGCGGCCATCGGTATCGGGCAGGCCGACATCCAGGATAACCAGATCATACAGGCCCTCTTTGGCACGTTTCATCGCATCTGCGCCATTGCCGGCCTCGAAAACATCGAATTCTTCGCTCATGACCAACTGCTCGCTCAGCGCTTCGCGCAGATCGTCATCGTCATCGACCAGCAAGATTTTTTTCAGCTGCGGCATGTGGCCCTCCGTTTTCTTTCACCAGCAGATGCGCATTGGCCCCGTGCAGAACAAGATTTGCTGCAACTGTCTCACGCGGACGTGTTTGTGTCGCGGCAAATATTTCAAATCCTGCAAGAACGGGCTACATCTGTGCGCGAAAGGACCACAGATGCGCTTTGCCCCTACCCCAACCGAATTGCTGGCCCGCGCCCGCGCCGATTTGCGCATGGGTGTGCCCGTGGTGCTGCACGGGGCAGATGGGGGCGCGCTGATCTTGGCCGTGGAAACCCTGGGCCAGGCGCGGCTGGCTGATCTGCGCGCCATGGGCGGCACACCGGTGATCGCCCTGACAGCGCGGCGCGCCGAAACGCTAAAGGCGCGCGCCTATGATGGCGATATCGCCCGTATCGCGCTGCCCGATTCGGCTGGCCTGGGCTGGCTGCGGGCCATGGCCGACCCTGCCGATGATCTGGCAACCCCGATGAAAGGGCCGTTTCACACCCTGCGCGAGGGCGATGCTAGGCTGCACAGGCTGGCCGTAGCCCTGACAAAAAGCGCGCAGTTGCTGCCCGCCGCTTTGGTTTTAGCCCTGCCAGCGCCTGCAGATTTTGCCCAAGATCACGGGCTGACCACTGTTGATTCAGCCACCGCAGCGGCGCTGTTGGGCGCCCTGCCCCAGCCCCACCCCGTGGTCAGCGCCCGCCTGCCTGTCGCCGCAGCCGAGGCGGGCAAATTGCACGTTTTTCGCCCCGATGATGGCGGGGAAGAGCATTATGCCTTTGAAATTGGCCAGCCCCTGCGCGATGCGCCGGTATTGGCACGGCTGCATTCGGCCTGTTTCACCGGCGATGTCATGGGCAGCCTGAAATGCGATTGCGGCCCCCAATTGCGCGGGGCGCTGGCGCAGATGGGCCAGGCGGGTGCGGGCGTGTTGCTGTATTTGAACCAAGAGGGGCGCGGCATTGGCCTGGCCAATAAAATGCGCGCCTATTCCCTGCAAGATCAAGGGTTTGACACTGTCGAGGCCAATCACAGGCTGGGCTTTGAGGATGACGAGCGCGATTTTCGCGTGGGCAGCCAGATGCTAAAGGCCATGGGCTTTTCCAGCGTGAATTTGCTTACCAACAACCCCCGCAAAATTGCGATGATGGAGAAAAACGGCATTCACGTGGCCCAGCGCGTGCCGCTGATCTTGGGCGAAACGGCGCATAATCGCGGCTATCTGGCCACCAAGGCGGCAAAATCAGGCCATCTGCTATGAGCGCCACTGCCAGCCGGTTTGATATGGTTTTGGGGCGCACGCATCTGCGCTTTCTGGGGCGGCAATTTGCCTGTTCGGTGGGGCGCGGGGGCATTTCCACAACAAAACGCGAGGGCGATGGCGCAACGCCCGCGGGCGTGCACACGATCACCGGCATGCTATACCGCCCCGATAGGCTGGCCCGCCCGGCCGATTGGGCGCTGCCCATCGGCCCGTCCGATCTGTGGTCGGATGCGCCCGATGACACTGATTACAACCACATGGTGCGGGCGCCCTATGCCCATAGCCACGAAAGGCTGCGCCGCGCTGATCCGCTTTACGACATTGTATTACTGACCAATTGGAACTGGCCCCATGCCCAGCCGGGCCATGGATCGGCGATATTTTTGCACCAATGGCGCCGCCCGCATTACCCGACCGAGGGCTGCATCGGTTTTGCACGCGAAGATTTGCTGTGGATTGCCCAGCGCCTGCGCCACAGATCGCGGCTGATTGTGCCGCCGGCCCTGGCCCAGCGCCGCTAAGCGGGTTGCGCCGCGACCCGGTCGCCAAAAATGGCACTGCCCACGCGCACATGCGTGGCGCCCAGGGCGATGGCCTGCTCGAAATCGTCGCTCATGCCCATCGACAGGCCCTGCAACCCGTTGCGCGCAGCAATTTTTGCAAGCAGCGCAAAATGCAGCGCGGGCGTTTCATCGACCGGCGGAATGCACATCAGCCCCGCCACGGGCAAATCCATGCTGCGGCATTCCGCGATAAAGGCATCGGCCTCGGTCGGGGCGATGCCAGCCTTTTGCGGCTCTTCGCCGGTGTTCACCTGAATATACAGCTGTGGGCAATGCCCCATCTCTTGGGCGATGCGGGCGATTGTATGGGCCAGTTTGGGGCGGTCTACCGAATGGATATGCTGAAACAGGCCAAAGGCCTGGCGCACCTTGTTGGTTTGCAGCGGGCCAATCAGATGCAGATCAATATCGCCATAGTCTGCGCGAAAATCGGGCCATTTGCCGGCCGCCTCTTGCACCTTGTTTTCACCAAACACCCGTTGGCCCTGGTCTAGCACGGCCTGCACCCGCGCAAGCGGCTGCACTTTGCTCACAGCAATCAGCTGCACAGAGCCTGCAGGGCGGCCGGCATTTGTTTCAGCTTTGGCAATGCGGGCACGAATTTCGGCAAGGGGCATGGGGCACTCCGTGATTTGCGGCGGGTTTGCTTGCGCGCAGAAAACACCGAAGGGCGGCAAAAGAAAAGGGCGGGTCTTGCGACCCGCCCCTCCAACTAAGTGCTTTTCAGCTCTTAGAAGGTGAAGAAGATACCGGCCGAAACGATGCCACGGTCGGCAGCAGTTTTGGTGTAGCCTGCGTCGAATGCAGCGCCACCGCCCAGATCGTAGCTTACGCCAACGCCCAGTGCGTCGCCTGCTTTTTCGCTTGCGGCAAAGCCGTATACCGAAGTGCCCGAAGCCAGGTTTACGCCGCCTTTCAGAGCGGTTTTATCGGTTTTCACGCCAGCTGCGGTTTCGTTCTCGCCCCATGCCAGTGCGACCCAGCCGTTCGAGAAGTTCATGCCAGCGGTGACCAGGGTGATCGATGCGCCGCCGTCGAACTCTTCTTTACCAGCGGCAACAGTGATGTCACCCATGGTGTAGCTTGCACCCAGCGCGCTGCTGGTTTCGGTGCTGTGGGCGTGCAGGCGGATGCCCGACATCGAGTAGATGACTTCTACGCCGTTGGTTGCACCGGCACCGCCCGAGCTGTACGCGGTCCAGCCGAACGAACCAGCTGCGGTGTTGGTGGCCAGGCTGTGGAAGCCGTTGCCTTCCAGGCCAACACCAGCCGAGTTGGTGTTCATGTACAGGTTCGGTGTGGATTCGATCACGCCGTTGATGTTGCCAACGTTCAGCGACAGGCCGTTGTAGGTCAGGCCAAAGCGGGCGCCGTTGGTGTCGTTGGTGCCGTTTTCTTCGGTCTGGATGCGCTGACGCACGTTCAGGCCAATGCCTGCGTCGGTGGTGGTCGATGCGTCCAGCTGGAAGCGCACGCGCGATGCAACATCGGTGCTGTCAGCAACAGCTGCGGTAGCTGCGGTGCCTGCCGATGCGGCGATTGCTGCGGCGGCTGCGGTCACAGCGGCGTTTGCAGTTGCCAAAGCAGCGGCGCTGGCTTGGCTGTGGGCTGCGGCGGCTGCAGTGGCTTGTGCTGCAGTCAGGTTGTTGATCAGTGCGGTCGAGTGAGCAGACGTTACGGCGTCGCCAGCTGCAACACCACCACCAACGATGGCAGCCGATGCTGCGGTGTGCACGCCCTGCTTGGCGGCAGCGGCGGGGGTGCCTTCGGTCCATACGGCACCAAAACGTGCGTAGCCCGACAATTTCACTTCTGCGGCTGCTACCGTTGCGGTGGCAACCAGAGCAGTGGAGGCGATAAGGATTTTGTTTTATCCCGCTATGGGCGAGTGCGCCCTTGGCTCATTTGTCAGATTTCCGGCGATCTGGCGAAAACGGAATTGAACCCAGGGCCCAGCGCCTTAGGTAAGGGCACAGCGGTGCACCCTGTTGTGGGTGCGATTCAGGCCAAGGCGAGCAAACCGATGAAAAGCGAATTTCTGCAAGCAATGTCAAAGGCGGCCAATTCTGTGTGTGTTGTCACCACAGATGGCATTGGCGGCAAGGCGGGCATGACGGTTTCCGCCATGACATCGGTATCGGTCGATACGCCGCGCCCCTCGCTTTTGGTGTGCATTCACGGGCAGGCCTCGGCCTGTGATGCCATTCGCACCAATCGCGCCTTTTGCGCCAATTTGCTGGCCGAAGACCAGGCCGCCATTTCCGACAGTTTCGCCGGGCGCACCGGCAAAAAGGGCGCCGAGCGGTTCGATTGCGCCAGCTGGCACGCGGCTGTCACCGGCAGCCCGGTGTTGGATAACCCGCTGGCCGCCTTTGATTGCACGCTGGTGCATGACATTTTGGTAGGCTCGCACCGCATTTTTGTGGGCGAGGTCGAGGCCGTGCGCGTGGCCGAAACCGGCGCGCCGCTGATCTACTTTGATCGCCAATATGCCCGCGCAACGCCGCAGGGCTAGGGCCTAGCGCGCCAGGGCTGGGGCATTATTTGATCAAATCGCCTCTGGCGAAACCCGCGGCTATGCGCCAATATCGCGCGCAAACGGGGTGCTGGGCGCCCCACCCACGGGAAAGGATAGAATATGACGACCCCGCTTTCCAACTCGCTGCATCACGCCGATATCAGCACCACCCTGCACCCCTATACCGATGCCCGCAAACACGAGGCACAGGGCCCGCTGGTTATTGACCGCGGCGAAGGGATCTATGTGTATGACAGCACCGGCAAGCAATATATCGAGGGTCTGGCGGGCCTGTGGTCGGTTGCCGTGGGCTTTAGCCAGCCCCGCCTGCGCGAGGCCGCAGCGCGCCAGATGGATAAGCTGCCCTATTACCATACCTTTGCCCACAAGGCGCACGAGCCCTCGATCAAGCTGGCCGAAAAGCTGGTAGAAATGACACCCGAAAACCTGACGCGGGTGTTTTACACCTCGTCCGGATCCGAGGCGAATGACACCGTTGTTAAGATGGTGTGGTATATGAACAATGCGCTGGGGCGGCCTGAAAAGAAAAAATTTCTGGCCCGTATCAAGGGCTATCATGGCATCACCGTGGCCTCGGGCAGCCTGACGGGCCTGCCCTATAACCACATGAGCTTTGATCTGCCGGCCATTCCCGTCACCCATGTGACCTGCCCGCATTACTACCGCTTTGGCGCCGAGGGCGAAACCGAGGCGCAATTCACCGCCCGCCTGTTGGCCGAAATCGAAGAAACCATCCTGCGCGAGGGCCCAGATACCATCGCCGCCTTTATCGGCGAGCCGCTGATGGCGGCAGGCGGCGTGATGCCCCCGCCCGAGGGCTATTGGCCCGGTGTCGAGAAAATTTGCCGCAAATACGATATCTTGATGGTGGCCGACGAGGTGATCAACGGGTTTGGGCGCTTGGGCAGCAGCTTTGGCGCGGTGCATTACGGCTTTACCCCCGATATCATGGTCACATCAAAGCAGCTGACATCGTCTTATATGCCGCTGGCTGCCATCATGTTCTCGGAAGAGATCTACAATGCCATTGCCGATCACACCCATTCCATCGGCACCTTTGGCCATGGCTTTACTGCCTCGGGCCACCCGGTGGCCACAGCGGTGGCGCTGGAAAACCTGACAATCATCGAGGAACAAGACCTGATCGGCAATGCCGCGCGCGTGGGCGTCAGCTTTCAGGCGGGTCTGCGCGCCTATGCCGATCACCCCTTGGTGGGCGAGGTGCGCGGCGCAGGCCTGATCGCCGGGCTGGAACTGGTGGCCGACAAAGCCACCAAGCGCCCGTTTGATAAAATCGGCCAAGTGGGCGGCGCGGCCTTTGGCATTGGCCATGAAGAGGGGCTGATCTGCCGCAATGTCGGCGATACGCTGGCCCTGTGCCCGCCCCTGATTGTAACCGAGGATCAAAGCGCCGAAATCGTGGCGCGCATGGGCCGCATTTTAGATCGCACCTATGACTGGGCCAAAGGTGAAGGGCTGGTTTAGGCGCTGAATCACCCCGGCAAAAGCACAAAAGCCGCCCAAATGGGCGGCTTTTTTTATGCCCATTGGTGGCGGCAGTGCCAAAAAATAGGGCGCCCGCAGAACGCCAATCGCCAAAATATCAGGCTTACCCAAGGGAAAGCGCATAAAGTTTACGCAAAATTGCGCCTGCCTCACAGAAATTTCGGGTTTTCTATGCCGCAGCGCCGAAAAATCAGCCTTTGTGGCGATGCGGCTTTTGCACCTGCAGAAACGCCGCGCGGGGGCACCGCCTGGAAAACGAAAACCCCCGCACGACAGCAACTTGATAGCTGCGCCCAAAGCCTAGCATGCGCCCCGCCCGGGTTGAAGACGCATCTTGGCGCGGCCAGCCCATATAGGGATTTGAACCATGAAATCTGCCTCATTGTTTTCCTCGCTTTCGGTTGTGGCCTTGATGGCCGCCGCCGCACCGGCCACCGCCCAAGATTGCCCCATCAAAGTGGGTGTTTTGCATTCGCTCTCTGGCACAATGGCCATTTCGGAAACCACGCTGAAAGACACCATGCTGATGCTGGTGGAAGAGCAGAACAAAAAAGGCGGCCTGCTGGGCTGCCAGCTAGAGGCTGTGGTGGTAGACCCGGCCAGCGACTGGCCGCTGTTTGCAGAAAAAGCCCGCGAACTGATCAGCGTGCACGAAGTGGACGTGATGTTTGGGAACTGGACATCGGTCAGCCGCAAATCGGTGCTGCCGGTGATCGAAGAATTGAACGGCCTGCTGTTCTATCCAGTGCAATACGAGGGCGAAGAAAGCTCGAAAAACGTGTTCTACACCGGGGCTGCGCCAAACCAACAAGCCATTCCCGCGGTTGATTACTTTTTGCAGGAACTGGGTGTTGAAAAATTTGCGCTTTTGGGCACCGATTATGTCTACCCCCGCACCACGAACAATATCTTGGAAAGCTACCTGCAATCTAAGGGCATCGCGCCCGAAGATATCTTTGTGAACTACACGCCCTTTGGCCATTCCGATTGGGCCACGATTGTGGCCGATGTCAAAGCGCTGGGCGCTGATGGCAAACAGGTCGGCGTGATTTCCACCATCAATGGCGATGCCAATATCGGCTTTTACAAAGAGCTGGCCGCAGCCGGTGTCAGCGCCGATGATATCCCCGTTGTGGCATTTTCGGTGGGCGAAGAAGAGCTGTCTGGCCTAGACACCTCGAACCTGGTGGGTCATTTGGCCGCTTGGAACTATTTCATGAGCGCCGATACCCCCGCAAACGCCGAATTCATCAAGGCGTGGCACGCCTTTATCGGCGATGAAAAGCGCGTAACAAACGACCCGATGGAAGCCCATTACATTGGCTTTAACATGTGGGTAAACGCCGCCACCGCCGCCGGCACCACCGATGTAGATGCCGTGCGCACCGCCATGTATGGCCAGGAATTCCCCAACCTGACCGGCGGCACCGCCGTGATGCTGCCCAACCACCACTTGGCAAAGCCTGTGCTGATCGGTGAAATTCGCGCCGATGGCCAGTTTGACATCATCAGCCAAACCCAGCCCGTGCCAGGCGATGCATGGACAGATTACCTGCCCGAAAGCGCCGTGCTGGTCTCGGATTGGAAAGATCTGGGCTGTGGGATGTATAACACCGAAACCAAGACCTGCGTTCAGATCAAATCGAACTACTAAGCAGATCAGCAGTGCGGCCATGGCTGCCGCACTGCACCTCTTTTGAAATTTCTCAAGACAAGGCCGTTTTCATGCTTCGCGCCGTTCTTGCCGCGTTGGTTTGCTATGTGCTTGCACTGGCGCCCAACCCCTTATTGGCCCAAACCAGCCTGCAAAGCCTGCTGCAAACGCAAAAGGACGAGGTGCTTAAACCCTCGCGCGCAAGCGTGGGTGCGGTGCTTGATACGCTTGTGGCCTCGAACCTGCCGGGCGTGCAGGATTTCTTGGAAAAATGGCAAGAGCGCCAAGTGGTGCTGAATACAGAAGACGGGCTGTTTTACTTTGCCACAGGCGCCCAGGGCGACACGTTGCTGCTGCAAGATATCGACAGCGGTGCCAGCCTTCAGGCGCCCAAATCAGCCCTGACAGACAGCCGCCCAAACGGTGGGGTGCGCAAGGAAATCGCCGGCGCCTTGGTGCGTTTTCAGCTGTCAGGCCCCGATATTGAAAAGCGCCGCGCCGCGGTCGAGGCGATTGCCCGCGCGCCCTCGGCCGATGTGGTGGGGCTGTTGCAAGCCTCGGCCCAGGCCGAACCAGACCCAGCGCTTAAGGCGCAAAAACAGCGGCTGGCGCAAATATTGGTGGCGCGGTTTGCCCCAGATAGCGCCGCGCGCATTGCCGCAATAACCGGGTTTTCCGGCGCGCTATCGCTGGATATCCGCGCCATGCTGAACCAAATTTTGGAAACCCGCCCGGGCGTGGCGCCTGCCCGCCCCAATGCCAATATCGCAGAAATATTGCAGCCCGGCAGCGATGCCTTGCCCATCGCCGCCGCCTACGAGCAGCTGGTTGCCGCCGATCTGGCCCCGCCCATGATCAGCCCGGCCCAAATCAAGGAAACGCTGGCCCAAAACATTTCAGCCGGCGCTGTGGCGGGCATTCCATTGGCGCAGCTGGCCCAGCCTGACCGCCGCATCGCCGCCTATCAGGCGCTGGTGGCCCAAGGCAAAGCCGCCCCGCTGGTTGGCCCCGAGGACATGACCAAAGCCCTGAATGCGCATGTGTTCTACCTGGCCTATATCGAGCCCGACCGCGCCATCACCGATGCCGCACGCGCCACGTTGCAAGATATTGAAACCGCCGTGGCCTTTAACAAGGGCGCCGATCTGGCGCTGGATGCGCTGTCTTTGGCCTCGATCTATTTTCTGGCGGCTATTGGGCTGGCTATCACCTTTGGGGTGATGGGCGTGATCAATATGGCCCATGGTGAATTTATCATGATCGGGGCCTATACCGGCTATGTGGTGCAGCAATTCGTGCCCGATTACACGCTGTCGTTGATTGTGGCGCTGCCTTTGGCCTTTGCCGTTACCTTTGGTGCAGGCGTCGCGATGGAGCGGCTGGTGATCCGTTGGCTTTACCACCGCCCGCTGGAAACCTTGCTGGCCACTTTTGGCATTTCTATCGCCCTGCAGCAGCTGGCCAAAAACATCTTTGGCACCCAGGCCCGCCCCCTGACATCGCCTGCCTGGCTGGATGGTGCATGGGTGATCAATGATGTGGTGCAAATCAGCTATATTCGCATTGCCATTTTCGTGCTGGCGCTGCTGTTTTTGGGGCTGATCTTGGTGGTTTTGAAACGCACCCGCCTGGGGCTAGAGGTGCGCGCGGTCACGCAAAACCCAGGCATGGCCGCCTCGATGGGGATCAACCCCGATCGCATCAACATGCTAACCTTTGGCCTTGGGTCCGGCATTGCCGGCATCGCAGGCGTGGCCATTGGGCTTTATGCCAAGGTCACATCTGAAATTGGCTCGGATTACATTGTGCAAAGTTTCATGACCGTGGTTGTGGGCGGTGTGGGCAATGTATGGGGCACATTGGCCGGTGCGGGCATGATCGGCAGCCTGCAAAAGGGGATCGAGTGGCTAAACCCCTCAAACACGCTGGCAGCCCAAACCTATATGATCTTGTTCATCATTCTTTTCATCCAATTCCGCCCCAAGGGCATTGTGGCCCTAAAAGGCCGCGCAGCGGGGGATTAACCTATGCCATCTCTTTCCACTCAAACCAGCGGCGCGGGGCGCAAAACCTTTTTGGCGCAGCATCCTTCGGTGATGTGGTTTCTGCTGGCGCTGGCGCTGTTTACCCTGGGCGTCACCGTTCTGGCCGAGGCCACGGGCGCGGGGCTGATTTCCACCTCGTTTGTGAAAACCTTGGGCAAAACCCTGTGCCTGTGCCTGGTGGCCATCGCAATGGATGTGGTGTGGGGCTATTGCGGCATTCTTTCGCTGGGGCACATGGCGTTTTTTGGCATCGGCGGCTATGCCATTGGCATGTGGCTGATGTATGCGCGCACCGAAATCATCGTGCGCGACAGCCTGCTGGCCGCCCCCATACCCCCGACGCCACAGGAAATTACCGATGGTATCGGCACGCAAATCTTTGGCGTGGTGGGCAGCGCCGAATTTCCGCTGATCTGGGCCTTTGCCGACAGCTTTGCGCTGCAGCTGCTGATGGTGATCCTGGTGCCGGGGCTGTTGGCGCTGGTCTTTGGCTGGCTGGCCTTTCGCAGCCGGGTGACGGGGGTGTATCTGTCGATCCTGACCCAAGCCATGACACTGGCGCTGTCGCTTTATCTGTTTCAAAACGACAGCGGCTTGCGCGGCAATAACGGCCTGTCGGGGCTGCAAAACATCCCCGGTTTTGAAACAGTGTCGCAAGATGCCATTTCCATTGGCTTTTTCTGGGCCTCTGCGGTGGCCTTGGGGCTGGGCTATGTGCTGTTTGCCTTTGTGGTTTCGGGCAAGATGGGCAGCGTGGTGCGCGGCATTCGCGATAACGAGGCGCGCGTGCGGTTTTTGGGCTATCATGTAGAAAGCTATAAGCTGTTCGTTTTCACCCTGACGGCCATTGTAGCCGCCATTGCAGGCGCGCTTTATTACCCGCAGGCGGGCATCATCAACCCCGCCGAAATTGCGCCCATCGCATCGATCTATCTGGCGGTATGGGTGGCCATTGGCGGGCGCGGGCGGCTTTATGGCGCAGTGATCGGCGCGGCCTTTGTTTCGCTGGTGTCATCGTGGTTTACCGGCGGCGGCGCCCCTGATGTGGAATTGGGGATCTATACCATCAAATGGACAGATTGGTGGCTGGTGCTGCTGGGCCTGTCTTTTGTGGCGGTCACATTGTTTTTCCCACAGGGCATCGGCGGGCTGTTTGACCGCCTGGTGCGCAACCCCACCCCTGATGCGGAGGGCCAGAAATGAAGCGCTTGCTCGAGGTCTCTGGCGTGTCGGTCACATTTGACGGGTTTCGCGCCATCAACAACCTGTCCATTCAAATCGGCCAGCCCGAATTGCGCGCGGTGATCGGCCCGAACGGGGCAGGAAAAACCACCTTCATGGATATTATCACGGGCAAAACCCGCCCCGATAGCGGCACAGTGACCTGGGGGGAAAAGGGGGTGTCGCTGCTGGCTATGTCGGAAAGCCAGATCGCGCGGCTGGGCATTGGGCGCAAGTTTCAAAAACCCACCGTTTTCGAGGCGCAAACCGTGTCGGAAAACCTAGGGTTGGCGCTGAAAAACCGCCGTGGGCCGCTGGATGTGCTGATGTACCGCCGCTCGCGGCGCGATACGGCCCGCATTGGCGAAATTGCCGAAGAAATTGGCCTAAGCGCGCAATTGGCCCGCCCCGCAGGCCAGCTAAGCCATGGTCAAAAACAATGGTTGGAAATTGGCATGCTTTTGGCCCAAGACCCGCAGTTGCTGCTGGTGGACGAGCCTGCCGCCGGCATGACCCCATCAGAGCGCGAACACACCACCGATTTGCTGCGCCGCGCGGCCGAAACCTGCGCGGTTGTGGTGGTGGAACACGATATGGAATTTGTGCGCCGCTTAGAGTGCAAAGTGACCGTGCTGCACGAGGGCGCGGTGCTGGCCGAAGGCTCGCTTAGCCATGTCACCCGCAACCAAGACGTGATCGATGTTTATCTGGGGCGCTGAACCATGCTGACCGTTTCAAACCTGACCCTGCGCTATGGCGAAAGCCAAATTTTGCACGGCATCGACTTGCAGGCTGAAAAGGGCAAGGTGACGGCCGTGATGGGCACCAATGGCGTTGGCAAAACCAGCCTGCTAAAGGCGATTGCCGGGCGTCACCCGTTTGCAGGTGGGCAGGTGGCGCTGGATGGGGCCGATCTGGGCCATCCTTCGGCGTTTGATGCGGCGCGCGCAGGCATTGCCTATGTGCCGCAGGGCCGCGAGGTGTTTCCGCTGATGAGCGTGATGGAAAACCTGGAAACAGGCTTTGCCTGCCTGCCCCCCGATCAGCACCATATCCCGCCGCGTATCTTTCAGCTGTTTCCCGTGCTGCAACAGATGAAAGACCGCCGCGGTGGCGATTTATCGGGCGGCCAGCAGCAGCAATTGGCGATTGCCCGCGCGCTGATCACCCGGCCCAAGGTGCTGTTGCTGGATGAACCAACCGAGGGCATTCAGCCCAATATCATCACCCAAATCGGAGATGTCATCGAGGTGCTGCGCGACGAGGGGGAAATGGCCATTGTGCTGGTCGAGCAATATTTCGATTTTGCCGTGCGGCTGGCCGATCAGTTTGTTGTGCTTAACCGTGGCGCGGTAAGCCATACCAGCAGCCGCGCCACGATGAACCGCGAGGCGCTGTTAAGCGCCGTATCGATTTAGCGCCTTACCAGGCGCTAAACCCACCATCCACATTCACCAGCTGCCCCGTCATATAGCCGGCCTGCGGGCTGGCCAAAAACAGCATAACATCGGCAATTTCGTCGGGTTCGCACATGCGACCCGCCATAATCAGCTCGCCCACGCGGCGCTGAAATTCTTCAGAGTGGTTATTGAACACCGCACCGGGGGCGATGGTGTTAACCGTGGCCTTGCGCGGCGCCCAATAGCCTGCCAGCCACACGGTAAGCCCGTGAATACCTGCCTTGGTCACCCCGTAGGCCGAAAAGTTTTTGAACGGCATGCCCTCGTAAATGGGGTGATGCGCGCCGTTCAGCGCATACATCGACGCCACATTCACCAAGGTGCAGGGGTAATTGCCCACGATATCGCGGTCCATCTGGCGGGCGATCATGAAAGCACCCGTCAGGTTTGTGCGCAAGGTGCGCTCGAAATCTTCAACCGATGTATCGGCAAAATCAGGAAAGGGCTTGCCAGCCCCCATCAGCAATTCCCCGGTGATGGCGGCATTGTTCAGCACCACATTGGGCTGCCAGCCGTCTTTCAAAATACGCTGAAAGATCTGGGTGCATTCGTCTTCGTTGCCCACATCCAAATCATAAAAGCGGAAATTTTCGTTGCCCTCATGCGCCGCACATAGCGCATCGGCGCGGTGGCCGGGCAGGTCCGAGGCCACAACGCGCGCGCCTTCGGCCAACATGCGGCGCACATAGGTGCTGCCCAGCACCCCACCCGAGCCTGTGATAAAAACGGTGCGGCCTTTGAGCTGCTCAACCATGTTCTGCCTCTTTCAGACGTTCATTCAAAAGAAATTCAACCAGCTTGAAATCGAACGGGCTGTCGATATCGACGCAGCGCTCGGGATCCATCAGATAGGGAATAACGCGCCCCTCGAACAGGGCGCTGGCGCTGCGCAAATAGCCCGGGCGCACCACATAGGTGCTGGCGGCATGTTCGTACACCGTGGGTGCCGCTTGCCGCGCCACAACACCGCCGGCCAGCGGCTTTGACACATGCAGCGCCCCGGTTTCATCAGGTTCGACCAGGTTGAAATAGGGGTTTTTACGCGCCTCGCAGCACGACATCACCATATCGGGGCGCTGATCGAAATACAGCGCCAAAGCCCCGGTGATATCGCTGGGCAATCGCAACGGCGAGGTGGCATCAAGATCTAAAAACGCATCTGCCGCACCCACAAGCGCCTCGGCGGCCTGCAGCGCATGGGCCCAAACGCCCCACTTTCCGGCGGCATCTGTGGCCAGATGGGCCGGGCGCAGGCCAATTTCCAAACAGCCCCGCGCCACCGCATGGGCGTAAATTTCCGGGTCATCGGTAGAGACCACCACCGCATTAACCTGCGGATGGGCCAGCAGCTGATCCAGCGACCAATCGATCAACGGCTTGCCGCAAATCGGCTTGAAATTCTTTCCTGGCACGCCTTTCGAGCCTTTGCGCACCCCGATATGCCCGATAATCATGTAAGCCCCTTTGTGATATTGGCGCCAAAGGCGCGGCGCGCCCAAGCCTGTGCAATCAAATCGCAGATGGGGCGGCTGGCGGTCAAGACCGGCACATTCGCCGTGCCCGACACCGGCGCGCGCCCCGCGGCCAGCGCCAGGAAATCGCGCATTGCGGCCAAAAACATATCGTTGCGATCAAAGGTGAAATGCTGCGTTTGGGCGCCCTGGCCGCGATCAATGGTCAGCGTCGAGGCCACAAAATCGGCATCCATACAGCCCGCTGTCGCACGCAGGCTGGCCCGGCGCGTTGATGCGGGGGCCAAATAATCCATCGCCACGCTGCCCAGCCCGTGGGCCGTGCGCAGCTGGCACAGGGCCGCCATATCGACACCGGGGAAATCGGCATGGCCCAGCACATCAACCCCACCCAATGTAAGCCCCGGCAACAGGCAATGGGCCATGTCCAGCTCGTGACACAGATCCAGCAACACGCCCCCGCCTTGGGCACGGGCCGCATAGCTTTGGGAAAAATGCCAGTTCTGGCGCCATTGGGTAACATCGTGGCCAATTTCAAACTGAAACCGATAAGCATCGCCCATGTTTTGCTGCGCCATCGCCTGCAAAATAGGGTGATAGCGCATCATAAACCCAACAAAGCTGCGCGCAGCCACGGGGGCTGCGGCCTGAAACACCGCCGCCACCTCGCTGGGGCGAAAGGCCAGCGGTTTTTCGATATAAAGGGCGATATCGCGTTCGGCGCAGGCCGCCACCAAGGGCAGGCGCATATCGGTGGCAGTGGCAATCACAGCGCAGGTGGGGCGCGTGGCATCCAGCACCTCTAGCACCCCATCCAGCCCCAAGGCACGCCACGACAGCGCCTGCACCTCGGCCCCCAATTGGGCCAGGTTTTGCGCATGGCGCCGGCCGATCGAGCCGGTGCCAATAACCACTGATTTTGCCGTGCTGTGCTGCATATTGCGCCCCTATTTCTGCGCCTCGGTTACACCCTTTACCCGCGCTTTGCCACTGGCCTGTGCCAAAAGCTGTGGGATGGCTGCCAGCGTTTTTTCCGCCGCCCCACTGTGCTGGGCAAAAAACTGCGCAATTTGTGCCGCGCTGGCCGGGGCGGGTGCGCCGGGCGCCAAGGCATCGTGTAGCCCCTGCGCAGTGGCGGCTGTTTGGCGCAAAACACCCGCCTCTCGCGCCTCGTGCGCGGGGTATTCGATTGTCCAGATATGGGGGCCTGTCCACACGGGTTTGCCCAGGGCCAGCGCCTCGGAGATATTATGCGCGCCCTTTGGCGTATAGCCCCCGCCCACAATCACCCGATCAGCCGCCGCCAAATAGCCATACATCTCGCCCAAACTATCGCCCAGCAACAGATCGATCCCGGTAAAATCAGCCACCGGGGCAAAGCCTGCATCCAGCGCGCTGCTGCGCGCCAGATAGGCAATGCCGCGGGCCTTGATCATCTCGGCGGCGGGTTCAAAACGCTCGGGCGCGCGCGGCACGAAAATGCAAAAGGGCCGGGGCAGGCCGGCGGCGGCATGGCTGGTGCAAAGCAGACGATATGCATCGAGAAACAGCGCCTCTTCGCCCTGCACCACCGAGGCAAAAACCAGCACAGGCCGCCCCGCCCCCCAGGCCGCGCGCAAAGCGCAGCCGCCCGCAATCAGCGCCTCGGGCAGGGGCTGATCAAAGCGCAGCTCGCCCGTGATGGCCACATTTGCCTGGCCCACCGCAACAAAGCGCTGGCGCTGTAGATCAGATTTCACCAAAGCGCCGGCAAACCCTTGCATCAATTCTGCACGCAGCGGGGTTTTCTGCGTGTCGCGCTGAAAACTGCGGGCGGGGTATTGCGCATTGCACGCCAGCAAGGGCACGCCCAAGGCACGGCAGCTGGCAATCATACGCGGCCAGATTTCCACCTCCATCACCAGCCCGTATTGGGGGGCCAGGCGGCGCAAAAACAGCCGCCAGCCCCAGGCCAGCTCCAGTGGCACCCAAGACAGGCTGGCGCGACCTGCGGCAATATCTTGGGCCAGATCCTGTTGCGCAGCCCGCCGCCCCGCGGGGGTGAAAACGGTGACATGCACGGCGTGGCCCCGGGCCATAAGCCGGCGGATCAGCGGCAAGGCCGAGCGGAATTCGCCAATGCTGACGGCATGCACCCAAACCGCCCCCTTGCGGCAGGGGCGTATCAGGCCGAAACGTTCTGGCAGATGGCGCAGATACGCGCGGTCTTTGCGCGCCCGCAGCGCCAGATAGGCCAGGCCAATGGGTAAAAACAGCGTCCATATCAGCCGATAGGCCAGCAAAAACAGCCGCATACGCAGGCTGGGAAAGGCGGCAGGCGCGCTCATGCTGCCAGCCCCGCCAAGGCCGCATCGCAGGTGATGCGCACCGTATCGGCCAGATCTTGGCGCAACCGCGCGGCGCGGGCGGCTATTTCTGGCAGATCAGGGCGCGCCAATGCCGCCAGAATATCGCCTGGGTTGGCCACGGCAATGGCGCCTTGGGCGGCAGTCAGATCGGTATAATCTTGCGCGAAATTATCGGTATAGGGGCCGTGCAAAACGGGGCAGCCCATACCCACCGCCTCCCAGGGGTTGTGGCCCTGCACCTGCGGGGCAAAACTGCCCCCCACCAGGGCCGCCTGTGCCACGCTATACCACAGCGACATCTCGCCAAAACTATCGGCAATATACACCGCCACATCCCTTGCGGGCCCACCCGCGCTGCGCAGGCTGGCAGCCAGCCCCTCCTGCGCGCAGGCCTGCTGTAGCGCGGCCCGCCGCTGGGGCAGGCGCGGCGCCACTATCAGCAGGCCATCGGGGTGTTGGGCCCGCCATGCCGCGTGGGCGGCCAGGGCCATCTGTTCATCGGCCGCATGGCTGGGGCCTGCCACCCACACCGGGCGGCCGGCCAATTGCTGGCGCAGGGCCTGCAAGGCTGCCCCATCGGGCGCGGGCGCGCCAGCCCCCGCCTTGAGCGAGCCTACGGTTGCCACGGGCACAGTGGCACACAGCTGTGAAATATGCCGGGCTGTGGCCTGATCTTGCGCCAAAACCCTGCGAAAGCAGCCAATCACATCGCGGCTGGCGCCTGCCATGCGCGCGCGGCGGCGATAGGCGGCGGCATTCATGCGCGCATTGACCCACAGCTGCGGCACAGCCTGGCGGTGGGTTTGCAGCACCAAACGCGGCCAGATATCTTGTTCAGACCACAGCGCCAGATCGGGGCGCCAATGCGCCAAAAACCGCGCCACAGGCCCGGGCATATCGAGGGGTAAAAACTGATGCTGGCAGCGCGGCCCCAGATGTGTGGCAAAAATCTCGGCCGAGGAGCGTGCGGTTGACGTGACCAAAAACGACAGATCTGGCCGCGCCTTTCCCATTGCGGCGATCAGGCCGCGCAGGGCCATAACCTCGCCCAGGCCCACGGCATGCAACCACACCAAAGGCCCGTCAGGCCGGCTTTGGCTGGCATAGCCCAGCTTTTCGCGCCACCGCCCCGGCAGCTCTTTGCCCTGCGCAAGACGGCGGCGCAAGATCAACGGTGCCAAGGGTTGCAAGGCAGCCGAGGCCGCCAAGATCAGCCGCAAGCCACCGCTTATGGGCCTGTCAGGCAATGTCATGAAAGCGCTTTTGCAGCGGCGCATTCCAAAAACTGGCCTGCCCCAACACATCAACAAAGGCCTCGGCCGCGGTGCCCGAGCCAAAGCCTGTGTGGTTGTCATAGCGCTGGCCCCATTGGCTGGCCAAAAACTGCGCAATTGCGTCCGCGTCATCGGCGGCGGCACTAAACAGCGAGGGGGCATTGCCACGCGCGGTTTGGCGGGTGCCAATATCAAGCGAGGGAATGCCCAGAAACGGCGCTTCGCGCACGCCTGCGCTGGAATTGCCCACCATGCAGCTGGCGTTTTTCATCAATTCCGAGAAATGCGCAAACCGCATCGAGGGCAGCACCCGAAAACGGCTGCGCGGCAGGGTATCGAGCACGGCAAAAATATCTTCTGAACCGGGGTCGTTATTGGGGGCGATCACCACAAATTGGCGGTTGGATTGTTCCAAAGCGCCAAAAAGCGCCCGTGCCTGCGCGCCCATTGTGCCCGCCTCAGAGGTCACAGGGTGGAAGGTGCAGATGCCATAGTCGCCCATGGGCAGGTCGTAATGGCGGCGCACCTCGTCTAGCGCCACACCCGATGGGCCCGAGTGGAAATCCAGCTCGGGCGAGCCGATAACATGGATCGCCCCTTCCGGTTCGCCCAGCGCCATAACGCGGCGGGCCGCCTCGGGCGAGCTGACGAAATGGTGGGCGCAAAGCTTGGAATTGCAGTGGCGAAAAATCTCGTCGATCGTGCCCGATACCTCGCCGCCCTCGATATGGGCTGACCTGACATAATTGGTCGAGGCCACCAGCGCGCAGGCCAGTGCCTCGACGCGATCACCATGCACGATGATCAAATCAGGGCGGTGTTCGGTGACAAAATCGGAAAAACCCAGCACCGTTTTGGCCAGCACCACATCCTGCGGATCGCCCGGGCGCTGGTTTAAAAATTCGTGCACAGCCACGCCACGCAGGCGCATCACCTCTAGCTTGGTCAGGCCATAGCGACCCAGCATATGCATGCCCGTCACGAAAAAACTTACCCGAAAGCCGGCATCGCGCGCAGCGATGGCCAGGGGTTCGAGCTTGCCAAAATCGGCGCGGGTTCCAGTGACGAAAAGAAGGGATTTTTCCATGTGTTCTTGTTTCTGCCTCGGCGCGGCGATCCTAAAGCGCTAAAAAAGGGGTGGCAATTGCAGATATGCCCCCATATCACGGTGCTGTTTACCGCGTCGGAGACAGAAATGAACAGCCTCAAGACGGTTATTTGCATGAAATGGGGCACGCTTTACCCCGCTTCATACGTAAATGTGCTGTATCACGCCGTGCGGCGCCATATCACGGGCGATCTGCGCTTTGTCTGCCTGACCGACGATGCCCATGGGTTAGATCCCGCGATCGATCATTTTCCCATCCCCGATATGGGCCTGTCTGATTTCGATTGGAAAAAGGGCGGCTGGCCGAAACTGTCGGTGTTCAAGGAAACGCTATACGATCTGTCGGGGCGCTGCCTGTTTTTGGATTTAGACAGCGTGATTACCGGCCCGCTGGATGCGCTGTTTGACCATCCCGGCGATGTTGTCACCATCGATACCAGCCCCAATTGGGCGCGTTTGGGCGGCAATGACGCGCCGATGGCCGGCACGGGGGTGTTTACCTTTACCATTGGCCAGTTTCCCGAAATCTTTGATCGTTTCATGGCCGATCACAGCGGCATGGTGGCCAAATACCGCATCGAGCAGATCTATCTGCAGGGCGAATTGCCCGAAGGCGCGCTGCGCTTTTGGCCGCTGGATTGGGTGCTTAGCTTTAAATACCACCTGCGCCGCCCGCCGCTGTTGGGGCTGGTGCAGCGCCCCAAGCCACCGCTGCCCGATACCCGCGTTGTAGCCTTTCACGGCGAACCACGCCCGATAGATCTGGTGCGCCCGGGGGTTTGGGGCATTGCCCCGCATCTGGGGCGCGGGCGCGTGCCTTGGGCGGTGAATTACTGGCGCGAAAACGGTGGCAACCCGGAGCGCGACTGATGCTGCCCCCCCGCCTTGCGGCATGGCCGCGCAAATACCTGTACCAAGCACCGCGCGGCTGGCTGCTGAAACTGACCAGCCGTTCAAACGCGCGGATGTCTGCGCAATTGGCGGGCCAAAGCGTGGCGGTGGTGGGCAATGCCAAAAGCCTGTTTTCTGCGGATTTTGGCGCGCAGATCGACAGGCATGATATCATCATCCGCCTGAACAAGGGCTTTGTGCAGGTGCCAGCCGCGCAAGGCACCCGCACCGACATGGTGGGCCTGACGCCTGAATTATCCGAGGGCGAAGTCGGCGCGCATTTCGCCCCGCGCCACATGCTGATGCTGATCCCGAAAATGCGCCACTACCGCATTTTTGGCCGCGAAAACGTGAAAAACACCCTGTTTTACCCGTTTCGCTGGTGGCTGGCCGATCGCAACCTGATTGGGCGGCGCCCCTCTTCGGGGTTTATGGCCATCAGCTGGCTGGTGCGGCTGGGCGTGGCGCGCGAGATTGTGCTTTATGGGTTCGATTTTGGCCAAACCCCCACCTATTACAACCCGGTGGGCTATAAAACGCCGCATAATTTTGCCCGCGAAGGGCAGATTATCATGGGCTGGCAGGCTGAGGGGCGTTTGCGCATTATCCGCCCCGATTAAGCCCCGCCGCGGCCCACACCTGGAAAGGTCAGCGCGATATCGCCGCGCAACAGGCCCAGCGTGGTCTTTGCCACCTCATCGGTGTTTTCCTGCGGGTCGTACCTGTCGGTGTTTTCCAGATAGACCTGTTCGATCACGCCTTTGTGGCAGCGTGCAATCAGCGCGCCTGCGTGTTGGCACAGCAAGTCATGATCCACCGTGGCGGCGGCGACTTGGGTGAAATCCATGCCTTCGTGAAAGCGGAAAATGCCGGGCAAATTCTTGTACCAGGCATTGCCAAACACCACCGCCGGGCGGCCCTTGCGAATGGCCTCCCATGCGGCGGTTCCCGTAACCGTGGCCACAAATTGCGCCTGATCTGATAAATCATGCGTCGACAGGCCCGATGGCACGAAACGCACGCCCCGAATGCGGGCAAGCCGGTGCCAAAAAAACGGGCCCCTGGCATAGCTGCCCTGGCGGGGGTTTTCCTTGACCAGAATTTCCCAGCCTTCCGGCAAATGCCGCGAAAGTGCCTCGATCATCAGCACCTGGTCGCGCCATGGCCCGCCCAAGGCCGAGGTAGACATCTCGGGCTGGTTATGCAGCGGCACGTAAATGAACTTGCCCGACAGATCGATCTGCTGATCCTCAAATTGCGCCAGATGTTCAAAATAGGCCAATTCGTTCACGTGGAAAAACCGTGCAAACGGGTCGCGCCAATCGGGCAATGCGCCATAAATGGCGCTGATGCGGCGCAACATGGCCAGCAAGGCCCAGGGCTGCAGCAATTTCGCAGGCTCGCGCAGCGCCACATATTTCAGGAAATTCGCCACGGCCTTTGGGGTAATGCGCCCTTTGGTGGCCTGTTTTTGCCAGCGATCATCCATGTAAAACAGATGCGGCTTTGAGCCCTTCTCAATGGGCATCGGCGGCGCATCCGAGCCGGTTGGATCGAAATCGCCCAGGTCTTCGATGTTTTCGACCGAGAAATAAAGCGAGGGGAAAATGGTTTGGCACAAAACGATGGTTTTCAGCCCCAGCGCCTTGGCCACCTGATACATCACCGTATCATAGCCCAGATGCGGCACGATATAAAACAGCGCATGGGTGGCGCCGCTGTCGATGATGCGTTGCGCCATGGCTTCGGCCAGGATGTGGTAATAATCTAGATAATCCTGCAGGTTATCCAGATTATGCGCGCGGTATTGATAGGCGCTGGCGCTGCGGTGCATCTGGTCGACCGCGGTTTCCATCATCTTGCGAAATTCGGGCGAGCCGAGCAGCTGAAAATCGGCGCCATGGCTGAGATGGTTTTTCATCATATGGCCCAGCTTGCCGTCGCGCACCTCCATGCGTTGCAGGCAGGGGGCGTGAAAATCGGCATCGCGGTCGCCAAAATGCAAGGCAACCTCGACCGTTCCATCAGACAGTTCGACCAAGCGCTGCAAAAACGCCTTGCGATGCTGGCCGCGCGCATCAACTAACAGTTTAATCGTCATACCTGCCCCCGTTTCACACCCCTTTGGCGCCACCTGTGCCCGGCTTAGGCCAGATCGCTCCATTTCAGCTGGGTGTTGCGCGTTACTGCACGGGTCAGGCGGCGGCCCACAACCTTGTCAAATTCATAGCCTGCAATCTCGCCCGACCCGGGGCGGCGCGCCCAGATATCTTGTTCGGTGATCACATGGCCTGCGGGCAGATCGGCATCAGCCACCACGCTGGCACGGGCAAAGCGGTATACGTCTTCTTCGGGGCCGCTGCGCTGTTTGTCATTATTCGCCGCCACCCAAATTTCGCGCGACCGATCGATCAGAAACCGCAGCTCGGCCGGATCCATCGAGCAGGAAATATCAGGCCCTTTGCGATAGCGGCTATCGGTGTAATGCCGTTCCAAAATAGCGGCGCCCAGCGCCACCGAGGCCAGCGCCATTTCCGGCCCGATCGAATGATCGGAAAAGCCCACCACAGCGTTGGGGAAGGCATTGCGCAACTCTGTCACGCCCTTAAGCGAGACAATCTCGGCAGGGCTGGGGTAAAGATTGGTGCATTCCAACAGCGCATATTCTACCCCGGCATCTTCCAGAATTTGCACGCTGGCGCGCAGGGTTTCGATGGTTTGCATGCCGGTCGACATGATCACCGGCTTACCTTTTTTGGCAATATGGCGGATCAACGGCAAGTTATCGGCCTCGCCCGAGCCAATCTTGTAGGCCGGCACATCCAGCGTTTCCAGAAAATCCGCCGCCGCGCGGGAAAACGGGGTGGAGATCCAGATCATGCCCAGGCTTTCGGTGTAGCGTTTCAGCTCGGCCTCGTCTTCCAGCGACAGGGCGCATTGCTGCATCACATCCCAGATCGACACATCGGCATTGGGCGGGAAGATCGATTTGGCCTCGTCGGTCATTTCATCTTCTACGATATGGGTTTGGTGTTTCACCATCTCGCAGCCCGCCGCCGCGGCCAGGCGCACCATGTCTTTGGCCACAGACAAATCACCGCCATGGTTGATACCAATCTCGGCAATCACCAAGGGCGGGTGGGCGGCACCAATGGAACGGTTGGCAATCTTCATCTGTCTCTCCTGCCGGTCAGGCGCTGTGTTTGCGCAGGCTTGTCATAACCTCTGCCGCCCCATTAGGCCAGTGGGCGCAGCTGCCGCATGGGCAATTGCCGGCACGGGTTGTGGGATGGCCCCTTTGCCGCTAAGCAACGCCAGATTGATTTTGCGCAACCGAACAGGGCTCATGCCGCTAAAACCCACCCTTGCCTTTTTCAGCCAGTGGCAAAAATCGCTGCGCAAAGCGTGCAATCGCGATTTTTCCACGCCAGAAAACCGCCGCCGTGCCTGGGTGTTTATCAACCTGCTTGATCATGGCTGGCTGCGCAAGATATGGGCCAATACCCATGAAATCAGCCCTGGTGTGTATCGCACCAACCAGCCCAGCCCGGGGCGCCTGCGCCGGTTCAAGGCGCGGGGTATCGGCACGGTGCTAAACCTGCGCGGTTATGTGCGCACCCCGGTCTATTTTCAGGAAAAAACCACCTGCGAGGCGCTGGGCCTGCAGATGATCGACCTGACCTTGCGCGCAGCCGAGGCACCAGACCCGCAGGCGCTGCGCGACCTGATTGCCCTGTTTCGCGCCCAAACCGGCCCTTTTGTGATGCATTGCAAATCTGGCGCCGACCGCACCGGGCTGGGCAGTGCCATCTATTTAATGGTGATCCAGGGCCAGCCTGTGCAGCAGGCGCGCAAGATGCTATCGGTGCGCTATATCCATTTCTGGTGGGGCAAAGCCGGTATTTTGGATATGTTCCTAGACAGCTACGACGCGGCACATAGGCAAACTGGCATCGCTTTCGAAGAGTGGCTGAACACCCAATACGACCCGGCCGCGCTGACACTGGCGTTTCGCAAAAAACGCGGGCGCGCCTAGCCGCTGCCGATCAACGCACCAGCGGCAAACACCAGCGCTCCGCCCAAAACCACCTGAAACGTGGCGCGCAAAAACGGTGTTTCCATGTAGCGGTTTTGTATCCAGACAATCGCCCACAATTCGACAAAGACAACGGCAAAGGCAATGAATGTGGCGGTCCAGAAATCTGGTATCAGGTAAGGCAGGGCGTGGCCCAAGCCGCCAACCGTGGTCATCACGCCCGCGGCCAGCCCGCGTTTTGTGGGGCTGCCGCGCCCTGATAATTCACCATCATCCGATGCGGCCTCGGTAAAGCCCATGGAAATGCCCGCCCCAACCGAGGCCGCCATGCCCACCAAAAACGTGGTCCATGTGTCTTGGGTGGCAAAGGCCGTGGCGAAAATGGGGGCCAGGGTGGAAACCGAGCCATCCATCAACCCTGCCAGCCCGGGCTGCACCCATGTCAGCACAAACTGGCGATGGGCGGCGCGGTCTTCGCTGGCGCGGCTTTCGTCATCTAGATGTTCGCGCTGCAGCTTGCCTGCGGTGTGCTGGTGGCCTGCCTCGGCTGCGGCCAGATCGCCCAGCAGTTTGCGGGTATCGGCATCTTGGGTGCGTTTGGCTGCTGCCAGATAAAAATGCTCGGCCCCGCGCTCCATCGCTTCGGCCTCGGCGCGAATCTGCTCTATCTTTAGGTTTTCCACCAACCACACCGGGCGGCGGGCGTAATAGCCGGCCACATGTTCGCGCCGGATCAACGGGATCACATCGCCAAAGCGGCGCTGATGCAGGGCAATCAGGCGTTGGCGGTGGCCATCTTCCTCGGCGGCCATACCATCAAACACCTTGGCCGTATCGGGAAACTCGGCGCGCAACCGTGCGGCATAGCTGCGGTAGATGCGCGCGTCATCCTCTTCTGAGGATATGGCAAGGGCCAGCACCTCTTGTTCAGACAAATCAGCAAAGCGGCGGCGTTGTGTTAGAAATCGCATGGGCGGGCTTTCTCGTGTCTTGCACCATAAATGCAGCAAGACGGCAAAGCTTTGGCGGGTTCAGCTTGCCCGATCTAAACTGCTTGGTTTAAACTCTGCGATATAACAAAGGAGAAGTCCATGGGGGGAACTGCCGCAGCCGCACCCTTGCGCCGGGGGCGCAAGTTTGACCAAGTGTTGGCAGGCGCCCGCGAGGTTTTCCTGCGCGACGGGTTCGAAGGCGCAGTGGTAGACGAAATAGCGCGCCAGGCTGGCGTATCGAAAGCCACGCTTTACAGCTATTTCCCAGACAAGCGCGAATTGTTCCTGGCGGTCGTGCGCAACGAATGCGAGGCACAGGCCCAACGCGCCACAGCGGTTATCGATGAAAGCCAGCCACCCGAAATCGTGCTGCGCAAAGCCGCAGAGCAAATCGTGGGGTTTGTCGTATCGCGCTTTGCCTTGCGCATTTTCCGCATCTGCCTGGCCGAGGCAGACCGCTTTCCCGAATTGGGCCAAGCCTTTTACAACAGTGGCCCCATGCTGGGCCGCAGCCGCCTGTCGAGCTATATGCAAAAAGCCGCCGCACGCGGGCAATTGGTGATCGACGATTTCGAGCTGGCCGCAGACCAATACGCCGAGCTATGCAAAGCAAACATCTGGAACCGCGCGGCGTTTGGCGTGCAAAACAGCTTTAGCCAAGCCGAGATGGAACGCACCATAAATGGCGCTGTGGCGGTTTTCATGGCGCGCTACGGCGCCAATGGCAACATCGCCGGGGCAGGCAGCGCCCACCCCGGCAAATCTGCTGATTAATACACCACAACCGATCTGATGCTTTCACCGGCATGCATCAGGTCAAAGCCTTTGTTGATGTCATCCAGGCTAAGGGTATGGGTGATCATCGGATCGATCTCGATCTTGCCATCCATATACCAGTCGACAAATTTGGGCACATCCGTGCGCCCCTTGGCGCCGCCAAATGCGGTGCCTTTCCAGACCCGCCCCGTCACCAGCTGGAAGGGCCGCGTGCTGATTTCGGCACCAGCGGGCGCCACGCCAATAATCACCGAAACGCCCCAGCCGCGGTGGCTGCATTCCAGCGCATCGCGCATCACCTGCACATTGCCGGTAGCATCAAAAGAATAATCAACACCGCCGATCTGGTCGGCCTCGGTTTTTGTCAGGTTCACGATTTCCTGCACAATCGTGCCATCAATCTTTTTCGGGTTGATGAAATGGGTCATGCCAAACTTGCGCGCCATTTCCGCTTTGTCATCGTTCAGATCAACGCCGATGATCATATCAGCACCCGCCATGCGCAGGCCCTGAATAACGTTCAGCCCGATGCCGCCCAGCCCAAAAACCGCAGCGGTGCTGCCAATTTCAACGCCCGCAGTATTGATCACCGCGCCGATGCCGGTGGTCACACCGCACCCGATGTAGCAAATCTTTTCAAACGGCGCATCGGGGCGCACCTTGGCCAGGGCAATTTCGGGCATGACCGTGTGATTGGCAAAGGTCGAGCAGCCCATATAGTGGTAGATGGGCGTGCCATCCAGCATCGAAAACCGCGTTGTGCCATCGGGCATCAGGCCCTGGCCTTGGGTGTTGCGGATCGCGGTGCACAGATTCGTTTTGCCCGACAGGCACGAGGGGCATTGCCGGCATTCAGGCGTATAAAGCGGGATCACATGATCGCCAGGCTTCAGCGTGGTCACGCCTTCGCCCACCTCTAACACAATGCCTGCCCCCTCATGCCCCAAGATCGAGGGAAACAGCCCCTCGGGATCAGCGCCCGACAGGGTAAATTCGTCGGTGTGGCAAATGCCGGTCGCTTTGATCTCGACCAAAACCTCGCCCTTTTTGGGGCCTTCCAGGTTTACGTCCATAACTTGCAACGGTTTGCCGGGCTCAAGCGCCACGGCGGCACGGGTACGCATCTTGCTTATCTCCTGCTGGGTCTTTTCGGGCGCCAGACTGGGCGAATAAAGCCGCAGATGCAACCGCTATGGGCGACGGGCGCGCAGCCAGTTGCGACGCCCGCAAGGTCGGGGTTGGGATCAGACGTTGGTCTGAAAGCGGCTGGCACTTTCCTCGGTATGGCCTGCCGCCAAGGCGTGGGACTGTGCCTGCGTCATTCGCCCAAGATCACCGACGGAGAAAGCCATGACTGAAATGCCCACCTACACTGCGCAGCTGGATCAGGCCATCGAGCGTCTTCATGCCGAGGGTCGCTATC
>CAJXSO010000003.1 GCA_913061505.1 uncultured Lutimaribacter sp.
GGTATTTTTCGGCAGTGTACGCCTTTGAGCCAGCCCGTGATACTTTCCAATGCTTGGAGCGCAATGTTTTTGAAAATGGAGATTACAATAAGGTCCGCTTGTACAACGCTGCAGTAAGCGACGAGCGGTCTTATGTGGGAGTGAAACGTAGTTGGTTTCGGCTCTCTATTACCAGCACAGTGAGTGGAAAAGGTGACGTGCCAGCAGTGCCTCTTGATGCATTAGGCCTAAACGATTTGCGTTTTTTAAAGCTGGATGTCGAGGGGTTTGAGTACCAAAGTCTGCACGGGGCTAAGGCTACGATAGAGACGTGTCGCCCAGCGGTGCTAATGGAAGTGAAGCCTGCTGAAGAAGAGCAGTTGCCAGAACCATATAAGGCAGAGAAGCTTTTGCTAGATATGGGTTTTAATGTGGTGCTCACAGCTGGCATCAACCGTCTTTACTACCCCTGTGATTAAAGTGAATGACACTTTGGACCTTTGAAACGTAAGGTTCGTTGCAGGCCTCTAGGACCGCTTTTAGGACCGCTACATATTTCAATGTGGAGTTTAAGTAACCGATTTTGTTGGTCTTTTTAGTCACTAAGGCCGCCTCTCCTGGGCACCATAAAAAACCGCCTACAGCCCCGCGCTGAGGCGGTTTTTTTGTGTCTGTCGAAGTAGATATTGGTTCATTGAAGCTGTGTGAATTTCTCCCCAGGTGGTTGGTTTTATTTGGATAAATCCACGTAAACTTTTACGAGCACGGTTCCCGCCATGGGCACCAGCCCTAAATTTATCGATGGCGCGCTGGCGTATCGCTTGGCGCAGATGATGGACCCGGATCTTGACCCTGAAAAGCAGATGTTGCCTTGGATCAACCCTGCGTTTTCTGAAATTATTGCCGATAATAAATGCGCTTTCCTCGATAAATCAGGCACCCGCCAATATGGCGTGATGGAGGAATTGGGCCGCGCGTGGCGCGAGGCGCGGCATATTGAAAAAACAGTGGTTGATGGCAAAAGCATTTGGGTTGTGACGCCGAAATAAGCGCTGCATTGGCCCCTGTTGGTGACGCCCCGTCATATCTCCGCGCGTTGCTTTACAGCGGGCCGCCGTGCCCCCTATCCTTTGGTCAGGAAAAAGGGGGGTTGGCATGAACGGTGCGGAAAGTCTGGTTCATACATTGGTGAATTGCGGGGTGGATACGTGTTTTGCCAACCCGGGCACCAGTGAAATGCATTTCGTGGCGGCGCTTGACCGTATCGCCGGTGTGAAATGCGTTTTGGGGCTGCAGGAAAATGTCGTAACTGGCATGGCCGATGGCTATTTTCGCATGGCGCGCAAACCGGCGGCCACCTTGCTGCATTGTGGGCCGGGGTTGGCCAATGGCATGGCCAATTTGCATAATGCCCGGCGTGCGCGCAGTGCGGTGGTGAATGTGGTGGGCGATCAGGCCACCTATCACCGGCCCCATGATGCCCCGCTGACCGCCGATACCGAAGGCATGGCGCGCACGGTGTCAGATTGGGTGCGCACCACGACGGCTGCCGCAGATGTGGGGCGCGATGCGGCGCAGGCGGTGCAGGCCGCCATGACGCATCCGGGCCAGATTGCTACGCTGGTTTTGCCCTCGGATGCCAGCTGGAATGCGGGCGGCGTGCCGGCACAGCCCTTGCCCAGCCCGGCCGTGCAACCGGTGGATCAGGCGCGCATTGCCCAGGCGGCGCAGTTGTTGCGCAGTGGCGAAAAGGTGCTGTTGCTGTTGGCGGGCGGGGCTGTTTGGGCCGAGGGCCAAGCGCTGGCATGGGCCATCGCACAGCACAGTGGCGCCGATCTGATGGCCGATTACATGGCGTCGCATTTGCATCGTGGCCAAGGCCGGCTGCCCCTGGCGCGTGTGCCCTATGCCACTGAAAAAGCGTGCCAGGCGCTGGCCCCGTATCAGCATATCATCTTGGTGAATGCCAAGCCGCCCGTGGGCTTTTTTGCCTATCCTGATAAGCCCTCGGTGCAGCATGCACCTGGTGCCAACCTGTTTACACTATCGCGCCCTGATCAAGATGCCCTTGCCACGCTGCAGGCCCTGGTGGCCGAATTGGGCGCGCCCATGGCGGCGATGCCGGCGGTGGGCCCGCGGCCCGGGCGCCCCAGTGGCGCTGTCACGCCCGAGGGTTTGGCCCAGGCGGTGGCGGCCTTGATGCCCGAGGGGGCCATTATCAGCGATGAAAGCGTGTCTTTCGGCCGCGGGTTCTACCCCCATACCTATGCCGCACCGGCCCATGATTGGTTGCATCTGGCGGGTGGCGCCATTGGCGAGGGGCTGCCCATGGCCACGGGCGCGGCTTTGGGCACAGGCGGTGGGCGGCGGGTGATCAGCCTGCAGGCCGATGGTTCGGCCATGTATTCGCTGCAGGCCCTATGGACCCAAGCCCGCGAGAATTTGCCCTGCACCACCATCATTTTATCGAACCGCAAATATAACATCCTGATCGGCGAATATGGCAATGTGGGCGCCAACCCTGGCCCTACGGCCATGGCTATGCTGGATCTGGGCAACCCCGATCTGAACTGGCTGCAGCTGGCCAATGGCATGGGGGTCGAGGCGGCGCGCGCTGAAACGCTGGATCAGCTCTGCGATCTGATGGCCCATAGCTTTGCCCAGTCTGGGCCGTTTTTGATCGAGCTTTGCATCTAAGCGCGGTTGCGCATTGAATGAAAAAGGCCCGGGCCTTGTGCGCCGGGCCTTTTTCCTTTTTGCCATGCTGTTGGCCGCTTAGGCGGTGGCGGCCGTGGCCCCTTCGCGCCGGGCCATCACCACTGCGGGCACAGCCAACAGCAGGCCCAAAAGGGTTAGCATCAGGTGGCTTAGGCCCATCACGCCGCCCTCGGGTGCGGCCACCAAAAGCCCTGCAACAAACAGCAACACCCGCGCCGCCATGGCGCCTGGGCCTTTGGCCAATGGGCCAAAGAACGCCAGATAGCCTTGCAATGCGGCCGAGATAAACCACACGCCCAGCAGCGCGCAAACCAGCACAAAGGCCACCTCGGGTGCGCTGCCCTGGCCGATCAGTGCGGGGTTGAGCACAAAGAAGAAGGGCACAATGTAGATAACACCGCCAAGGCGCATGGCCTCTAGCCCGGTGCGCATCGGGCTGGCGCCTGCCATGCTGGCCGCGGCAAAGGCCCCCAGCGCCACTGGTGGGGTGATAAAGCTGACCATGCCCCAATACAGAATGAACAGATGCACCGCCAATTCATTCAGCCCGGCTTGCACCAGGGCCGGGGCCAATACGATGGCCAAGAAGATGTAACAGGCTGTCACCGTCATACCCATGCCAAAGATAAAGGCGGTGATCGCCCCCATCAGCAGCAGCATCGGCACCGAATTGCCCGCCATATAGACCAGCTCGTTGGCCAAAGGCCCGGTAAGCCCGGTGGCCTGAAACGCGCCCACGATCATGCCAATGCCCAGCAGCACCGCCACCAGCTCGGACAGGGTGCGCCCCACCGAAACGATCACATCGATCAGCCCATCCAGCGTCAGCCGGTCGCGTGGGTTTAACTGGTTTACGGCAAGCAGCAGCACCACGGCGTAAAACGGTGCGGTGGTTTCCCAGCGAAACGCCACCATCAAAAAGATCAGTAGCGCAAAAACGAACACATATTGCCAGCCGGCGCGCAGCGTGTCGCGCAGCACTGGCAGCGTGTCGCGCCCCAGCCCACGCAGGCCACGGCGCGCCGAATAGGCATCGACCTGGGCGAATAAGGCAAAGAAATACAGCAGCGACGGTATGGCCGCCGCCAGCATAATCTCGACATAGGGTTTGCTAAGCCAGCTTGCGATCACAAAGGCGGTGGCGCCCATGATCGGTGGCATCAAAACCCCGCCTGTGGAGGCGCAGGCCTCGGTTGCGGCGGCGTAGCGTGGCGAGAAGCCGGATTTCTTCATCGCTGGAATAGACACCGCGCCGGTTGTCAGCACGTTCGAGATCACCGAGCCCGACATCGAGCCCATAAAGCCTGACGCAAAAATCGAAACCTTTGCCGCCCCGCCGCGATAATGGCCCACCAGCGCCATGGCGAGGTTGTTGAAAAACTTGCCGCCGCCGGTGAATTGCAGCACCGCCCCAAACAAGATGAAGCCGATCACCAAATTGCCAAATGCCCGCATGGGAATGCCAAACGAGGCCTCTGACGAGATCATGAAATAAGGGATCACATCGCGAAATGGCTGGCTAAAGCCGTTTAGCGGGTCGGGCACCTTATCGGCGAAAACGGGGTAGATGGAAAACAACAGCACAATGCCAAACAGCACCATCCCCCCGGCGCGGCGCGTGCCCTCGAGGATCAGTGCGTAAAACAGCATCGAGGCCCAAACCGCATGATCGGGGGCTGCGTATTCCCAGCCGGCATCCAGGCTTTGATCGGCGGTAAAGGCAAAAAACAGCGCCACGCCCATGGTAAGCAGGGCCAAGCCCCAATCATAGAGCGGCACGCGTGCCGATGCCGGGCCAACGGCGCGGAAGCACACGAAAGTAAGGCTTAGAAACAACCCTGCCAGCAGGTATAGATACATGCCCCCCAGCATCGAATACCCGCCAAGGCGCAGGTTGAACAACTGGTTGACCGAAAGCGCAATGGCAAGCGTGGAACAGGTGAAAATAAACCAGCGGGCAGCCCCGCGATACACAACTTTCTCGGCGGCTTTTTCCGCCTCGAGCACAGATTGGCCTAGGGCACCAGAACGGCTGTCCTGCATGGCGCGGCACCTTCTTTCAGGATGGGTGGCATGGTGTTGGGCGACAATACTGGCCCCTGGCCTGCCCGTGGGTGACATAGGCGCAACAAGGGGGCCAAGGGGTGCAGCATGGCCTGGTGTGGCCATGCTGCCTGGGCTTAGCCCTTAGAACACAACGCTAAAGCCACCGGCCTTTAGGGCGTCGCGGCGCTTGGTTTCCCATGCCGCCTGCCAATCAGATGGGCCTTCTGCCTTTAGCTCTTCCCATGCTTTTTGCAGCGCCGCTTGGCGGGCCACCAGCATGTCGTTATGGGCTTGGTCGGCATCGCTCCATTTGCCGATCTCACGATAGTAGCGGATTGCGCCATCGTGATAGGGGGCAACCCACTGGAAGTTTTGCTTATCCAGCGCCCAGCCATTGATACCCGGGGCCTTGCCTTTGTAGGCCTCGAAATATTCGTGCATGGCCTTGGTCATGTTATAGGTCAGCTCTTCGTCTTGTTCTGCATAGGTCATCAGAACAGGGTAGGCATAGCCCGCTGTTGGTGTGCCCGGGGTGCCGTCGATTGTGGCGCCAACGGTTGCATTCATCGCGCTAAAGAAGGGCGCTACAGCGGCCATACGGGCCATGGCCTCTTTGTCGGTGGGGTCGATCGGGGGCCAATATACCCCACGCGGGCTGGAGGCGGCCTCGTAAGCCATGCCCGAGTTGGTCGAGGCAAAGGCCGCATCGGTGCTGCCATCTACCATGCCTTTCCAGCTGTCGCCAAAGCCGCCGAAATCGACGCGCTCTACGTCGTCCCAGGTTAGGCCGCCATAGGCCAGATAGGCCTCGTTATTCACGTTCAGCGCGGGTGCGCCTTTTACCCAGCTGACGCGCATGCCTTTCAGATCGGAATAGGTAAAGCCCTCGCATTTGGGCTTGCCCACTTTTTCACAGGCCTCGGCGGCCACCGCCAGGGCCAGGCCCACCGCGCCACCATTGTTGGCCGCCAGCACGCGCACGGGCTGCGGGCCCCAGTTTTCGGCGCCAAACTGGAATACGCCCTCTTGGGCCATGAACGAGCCGCCCACACCATTGGCGGAAAATTGCACCTTGCCCTGGCGCACAGGCTCGGTCCGGGCGATGTCGTTTTTGCCCGGCAAAACCCGCAGGTTGATGCCCAGTGCCTCTTGCAGCGCGGCGCCGATCGCGACCGATTGGTTATACCCGGCCGAGCCCGTGCCATAGGCTGTCCAAACCACCTGGCTTGGCAGTTTGACCTCGGCTGCAACGGCTGAACCTACAAGTGCACCCAGCACTGCGGCAACGAATGTATTGCGCATTGTGTCCTCCCTTTGAATGATCGCCGGCGTTTTTATGTGGCGTAACGGAATGACAAAATGTGGCCGCCTTTCTGTCAACGATTACAGAAATTGACGTAACGTGACTTTGGCGGTTTTGAATATGTGACGGAATATCTTTTTCAATCGGTCCCGCAGTGCGAAAAGGCCGCGCGAAAAAGCCGCCCCCCACAGTGTGATCCGGGGCGGCGGCCCTGATTTTTCCCTAGCTATCCCATTGCTCGCGCAATTCGCGTTTGAGAATCTTGCCAATGGCGCTGCGGGGCATTTCTGGCAAAATCTTTAGCCCCTTTAGCCGCTGGGTTTTGCCCAGCATGGCATTGGCGCCGGCCAAGATATCATCGGCGGTGGCTTGGGCCTTTAGCGTGACATAAGCCACTGGAATTTCGCCCCAATCTGCGTCTGGCACGCCAACAACAGCGGCCTCGTGCACCGCCGGGTTACGCGCCAGCATATCTTCCAGATCGCAGGCATAGATGTTGAAACCGCCAGAAATGATCATGTCTTTCTTGCGGTCCATCAGAATAAGAAACCCATCTTCATCCAGCCGGCCCATATCGCCCGTGCGCATATAGCTGTGGCCTTCGGGGCTGATCCACACCACAGCCCGGGTGGCATCGGGGGCGTTGCGATAGCCGCGCATCAAGGTGGGCGAGCGGCCGACGATCTCGCCGATCTCGCCGGCGGGCACCTCGGCGCCTGTGTCATCGATAAAGCGCACATCGCCCCCCAGCACGGGCTTGCCCACGGTGTGCAGCTTGTCGGGGTTGGCGGTGCAATCCAAAATCGTGCTCACGCCCCCCTCGGTCATGCCATAGATGTTAATCATCCGCCCCGGCCAGCGCTGCAGCACCTGCGCCAACAAAGGCGGGGTTAGCGGTGCCGAGGTGCAAAGCTTTACCTGAAAGGCCGACAGATCGAACCTGTCGAAATCGGGGTGTTCGATCAAGCGCCTGATCTGCACCGGCACCAGCATCGTATGCGACACGCGGTATTGTTCGGCCAGCTGCAAAAACCGCAGGCTGTCGAATTTCTGCATCAACAGAACATGGCTGCCCTGGCCCAGGGCGGGCAGCAGCGTGACCAGGGTGGTGTTGGAATAGATCGGCGTTGAAATCAGGCAAACGGCGCTATCGTCAAAGCCATAGTTGCGAAAGCGAAAGATCTGCCTGTCGCGAAAGCGGGCATCATGCTCGATCCCCTTGGGGTGGCCGGTGGTGCCCGAGCTATAGAGAATATCGAGCAGATCATCGGGGCCAATGGCCACGGGCTGTGCAGGCGCATGGCCCGCCGCCTGTGCCCAAAAGGCGGATAGATCTTCACACTCCAGCCCTGGCCCGGCCTGCGCATCGCCCAAAACCAGCACCGCACCGCTGTTTTCGCCCATGCGTTGCAGCGCCTCGGGTGCCGCAGAGGTGGGCAGCGTGGCCACAGCGGCCCCAGCCGCCACAATGGCCATATAGGCGCAGACATGATCCACCGTAACACCCGCCAGCGTGGCCACCACAGCGCCCGGCCCAATGCCGCGCGCCTGCAACAGCCCCGCGCCCTGGTCCATGCGCGCCACAAATTGCGCGCGCGTCAGGTGCTGGCCCTCGGCGCTGAGGCAGGGGGCATCTGGCGCGGCTTGGGCCAGGCGGCGCAGGCGGGTTGGCAGATCGATATAGTCCTCGCCCGGCAAGGGCGCGGGCACCAGCGGCGCCAAGGGCGCGACGGGGGTTTGGGCGGTTGTTTGTGTCATGCGTGTCCCTGTTTTGGCTGTTTTAGTGGCATTGGGGCGGTGGTGCTGCGATGAAGCAAGCCAAAATTGCCCTTGCGTCAGGCGCAGCGCCCCAAAACGCCGCGTCATTTCACATGGCGGAAACTGCGCAATCGCCCGGGCCGCCAGTGGCGCCGATATCCCAAAACAGCCCCGCCATGCAGTGCAGCGCATCGCGGCAGACCGGGGCCAAAACATGCTCGTTTGGCGCATGCTGCGAGCATCCCCGGTAGGAATGTGGCACCCAAACCGTGGGCAGGCCCAGAATTTCGCTAAAGCAATCATTGGGCAGCGAGCCGGCCAGATTTGGTAAAATATGCGGGTCTTTTCCGCTGGTTTCGGCCAGCGAGCGGCGCACGAATTGCACCCAAGGATGGCCGGGCGCCAGCCGCGTGGCTTTGAAAAAGCCCCGCGCGTCGGGCACGATTTCGACACGATCAAACCCGTGCCGATCCAGGTGCCGGCGCAGCGCGGGCAAAATATCGTCAACATCCGTGCCCACCACAAACCGCAATTGGCAGGTGGCGCGGGCACTGGCGGAAATGGCGTTGACAGGCGCGGCTGGCACGCCGCTTTCCATGGCCAGAATGGCAAAGCTGTTCCAGCCATAGGCGCGCTCGGCCGGGGTCAGGGCCTCTTCGCCCCAGTCTAGATCTATGCTGGGGCCGGTGTTGCCATCCTCTGGCATGGCAATGGGCAGATCACGCAGCGCTGTGCGAATATCGTCGGTCAGGCTGGTGGGGCGCCATTCGGGCACTTGTATCTGGCCGCGGGCATCGGTGATGGTGGCCAGGGCCTGTGCCAAAATCATGGCAGGGTCAGCCAGCAGCCCCCCCCAATTGCCCGAATGATGCGCGCCCTCGCGCAGATCTACGCGTAGATCGAAATTCACCCCCCCGCGCGAGCCCATGAAAACCGTGGGCGTATCGGCCTGCAGGCGCGGCCCATCCGAGGCGATCAGCACATCGGCGGCCAAGTCATGTTGATGGGCGCGGAAAAATTCGGCCATCCCGGCAGACCCTGTTTCCTCGCTCATCTCGATCACGATACGGCTGTTAAACCCCAGCGCACCGCGGGTGGCCAGCACCGCCTCGATTGCGGCAATATTGATCAGGTGTTGCGATTTGTTATCGGCACTGCCGCGCCCATAAAGCCGCTCGCCCCGGCGGGTAAGGCTAAAGGGCGCCAGCCCCTCGTGCCACATGCCATGCTGGGCGCGGATCACGTCGCCATGGCCATAGCTGAGCACTGTTGGCAGATCCGCGCCCTCGTGGCGCTGGGCAATCAAAAACGGGCCGCCGTTTGGGTTTGGGTTGGGGTGGATGGTGCAGCGATAGCCCGCCGCCTGCAGGCGGGGCTGCATGGCCTGTTCCAGATAGGCCTGCAGATGCGGCGCGGCATCCGGGTCTTGGCTTTCGGTGGGGTGGCGCACCAGATCTGCAAGCTCGGTTTCAAACTGGCCGCTGTCGAAATAGCGGGCCACTGCGGCCAGGGCTGCGGCGCGGCTCATACGGGCGCCCCGGCCACGGCATCGCCCCAGGGCGACATGATTTCCGTGCAGCCCGAATTCAGCGCCCCCCGCCGCATCACGCCCGCAGGGCAGGCAAAGGCATAGGGAAAGATGGTGCGCTTGGTCGTTACCACATCGCGGGTTTTGGCAAGGGCGGCCAGCACATCGGCCGGCAGCGCCTCGTCTGCCACCACGCCCGGGCCCCCCGAGACATCGATGCGCGGGCTGTGAAAGGCCGCTTCCAGATCCATGCCGCAATCCAGCATCAAGCCCGCCAGCTGGGCCACCGCGCTGACAATCTTGCGCCCACCCGAGGCCCCGATGGCAAAGCGCATATCGCCCCGCTGGCCAATGGCGGGGCACACATTCATCAAACAGCGCTTGCCCGCCCCCAGCGAATTTGGCCGCCCCTGAACAGGATCAAACCACATGATGCCATTGTTCATCAGCAGCCCGGTGCTGCCCGACACCACCCGCGCGCCAAAGATCGACAACAGGGTTTGGGTTTGGGCCACCATATTGCCATGCCGATCCACCACCGAGAAATGCGTGGTGCAGCCCGGGGCGGTGGGGCTTTCGCCGCTGTCGCCCATCTGCGACAGGCGGTGGGCATAGGCCTGATCTAGCCCATCGGCAAAGGCCACATAGGTGTCTGGCGTGGGTGTGGCGGGCAAATCGCGGCTGGCCATCACCCCCATGGCCTGTTGCAGGGTGGGGCCAGCGGTTAGCCCGGGCACCACATGCATCATGGCATCGCGATAGCCAAAGCTAAGCGCAGGCTGAAATTCGGCGCGATAGGCCTGCAGATCGGCATGCGACAGGCTGCCGCCTTTGGCCTGAATATCCGCCGCCATGGCAGCGCCGACATCGCCATCGTATAGTTCGCGCGGGCCGTTGGCGGCAATCTGGGCCAATGTATCGGCCATGCGCGATTGATCCAGCCGCTTATCGGCCAGCGCTGTCCAGCCGCTGATGGTGGGCCAGTGGCCGTCTTCCAAAAACAGCGCGGCGGCATCTGGGTCTTTGGCCAATTCGCGGGTGGTCGAGGCAATAACGAGGGCTGCAAACCAATCGACCACCATGCCCTGTTTGGCGTGATCGATGGCGGGGGCCAGCAATTCGGCCCATGGCATTTTGCCATAGCGCGCATGGGCTTGGCCCAGCCCATCTACCACGCCGGGCACGGCCACGGCGGTGGCGCCTTGCACGTTGCGGTCGCCCTCGACATGCTCCCATGGGAACAGATCGCCTGCTTTTCCTGCGCCAGATAGCGGGTAATCGGCAGGGTTCAGCGCCGCAGGTGCCCGCATGCCGTGGTTCAGCGCCTGCGCCTGGCCAGTATCGGCGCGCCACAGCATCATGGCGCCGCCACCGGCGGGGCCGCTCATCCAGGGTTCCAGAACGCCGATGGCAAAAGAGGTGGCCACTGCCGCATCGACCGCATCGCCACCCGCCGCCAGCACCGCGGCGCCTGCCTCGGCGGCAAGCCTGTGCTGGGCTGCTACAACGCCATGTTCGGTTTCGATCACCGTTTTGCGGATGACCATGGAATTAGATAGGTTCACGCTCATCGCTGCCCTCCCTCTGCCGCGCTGCTTGGGCGATAGCAGCCGATTTGCGGGGTTTGCGCAACACCGCAATACCCCGTGGGCCTAGGCGGCGGCGCCGCGCAGCCTGCGCCCCATGTGGATGGCGGCCCATATCAGCAGGCCCAGCAGCACAACCCTGATCAGGGACAGCAGGTTGAAATTAAAGAAAATGAATTGCTGTTGAATGCGCTCAACCTGGTTTGGGCTAAAGGACAGCAGAAAATATTCAGACAGATCGTGGAACTGGGCAAAAAACGAAAAGCCGGCGCAGATAAGAAAGGCGCTAAAGAACAAGCGCCGCAGCAGCAGGGGCAGATAGAAGATACATAAAAACACAGCCCCCATCTGCAGTTTCTGGCGCAGCAGGGTTTCGGCCTTTTGATGGGTGATGGTGTGCAGCAGCACCTCTACCTCGACGAAATCGGCCCACAGCACCAAAACATAAATCAGCCCAACCGCATAGATGATGGTGGATAGGGCATAAAACGGGGTCAATTCCCCCATCAGAAACGGGGGTTGCCTGCGCAGATCGGCGCGAAAGATATTGATCAACATTCCCATCCTCGCGCCCGTATCTTTTTTTGGTTTTGGCAAGACTAGCGCAGCGCAGGGGCTGGTCAAAGAAATATTTTGATTTCAGAATATTTTAAGCAAGGCACAGACACACCCCGCAGCATTCAGCCTGCGCGTATGTTTCTGCCAATTTGCAAATGGGGTTTGGTGGAGCCTAGGGGAGTCGAACCCCTGACCTCTTGCATGCCATGCAAGCGCTCTCCCAACTGAGCTAAGGCCCCATCATTTTCAGGCGGTGTCGCCTGTGCGCCGGTATCTAGGCAAAGCCGCGGGCGGGATCAAGCGAAAAAAACCGCCCGCGGTGTGTTATTTAATCTTCGTCTTCCGATGCCACATCTGTCAGCTCGTCAAGCGAGACATTGTCGTCGTCGTCTTCTTCCAGCAGATCATCATCAAGATCCATGTCGACATCATCGTCGTCCAGCAGATCATCATCACTATCCGCCACATCGGCGACTTTCATTTTCTTGGTCGCTGCATCCTCGGCATCGGCTGCAATCATGCTGCGCTTGCCGGTATCCAATTCAACCACTTCCCCCGTGTAGGGGCTGACGATTGGCGATTTGTTCAGGTCGTAAAAGCGTTTCCCCGTGGTCGGGCACACGCGCTTTACGCCCCATTCTTCCTTGGCCATGGAGATCCCTCTTTTGTATCTCTTGTCTTGTGGGCAATCCGCGTCCCCTGCCATAACAGGGGCGGTGTGTCAAAGGCTATGTCGCAAATGCGGCATTTGATCGGGCTGGATATGGGCAAACATCTGATTGGCGGCAACCCTCCTATCGAGGTTTTGCTAAAAAAATCTGGTCGGGCCAAGCGCATGTCGCTGCGCCTGTCGCGGCTAGATCGCAGCGTCACGCTGACGATACCCACCCATGTGCCTGTGGCGCAGGGGCTGGCCTTTGCCGAGGAAAAAGCCGATTGGCTGCGCCAGCATTTGGCCGATGCCCCCAGCTGCACCCCCGTGGCGCTGGGGGCATTGCTGCCGGTCGAGGGGCAGATGCTGCGGTTGCAACAGGCCGAAAGCGGGCGCAGCCCACAGATACAGGGCGATTGCTTGCTGGTGCCACGGGGCGGGGCGGGGCTGGCTGCGCGTTTGCAGGGCTTTTTAAAGGTGCTTGCCCGCGAACGGCTGGTGGCCGCCTCGGATCACTATGCCAGCCGTTTGGGGCGTGGCTACCAGCGGCTTAGCCTGCGCGATACGCGCTCGCGCTGGGGGTCATGCACGGCGGATGCGGGGCTGATGTATTCGTGGCGGCTGATCATGGCGCCCCCCGATGTGCTGCGCTATGTCGCCGCCCACGAGGTGGCGCATTTGCGCGAAATGAATCACTCGCCTGCGTTCTGGGCCTTGGTGCAGCAGCTTTACGGCGATTATCGCCCGCCGCGCCAATGGTTGCGCCAGAATGGGGCGGGGTTGCACAGCTACCGATTCGTGGATTGACCTGCCCCGGGTTTGTGATCACATATCACCCATGCTTGTCACATCCCGCCCAGATCCAACCCCATCGGCGCATGATCGCGTTTATCGCGGGCTGCGCACCCGAATCATGCATGGCGATATGGCACCGGGCCAGGCGCTGACATTGCGGGGCATCGGCAAGGAATTTGGCGTCTCGATGACGCCCGCGCGCGAGGCGGTGCGGCGCCTGGTGGCCGAAGGCGCGCTGACGCTTAGCAGCTCGGGGCGGGTTTCAACGCCGGAATTGTCCAATGACCGAATCGAAGAGCTGGCCGCGCTGCGCAGCCTGATCGAGGTAGAGCTGGCCAGCCGCGCCCTGCCGCGCGCCCACCTGGCCCTGATCGAGCGGTTGCAAACCATCAATGCCAGCGTCAGTGAAATGGTCGTGAAACAAGATGCGGTGGGCTATATCCGCACCAACCTGGAATTTCACCGCACCTTGTATTTGCGTGCCCAGGCCCCGGCCATGCTGGCCATGGCTGAAACCGTGTGGTTGCAGCTGGGCCCCACGATGCGCCGGCTATACGGGCGGCTGCAGCGCAAAGAGCCGCCTCATAACCACAGGCTGATTTTGGCCGCTTTGCGCGCGGGCGACGAACCGGGCCTGCGCCTTGCGGTGCGCACCGATGTCACCCAGGGCCTGCGGATGCTGGCGGGTTAAGCCCCCGCCAGATAATCCTGCGCATAGCTGTCATACCAGCCCAGGCAGGCCGGGTTTGCCATGGCATCGGCGGTGGCCACCTTGGCCATGGGCTGGCCCAGCAGGCGCTTTTTGATCGGCACTTCCATCTTTTTGCCGGTCAGGGTGTAGGGAATATCGGGTGCGGCGCAGATGATATCTGGCACATGGCGCGGCGAGGCGCGCTGTTTCAGATCGCCAATGATGCGCGCTTGCAACGCGTCATTCAGCGTGGCCCCGTCGGCCAGTTTCAAAAACAAGATCATGCAGCTGGGTTTGCCCAGATATTCCAGATCCACCACCAAGCTATCGGCCACCTCGGTGCGGTCTTCGACGACGCGGTAAATATCGGCCGTGCCCATGCGAATGCCGTGGCGGTTGATCGTGGCATCCGAGCGGCCATAGATGATGGCGCCGCCCTGGGGGCTGATTTTCACCCAATCGCCATGGCGCCAGACGCCCGGGAAGGTTTCGAAATAGCTGGATTTATAGCGCGCATCGCCCGCATCACCCCAAAAATACAGCGGCATCGAGGGCATGGGTGCGGTGCAAACCAGCTCGCCCACATCATCGATCACAGGTTGGCCCTGATCGTCAAAGGCCTGCACCGCAGCACCCAGGGCGCGGCATTGCATCTCGCCTATGCGCACGGGCAGCATGGGGTTGCCTGCCAAAAAGGCGCCGGCAAAATCGGTGCCCCCGGCAATGGGGGCCAGCCAGATATGCGGGCCGATCTTGTCCCATATCCAGGCATAGGCCTCGGGCGGCAGGGGCGAGCCGGTTGCCCCCACAGCGCGCAGGCGTGACAGATCGGCAATTTTGGCAGGCTCGATATCGGATTTGGCCATGCCAATAAACCAGGCCGCCCCAGCGCCAAACGAGGTAACCCCCGCCTGTTCGATAAAGCGCCACAGGCGCCCGCCATCGGGGTGGTTTGGGTTGCCCTCGGCCAGGGCAATGGTGGCGCCGGTCAGCAGCCCGCCGACCTGTGCGTTCCACATGATCCAGCCGGTGGAGGTGAACCAGCTAAACGTGTCATCCGGGCCCAGATTGCCATGCAAGCCCTGCAGCACCAAATGCTCGACCACAATACCGCCATGGCCATGCACGATGGGTTTCGGGCTGCCCGTCGTGCCCGATGAATAGACCACCCAAAGCGGGTGATCAAAGGGCAGCGGCACTGGCGCCTGGCGGGCGGTGCCTGCCTGCAAACCTGCCCAATCATGGGCTGTGGTTTGCAACGGATCAATCGTGCCCGGCCCATCCAGGCTGATCCAATGCTTCAGCGTGGGAAGGCCCTGCAGCAGCGCTTGCACCTCGCTGCTGCGGTCGCGCCACTTGCCTGCATGGTCATAGCCCGTGGCGGTAAACAGCGCTTTTGGCTCGATCTGGCGGAAGCGTTCCAAAACCGTGGGCGCCCCCATATCTGGCGCGCAAAGCGACCAGATCGCCCCCAGCGAGGCACAGGCCAGAAACGCCACAATGGTTTCCTTGTTATTGGGCAAATAGCCCACCACCCGGTCGCCGCGGGTGATGCCAAGGGCCTGCAGGCTGGCGGCCAGGGTGGCAACCTGCGTTTGCAGCGCATCCCATGTCAGGGTGGTATATGTGCCGTCTTCGGCCTGATGAATGATTGCCGGGTGGCCGGGGCGCACATGGCGCATCACCTGATCTGCATAATTCAGGCTGGCGCCTTCAAACCACTTGGCGCCGGGCATATCAGGGGTGCCGATCACCGCGCTATAGGGCGTGGGGCTGGTCAGGCCGTGATAGTCCCATACCGCCTGCCAAAACCCTGTCAGATCTGTGATCGACCACTGCCAAAGCGCATCGTAATCGGCAAATTCCCGGCCCTGCTGTGCCAGCCAGCCCATAAACTGTGCCATGTTGCTGGCGTTTGCAAACCCGGCGCTGGGCGTCCAGACACCATCGATCACAGCCATATCAAGCCCTCCCCGCTGATCCATGCGGGCAGAGTTTCGGGCGGGCGCGGCGCTGTCAAGCAGATGCGCGCCCGCCGTGGCGTCACAGTTTGGCCAACAGCGATTCGCCGGCCGATATTTCGCAGACGCCCGGGCCTTCTTCGGGCAGGAACTGGGTCACAACCCCGTCTTCCACCAGCATCGCATAGCGCTTTGAGCGCGCCAACAGGCCCGCGGGCGGGGCATCAAAGGCCATGCCAATGGCATTGGTAAAGCTGCTATCGGCATCGGCCAGCATGGTGATGCCGGCGGCATTGGCGCCAGTGGCCTCGCCCCATGCTTTCATCACGAAAGGATCGTTGACGCTGACGCAGATAATTTCATCTACGCCTTTTTCGGCAAACTGGTCTTTGGTGCGGATAAAGCTGGGCACATGGGCCGAATGGCAGGTGGGGGTAAAGGCGCCGGGCACGGCAAACAGCGCCACTTTGCGCCCTGCGGTTTTCTCGGACACTTTCACTTGCTGCGGGCCATTTTCGCCCAACATCACCAATGTGGCCTCGGGCAGTTTGTCACCTACGGAAATCGTCATTTGGAAATCCCTCGTCGCTTGGGTTTGCGTTTCATACGGGCAAGGATATAGGGTCGCGCGTAGTGCAAGACCAATGATATATTTGGGAGATCCTTGGATGGGGCATATTGTTGTTGTAGGTGCAGGTCAGGCCGGGGCGGCCTGTGTGGCAAAACTGCGTGGTTTAGGGTATCAAGGCGCCATTACCATGGTGGGTGACGAGCCCGTTTTTCCCTATCAGCGCCCTCCGCTGTCCAAGAAATATCTGTTGGGTGAACTTACGCTGGAACGGCTCTATCTGCGCCCGGCCAGTTTCTATCAAGACAACCAGATCACCGTGCACACCGGCCAACGCGTGCAGGCGATCGACCGCCATGCCAAATGCGTGCAGCTGGCAGATGAAACCCTGGCCTACGACCATTTGGTGCTGGCCACCGGATCGGTGCCGCGGCGCTTGCCTGCCGCGATCGGGGGGGATTTGCGCGGCGTCTTTACCGTGCGCGATCTGGCGGATGCCGATGCCATGGCCCCCTATTTCCAGCCCGGCGCCAAGGTGCTGATTGTGGGCGGTGGCTACATCGGGCTAGAGGCGGCGGCGGTGGCGGCGGCCAAGGGGCTGCAGGTGGTTTTGGTGGAAATGGCCCCGCGTATTTTGCAGCGCGTCGCAGCACCAGAAACCAGCGCCTATTTCCGCGATCTGCACAGCCGTCATGGGGTGGATATTCGCGAGGCTGTGGGCCTGCAGGGCCTGCAGGGCAGCGATGGCCATGTCAGCGGCGCCACATTAAGCGATGGCACCGAATTGGCGGTGGATTTCGTGATCGTTGGTGTGGGCATTGCGCCCGCAACCGAGCTGGCGCAGGCGGCGGGGCTAGAGCTGGACAATGGCATCGCGGCCGATCAGCACGGCCGCACCAGCGACCCCCATATCTGGACTGCGGGCGATTGCGCCAGCTTTCCCCACCAAGGCGGCCGCATTCGGCTGGAATCGGTGCCCAATGCCATCGATATGGCTGAATGCGTGGCTGAAAACATTATGGGCGCGGAAAAAGACTATGTGCCACAGCCGTGGTTCTGGTCTGATCAATATGACGTAAAGCTGCAAATCGCCGGGCTGAATACCGGATACGACCGGGTGGTTGCGCGCGCGGGCGACAAGCCGGGGGCGGCCTCGTTTTGGTATTTTGCCGGGGCGCAGCTGCTGGCGGTTGATGCCGCCAACGACCCGCGCGCCTATATGATTGGCAAACGCCTGATCGATGCGGGCAAAACCGTGCCGATCGATATTGTGGCAGACCCGGCCAGCGACCTGAAGGCGCTGATGAAAGCGTGAGGATCATCGCAGGCCAGCACCGCGGCCTTGCCTTGGCCAGCGTGGGCCGGGGGGATCAGGGTGCGCATTTGCGCCCCACCCCCGACCGCGTGCGCGAGGCGCTGTTTAGCATCTTGCAGGGCCATGGCCTGCCCCAAGGGGCGCGGGTGCTGGATCTGTTTGCAGGAACCGGCGCGCTGGGCCTCGAGGCGCTTTCGCGCGGGGCGGTGCATGCGACATTCGTGGATAATGGCCGCGTGGCGCAGCGTTTGATCGCCGAAAACCTGGCCAAGGCCAGGCGGCAGGCCGATGCCACCGTGCTGACCTGCGCCGCAGATAAACTGCCGCCTGCGGCGCACCCGGTTGATTTGGTTTTCATGGATCCCCCCTATGGCAAGGGGCTGGCCGATAGCCTGCCTGCGCTGTTGCAATCGCGTGGCTGGCTGGCGCCAGATGCGGTGATTGTATGCGAGGAAAACAGCCCCCAGCCCGCGCCGCCGGGCTTTGTGCTGTTGGGCCAGCGCCGGTATGGCGATACGCATCTTAGCCTGATGGCGCCCGCCACCCCGGATTAAGCCGCCAAAGACGACATCGCCGCAGGTCGCATTTGCGCGCGCCGGGCGGTGCTGTGCTGGGCCATGCTGGGTGGCAGTTATATCAGAGACTGCATATGCCCACCACACGCCGTATACCGGAATGGCTGCGCCACGGCCCGCTGCCAAAACCACGCCATTTCGCAGCACTTCAGGCGTTCGAGGCCATCACCCGCGGCATGCTGGTATCGGTGTTTCCCCTAGAGATGTATCGCGCCCTGGCCGACGCACAGCTGGTGTCCGAGGTGTATTTCCTGATCGGCCTGTTGTCGCTGTTCACTGGCCTGATGGTGCCATGGCTGAACCGCCTGATGCCGCGCCGGTGGCTTTATACCATTGGTGCGGCGATGTATCTGGTGGGCACTGCGCTGGCGGTTTTTGGCCCCGGCTGGGCCATCGCCCCGGCCGTGGCGGCCAATACGCTGGCCACGGTGATTACCTTTGTCTGTTTCAACGCCTATGTGCTCGATTATGTGGGCCGCGCCGAGTTGAGCCGCCTGGAAACCATGCGCATGCAATTTTCCGCGCTTGGCTGGACGGCGGGGCCAATTTTGGGTGTCAGCCTGCTGGAATGGTGGCACCCCGCACCGTTTTTGGTGTCGGGCATGGCGGCGCTGGGCATGTTGGTGCTGTTTTGGGTGCTGCGGCTGGGCAATGGCAAGCTGATTTCGCGCGCCAAGGCGCCGCCGCCCAACCCCATGGCCTATCTGGGGCGGTTTTTCGCGCAGCCGCGTTTGGTGGCGGGCTGGCTGTTTGCGGTTTTACGGTCGTGCGGGTGGTGGGTGTATGTGGTGTATCTGCCAATCTTTTGCGTCGAATCTGGCCTGGGCACGCAGATGGGCGGCATTGTGCTGTCGATCACCAATGGCACGCTGTTTTTAACCCCAATCATGCTGCGCTGGATACAGCGTGCGGGCATTCGCCGGGCGGTGCGCACCGGGTTTGCGCTGGCGGGGGGGCTGTTTGTGCTGGCGGGCCTGGTGCATGGCTGGCCGCCCTTGGCGGTGCTGGTGCTGGTTTTTGCCTCGTTCTGCCTGATCTTGCTAGATGTCTGTGGCGGGCTGCCATTTTTGATGGCGGTCAAACCATCCGAGCGCACGGAGATGTCGGCGGTCTATTCCAGTTTCCGCGATGTTTCGGGCATCATTACCCCGGCCGCGGCCTGGCTGGTGCTGATGATCACACCGCTATGGGGTGTTTTTCTGGCCGGGGGCGCTGGGCTGTGGGTGGCTTGGGGCATTGCCGGGCGGTTGCACCCGCGCCTGGGCCAGCCCCGCCCCATTCCTTTGGTGCTGCTACCCGAAACCGACCCGGCGCCGCTGCCTGCGGTCAATGGCCAGCCGGCACGCTAGCCATAGGTGGGGTGAAACCGGCCTGCAGGCGATAGCGTAAAGATCTCGGCCCCAGTGCTGGTCACACCGATTGAATGTTCGAACTGCGCCGACAGCGATTTGTCGCGGGTGACAGCTGTCCATTCATCGGCCAGGGTTTTGGTTTCGGGGCGGCCAAGGTTGACCATTGGTTCGATGGTGAAAAACATCCCCTCTTCCAGCACCGGCCCGGTGCCGGGGCGGCCGTAATGCAGCACGTTGGGGGGCGCGTGAAAGACCCGGCCCAGCCCATGGCCGCAAAAATCGCGCACCACCGACATGCGATGCGCCTCGACATAGGTTTGAATGGCATGGCCGATATCGCCAAAGGTATTGCCGGGGCGCACCTGTTCGATGCCCAACATCAGCGCGTCATGGGTTACTTGAATCAGCCGTTCGGCCTTGCGGTTTAGCGTGCCTGCCACATACATGCGGCTGGTATCGCCAAACCAGCCATCCACAATCACCGTGACGTCGATATTCAAAATATCGCCATCTTTCAGCTTTTTATCCCCGGGAATGCCATGGCAGACCACATGGTTGACTGAAATGCAGCTGGCATGTTTGTAGCCGCGATAGCCAATCGTGGCCGATGTCGCCCCCGCCTGCACCACTTTTGCCTCGATGATACGGTCGATTTCGGCGGTGCTTTGGCCAGGAAACACATGTTCGGCGATTTCGTCCAATATCTGCGCGGCCAAGGCGCCGGCCCGGTGCATCCCGGCAAAATCCGCGTCTTCGTGAATGCGAATGCCTTCGCGCGTTGTGCGCCCTTGATGCTTGTCGGTCACGGGGTCTGGCCTTTCTGTCGCTTTTCTGTCGCTTTGCGTGTTGCCCATTACTTAGGGCAGTTTTGCCGCCTGTGCCAGAGCGGGCACCGCGTGTGGTTATGGCTGCAAGAATGGCAGCGGGTGGCGCAGATCTATGGCCTGGGGGGAAATCGCGCAATCATAGGCCATCACCTGCACGCCTGCCTGCACCGCCTGCACCATGCCTTTGGCATAGTTCGGGTCGATATCGGCGGCCAATGCCACGCGGGTGCAATCGGTGCGCTGCACCAAAAAGAACAAAACCGCACGGTGGCCCGCCTGCGCCATAGCGGCCAAATCATGCAAGTGTTTCAGCCCGCGTGCGGTGACGCTGTCGGGAAATTCGGCCAGCCCGCTTTGGCGCGATAGGGTGACAGATTTCACCTCGAGGTAGATATCCGGCCCATCGCCCGACAGCAAAAAATCCACCCGCGAGTTTTGCCCATATGGCACCTCGGCACGCAGCTTGGGCGCGCGCAGCGGCGCAATCTGGCCCGCCTGCAACGCTGCCTTTAGCGCGCGATTGGGCAAAGATGTATCGACCCCGGTGAAATGGCCATCGCCATGATCGACCAGCCGCCAGCCATATTTCAGCTTTTTGCGTGGGTCGCTGTTGGGCTCCAGCCAGATGCGTGTGCCGGGCTGGGCCAGCCCCATCATGCTGCCGGGGTTGGCGCAATGGGCGGTTATTTCGCGCCCATCGGGCAATTGGCAATCTGCCAGAAACCGCTTGTATCGCCGCAGCAAACTGGCTGGAATAAGAGGGGTTTGAAAGCGCATGCCACATGCCTATACCGGCACATGTAACCACGCAAGGAGAGGCCAATGCCAAACCCCACAGCCGCAATGCTTGTTATTGGTGATGAAATCCTGTCGGGCCGCACGCGCGATTCCAATATGCACCATCTGGCGCAAGAGCTGACAAAGGTTGGCATCGATCTGCGCGAGGTGCGCGTGGTCAGCGATGATGCCCCCGCCATCGAGGCGGCGGTGCTGGCGCTGTCGGGTGCCTATACCCATGTTTTCACCAGCGGTGGTATCGGCCCCACCCATGATGACATCACGGCCGATTGCGTGGCGCGCGCCTTTGGCCGCCATATCGACGTGCGCGAAGACGCCCGCGCCTTGTTGGCGGCACATTACGCCCGCACCGGGGCCGAGCTGAACGCGGCACGGCTGCGCATGGCGCGTATCCCCGATGGGGCCACATTGATTGAAAACCCGGTGTCCACCGCGCCCGGGTTTACCGTGGAAAATGTGCATGTTTGTGCGGGCGTTCCGGCGGTATTTCAGGCGATGGTGGCCAGCATTTTGCCTGGGCTTACCGGGGGGGTGCCGCTGTTGTCGCAAAGCTACCGCATCTTGCGGGGCGAGGGCGAGATTGCCGCGCCACTGGCCGAGTTGGCGGCCGAATTTGCAGATCTGTCGATTGGCTCTTACCCGTTCCAGCAAAACGGGGCTTACGGCGCCAATATCGTGATCCGCGGCAGCGATGGTGCGCGCGTGGATGCGGCGATCACCAAACTTGCAGGAATTTTCCCCTCATGATGCCCACAGCCTGCCAGCTTTACGAGGCCACCGAGGCCACCTGGCCCGCGGCCAGCTATACACAGCAAGGGCCATGGCTGCTGCGCCAAGGCCAGGGCGGGGGGCAGCGCGTGTCTGCCGCCACCGCCACCGGCCCTGTCACCCAGGCCGATATCGATATGGCCGAAACGCAGATGCAGGCCATGGGCCAGGCAAGGCTGTTTCAGATACGCCACGACCAGGCAGAGCTGGATGCAATGCTGGCCGCGCGCGGCTACCTGGTGGTGGACCCGGTGAATTTATACGCAGCCCCCGTTGCCGCGATTGCCACCGAACGCCCCCCAAGGGTGTGCACCTTTTGCATTTGGGAGCCGCTGGCCATTCAGCTGGATATCTGGGCTGAGGGCGGCATTTTAGCCCCACGGGTGGCGGTGATGCACCGTGCCAAGGGGCCGAAAACCTCGCTTTTGGCGCGGTTTAACGACCATCCCGGCGGCAGCGGGTTTGTGGCCATGCATCAGGGCATCGCCATGGTGCATGCGCTGCATATTCTACCCCATCAGCGCCGGCAGGGGCTGGGGCGCTATTTCATGCGCGAGGCGGCGTTTTGGGCCCAAGACCAAGGCGCAAGCCACCTGGCGCTGGCTGTCACGCAGGGGAACATGGGCGGTAATGCCCTCTATTCTTCCATCGGCATGCAGGTTGTGGGACAGTATCACTATCGCAAGCACAAGGAGGATCTTGCATGACCCGCGACAGCCGCCCCACAGCCCTTGATTTGCCCGCCGTCAGCCCGCTGCCCGAGGCCACGCAGAAATATTTCGATATCTGCCAAGACAAGCTGGGGCTGGTGCCAAATGTGCTGCGCGCCCATGCGTTTGACATCGACAAGCTGAACGCGTTTTCCGCGCTTTATAATAACATCATGCTGGCCGAAAGCGGGCTGTCCAAACTGGAACGCGAGATGATCGCGGTGGTGGTCTCTTCGATCAACCGCTGTTTTTATTGCCTCACGGCCCATGGCCAAGCCGTGCGCGCGCTGTCTGGCGACCCGATGCTGGGCGAAATGCTGGTGATGAATTACCGCGTGGCGCCGCTGGATGCGCGCCAACGTGCCATGTTGGATTTTGCGGTGAAAGTCACCGAAACCAGCCACCGCGTGGAAGAGGCCGACCGCCAGGCGCTGCGCGATGTGGGCTTTAGCGACCGTGATATTTTCGACATTGCCAATGTGACGGGCTTTTACAACATGACGAACCGCGTCGCCTCGGCCATCGATATGCGCCCCAACGACGAGTATCACGCACAAAACCGATGATACGGGCATTTTCAGCAGCGCTGGTTTTCGCCTTGTCTTGCGCCCCGATCATTTGGGCGTCAGGGGCGCGGGCGCAAACGGTGGATTTGGCGCTGCCTGCCAATGCGGTGCTGACTGCCGACCAAGTGCAAAACCCCCACAGCTATGTCTTGCCCCTGGGCCCCTATGCCCAAGGTGGGGGTGCGGGCTTGGCCCTAGAGGGGCGTGTGCAGCTGCGGGCCTGGCGGTTAGAGGGGCGCGGGCTGACCACGCTGCAGCTGTTGCAGCCCCTGCGCGCGCAGTTTTTGCAAGCGGGCGCAAAGGTGCTGTTTGAATGCGAAGCCGCGCAATGCGGCGGGTTTGATTTTCGATTTGATATCAAGGTTTTGCCAGCCCCTGCCATGCGCGTGGGGCTGGGGGATTATCGCTTTTTGGCGCTGCAGCTTAATGCCGAAACCCATGCCAGCCTGCTGGTCAGCCGGTTTGGCAATGCAGGTTTTATCCAGCTGGTCACTGTGGCGGCCAAGCCCGGCAGCACGCCCGCCGTGCAGGCACACACCAGCGCCCCTGCGCTTGCCGCGCCGGGGGTTGCGCAGGCTGTGGGCGATCAGGCTGCGGGCGTGCAGGGTGCGGCTGCGCAAACTTTGGGCGCGCAGCTGTGGGCGCAGGGGCGGGCCATTTTGGCCGATCTGGAATTTACCTCGGGCGCTGCCGATTTGGGGGCGGGGCCTTTTCAATCGTTGGCGATGCTGGCGCAGTTTCTGCAAGATCATCCCAACAGCCGCGTGGCCCTGGTGGGCCATACCGATGCAGTGGGCGCGCTAGAGGGCAACATCGCCCTGTCGCGCCGGCGCGCGGCCCAGGTGGTGGCGCGGCTGGTGGCTGATTATGGTATCGATACCGCCCGCCTTCAGGCCGAAGGCATGGGCTTTTTGGCGCCGATTGCCAGCAATCGCACGGCCGAGGGGCGGTTGGCAAATCGCCGGGTCGAGGTGATTTTGCTGGATACCGATTAAGCCCCCAGTTCGGTAATCACCGTCACCCCAACGCCGCTAAACCCATCCATCTGCCGCAATGCCGCCTCGGCCTGGCTCAGCGGTATGCGCCCGGTGACAAGCTGCGCAATATCCAGCCGCCCCGCGGCGATCATACCCCACAGGCTGCCAAACCGCCGCGCGGCCATGCCGCGCGAACCTGCCAGGCTGATCTGGCGGGAATACACCAGCTCTAGCAAGGGCAGTTCCACGGTGGCGTGCTGTTCCAGCGGCATGCCGATCTGCACGTGGCGCCCCATTTTGCGCAAGCCATAGACCGAATTGCGGAAGGTTTGGCTAACCCCAAGCGCATCGATCGAGACATGCGCACCGCCATTGGTTATCTCGCGCAGGGCCTGGCCCACATCATCGGTTTGGCTGGCATCCAGCACCTCTGTTGCCCCCATTTGGCGCGCGGCAGCCAGGGCTTGGGGGTTGATATCAACCGCCACAATCTGGGCGCCCAATGCGGCACCAATCATGATCGCAGAGAGGCCCACGCCGCCGCAGCCATGCACCGCCAGCCATTCCCCTGGTTGCAGGGCACCCCGGTCTACCACCGCCCGAAAGGCCGTTGTCACGCGGCAGCCCATGCCGGCTGCCTCGGCAAAGCCCAAGGTTTCGGGCAAATGCACCAGGTTGAAATCGGCCCTTGGCACCGCCAGCCTTTGGGCAAAGGCGCCCCAGCCGGTAAAGCCGATCACCTGTTGGTGGTTGCAGATGGTGGGGTCGCCGGTGGTGCAATCGGGGCAGGTGCCACAGGCCAGGATAAAGGGCGCAGTCACCCTGTCGCCCACGGCAAAGCGGCGCACATCGCGGCCCACCTCTTGGACGACGCCCGCAAATTCGTGGCCCATCACATGCGGCAACACCACATCGGGATCGGCGCCGCGCCATGCGTGATGATCCGAGCGGCACACGCCGCAGGCCTGAATGCCCACAATCACACCATCTGCGGGGCAGTGCGGGTCGGGCACCTCGCGCAGATCAAGCGCCGCGCCAAAGCGCTCCATCACCAATGCTTTCATGGCCTTGCCCCTTTTGCCTATGCCCCCGTGTCTGGCAGGACAAAAAAGCAAATGTGGCTGTAAGGCAAGGCTATCTGGTCAGTCGTTGGCAAAGCAGTTGGCAAAGGCCTGCCCGAGCGCCCGCAAGGTGGCGGTATAGTGGCCCGGCCCCGTGGCATGGGCGCGCCCCAGCGGATCGATCTCGGTGATGCGCAGGCTGGTGTTATCAAGCGCGTTCAGCACCGCGCTGTTCAGCTGTGGTTCGGTGAAAACGCAGGCAATATCGCTGTGCTCGATCTGGTCTTTCAGCGCGGCCAGGCGGCCAGCACTGGGGCTGGTGGCATCGCTTAGGCTAATGGCACCTGCGGGCTGCAGGCCAAAGCGGGCCTCGAAATACTGATAGGCATCGTGAAACACCAGATAATCGCTGCGCCCTTTGGGCAGGGCGCTGGCCAATTCGGCCTGCAACTGCGCCAATTCCTGCGCGCCTGCGGTGGCATTGGCCTGATAGGTGGTGGCATTGTCCGGGTCGATCTGGGCCAGGGTTTGGGCAATAGCGCCCAGCCATAGCGTGGCATTTTGCGGATCTAGCCATGCATGCGGGTCGAGGCCGCTATGATCATGCCCATCGCCTGCGTGGTGATCGTGGCTGTCGTGGTCATCTTTATGCCCGCTTTCATTTTCATGCGCGTGCTTATGCTCGTCTTTGTGCTTATGCTCGTGATCGTGCTCTTCCTCGGCTGCGCCAAAGCTTTCGGTATCGCGGACCATGTGCAGCGTTGTGCCGGGCAGGTCTAGCAAGGTGATGATCTGCGCCTTTTCACCCAAGCTTTGCAGTGGTTTTTCCAACCATGGTGCCAGCTCTTCGCCGATTGTCACGACCAGCGCTGCATCTTGCAGGGCGCGCGCATCAGAGGGCCGCAAGCTGATGTGATGGGGCGAGGCGCTGGGCGGCACCAGCAAGGTAGGAGTGCCCACGCCCTGCATCACCATCGACACCAGCCCATGCACCGGCGCGATATCGGCCACCACATTGGGGGCGGCCATGGCGGGGCTGGCGGCAGCGGCACCGAGGGCAAAGAAAACACAACGTAAGCGGGTAGAAATTGGCAGCGGCATGGGGGCTCCTGTTGCTTGGTTGGGGGTGATTTATATGTAATGATATAACATATCAAGCGTTATGTTATAATATTGCATTTCCCGCAGCGCCGGCGTAAAACCCAGCCCATGACAAAGGCGCACGGATTTCATCAGCACGACCACGCGGCTTGCATCAGCGATGCATTGACCAAAGCCGAGGCCTATTGCGCCGCGCGCAAGCTGCAGTTCACGCCGGTGCGCCGCCGCACCCTAGAGGTGCTGTTGGCCCATCACCGCAGCATGGGCGCCTACGAAGTGTTAAGCCATTTGGATGCCAGCGGCTTTGGCGCGCAGCCGCCTGTGGCCTATCGGGCGCTGGATTTTTTGGTAAAGCACGGCTTTGCCCATAAGGTCGAGGCGATGAATGCCTATGTGGCCTGCAGCCACCCCGGTGCCCAACATGTGCCCGCCTTTTTGATTTGCCGCCAGTGCAGCACCGTGCAAGAGGCGCAGATAGAACCCATGCAAAACGGGTTGGGCGATGCCGCCCAGGATGCCGGCTTTGCGATCGAACGCGCGGTGGTCGAGGCGCAGGGCCTGTGCCCCTTATGTCAGCAAAGTGCCCCTGAATGAGCTTGATCACCGTCACCAACCTATCTGTGCGTTTGGGCGCGGTGCCCGTTTTGTCGGGCGTCGATTTCACCATCGAGCGTGGCGAGATTGTGACCATCGTTGGGCCGAACGGGTCGGGTAAATCGACGTTTTTGCGCTGCCTGATCGGCGCGCTTGCCCCAAGCACGGGCCAGATCAGCAGGGCGCCGGGCCTGCGTATTGGCTATGTGCCGCAAAAGCTGGCCATCGATCCGACATTGCCGCTGACGGTGGGGCGGTTTTTGTCGCTGCCCCGGCGGCGCCAGCCCGCCGATGTGGCCGCCGCGCTAGATCAGGCGGGCGTGCCGCATCTGGAAGCGCGCCAGATGGCCGATCTGTCGGGGGGGCAGTTTCAGCGTGTGCTTTTGGCCCGTGCCCTGCTGGAAAACCCCGATATTTTGATCCTGGACGAAGCCACACAGGGGCTAGATCAGGCCGGCTCGGCCGCGTTTTACCACCAGATCGAAATGGTGCGCCGCAGATTTGGCTGTGCAGTGCTGATGGTCAGCCACGAGCTGCATGTGGTGATGGCCGCAAGCGACCGGGTGGTGTGCCTGAACGGCCATGTCTGCTGCCAAGGCACACCCGAATTGGTGGCCAGCGCCCCCGAATACCGGGCGCTGTTTGGCACTGGCACCAAGGGTGCTTTGGCGCTTTACCGGCACGAGCACAACCACAGCCACGAGGCCGAAGGCTGCACCGATCCCAGCCATGCCCACACCCATGCCCACACCCATGCACCGGCGCATAGCCACCGCCAAGACGAGGGCCAGAATGTTTGATGATTTTCTGCTGCGGGCCCTGTTGGCGGGCTTTGGCGTTGCGCTGGCGGCAGCGCCTATTGGCTGTTTTGTGGTTTGGCGGCGGATGGCCTATTTTGGCGATGCCACCGCCCATGCCGCGATTTTGGGTGTGGCCTTGGCCCTGGCCTTTGGCTTGCCTGTGTTCACCGGCGCTGTGGCCGTGGCCTTGCTGATGGCGCTGACGGTCAGCAGCCTGTCGGGGCGGGGCTATTCTATGGATACGTTGCTGGGGGTCTTGGCGCATTCCTCGCTGGCCTTTGGTTTGGTGGCGGTGTCGTTTCTGCAAGATGTGCGCATCGATCTGATGGCCTATCTGTTTGGCGATATCTTGGCGGTAACCACCGGCGATCTTGGGGTGATTTGGGGCGGTGCGCTGGGTGTGGTGGTGCTGTTGGCGTGGCGCTGGCAGGCGTTGCTGACTACAACGCTAAACCCGGATTTGGCCTGCGCCTCGGGGCTAGATCCAAAGCGCGAGCAATTGGTGCTGACCTTGGCGCTGGCCTTGGTGGTGGCGGTGGCAATCAAGGTGGTGGGCGTGCTGTTGATTGCGGCGCTGTTGCTGGTGCCCGCGGCCGCTGCGCGCCCCTTTGCCGCCACGCCCGAGCGTATGGCGCTGCTGGCGGCGCTGGTTGCTATGGCCGCGGTGGCTGCTGGGTTGGGCGTGTCTTTTTACCACGATACGCCTGCTGGCCCCAGCATTGTCTGTGCGGCGGCGGTGCTGTTTGCGTTTAGCAGCCTGTGGCGCAGCATTCAGAACGCTGCGTAACAGGCAATTTCCGCATTGCGAAAACCTATTCCATAAAGTTGACTGCCCGCACCGCCCGGTCTAATTTCGGGCGTGACGCATATAGTGCTTGGGGGGAACGCATGTCAGATATCCAAAAAATCAACGAACCAATTTCTATCGAACGTGTGGGCGATGTGGCGCTGATCTGCATCGATAACCCGCCGGTGAATGCCACGGGCCAAGCCGTGCGCCAAGGGCTGCAAGAGGCCGTCGAGGTGCTGAATGCCGATGCCCAGGCCAAAGTGATTGCCATTTATGCGGCCGGGCGCACCTTTGTGGCGGGCGCTGATATCCGCGAGTTTGGCAAGCCGCCGATGCCGCCTGCCTTGCCCGATGTGTTTAATGTGATCGAAGACAGCCAAACCCCGGTGATCAGCGTGCTGCATGGCACCGCGCTGGGCGGCGGGTTTGAGCTGGGCCTTGCCACCCATGCCCGCATTGGCATCGAGGGGCTGCGCGTGGGTCTGCCCGAAATCAACCTTGGCCTCTTGCCCGGTGCCGGTGGCACGCAGCGCGTGCCGCGCCTTGCGGGCATTCCCATGGCGCTGGATATGGCGCTGTCGGGGCGGATGGTTTCGGCGCGCGAGGCGCTGGAAAAGGGCCTGCTGGACCGCCTGCAGGCAGGCGCACCGCGTGATGTGGCGCTGGCCGCCGCAGCCGAGGTGCTGGCCGGCACCCTGCCCACCCGCCGCACCTGCGATCTGGCCACCCCGCAAGACGACAAGGCGCTAGAGGATACCGCCGCCATGCTGCGGGCCAAACAGGCGCATCTGGTGGCCCCGCATAAAATTGTCGAGGCGGTGCGCGCCGCCTATCTGCCCCGCACCGAAGGGCTGGCCGTGGAACGCCAAGCCTTTCTTGATTGCATGCAAACGCCCCAACGGGCCGGCATGATCCATGCGTTTTTTGGCGAACGGGCGGTTTCCAACGTGCCCGAGGCCAAAGCCCCCGCGCGCGATATTGCCAAAGTGGGGGTGATCGGTGGTGGCACGATGGGTTCGGGCATTGCCACCTCGTGCTTGCTGGCGGGTTTGCCGGTGGTCTTGGTCGAGGTGGCCCCCGAAGGGCTGCAGCGGGGCGTTGATACCATCACCAAAAACATCGATGGCGCTGTGTCGCGGGGGAAAATGCCTGCCGACAAACGCGATGGCGTGCTGGCGGCGCTGACGCCCAGCCTGAAAATGGAAGATCTGGGCGATGTCGATTTGGTGATCGAGGCCGTGTTCGAACAGATGGATGTGAAAAAAGACATTTTCGGCAAGCTCGATGGCATTTGCAAACCCGGGGCGATTTTGGCCTCGAACACCTCGTATCTGGATATCAACGAGATTGCCGCCTGCACGCAGCGCCCCCAAGATGTGCTGGGCCTGCATTTCTTCAGCCCGGCGCATGTGATGCGTTTGTTGGAAATCGTGCAAGGGGCTGCCACCGCGCCAGATGTGCTGGCCAGTGGCTTTGCCTTGGCGAAGCGGTTGAAAAAAGTGGGTGTCTTGGCGCAGGTCTGCGATGGGTTCATCGGCAACCGCATTCTGGCGCATTATTCCAAAACCGCCTCATATCTGGTGTTGGATGGTGCCGCACCCGCGCAGGTGGATGCCGCGCTCGAGGCATTTGGCTTTGCCATGGGCCCGCATAAGGTGGGCGATTTGGCCGGTTTGGACATTGGCTGGATGACCCGCAAGCGCAAGGCCGCCACCCGCAACCCGGCCGAGCGTTATGCCGGTGATGTGGCCGATCGCATTTGCGAAAACGGCTGGTTTGGCCGCAAAACAGGCCGGGGCTATTACAATTACGATGGTGGCGCCCCGGTGCCAAACCCAGATGCGCTGGCGATTATCGATGCGGTGCGCAGCGAAAAGGGCATCACCCCGCGTGATTTCAGCGATGACGAGATCGTCGATCGCTACATGACCGCGATGATCGTCGAGGCCGCCCGCGTGGTGGAAGATGGCACCGCCAAACGCCCCGTTGATGTGGATATGGTGTTTGTCTTTGGCTACGGGTTCCCGCGCTACCGTGGGGGGCCTTTGCACTATGCCGATACGCTGGGTGCCAAGGAACTGGTGGCGCGTATCACGCGCTATGCGCAAGAAGATGCCAACTACTGGCAGGTGCCTGCGATCTTGCAGCAGATGGCCGAAACAGGGAAAACTTTTGCAGATTTGAACAAGGAAGGGTGACTATGGACCTGAGCTTTTCTGAAAACGACATCGCCTTTCGCGACGAAGTGCGCAGCTATCTGGCCGATAACCTGCCCACCGCCATGACCGAAGCTGTGCGCAAGGGTGGCGAGCTGACCAAAGAGATGATGGAAGAATGGCACGCCATTTTGCAGCGCAAGGGCTGGCTGGCCACGATTTGGCCCAAAGAATACGGCGGCCCCGGCTGGACGCCCGTGCAGCGCCATATTTTCGAGGAAGAATGCTGCCGCGCCTATGCGCCCCGCATCGTGCCCTTTGGGCTGAATATGCTGGGGCCGGTGCTGATCGAATTTGGCACCCAAGCGCAGAAAGAGTACTACCTGCCGCGCATTTTGTCGGGCGAGGATTGGTGGTGCCAGGGCTATTCCGAGCCGGGCGCTGGCAGCGATCTGGCCTCGCTGAAAACCCGCGCGGTGCGCGATGGCGATCATTGGGTGATCAATGGCCAGAAAACCTGGACAACCCTGGGCCAGCATGCCGATAAAATCTTTTGCCTGTGCCGCACCGATCCCGAGGCCAAGCAGCAGCAAGGCATCAGCTTTATCCTGGTGGATATGAACACCCCCGGCATCGAGGTGCGCCCGATTCGCCTGATCGAAGGGGGCCACGAGGTAAACGAGGTGTTTTTCACCGATGTGCGCGTGCCTGCTGAAAACCTTGTGGGCGAGGAAAACAAAGGCTGGACCATCGCCAAATTCTTGCTGACCCATGAACGCACCGGCATTGCCGGCGTGGGCTTTTCCATGCAGTCGCTGGAAGAGGTAAAGGCGCTGGCGCGCAAAATCCGCCGCGGGGGCAAGCGCCTGATCGATGACCCGCTGTTTGCGGCGCGCATCGCCCAGGCCGAGGTAGACCTGGAGGCGATGAAAATCACCAACCTGCGGATGCTGTTCAAGGCACAACAACAGGGTGCACCGGGGCCGGAAACCTCGATCTTGAAAATCAAGGGCACCGTTATTCACCAAGAGCTGAAAGATCTGGCGCGCCGTGCGCTGGGCCCGGTGGCGGCGCCATTCCCCGGCTATCTGGCCGAGGGCAACATCATGTTTGGCCCTGATGGCACAGAACACAACGCGGCGCGTTATTTCAACAACCGCAAAACCTCGATCTTCGGTGGCTCGAACGAGATCCAGCGTAATATTTTGAGCAAAGCAGCACTGGAGCTCTGATATGGATTTTAACCTAACCGAAGACCGCCAGATGCTGGCAGACAGCCTGAACCGCTATCTGGGCGATAAATACCCGGTCGAGCACCGCAATGCCGTGGCCTATGATCTGCCCTGCCATGACGATGGCAAATGGGCCGAACTGGCCGAGTTGGGCGCTTTGTTTGCCCTGTCGCCCGAAAGCGCGGGTGGCTTTGGCGGCACTGGCTTTGACATTGCCGTGGTGTTCGAGGCGCTGGGCCGCACCCTGTGCCCCGAGCCGATGTTGGGCGCCGCCATGGCTGCGCGCATCCTAACTGCGCTCGAGCAAGACCAAGAGGCACTGTTGTCGGGTGCTACGAAATACGCCGTGGCCCTGGCCGAGGTGGATGCGCCCTATGATCTGCAGGCGATGGAATGCAGCGCCGTGGCGCAGGGCGATGGCCATGCGCTGACTGGGCGCAAAACCAGCGTCTATGGTGGGCAAGTGGCCGATGTTTTCCTGGTTGCCGCCATGCTAAACGGCGCCCCGGCGCTGTTTTCGGTGCAGGCCGCAGCCGCGCAGGTGGTGGGCTATCCGATGATGGATGGCGCGGGCGCGGCCGAGCTGCTGCTTGATGGCACGCCGGCACAGCTGTTGGCCGCAGATGCCGGGGCGATTATCGCAGATGCGGTGAATGCCGGCATCGTGGCCCTATGCGCCGAGGCAGTGGGTGTGATGGATGTGGTGCATGCCACAACCGTTGATTACCTGAAAACCCGCAAGCAATTTGGCGTGCCAATTGGCAAGTTTCAGGTGTTGCAGCATCGCGCGGTAGACATGCTTACCGAGATCGAGCAAGCCCGCTCGATCACCATCAAAGCTGCCTCTGAACTGGGCGGGCCAGATGCCGGGCGTTTTGCCTCGATGGCGAAAAACATGATCGGCCGGGCTGGGCGCCTGGTGGCGGAAGAGGCCATTCAAATGCACGGTGGTATTGCCATGACATGGGAATACCCCGTGTCGCATTACGCCAAACGCCTGATCATGCTGGATGCGCAATTGGGCGACACCGATTACCACCTGTCGCGCGTTATGGCAGATTTGGCTGCCTGATCGCGGGTGTTTTGGGGCTGGCCGTTGGCCTGGGCATTTACGGCCAGCCCATTCTTCGCTAAGGCGCGCCCATGAGCAGCACCTATTCCCCGCCCAGCGGCCCTTTGGATATCTTATATGATGATCACGCGCTGTTGGCGGTGAACAAACCCGCAGGCCTGCTGTCTGTGCCGGGGCGCGGCGCGCATCTTGCCGATTGTTTGATCACCCGTATTCAAGCCAGCTTTCCCACCGCTTTGCTGGTGCATCGGCTGGATCGCGATACATCTGGTGTGATGGTCTTTGCCCTGACACCGCATGCACAGCGCGCCTTGGGCCAGCAGTTTGAAAAGCGTCAGACGCGCAAAACCTATGTGGCGCGGGTGTGGGGGCAGGTGACGGAAAAAACTGGAACTGTTGATCTGCCGCTGATCGTCGATTGGCCCAACCGCCCGCTGCAGAAAGTCTGCCACGACACCGGAAAACCCGCAGTTACCGATTGGCGCCTGCTGCGCAGCACCGCCACCGAAAGCCGCCTGCGCCTGATGCCGCGCACCGGGCGCAGCCACCAGCTAAGGGTGCATATGCAGGCCTTGGGGCACCCGATTTTGGGCGATCCGTTTTACGCCCAAGGCCCTGCGCTGGCGTTTCCCCGATTGATGCTGCATTCCGAGGAACTGCGCCTGAACCACCCCGAAAGCGGCAAGGGCCTTAGCTTTCGCGCCCCGGCCGATTTTTAGGCCCACCCCATTTGGCCACAACCCATAGGGGCTTGATCTGCCTGCGATACACTTTGTAGACTGGGTGCATTATTTATAGGGGGGGCTGATGCTGTCGCGTCGTGTATTTCTGGGCGGTCTTGGAACGGCTTTGGCCATGCCGCAGGTGGCTATGGCACAAAAACCCCAGCGGTTTCAGCCCGGGCCAGAACTGGCCCCCAGAATCGTGGCGCTGGACGCGTATTTGCCTGCAGGTGAAATACATGTCGATCCAAACGTCTTTGCCCTGTATCTGACACTGCCCGATTACAAGGCCTGGCGTTATACCGTGGCGGTCTCAAAACCCGCCCTGTGGGAGCCGGGCACCTACCATGTGAAATGGATGGCCGAATGGCCGCGCTGGCGCCCCACAAACGAGATGATCCGCCGCAACCCGGCGGCTTATGCCAAATATCGAGGCGGCATGCCGGGCGGGCCGAACAACCCGCTGGGTGCGCGGGCGATTTACCTGTTTGATGGGCCGCGCGATACCTATTTGCGCATCCATGGCACCAACCAGCCATGGACGGTGGGCACCGCCAGCTCGAACGGGTGCGCGCGCATGATCAACGAGCATGTGATCCACCTGGTGGCGCGGGTGCAGCGTGGGGCAAAGGTGGTGTTGCACCCCAGATGGGGCAGCGAGCAGGCCTAGATGATTTCGTCTTCATCAAACAGCGGCTCGGCCTCCATCTGCGCGGCCATGCCTTCGATGGCGGCTTCGGCATGGGCGGGTTTGCTGATTTCTGCAATGTGAAACAGCGCCTCGCCTTCGTTGACCACCGGCATATTGGTGCGCCCCACCACGATACCGCCCACCTCGCTGCGCAATTCCACCTCGGCCAGGCCGAAAGGATCGGCGATGATGCCCATGATCTCGCCTGGTTTCACCACATCGCCGGTGGTGCGGTAGGCGCGAAACAGCCCGCCTGCTGGCGCCCGCTGCCAGCCCGAGCGGTCGCTTGTTACAGGCGGGGCGGGGGCGCGCGGCACGCCGCGGGCGCTGATCATGCCCAGCTTGTGCATCACCCGCAAAATCCCGGCCACGCCGGTGCGCGCGGCCAGCTCGTCAAAGCGCAGCCCCTCGCCCGCCTCGTAAAGCAGCACGTCAACGCCGGCCTCTTCGGCGGCCATCCGCAGCGAGCCTTCGCGCAGTTTCGAGCGCAGCATGACAGGGGCGCCAAAGGCCTCGCCCAACTGGCGCAGGCGGGCATTGCCGGGTGTCAGGCGGATTTGTGGCAAGTTGCTGCGCTGGATCGCGGCCGAGTGCAGATCGATGCCGATATCGGCGCGTTTGACGATCTGTTCCAAAAAGATATGCGCCAGCCGCGCCCCAAGCGAGCCCTCGGGCGTGCCGGGAAAACAGCGGTTTAGATCGCGCCGGTCGGGCAAATAGCGGGCATGGTTCAAAAACCCAAAGGTGTTGACGATGGGCACCGCCATCAACGTGCCTGCCAAGCTGTGCAGGGGCCGGGCGCGCAACAGGCGGCGCACGATTTCCACGCCAATCACCTCGTCGCCATGGATTGCGGCGCTGACAAACATCACCGGGCCCGGGCGTTTGCCGTGGATCACATGCACCGACATGGTGACAGGCGTGTGATCTGACAGCGACGATACCGGCAGCTCTATGGTGCGGCGGGTGCCGGGCGCCACGCTGTGGCCGGCCAGCACAAAGGCGTCGGGGCGGGGTGTCATCCTTTGCCCTTGGTGCGGGTGGCGCCATCGCGGGCGGTGCGTTCGATGAAGGCAATCACCATATCGGCGATGTCTTTGCCGGTGGCCTCTTCCACGCCTTCCAGCCCGGGCGAGCTGTTCACCTCCATCACCACCGGCCCGTGGTTCGAGCGCAACATATCCACGCCGCACACATTCAGCCCCATGGCCCGCGCTGCGCGCAATGCGGTCGAGCGTTCCTCGGGCGTGATTTTCACCGCCTTTGCCGTGCCCCCGCGGTGCAGGTTCGAGCGAAATTCGCCCTCGGCCCCGGTGCGCTGCATGGCGGCGACCACCTTGCCGCCAATCACAAAGGCGCGGATATCGGTGCTGCCGGCCTCTTTGATGAATTCCTGCACCAAGATGTTCACATCGGCGCCGCGAAACGCCTCGATCACCGATTTTGCCGACCGTTCGGTATCGGCCAAAACCACGCCGATGCCTTGGGTGCCTTCCAGCAGTTTGATCACCACAGGCGCGCCGCCCGATAGTTTGATCACCTCTTCGGCTTTTTTCGGGTCATGGGCAAATGTGGTGACTGGCAGGCCAATGCCATCGCGCGCCAGCAATTGCATCGAGCGCAGCTTATCGCGCGAGCGCCCGATGGCCACGCTTTCGTTCAGCGGGTAGACCCCTTGCATTTCAAATTGCCGCAGCACCGCCAGCCCGTAAAACGTGATCGATGCGCCAATGCGCGGGATCACCGCATCGTAGCGGGGCAGTTTGGCGCCCTCGTAGTAAATTTCGGGCCGGCGCGAGGCGATGTTCATCGAACAGCGCAGCGTGTTGATCATATCCAGCTCGTGGCCCCGTGCCTCGGCTGCCTGTTTCAGGCGCTGGTGCGAATAGAGCTTTGGGTTACGGGTTAGCATGGCGATTTTCATTCGGGGGTGCCTTTTTGCGCAAACGACAGGCCCGCCACCAGCGGTGGCCCGGCCAGAAAAGATTTGCCCGCATCCACAAGGATACGCCGGCGGCGAATGGCGGTGCGGCCCAAGATAATGGGCATGGCCATGGCGCTGCGGTTGGCAAGGGTAATTTCAATGGGCCAGCGGCGTTGGCCCAGCACCAGCCCGGTTTCAATCACCAGCCTGTGTTGGGGTAAGCCGCTGGTGTTTTTCACAGCCCGCTGATCTACCAGCGGCGCCTCGCAATCGGTGGCGGCCACGCCCGAGCTGTGGGGGATGTGAAAGCGCACCCAGGGCCGGCCGTCTTTTTCAAAGCGGCGAATGCGCGTGGCGTGCAGTGCTGATGTGCGCGCGCCGGTATCGATTTTTGCCTGCAGCACAATGCCCAGATCGGGCAGCGCGATACGTTCGCGCCAGCCAATCACGATGGGGGCTGCAGCCCTGCCATGCTTATCTGTGCTCATGGGCACCTCTGCGAGGAAACATTCCTACGGTGCCATGCTTTTTGCCATGACAAAATAGAAATTCAGTTGCGCCCGTTAAGCGCAGCTTGGGCGCTTGTCTACAGGCAAAATGGTGCCCCAAAAGGAAAGGGCCCCGATTGGGGCCCCTTGATCACGCAGTCTGTGCAAAAACGCGCTTAGGCGCCCAGTTTGGTGGTGCGCAGATAGGGCAGTTTTACATCGATTTCGCCAAATTTTTCGCGGGCTTGGTCGTCGTTCAGCGACAGCGCCACGATCACGTCTTGGCCTACAGTCCAGTTGGCCGGGGTTGCGATGGGGGTGCCAAAGGTGGCCTGCAGCCCATCGAGGGCGCGCAGCACTTCGGCAAAGTTGCGGCCAACCGACATGGGGTAGGTCATGATCAGCTGCACCTTTTTATCGGGGCTGATGATGAAAACCGAACGCACGCTGGCCGAATCTGCGGCAGTGCGGCCATCGGGCAAATAGGCATCGGCGGGCAGCATATCAAAGGCTTTTGACACCTCCAGCCCGGTATCTGCGATGATGGGGAAGGTGGGTTGAGCACCGGCAAAAGCGGCGATATCGCCTTTCCACTGTTTGTGCTCGTCCACGCCATCGACCGACAGGCCAATGACCTTGGTGTTGCGCTTGGCCCATTCATCGGCCAGCTGCGCCACGGCGCCGAATTCGGTTGTGCAGACGGGGGTGAAATCTTTGGGGTGGCTGAACAAGATCGCCCAGCTATCGCCGATCCAATCATGGAATGTGATGGTGCCTTGATCGGTTTCAGCGGTGAAATTTGGCACGATGTCGTTGATGCGCAGGCCCATGAAGATCTCCTGTGGTTCATGAATATTCCGTTTCTTAGATACATTCTAAATTGCCAGATACCAGCCCCGTTGCCCGACAATGCCGCCAGGGTGACAGGATGTCGCTGGGCGGCTGTGCCGTGGCGTTCGGGTAAATCTGATTTATCCGCCCTTGTCCTGCGCCATGGCCAGTGACACAGTGGCGCCGAGAACCCGGTGGGTGCCGGAATCATGAATTTCGACGGAGGCTCTGAGATGATCGAGAAACGCCAATTTTATATCAACGGCGCATGGGTAGACCCGGTTGTGCCACGCGACCATCACGTGATCGACCCCTCTACAGAAGAGCCTTGCGCGGTGATTTCGATGGGTGGGCAGGGCGATACCGATGCCGCGGTGGCTGCAGCCAAAGCCGCGTTTCCCGGCTGGATGGCCACCCCCGTGGCCGAGCGTATTGCGCTGGTTGAAAAGATGCTTGAGGTTTACAAAAGCCGGTCCGAGGATCTGGCCCAAGCCATCAGCATTTGCATGGGCGCGCCCATTGAAATGGCACGCACCCAGCAGGTGGGCGCCGGGCTGTGGCACACCAGCAATTTCCTGAAAGCGGCAAAGAATTTCCAGTTTATCCGCCCCTTGGGCGATCATGCCCCCAATGACCGCATCGTATACGAGCCGGTGGGCGTGTGTGCGCTGATCACGCCGTGGAACTGGCCGATGAACCAGGTCACGCTGAAAGTGGTGGCAGCGGCCATCGCGGGCTGCACCATGGTGCTGAAACCATCGGAAGAAAGCCCGCTGGATGCGATTGTGTTTGCCGAAATCATGCACGAGGCAGGCTTTCCCGCCGGTGTGTTCAACCTGGTCAATGGCGATGGCTTAGGCGTGGGCACGCAGCTTTCGGGGCACAAGGATGTGGATATGGTCAGCTTTACCGGCTCGACCCGCGCGGGCATTGCGATTTCCAAAAATGCCGCCGACACGCTCAAGCGTGTGCATCTGGAACTGGGTGGCAAGGGCGCGAATATCATCTTTGATGATGCCGATGAAAAAGCGGTCAAGCGTGGCGTGTTGCATATGATGAACAACACCGGCCAAAGCTGTAATGCCCCCAGCCGCATGTTGGTGCAGCGTGGCATCTACGAGCAGGCGGTTGAAACCGCGGCGCAGGTGGCCAGTGGCATTCAGGTGGGCGACAGCCACGCCGAAGGCCGCCACATCGGCCCGGTGGTGAACGAGGCACAATGGGGCAAAATCCAGGGCCTTATCCAAAAGGGCATTGATGAAGGCGCGCGCTTGGTCGCCGGTGGCACGGGCCGCCCCGAAGGCTTTAACAAAGGCTTTTATGTGCGCCCCACGGTGTTTGCCGATGTGACCAACGATATGACCATCGCGCGCGAGGAAATCTTTGGCCCGGTGCTGTCGATCATCCCGTTTGAGACCGAGCAAGAAGCCGTAGAGATTGCCAATGACACGGTTTATGGCCTGACCAACTATGTGCAAACCCAAGATGGCAGCCGCGCCAACCGCCTGGCTTTGCAGCTGCGTTCGGGCATGGTGGAAATGAACGGCCAAAGCCGCGGCGCGGGCGCGCCCTTTGGGGGGATGAAACAATCTGGCAATGGCCGCGAGGGTGGCGTTTGGGGGATTGAGGATTTCCTAGAGGTCAAAGCCGTGGCAGGCTGGGCCGCCGAATAAGGCAGCCTATTAGCCGCAGCCTGGTGCAACGCTGGGCTGCCTATGTGCCAAAGACAGCAACCGCCATAAAAAAAGCCCCGGTCAGTGCCGGGGCTTTTTATGTTCAGGGGCAGGCGCCTTATTCGGCGTCGCCTTCTGCTTCTTTGGTGGCTTCTTCGCCGGTTTCCTGATCGACCACTTTCATCGACAGGCGCACCTTGCCGCGGTCGTCAAAGCCCAGCAGCTTGACCCATACCTCTTGGCCTTCTTTCAGAACGTCCGAGGGGTGATTCAGGCGGCGGTTTTCGATTTGGCTGACATGCACCAGGCCATCGCGCTTGCCGAAGAAATTCACAAAGGCGCCGAAATCGACCAGTTTCACAACCTTGCCTTTGTAGATTTTGCCTTCTTCGGGTTCGGCCACGATCGAATAGATCATGTCATAGGCTTTTTGGATGGCATCGCCATTCGACGAGGCAATCTTGATGATACCATCGTCGTTGATGTCAACCTTGGCGCCCGAAACCTCGACGATCTCGCGGATCACCTTGCCGCCCGAGCCGATCACTTCGCGGATCTTATCGGTGGGGATTTGCATGGTTTCAATGCGCGGTGCGTGGGCGCTGAATTCGCCAGCACCCGAAAGCGCCTTGTTCATTTCACCCAAGATATGCAACCGGCCAGCTTTGGCCTGTTCCAGCGCTTTTTCCATGATTTCCGGTGTGATACCGGCCACCTTGATATCCATCTGCAGGCTGGTGATGCCTGCCTCGGTGCCGGCCACTTTGAAATCCATATCGCCCAGGTGGTCTTCGTCGCCCAAGATATCGGTCAACACAGCCCAGCTGCCGTCGTCTTCCAGCACCAGGCCCATGGCCACACCGGCAACCGCAGCTTTCAGCGGCACGCCCGCATCCATCATCGACAGCGAGCCACCACAGACCGACGCCATCGAAGACGAGCCGTTCGATTCTGTGATCTCGGACACGATACGAATGGTATAGGGGAAATCGGTGGGCGCAGGCAAAACCGCCTGCAGCGCACGCCATGCCAGCTTGCCATGGCCAATCTCGCGGCGGCCCGGGCTGCCAACGCGGCCAACTTCACCAACCGAATAGGGGGGGAAGTTGTAATGCAGCAGGAAGTTCGATTTGAAATTCCCGTGCAACGCGTCGATGAATTGTTCGTCATCGCCCGTGCCCAGGGTGGTCACAACCAGGCCTTGGGTTTCGCCACGGGTGAACAGGGCCGAGCCATGGGTGCGCGGCAGCAGGCCGGTTTCGCACACAATGGGGCGCACCTGATCCAGCGCGCGGCCATCGATACGCTTGCCTTCTTTCACAACCGTGCTGCGCAGCACGCCCGATTCCAGCTTTTTCAGTGCCGAACCCAGGTTTGCATCTTCCAGCTCTTCTTCGCTTAGCGCGGCCTTGATGGCCTCTTTGGCGGCGGCCACGGCTGCCACGCGCTCTTGCTTGTTCAAGATGGCGTAGGCGGCGCGCATCTGATCTTCGCCCAAGCTTTTCACGCGCTCGTAAAGGGCGCTGTAATCGGGGGCTGCAAAATCAAACGGCTCTTTGGCGGCGGCTTCGGCCAGCGAAATGATCAGGTCTAGCACCGGCTGGATCTGCTGATGGGCAAATACCACGGCGCCCAGCATTTCGGCTTCGGTCAGCTCGTAGGCTTCTGATTCCACCATCATCACGGCGTCTTTGGTGCCTGCGACCACCAGATCAAGGCGCTGTTCGGGGTTCAGGCGCAGGTCTTGCATGTCGTCAACCGAGGGGTTGAGCACATAATCGCCATCCACAAAGCCCACGCGGCAGCCGGCAATCGGGCCCATAAAGGGCACGCCCGAAATGGTCAGCGCGGCGCTGGCGGCGATCATCGCCACGATATCGGGGTCATTCACCAGATCGTGGCTCAGCACGGTGCACATCACCAGCACTTCGTGTTTGAAGCCCGGCACAAACAACGGGCGAATGGGCCGGTCGATCAGGCGTGCGGTCAGCGTTTCTTTTTCAGTCGGGCGCGCCTCGCGCTTGAAAAAGCCACCGGGAACCTTGCCCGCGGCATAGTATTTTTCCTGGTAGTGAACCGTCAGCGGAAAGAAATCCTGGCCCGGTTTGGCCTCTTTGGCGAAGGTCACGTTGGCCATAACGCTGGTTTCACCCAGCGTGGCAATCACGGTGCCATCTGCCTGACGGGCAACCTTGCCCGTTTCCAGTGTCAGCGTTTCATCGCCCCACTGCATTGTTTTCGTCGTCACGTTGAACATCTGTCGTATCCTGTAAGGGAGCGCACCCAGCCCCTGCCGGGTCTCCCGTTTGCATGGCGGCCCCATTGCCGCCGACCCATTCCATCTTAGTTTCGAGCGCCAGGGTCAGGGCGCAACGTCTCAGATGCGGGGGCCATACATGTTTTTAGCCCTATTGGGAAGCACAGAGTTCCGCACAGCCCCCGCTGGAGGCACGGTAACAAACCATCACGCCCAATTGACGCTGCGCGACGGGCTTTGTGTTGCACATCCCGCGCCCTAGATGGATGGTGTGCGCACGCTTTCCTGCAAAGAAATAGGAGATACCCAAGTGACCTTTCAGGCAGTAAACACACTTTCCCGCCCGCACCCTGTGATGCGGGCCGCCTGGGTTGGCCTGTTGGCCGCAATGCTGTTGCTGGCGCAGACGCTTGGTTCAATTGCCAAAGGCGCCCCCGAAAGCTTTGCCGATCTGGCCGATAAAATCAGCCCTGCGGTGGTGAATATCACCACCTCGACCACGGTTGCGGGCCGTGGTGGGCCAAACCCCATTGTGCCGCCGGGCAGCCCTTTCGAGGAGTTCTTTCGCGATTTCCGTGACCGCCAAGGCGGGGGCGATCGGCCGCGGCGCAGCTCGGCTTTGGGGTCGGGGTTTGTGATTTCGGAGGATGGCTATATCGTCACCAATAACCACGTGATCGAAAGCGCCGATGAAATCTTGATCGAGTTTTTCCCAGGCGAGGGGCAACCGGCCGAAGAGCTGGTGGCCAAGGTTGTGGGCACCGACCCCAACACCGATATTGCGCTGCTTAAGGTCGAGGCAGATCAGCCCCTGGCCTATGTCAACTTTGGCAATAGCGACCTGATGCGCGTGGGCGATTGGGTGCTGGCCATGGGCAACCCGATGGGGCAGGGCTTTTCTGTCAGTGCAGGCATTGTTTCCGCCCGCAACCGGGCGCTGCAGGGCTCGTTTGACGACTATATCCAGACCGATGCCGCCATCAACCGCGGCAACTCGGGCGGGCCATTGTTTAACATGGATGGCCAGGTGATTGGCGTGAACACCGCCATTCTGTCGCCCAATGGCGGCTCGATCGGCATCGGCTTTTCGATGGCATCGAATGTGGTTGTGAAAGTGGTCGACCAGCTGAAACAATACGGCGAAACCCGCCGCGGCTGGCTGGGCGTGCGCATTCAGGATGTCACGCCTGATATGGTCGAGGCGCTGGAAGGGCTGGAAAGCACCCGTGGCGTGATGGTGACAGATGTGCCCGATGGCCCCGCCAAACAGGCCGGCATGCAGCAAGGCGATGTGATCTTGAATTTTGATGGCCAAGAGGTGGCAGATACCCGCGGCCTGGTGCGCACTGTGGCCAATACCGATGTTGGCAAATCGGTGCGTGTGGTGGTGCTGCGCGATGGCAAAACCCAAACGCTAAAGGTCACGCTGGGCCGCCGCGAAGAGGCCGAAGCCGCCGTGCCTGCGGCGCAAACTGCGCCGGAAAAAGCCGACGAGCTAGAGCTGATGGGCCTGTCGCTGAAAATGCTGAATGACGAGCTGCGCGCCGAGCTTGAGCTGGATGCGCGCGTCGAAGGCATGGTTGTGGTGGATGTCGATGAAACCAGCGCCGCTTATGAAAAAGGGCTGCGCGCGGGCGATGTGATCACCGAAGCGGGCCAGCAAAAGCTGGCCGCCACCGCCGATCTGCAGGCCCGTATCGACGAGGCCAAAGAGGCGGGGCGCAAATCGCTGTTGTTGCTGGTGCGCCGTGCGGGCGAGCCGCGCTTCGTGGCCCTGCCTTTGGGCGACTAGGGCGCAACACGCGTCATGCATCAACGGGGGCGCCCTGGGGCGCCCCTTTTTTGTGCTTCATGCAAACACCCCAGTGCTGCCTTTTTTCAGCCGCAAATATTTGGCGAAATACCTGCACCAATTTCAGTAGCGAGCTGTTTGCATGCCCTCTTTTTTTACCCCCTCTCGGTTGCTTGGCATCTTGCCGCGCCCGCGGCCTGCGGCATTTGCCCCGGTTGCCCCGGCGGCCCAGGTTGTGGCCGATTACGCCAAAACCCACGCCTTGCCCCTGCGCCACGATGGGCCAGATCTGCAGGCGCAGGCCGCAATCGCCACGCGGGGGCTGTTTTTGGCCCGCCAAGAGCGGTGGTCAGATTTATCGCATGAAATGAAAATAGCCGACCGGCATCTGGACCGCACATTGGGCGGTGTGGCCCATGCCCCGCTTTTGGCGCGTGGGGCGGCCTGCGATGCCATTGGCCCCTTGTTGCAAGTGTTGGCAGACCCGGGGCTGGTGGCCGCCCACGCCCCCGGCGGTGGCATTGCCGCGCTGCAAGAGGCGTTGGAAGATTTCGAAGATGATTTTGCCCTTGGTTTGGTGCTGGTTTATGCCCTGATCGAAACCGGGCTTGCATGGCGCGGGCAGGGCTGGGTTTCAGATGTGCCACAGGCGCATTGGCAGCAATTTCAGGCACATTTCCAGCAGGCGCAGGCGGTTTTGGCCGCACATGGGCAGTATACACGCAACAGCGCCGCCTATGCCGCGGCGCGTTGTGCGCTTTTTGCCGCGCTGCCCGCGCGTGCCGACGAGGTGTGCACCGCCTATGAATGGTTGATCGATCTTGATCCGGGCAACCCCCATCATATGCGCAATTTCGGTGTGCATTTGCTGCCGCGCTGGTTTGGCGATTACGACCAGCTCGAGGCGCAGGCGCAGCGCATTGCGGGGCGGTGTGCCTCGGTTTGGGGCGGAGGCGGTTATGCTTGGGTCTATCTAGATGCTTTGCGCCACGATCCCAAGGCGCTGACCGTGTTGAATGTAGATCGGTTCACAAATGCGGTGCAGGCCATTTTGGACAGTGCGGAAAACCCCCATTATGCCAATGATTTGGCCGCGTTTGGCGCGCTTACCCTGGCGGGCCCGGCGTATCAGTCGCGCCTGTTGCGCCCCATGGCCCAAGGGCTGCGCCAGGGCCTGGATGCGGTGTTGCAGGGCCGCTTGCGCGAAATTCACGCCCCCGTTTGGGAACAGGCCGCGCAAGCTGTGGTTTTGCCAGGCACAGCGGCGCGCCCGATGATCGCGGATGGCGGTAAAATTCCGACCCAGGTGCATCTTTTTCAGCCCAGCTTGCGCAGGCGGGCAGAAATTTCGCGCTTAAGGCCCAGTTTGTCGGCCTAAGCCTGGGTTGCGCGCCCCATTACGCTTGCCCCGCCTGCGGTGACGATTTAGAACGCCGCTGATCTATCCACTAAGGGGGCAGCGATGCTTGATCTTACCTTTGAAACGCCCAAGCCCAAGGTCATTGCAGGGGCCAAGCACGACTGGGAGCTGGTGATCGGCATGGAGGTGCATGCCCAGGTTGCCTCGAACGCCAAGCTGTTTTCGGGCGCCTCGACGCGTTTTGGCGCCGAGCCTAACGCCAATGTGGCCTTTGTGGATGCCGCCATGCCGGGCATGTTGCCCGTGATCAACGAATTCTGCGTGGCCCAGGCTGTGCGCACAGGGCTGGGGCTGAAGGCCGAGATTAACCTTTGGTCGGCCTTTGACCGCAAAAACTATTTCTACCCCGATCTGCCGCAGGGCTACCAGATCAGCCAGCTGTATCACCCCATCGTGGGCGAGGGCGAGATCATCGTCGATATGGGCCCGGGCGTGGCCCGCCGCGTGCGGATCGAGCGGATTCACCTTGAACAGGATGCAGGCAAGTCGATCCACGATATGGACCCGGCCATGTCTTTTGTGGATTTGAACCGCACCGGCGTGGCGCTGATGGAGATCGTCAGCCGCCCCGATATTCGCGGCCCCGAAGAGGCCGCCGCCTATGTGACCAAGCTGCGCCAGATCCTGCGCTATCTGGGCACCTGCGATGGCAATATGCAAAATGGCAACTTGCGCGCCGATGTGAACGTATCGATCTGCCTGCCCGGCGCCTACGAGCGTTTCCAGGAAACCGGCGATTTCAGCCATTTGGGCACGCGCTGCGAGATCAAGAATATGAACTCGATGCGCTTTATTCAGCAGGCGATTGAATACGAGGCGCGCCGCCAGATCGCAATTGTCGAGGCCGGTGGCGAGGTTGTGCAAGAAACCCGCCTTTATGACCCCGACAAGGGGGAAACACGCTCGATGCGCAGCAAGGAAGAGGCGCATGATTACCGCTATTTCCCCGACCCCGATTTGCTGCCCTTGGAAATAGAACAGGCATGGGTTGATGATATTGCCGCCAGCCTGCCGGAATTGCCCGATGCCAAAAAGGCGCGTTTCGTGCTGCAAATGGGCCTGTCGGAATATGATGCCAGCGTGCTGACCGCCGAGGTGCAAAACGCCGATTATTTCGAGGCCGTCGCCGAAGGGCGCGATGGCAAGATGGCGGCCAACTGGGTGATCAACGAGCTGTTTGGCCGCCTGAAAAAAGATGATCGCGACATTGCCGACAGCCCGGTTTCGCCGCAGCAATTGGGCGGAATCATCGATCTGATCGCCAAGGGCGATATTTCCGGCAAGATCGCCAAAGACCTGTTTGAAATCGTCTATACCGAAGGCGGCGACCCGGCACAGATTGTCGAGGCGCGCGGGATGAAACAGGTGACAGATACCGGCGCAATCGAGGCGGCCGTAGACGCCATTATCGCTGCCAACCCGGCGCAGGTGGAAAAGGCCCAGCAAAACCCCAAACTGGCAGGCTGGTTTGTGGGGCAGGTGATGAAAGCCACCGGCGGCAAGGCCAACCCGGCGGCTGTAAACCAGATCGTCAGCCAGAAACTGGGCCTTTAAGCGCCTGGAAATACGCTAAAAACCCCCGTGGGCCCGGGCCTGCGGGGGTTTTTATTGGCCCGCTCCCGCAGTTTCTGTGGCGCATAAAAAAACCCGCCTGCAGCGCAGGCGGGCCATTTTGCCAACAGGCCTTTTCCGCTTAGCGGCGGATGCCCAAACGCTGGATCAGCGACTGGTAGCGTGCCTCGTCTTTTGCTTTCAGATAGTCCAGCAGCTTACGGCGCTGGGCCACCATCATCAGCAGGCCGCGGCGGCCGTGGTTGTCTTTTTTGTGGGTTTTGAAGTGCTCGGTCAGCGTGGTGATGCGCGAGGTCAGGATGGCAACCTGAACTTCGGGCGAACCGGTGTCACCTTCTTTGGTGGCGAATTCGGCGATGACGCGGGCTTTTTCTTCAACAGTGATCGACATCGGGATCTCCTTTATTTGAGGGTTACGGGCGCAAGCCGGGATGTCGTCCAGCAAGGTCCAAAACCGTGCAGATTCCTGCAGCGGATGCGGGCGTATAGGGGAAAACCACCGCAAAGAAAAGGGGGTTTTCCCGCAGCCCTAGCGCGCGCGTAGCAGTTTCAGCACATCTTGGCTGGGAAATCCATCAGGCGCCACGCCTGCCGCGGTTTGAAAGGCGCGAATGGCCGCCACGGTATTGGGCCCGATGATGCCATCGATTTTCTCTACCGCAAAGCCGCGCTGTTGCAGGCGGCGCTGCATTTCCAGCCGCTCGTCATAGCTAAGCGCGGCATAGCCCCGCGGCCATGGCGCCACAAATTCGCCCCCGCCTTTGATGCGATCAGACAAATGCCCAACCCCCATCACATAGGCGGTCGAGTTGTTGTAGCGCGTGATCACGGTGAAATTGTCAAAGATCATAAAGGCCGGGCCCTTTAGCCCCGCAGGCAGCAAGATAGAGGCCGGGCCATGGTTGCGCGGCGCACGCCCCGCCATATCGGTGATGCCCATTTGCGCCCATTGGGCCGGGCTGCGTTTTATCTTGCGGCTGGCCAGATTGGCATCAAACCCTGCGGGCAAGCGCACCTCGATGCCCCAGGGCTGGCCCTTTTGCCAGCCATGGCGCTGCAAATATGCGGCGGTCGAGGCCAGGGCATCGGTGGGATCGTCAGACCAGATATCGCGCTTGCCATCACCGGTGAAATCCACGGCATAGGCCAGATACGAGGTAGGAATGAACTGGGTATGCCCCATGGCCCCGGCCCACGAGCCCTTCATCGCGCGCGGCTGCACATCGCCCGATTGCAAGATCTGCAATGCGGCGAACAGCTGTTTTTCAAAAAAGGCCCCACGCCGCCCATCAAAGGCCAGGGTGGCCAGGGCCTCGATCACATCCAGCGTGCCGCGCCGTTCACCATAGGCGGTTTCCATGCCCCACACGGCCAAAACCACCTCTTTCTCCACGCCATAGGCGCGTTCGATCTGGCTTAGAATGCGGCCATGGCGGGCCAGAGCGGCCTTGCCGTTTTTCACCCGCACGGGGCTGGCGGCGCTGTCTAGGTAATCCCAGATCTGGCGTTTGAATTCGGCCTGGTTGCGGTCGTTTTTCACGATGGATGCGTTGTAGCGAATGCCGCTAAAGGCCGCTTGTGCCACATCGGGGCGTATGCCCTTGGCCACCACTTGTGCCTTATAGCGGGCCAGCCAGCCCTGGAATGCGCGGTCTTTGGCGCCCATGCTGGCGGTGTTTGCGGGCGGCTGTGCGTTCAATGTGGCGGGGCGTTCGATGGGGCGGGGCGATGTGGCAATCACCCCGCTGGCGCCTGTGGCCTGTGGGCTGGGGCGTGCCTCGGGCCGTGGGGATTGCGCCACGGGGCTGGCTATGGCTGGGCCAGATAGGGCGATCCATAGGCCCGCAAAAAGCGGGGTCAAAACTGTCAGCATTGCTCGGCCTGTTGTTTTATTATGCCCGCATGCTACCCCGAATGTAGGCACCTTCAAAGAACCCTTTCGGATGGGCGGCGCAGTTTCGCCAATGGCTGCGCCAATGGTGCGCTACTGGCGCCTAAACTGGGCCTGGTTAAAATGGGCTTAGCTGCGGCGGCTGCGTTTGATCTTGGCTTTGATCTTTGCCGATTTCTTGACCGATTGCACCTGTTTGCGCCGTGCGGGTTTGCCGCGCCCGCGGCCCCGCCCGCCGCCGCCCGGCCCGTGGCTGATGGCCTCGCCCGCCAGTTCCAGCAGCTCTAGCGCCACACCGCCGGTGACGGGGGCGGCCTCGACCAGTTTGACCAAAACGCGCTGGCCGAGGCCAATGGTCAGCCCGCTGTCTGCGCCGGTCAGCACGCCGGCATCGGCATCGAAATGGAAATATTCACGCCCCAGGTTGCGCATGGGGATAATCCCATCGGCGCCGGTTTCATCCAGTTTTACAAACACGCCAAATTTGGCAATGCCGCTGATTTTGCCGGTAAATTCCGCGCCAATGCGATCGGATAGGAAGGCGGCCAGATACCTGTCGGTTGTGTCACGTTCGGCCAGCATGGCGCGGCGTTCGGTATCGCTGATATGGGTGGCGGTGTGTTCCAGCCTTTCGATATCAACAGCGGTCAATCCGTCATCGCCCCAGCCATGGCTGGCAATCAGGGCGCGATGCACCACCAGATCGGCATAGCGGCGGATGGGCGAGGTGAAATGCGCATAGGCGCGCAGGGCCAGCCCGAAATGGCCAAAATTGGTGGGGCTGTAATAGGCCTGCGTCATGGCGCGCAGGGTGGAAAGGTTGATGAGATCGTTGAAATCGCTGCCAGCCGCCTGCGCCAAAAGGCGGTTTAAATGCGCGGTCTGCAGCACCTGCCCCTTGGCCAGGGTAAAGCCCGCGCTGCCCGCGGTTTCGCGCAGCGCATCCAGCTTTTCGGGGCTTGGTTCTTCGTGCACCCGAAACAGCAGGGGGGTTTTACGCTTTATCAGCTCTTCTGCCGCGGCCACATTGGCCAGCACCATGAATTCCTCGATCAGCCGGTGGGCATCGAGGCGTTCGGTGAAATTGACCGATTGCACCTGCCCTTCGGCTGTCAGCACCACCTTGCGTTCGGGCAGATCCAGCGCCAGGGGCTGGCGGCGTTCGCGCGCGGCCACAAGGGCGCGGTAGGCGGCGTAAAGGGGCGCAATAACCGGCGCCACCAGCGGCGCGGTTTTTTCGTTGGGCTGGCCATCTTGTGCGGCTTGCACCTCTTCATAGGTCAGCGATGCGGCCGATCGCATCAGCCCGCGTTGAAAGCGGTGCCCCAGCTTGGTGCCATCGGCGGCAATTTTCATGCGCACGGCAATACAGGCACGCGGCACCCCTTCGTGCAGCGAGCACAGATCGCCCGACAGCCTGTCGGGCAGCATGGGCACCACCCGATCTGGGAAATAGGCCGAGTTGCCGCGCTTGCGCGCCTCGATATCCAGGGGCCTGCCGGGGCGCACGTAATGGGCCACATCGGCAATAGCCACCCACAGAATATGGCCGCCGGGGTTGGCCGGGTCGTCATCGGGGTGGGCATAGCAGGCATCATCGTGATCGCGCGCATCCCAGGGATCGATCGTAACCAGCGGCATATCGCGCATGTCAACGCGCCCGGCCAGCCCGGCGGGCTTTTGCGCATCGGCCTCGGCCAGGACATCATCGGGAAACGCATCGGGGATGGCGTGCTGGTGAATGGCAATCAGCGATACCGCCTTGGGCGCGCTGGGGTTGCCAAGGCGGGTGATAATACGCGCGCGGGGCAGGCCCATGCGGGCGCGCGGGCCTGATTGCTGGGCCTCTACCAATTCGCCATCGCGGGCCTCGGCCTCGGCGCCGGGGGGCACCAGCCATTCTTTGGCATTGCCCTTGTCGATGGGCACGATGCGCCCGCCTTCGTGGCCCTTGCGAAAGATGCCCAAAATCTTTTGTGGGTTGTGCCCGATTCGGCGGATCAGCCGCGCCTGATATTGGTGGTCATCGGCCTGCACCTCGCTTACGCGGGCCAGCAGCCTGTCGCCCGGGGCAAGGGCCGGATCGCCGGGGCTGGGCAGCACCATCAGCACGGGCGCGGGCGCCTCGCCCTGCCATTCCATGGGCGCGGCCAGCAATTCGCCATCATCGGTGGTGCCGGTGATGGTAATCACGGAAACGGGGGGCAATTTATCGGGGCTGCGATAGGTTTTGCTGCGCTTGGCCAAATGGCCCTCGGCCTCGAGCTCTTTTAGCAGGCGCTTTAGATCGATGCGCGCAGCACCTTTGATGCCAAAAGCCTTGGCAATATCACGTTTCGCGGTCAGGGTCGGGTTTTCGGAAATCCAGTTTAGAATTTCCTCTTTGGTGGGCAGCTGGCTCATACTTGGCCCCTATCACAGGGATTGGCGCGCGTCATTGGGAAAGATTGGCCCTTTGCACAGCCAGGTTTTGCCGGGCAATGGCGTTTTTACAAAGTTTTTTCTTGAGTTGTGCCCCCACAGGCCCTATCTGCGCGCTCTGTTGCCTTTCCTGCCAACTGGCCCGGATGATTGGGGGAAGATATGCTAAAAACGCCTTACTACCTTGTCGACAAGGCGCTGTTGTTACCCAACATGGAAAAAATTGCCTGGCTGCGCGAACAGTCGGGTGCAAAATCTTTGTTGGCATTGAAATGCTTTGCCACATGGTCGGTTTTCGATTTCATGAGCGACTATATGGATGGCACCACCTCGTCGTCTTTGTTCGAGGTAAAACTGGGGCGCGAGAAATTTCCCGGTGAAACCCATGCCTATTCGGTGGCCTGGGCTGATGATGAAATGCCCCAGGTTTTGGCAAATTCGGATAAGGTTATTTTCAACACCGCCGCGCAATTGCGGCGTTTCGAGCAGATCAGCCGCGGGCACAAGCGCGGGCTGCGGGTAAACCCCGGTGTTTCGACATCCAGTTTCGATCTGGCCGATCCCGCCCGCCCCTATAGCCGCTTGGGCGAACATGCGCCCGAGGTGATTGAGCCTGTGTTGGGGCTGGTTTCTGGGTTTATGTTCCACAACAATTGCGAAAACGCCGATTTTCAGCGCTTTGATGCAATGTTGGGCATGATCGAACAGCGCTTTGGCCATCTGATCCGCCAGATGGAGTGGATCAGCCTGGGCGGGGGTATCCACTTTACCGGCGAGGGCTATCCGCTGGACAAGCTGGCCGAGCGATTGAAGCGCTTTGCCGGGCAGAACGAGGTGCAGGTGTATCTAGAGCCGGGCGAAGCCGCCATCACCAAATCTACCACGCTGGAAGTGACGGTGCTGGATACGCTGAACAACGGCAAAAACCTGGCCATCGTGGATAGCAGCATAGAGGCCCATATGCTGGATCTGCTGATTTACCGCGAAAGCGCCAAAATCGCGCCCAATACTGGCCCGCACCAGTGGATGGTATGCGGAAAATCCTGCCTTGCAGGCGATATCTTTGGCGAATTCAATTTCGAGCAGCCCCTGCAGCCCGGTGACAGGCTGAGCATCCAAGATGCAGGTGGTTACACAATGGTTAAAAAGAACTGGTTTAACGGCGTGCAGATGCCGGGCATTGCCCTGCGCGAATTGGATGGCACCGTGCGTTTGGTGCAATCTTTCGACTATGCCGATTTTTCCGCCGCCCTGTCATAGGGGCGGTGGCCGCCCATATGGGCACAGCCATGGCGCCCAAGGGCGCAGATGAACAGCGGTAACCCCAAGGAGGTTTGATGGGTTAAATGAAAAAGAACGTTCTCATCATCGGCGCAGGTGGCGTCGCTCAGGTCGTGGCGCATAAATGCGCGCAAAACAACGATGTGCTGGGGGATATTCATATCGCCAGCCGGACGCTTTCGAAATGCGAGGCGATCCTTGAGTCGGTCCATGAAAAAGGCGCGATGAAGCAGCAGGGCGTTCTGCAGGCGCATCAGGTGGATGCCATGGACAGTGCCGCCGTGGCCGCGCTGATCGGCAAAACGGGCGCGCAAATTGTTATCAACGTGGGCTCGGCCTTTGTGAATATGACGGTGCTGGATGCCTGTATCGAAACGGGTGCCGCCTATATTGACACCGCCATTCACGAAGACCCCACCAAAATTTGCGAAACCCCGCCTTGGTATGCCAATTACGAATGGAAAAAGCGCGATCTTTGCGCCGAAAAGGGCATTACCGCGATTTTGGGCGCAGGGTTTGACCCAGGCGTGGTGAATGCCTTTGCGCGGTTTGCCATCGACGAATATATGGACGAGGTGAAATCGATCGATATCGTCGATATCAATGCCGGCAGTCATGGCAAATATTTTGCCACCAACTTTGACCCCGAGATCAATTTCCGCGAATTCACCGGCGTCGTCTACTACTGGGAAGACCAGCAGTGGAAAGAAAAGAAAATGTTTGAAACCGGCCGCGATTGGGATCTGCCGGTGGTGGGCACCTGCCGCGCTTACCAATCTGGCCATGACGAGGTGCATTCGCTGGCCACCAACTATCCGCAGGCAGATGTGCGGTTTTGGATGGGCTTTGGCGAGCATTACATCAATGTTTTCACCGTGCTGCAAAACCTGGGCCTGCTGTCCGAGCAGCCTGTGAAAACCGCCGAAGGGCTAGAAGTGGTGCCGCTAAAGGTGGTGAAGGCCGTGCTGCCCGACCCCAGCAGCCTGGCCCCCAATTACACCGGCAAAACCTGTATTGGTGATCTGGTGAAAGGCGTCAAAGACGGCAAAGAGGTCGAGGTGTTTGTCTATAACGTCGCCGATCACAAAGAGGCGTATTTAGAGGTGGGCAGCCAAGGCATCAGCTATACCGCAGGCGTGCCGCCCGTGGCTGCGGCCATGCTGGTGGCCACCGGCGAATGGGATGCCAAAACCATGCGCAACGTCGAAGAGCTGGATCCAAAGCCATTCTTTAGCGTGCTTGATCGCATCGGCCTGCCCACCCGCGTATTGGAAGGCGGCCTGGGCGGCACTGACAAGGCGTGGAACGCCTAAAGCGCGACGGAAACCTTACCCAAAGGCCCGCCCGATGTGGCGGGCCTTTTGCGTTTGGGCTGGCCTTGCGGGGCCCGTGCCCCTAGCATCACGGGGCAGGTTTGGTGTTTGCTTGGTGCTTTGGCTATGGTCCAGATTTATCCGGTGTTGATTTGCAATAGCGCAGATGCGGGGCTGTGGCCCATGGCGCGCGCCGCCTGCCCCGATATTTTCGCCCCGCTTTTTCAGGGCCGCAGCGCGTTTCAGAATGCAGCGCAGGCCTTTCGTGGTCCGCAAATGGCGCGGCCATTGGTGGTGGTGGCCATGGCGCATCGGTTCCTGGCCCTTGGTCAATTGGCGGCACTGGGGATCGAGCCGGCCGATATCTTGGCCTTGCCCAGCCTGCCAGATCGCTCCACCGCCCTTGGGCTGGCGGCGCTGCACCTGCAGGCGCGCGCTGGCGCCGAGGTGGGGCTGCTGGCGCTGCCCCTGGCCGGTGCCCTGCCCCAGCTTGATGGCGTGGCGCAGGCCGTGCAGCGGGCGGTGCCAGATATTTTGCAGGGCGAGATTGGGCAATTTTGCGCAGGCACGCAGGGTGACACGGGGCTGTGTTTTGGCACGGTCGGCCGCATTGTGCAGCTGTTGCAGCACCATGCGGGCACAGAAATGGGGGCGTGGGGTGCCGCCCTTGCAGCTGCGCGGCGCGATCTGGCCTTTACCTGCCTTGATGAGTGCATGGCAGTGGCTGATGCGGCGCCGCTGGCACAGGCGCTGGGCGATCTGCCAAATTGGCCCCTGCCTGGTGCCCAGGGCGGGGTGCATGCCAGCTGGCAGGGCCTGCGCCGGCATTTGGGGGAAGATGCGCAGGCGGTGGCCATGTCGGGGCCTGTCACCGCGCTTGACTGCCGTGATTGCCTGCTGGTGGCGGGCGATCCGGGCCAGCCGCTGGTGGCGATTGGGCTGGACAATATGCTGGCGGTGGCGCTGCCTGATGGGGTGCTGGTGGCCCCGCTTGGGCCTGATGGTGCGGGCGGTGCATCGGCGGGGCCCACGGGCCGCCAGCCACTGGCAGTGCCACTGCCAGTGCAAGCCCAGCCGCCCCGCCGCACCGACAGGCCCTGGGGCTGGTTTGAAACCCTGGCCCAAGGCCCGCGCTTTGCCGTGCGGCGCGTGGTGCTGCACCCCGGCGCCCAAATGGGGCTGCACAGCCACCAGTTTTGCGCCGAGCATTGGGTGGTGGTGGCCGGCACTGCACAGCTGCGGCTGGATTACACCACGCAACTGCTGCCCGAGGGGCAGGCCGCCTATGCGCCGGCGGGCACAGTGCACCAGCTGGCCAACCCCGGCAAACTGCCCCTGACCCTGATCGAGCTGCGCACCGGCGCCCATTTGGAGCAAGACGATATCTTGCGCTACGACATCGCCCCACCGCCCCTGCCGGGGCCATAATTGTGCCCCATTTTGGGGGGCATATGGCGGGTGTTCAGTTTGGTTGGTTTTGATGAAAATTGCAGTGGTTGGTTTGGGCTATGTTGGCCTGTCGAATGCGGTGTTGTTGGCCCAGCATCACAGAGTTGTGGCGTTGGATGTTGATGCGCTGCGCGTAGCGGCGGTGAACCGCCGTGAATGCCCCATCGAAGATGCCGAGATGCAGCAGTTTTTGGCACAAAAGCCGCTGGATTTGCAGGCCACCACCGATGCGGCCCTGGCCTATCGGGGGGCGCGGTTTGTGGTGGTGGCCACCCCCACCAATTATGACAGCGTGACCAACCAGTTTGATACGCGCACCGTGGAACAGGTGTTGGGCGATGTGCGCCAGGCCAATCCGCAGGCGGTGATTGTGATCAAATCCACCATTCCGGTGGGGTTTGTCGACCGCATGCGCCAGCGTTTCCAAACCGATGCAATCTTGTTCTCGCCCGAATTTCTGCGCGAGGGGCGCGCGCTTTACGACAATCTTTACCCCTCGCGCATCGTGGTGGGGGGCAGTTGCGCGCAGGCACAGGAATTTGCCACACTCTTGCGGCAGGGCGCTGCCACCGATACCGCCGAGATTGTGCTGACAGGCCCGGCCGAGGCCGAGGCGGTAAAGCTGTTTGCAAATACCTATCTTGCCATGCGCGTGGCCTTTTTTAACGAGCTTGACAGCTACGCCCTGGCGCGGGGGCTTGATAGCCGCCAGATCATCAACGCCGTGGGCCTAGACCCGCGGATTGGCCAGCATTACAACAACCCCTCGTTTGGCTATGGCGGCTATTGCCTGCCCAAAGACACCCGGCAATTGCTGGCCAATTATTCCGACGTGCCCCAAAACCTGATCGCGGCCATTGTCGATGCCAACCGCACCCGCAAAGATTTTCTGGCCGAGGCGATTTTGGCCAAGGCCCCAAATGTGGTGGGGGTGTATCGGCTGGTGATGAAAAGCGGCTCGGACAATTTCCGCCAATCGTCGGTGCAGGGCATTATGAAGCGCATCAAGGCCAAAGGCGTGCGCGTGATCGTATACGAACCCAGCTACCCCGAGCCCAGTTTCTTTGGCTCTGAGGTGGTCGATGATCTGACCCGTTTCAAAGCCAGCGCAGATGTTATCGTGGCCAACCGCCACGCTGCGGAATTGGCCGATGTTGCAGGCAAGCTGTTTACCCGCGATCTGTTTGGCACCGATTAGCGCCGCATCCCAGCTGCATTGGCAAAACCGCCAGGCGCAAAAAACTGGCGTGGCGGGTGCAAATATTCTAACCTTCTGAATACGTGCACCAAAGAGGCCGTTTCGCGCATGCCTATCTGCCCCCCTCCCTGGCCTTTGCCCCTGTTGGGCCCAGTTCAGCATGGGTGATATGGGTGCATCTGCGCCCATGGATTTGGCCGCCATGGTTTTGGTGGTCGATCTGGATGGCACCTTGCTGCAATCGGATATGCTGCATGAAAGTTTCTGGTCGGCTTTTGGGCGCAATTGGCGCAGCCCTTTTTTAGCGGTGGCCGCGCTGATGCAGGGGCGGGCTGCGTTAAAGGCCTATCTGCAGGGGCAAGCGCGGGTAGATGCCGCAACCCTGCCCTATAACCCGGCTGTGTTGGATCATATCGCCGCGCATCGCGCCTTGGGTGGGCGTGTGGCGCTGGTGACAGCTGCAAACACGGCCTGGGCTGAACAGATTGCCGCGCATTTGCAGCTGTTTGACGAGGTGCATGGCTCGGACGCGGTGACAAACCTGAAAGGGCAGGCCAAGGCCGCGTTTTTGTGCCAGCGTTTTGGCGCAGGCCAGTTTGCCTATATGGGCGATGCACAGGCCGATCTGCCGGTTTGGGCCGTGGCAGGGCAGGTGATAACAGTAAATGCCCCCGCCCGCCTGCGCAGCCAAGCCCAGGGGCTGGGCAAGCCTACGCTGCATCTGGCGGGCGCCGCGCGCGGGGGCTGGCCGTATTTATCGGCGTTGCGGCCCCATCAATGGTTGAAAAACACGCTGGTTTTCCTGCCCATGCTGGCCTCGCACCAGCTGGGCTTGGCCACGGTGATGCACAGCTTTTGGGCCTTTGTGGCCTTTTGCCTGGTGGCCTCTAGCGTTTATGTGTTGAACGATCTTTTGGATCTTGGCGCCGATCGTGCCCACCCGCGCAAGCGCCTGCGCCCCTTTGCCGCCGGGGCGGTGCCCTTGGCGCAGGGGGCGGCTATGGCGGTGGGGCTGGCCCTGGCCGGGGCTGCGGTTGCCGCCTATCTGGGCCCGGCATTCGCGCTGGTTTTGGGGGTGTATTACGTCTTAACCACGGCCTATTCGCTGGCGCTGAAACGCCAGATTGTTTTGGATATTTGCGTCTTGGCCGGGCTTTACACCATGCGCCTTATTGCCGGGGCGGTGGCCAGCGGTATTGATTTATCGGTATGGCTGCTGGCTTTTTCCACGTTTTTCTTTTTCGCCCTGGCCGCGGTGAAACGCCAGGCCGAGCTGGTTGACATGGCCGAGCGTGGCGCGCTTACCGCGCGGGGGCGTGGCTATCATGTGCAAGATTTGCCCATCATTAGCATGGTGGGGCTGGCGGCGGGCTATATCTCGGTTTTGGTGATGGCGCTTTATGTGAACGCGCCCGCTGTGCAAGAGCTATACGCCAACCCCTATGCGCTATGGGGGATTTGCGCGGTGCTGCTTTATTGGCTGACGCGCATCGTATTGCTGACGCATCGCGGCGCCATGCCAGATGACCCGGTGGTTTTCGCCGCGAAAGACCGCGTAAGCCTGCTGTGCCTGGCGCTGATACTGGCCTTTACCGCAGGGGGCGCGCTGTTATGAGCTGGCAGGTCTTGGTGCTGCGCTACACGCTTTTTGCGGTGCTGGCCACGCTGGCCAATTTGGCCGTGCAACGGCTGGTCTTTTGGGCATGGCCGGGCACGGGCCGTTTGGTGCTGGCCCTGGGCCTTGGCACATTGGTGGGGCTGGTGGTGAAATATGCCTTGGACAAACGCTGGATCTTTGCCGACACCAGCCGCGGCATGCGGGCCCATGGGCAGAAATTTGCCCTGTATTCAGCGATGGGGCTGGTTACAACCGCGCTGTTTTGGGGCACGGAAACCGCGTTTTGGCTGCTATGGGGCACCGAGGCCATGCGCGAATTGGGCGCGGTTTTGGGCCTAAGCGTGGGCTATGTGGTGAAATATAACCTAGACAAGCGGTATGTCTTTTCCCGCTCCCTTGGGGGCGCGGCATGAGCACAGTGTCTGGCTGGGGCCAATACCCGCGCCTGCAGGCCCATCTGCGCAAACCCCAAAGCCCCGAGGCGCTGTGCGCCCTGGCCCAAAACGGCGGCCCCACCATTGCCCGCGGCAACGGGCGCGCCTATGGCGATAGTGCCATCAACAGCCGCTGCACAATCGATATGCGCGCGCTAAACCGGATGCTGCAGTTTTGCCCCGATAGCGGCCAATTGGTGGCCGAGGCGGGGGTTTTGCTGGGCGATATCATTGCCGCCTTCCTGCCGCGCGGCTGGTTTCCCTATGTCACGCCCGGCACCAAATTTGTCACGCTTGGGGGGGCAGTTGCGGCCGATGTGCATGGCAAAAACCACCACAAGGAAGGTGGCTTTGGCGCCTATGTCGATTGGCTGGATTTGGTGGATCACAGCGGGCAGATACTGCGCTGTTCGCGCAGCGAAAACCCGCAGCTGTTTCAGCACACGCTGGGGGGCATGGGCCTGACGGGTGTTATTTACCGGGTGGCGTTGCGCCTGCGCCCGGTCTCCAGCGGCTGGATCGTGCAAAAGCGCCAAGTGGCGCGCGATATCGGCCAGGCGATCGCGCTGTTTGAACAGGCCCAAGACGCCACATATTCGGTGGCATGGATCGATTGCCTGCAGCGTGGCGCGGCCATGGGGCGGTCGCTGGTGATGCTGGGCGAGCACGCAACACCCGCCGATTTACCACCCAAGGCCCGCGCCACGCCCTTTGCGCCCCCAAAAAGGCGGCAGCTGCACATGCCCATAACCCCGCCCAGCTGGGTGCTAAACCGCGCCACTGTGCGTGCCTTTAATGCGCTATATTATTGGCAGGGTGCGCGCGGGCCCGGGCATAGTTTGGTGGATTGGGACAGCTACTTTTACCCGCTCGATGCCATTTTGGGGTGGAATAAAATCTACGGCCGCCGCGGGTTTGCCCAGTTTCAATGCGTCATCCCTTTGGCCCAGGCCGAAGCCGGGCTGCGCGCGCTTTTGGCGGCTATTTCGGCGGCGGGCGCGGGCTCGTTTCTGGCGGTGCTCAAGCGGCTTGGCGCCCAAGACAGCCCGCTGTCGTTTCCCATGGCGGGCTATACGCTGGCCCTGGATTTTCCTGTTACAGCGAAAACCCTGGCCTTGATGCAGCAGCTAGATGCGATCACCCACCACTATGGCGGGCGTATTTATCTGGCCAAAGACAGCCGCATTTCCCGCGATATGTTTCACCAGACCGAGCCGCGCGCCGCCCCCTTTGCCCGGTATCGGCAGGCCAGTGGGGCTGCGGGCGCGTGGGCCTCGGCACAATCGGAAAGGCTGGGTTTATGAGCAAATCTGCAGTGCTTATTCTAGGGGCCGGCAGCGATATGGCACGGGCCTTGGCCCATAAATACGCAAGCGCTGGCCACGATATTCAGCTGGCCGCCCGGCAGGTGCAGCGGCTGGCCGCGGATCAGGCCGATATCGCGCTGCGCCATGGTGTGGCGGTCAGCTTGCATGAATTTGATGCGCTTGATTTGGGCACTCACCCGGGGTTCGTGCAAGGCCTGCCCAGCCTGCCGGGCATTGCCATTTGTGCGGTGGGGCTGATGGGCCAGCAAGGTGAAAGCCAAACCGATATGCAAAAAGCCGCTTTGGTGATGCGCAGCAATTTCGAGGGCCCTGCCTGCATTTTAGCCCTGTTGGCCAATGCATTCGAGCAGCGTGGCCATGGTATTTTGGTGGGCATCGCCTCGGTTGCGGGGCTGCGGGGGCGGGCATCGAATTATGTCTATGGGGCGTCAAAGGCGGGGTTTGTGGCGTTTTTGTCGGGGCTGCGTAACCGTTTGGCCCGTGGCCCTGTGCATGTGGTGACTGTGCTGCCAGGCTTTGTGAACACCAAAATGACCGAAGGCATGGCCTTGCCCCGGCGGTTGCTGGCCCAGCCCGCCGATGTGGCCGATGCGGTTTTCCGCGCCACACAAAAGCGCCGCGATGTGATTTATGTAAAACCCATCTGGCGGCTGATCATGGCCATCATCTGCGCCCTGCCAGAGCGGGTGTTCAAAAAAACCAGCCTCTAGCGCTATTGCTGGCCCAGTTTGCGGGCTGCGGCCAGGGTGCCAAAGCCCACTTGTGCATCCAACGCGCCCATATAAAGCCCGCGCTCTTGCAAAATGCGCTGAAATTCCAGCGCGGTTTGCCGATCCCAATATGGGGTATAGCCATTCACACGCCCGCGCAGCTTGGCCACATCTAACCCGCCTGTCTCGATCGCCGCGATGTAATATTGGGCGGCTTTTTGCGGGTTATAGGCCAGGCCATCGCCGCGCTCGTGCATAAAGCCAAGGGTGTTTAGCGCCTGCCCGTCGCCCCCTTTTGCGGCGTGTTCCAGCAGGCGCAGCTTTATCGTTGGGTCGGCAAATTCGCCCGCGCCTTCGTAGATTTGCGCAATTTTTGCCTGTGCTTCGGTGCTGCCTTGATCGGCGGCCATTTGGTAATAGCGCACCGCCTCGACCGGGTTTGGCAGGGCCAGTTGCCGGGCCAGCGCAGGGGGCAGGGCGCGCGGGCTGAGGTAAAGCTCGGCCAGGCGCAGCTGCGAAACATGATAGCCCGCATCGGCGGTTTCTTGCAGCAAAGCCAGCATTTTACGGCTGTCGCGCGGCACCCCCCGGCCCAGCCGATACATGATGGCCATGCTGGATTTCGCAGCGATATCGCCCGCCTCGGCTGCTTTGGTATATTCCTCGATTGCGCGGGCAATGTTTTCGGGCGTGCCGCCAATGCCAAAGTTGTAATAATCGGCCAGCTTGGTATGCGCGGCCGCCACGCCGCCTGCCGCAGCCATTTCGAAAACGTCTATGGCATGGGCATGCACGCCCTCGCGCTGCATCATCACTGCCAGGTGAAACAGGGCCTCTGGGTTGGGGGGGGCGCCCAGTGCGGCGGCCTCGCAATAGGGGCGCGCGCGGGCCAATGTGCTGAAATACACGTCATAGGCTGCGCGGCTTATCGGCGCCTCGGCCTGGGGTTTGCCGGCAATATCGGTGCATGTATCCGCGGCGGTTTGCGCTCCAGCAGGCACGGCCATGGCCAGTGCCAGCACCCCTGCGCGCCAAAAATGCGTTGCCATTTTTGCAAATTTGCATCCCGCCATGCTGCACCCCGTTCTCAGACCAATTCCGGTGCCCATAACAGCCGATTCTGCACGGATTGCCAATGCGCTTGGTTTGCAGCCTTTGCCATGGCTTGGCCTGATATTTGCAAATCTGGCATGAAAAGATGCCCGAAAAGCGGTGCGTGTTTACAAAATATTAGGCGAACATGCGCCAGTTTCTGGGCTGTCGGGCGGATTCCTGCCTGAAAACAGGCCGCAAAGCGGCTGAATTGGCTGGGTAATTGTTTGGCCCAAGCTTGTGCAGTAAGGGGGCAGCGGGCAAGAATAGGCTTGTCCACGCTTAGAAAGGTTTGGCGCCAGTTGATCAAGGCAGCTGCATTTACAACGCCACGTGTGCTGGCCAGCTATGTTTTTCTGCTGGGCATGATTGGCATCGGCGCGGGCGCCTATGCGCTGCGCGAGGCACCATTGCAGCCGCCCCAGCCCCCTGCGGTGATCGCAACCCAGCTGCTACCCCCGCCTGTGGATTTGGCGGCACCTGGTGCCCCGGCCTTGTCTGCGCCGCCTGCGGCGGGGGCCCAGCCGCCTATGCCTTTGCCGCCCACAATGGCGCAGCCACAGTTTGATAATGCTGCGGTGTCGCGTGTGTCGCGCGTGTATTTGGGCCCGCCGCCGGCGGTGCCGCCAAACTGGCCCAACCGCGCCCCTGCCGCGCAGGCCAGCCCAGAGCCGGCGAAACCCCCTGCCATCCGCCCAAGCCTGCGGCCGGCCAGTTTTCAAGCGGCTTTCCAGAAAGGGGCGCAACCGCCTGTGGCCCCGATGCCACGGGCCACCCTGCGCCCGCGCCTGCGGCCTGATGGGCTGGCAGCGCCCGCGCCTGCCGCACTCGCCGCGGCGCCCACGTTTGGCGTGATGCGCCAGGGCGCGTGCCCGGCGCGGCTGGTGCGCGCGGTGCCGCGGCGCGCCGGATCGGCCGCCAGTGCTGCGGCGGTTTTGGCCCGTGTGCAAGATATCGACGGCACCCGGCGCGACCGCGTGCTAGAGGCGGAAATTCGCGGCGGTAACATGCCTGCCTTTTTGCGAAACCTCGTGCCTGTTACCCTGGCCGGCCCGGGGCCTGATGGCAGAAAGGTGCAGATCACGCTATGCGTTATGCCCGATTATCTGGCGATCGGTGATGATCGAAACTTTGTGCGTGTGCCTTTGGGGCTGCCATCTGCCATGCGTATCGCCACCGATTTTGATATGGTGCTGCCCACACCGCAGATGGTGGATCTGATCTATCGCGCCTCGGACGTGCGGCTGCAGCCCAGCCCCATGCCCCCTGGCGCGGCGATGACCACCACCGCCTATTTCCAGCGCCATAACACCACGGTCGAGGCGCAGCGCCGCGCCAGTGGTGGGGCCGCAGGGATGCTGGTGTCTGGCCATAAAAAAGATGTGGTGCTGACACGCCGGCTGTCGGCTGTGCCGGGGCGGGTGGCAATTTATGGCTGGCATCGGCGCAATGGTAAGCCCATTCAACCGCTCAGCACGGTGCATGGTGCGCAATATGCCGATTACAGCCATGGCATTCGCCTGGTCAGCCGCAATGCGGTGTTGGATGGGCGGCAAGTGGATTTGCTGGCCCTGATCCAAGACCCACGCTATGCCGCGCTGCTCACCAAAGAGGGCCCGATGAGCCCGCGCCTGTTTGCAGCAAAATAGCCGGGGCCTGCAAACCCCAGCCAAAACGCGGCGCTTATTTGATATCTTTAAAGCAGCGAAACCCAAGGTGGTAGTTGTGGTGGCTATTGGCGGCCAAAACCCGGGTGCCATGCCAAAACGGGGCGCGCCAGCGGCTCCAGTGGGTATGGGCGCGGATCTTGTCCCAGATAAACCAGCTGCCCTTCATTTCGGTGACACCCAAACTGCGGCTGCCACGGCTGGCCATTTGATCGGGCGCCAGGGGCAGGTTCATATGCTCGGCCGCGTTGCCATCTAAATCGTAGACGCCCAATGGGCTTTTACAGCCTGGAAAGCTGCCCGCGGGATAGGTGTTTGAGCCGCAGCCAGTGAAACTGCCCCCATTGCAGCTGGCGTTTTTGAAACTGCCCGTGGCGCAAACGCCAGCCTGCCAGTTTGGGCCGATCGAATAGCGCGCGCTGGCCTGATATTTGGCGTTATGCGCGGCCCGGGCGGCCTGAACCGAGCGGCCAAAAAAGTAATCAGGCGGGGTAAGCGCCCCGTGCGATGCCCCCTCCCATTCATGCGCGTCGCCCATGCGCTTGCCTTCGGCCCAGCACAGCTCGGCGGCTTCTTTGGCGCGCACCCAAACCACGGGATAGGCCCCTGGAACGTTGGGGTATTCGAACATATCCACGCAAACCCGCGCATCTGCGGCGGTTTCGGTTGCTGGGTCATAAAGCGGCGCCATGAATTTTTCGCCGCAAATACGCTCGAACCCGGTGTTGCGGTAATATGATTTGGGATCGGCGCCCAGTTTTTGGGCCAGCTGTTGGGGGGTGAGCGGGTGTTTTGTAACGGCTGGGTTGCCTTGGCCAATCCAGGGTGAGCTGGCAAAAATAGCGCGAATTCTGGCCATTTCTGCCCCGCTCAGCCCGCGTGCCGCTTGCATTTGGCGCAGCATTGCCGCGTTATTTTCTGCCAAGGTTTGCCCCATGGCGGGCAGGCCCAAAAAGACCAGGCAGAGCGCCATAAAACTGCGGCGCAGGTTTTGGTAAAAATCAGCTAAGCACATGGAAACCCCCGGCTATTTTCTGAGTAAATAAAAGAAATCGCGGTTATCGGCAAAACTGACAAAGCGCGGTATCGGCCAGCCATCGCGGGTTTGCCCATCGATCGCGGCCATGCCTTGCACCAAATGATGGGGCAAAACGCGCCCCTCTTCGTGGGTATAGACGGCAAGGTAGGTGTGTTCTTGCGAGTTCATATCCAGCAGCATGGCGTAATCGCAACCATAGGCCTGAAAGCTGCGCGCCATGGCCGAAGGCGTTGCGGTTGAAAAATAGCCAAAAATCAAAAACTTGCGCAAACCCACGGTTTTCATGCAGGCGCCGCCCCGCAAGGTGCGCAAATCGGCCTCGGCCGATCCCGACCAATTGCCGCCCAGCCAGCTGGTGACCTGCGCGCCGGGGCGCCCGTTTTCGACTAGTGGCACACCGTTTTGGCGGGCAAATTTCACGCGTGGCAACAGGGCGTTGTCGGCCTCGGTCCAGCTGCGCATGTGAATGCTGCCATCATCTAGCACGAATATGGTGGAAAGCCCGGGCTGCAGGCGGCTAAGCACCACACCTTGTTGCAAAAACCCGTAATGATGCCCGCCGTTTGACAAGGCCAATTCGCCTGCGCGCCAGGCGCTGTGGCTGCGTTTGAACCCGGCGGAAAACGTGGCGGCAACACGGTCGGTCAGGGCGGGGCTTAACATGCCGCTGCGCGCCAGGGGGGTGGCCGTGTCAAACCCATCGGGGCCGGGCAGGCGCATATCGCGCACCGCTGCCGGGCGGGGCGACCAATCGAGCCGCGGGTGATCGGTGCCCAGCTCGTAGCCCAATTCGAAATGCGACAGATCAAAGGCCACCAAATAAGCATCTGCGCGGGCCTCGATACTGTCTAACCCATTGGCGCCGGGCACCGCCAGCACCGCAGGTGCCACCATGCCGGGCTGCATGGCACTGGCATAGACGCCTGGCATGTCTTTCACCGCATACCATGCGCCCGCCTCGACACCTGCTGCGGCGCCGTCTAACTCGAAGCCGAAGTAGGTAGAGATAACGGGGTGGGTTTGCAGCTGCGCCCGGCCCATGGCCGCCACCACCTCGCCCGCGCTGCCGCCATCCACCACCGTGCCCGAGCGCATGAACGCGTCTTCGTAAAACGAGCCCTTGATCAGGCCCACAATGCTTTCCCCAAAGGCGATATTGTCGCGCAGAAATTCTGCAATTGCCTCGCGGCTGGATCTGTTGCCGCGGATTTCGTTGCGCACAAAGGCCATGTTATCGCAGATCGGCGCATAGGGCAGCCCCGATGCGCGGGCCTGCGCCAATTCAGAATTTGGCCCCTGCCAAGGCGTGCAATAGCTGGCGCCCATATCGCCCTCGAAAACCAGGGCGGCGCCGCCGTCATCTAGCAGCTGCAGCGTGGTGGCCTGCGGATCTGCCAGCTCTAGGTGGTAGGGCCGGTTTTGCCCGGGCTGGCCCAGATCGAGTGTGAACCATGTGTTAAATTTTGGCTGCAATGATGTCAGGGTGAGTGTTGCACCCTGTTGGGTTGTTGCCTGCTGTTGGGCACGAAACGGTTGAAATTCGATAACATTGCGCTGTTTGGTTGCCGCAAAATCGGCAAGGCGTTGCTGCAATTCACCCCCTTGCGGCATGCCAAACCCATTTGCCAAGGCGGTGCCGTGCTGGCCTGCCACAATCAAGGTGGCCATCAACGCGCTACGCAAGGTTTGTGCTATCATCAATCGCCCCGTTGCAAAGTGGTTTATTAAATTGAGCCTTGATTGCATCCTATCGTGCCGACCACAGCTTGCAAGCGGTGCGTCTGACTGCCTGGCGTGGGGGGTAAAGGCCGCTTGATCCGTATCAATTTCCAGTTGTGGCTTTATGATATCATTCCCTTAGCTTGCGACGAAAACCGTTATTGCCCTATCAGGAGGAATAGCTATGGAAACTGCAAACCTAATTGCCATTTTCGGCTGGATGAGCGTGATCAATTTATCCCTATTCGTTTGGGGCTTGCTTAAAATGACTGTGTTTCGGCCCTTAGCCGAACGCATTGGCCGCCAGGTGTTTGGGCCTAGCATCGACGAATGGTTCAATCATGCGCCCAGCATATTGATGGCCTTCTACATATTGATAGTTGTGTTCAACGTTGTGCCATATCTGGCCATGCGCTTTGTGCTGCTGTGACAAATGCCAAGGCATTCTGCGGCGGGCTGGGCCTGCTGTTCATGTCGCAAAGGGCGCTAAAGCTTTGACTACCGATGTGCGCTGATGAATTGAGTGATACCTGTTGCTTTGCGCGCAGCACTCATCGCCTTTTTATGAACCATTTGCCCTAACTCTTCGGACTCCCACGTGAGATACCCCCCAAATACAAACTGAGCACCAAATTTTTGATTAACAACAAAGCATGTTGATAGGTTATTGCTGCGGAAATCAATTACATAGCCATGCACGCGTGGAAATGCCGTTTCGAACAAAGCGTTCAATATCTCGATTTGCTCTGCTGCGTCATTCTCGGTGAGTTGCGCGTAAATCCCTTGCCTGCGAAGCAAACAAAGCATGATGCTTTCATCCACGAAAAATGCCCCACTGATGTTTTTGATAACATCGGGGTTTTCCCGGATCGCACGCATTTTTTCTGCATAAGCTGGAACAAAGGGCTGATCGCCTAGTTCCGCCAGGATAACGGCCTGCGTTTTAAGCGCGTCAGGCAGGGTATTGCTGATATAAATCGACTCTGCATTCAGGCTGCGCGCCATGAATTGATCATAGATTGCGGCCCCATCCTGCAATGCAACATCCTGAAAACTGAAAGGCTGATAGGTTTTGCCGCCAAAATCATCTGGCGCGAAACTTTCTAGAGGCACGTTGAAAAATTTGGCGATCTTTAAAACAACATTGAAAGAAACGGCCCCCGAATAATCAGCGCGCCGCAGCTTGGACACCGTCGCGTTGCTTACACCCGCCCCAACGGCAAGGTCGGTGGCAGACACGCCGCGTTCTTCCAGCAACCTGTTCAGCGCTTGTGCAATTTTATTCTGCATATTGTTCTCTAATGACGGAAAACTATCAATCTGGCGTTTAAAATATTTCCGTTATGAAAATTCACAACTGATATTTTCCTGTAGGAAATTTTCGACAGGTCAATTTTTCCAATGATTTTATTGCGTTAACTCAAAACACAAAGATACTGACATAGGTTTTTTAAGATGAGGCGAGTTTGAGAGCGACCATATGCGTCACCCCGTGCGGTGATGGAACAATGGTGGAAGCAGGCTTCAAACGCAGGCAAATCTTTTTGATGGGCAAAAATTCAATAGGCTTAAACTATCTTTAGAGTAGAATCATGACTGGGATGACAATTTTAATGCTAAGTGTGCTCCACATGCTTGTTGTGATGGTTGTGTTCGTTGTTTTGTGTATCCCCCAAGTAACGACGCAGAACGAAAACCAGAGCCAAAGCTAAAAGGCGCAAGCGGAATTCGCACCAGCCAAAAATTCTGTTGCGGGTGCCGGGCGTCTGGCCATTACGACTGGGCTATCGGTATCGGGCCAGACGGTGGTTTATTGATCCTGCTTGCCCGGGGTTGGCAGAGTATCTGAAACCCCCGGGATAGAGGGCTTGAATTCTGATTTAAATGAGGTTTTTCGTTGTTTCAGATTTGCCCGGTCTCATCTGGGGAAGAAACGCGCATTCATTTTGATGCCCCAAGCAAAACATGGCCTTCCCTTACAAGGAAAAGGGCCTTGCGCGGGCGCAAGCGCGCCGAGCGCTTGATCAAATTAAAGGGCTCCGCGCCCGGCGCGTGTGCCCAAACCGAAACCCATGAATATCAAGATCAAATCCGCAGATCCTCGGTATGAACGAGGGACCGAAGGCGAGCAGGCCAATGGTTATCACCAATGCAGCAGGGAAAATCAGCTCGGTTGGCGGTTCTTTAAGAGATGCCGCTGCTTTGGCAGGGCATTCATCTTTATCGGTCACTCAGCGCTATATTGAAGGCGACGAACAGGCCAGAATAAAGGTCGTAGACCTTCTTTGAGGCCGCTGAATCGGCGCCAAAACGCTATAAACCTTTAGTTCTAAACAAAGAAGGCGCCCGAAGGCGCCTAAGTCTTTGTTCTCATTCGAGACAGTGGTGAGCCGTGCAGGATTCGAACCTGCGACCCACTGATTAAAAGTCAGTTGCTCTACCAACTGAGCTAACGGCCCACTAGGCGCGCTATCTAGAAACTGCGGCGGTCAGGGTCAACCCCGAAAAACGGCTTTTTGCGACTCTGGCTGGATTCCTTTTTCCGGTGGGCGTATATGGCGCGGCATGAACACGTCTGTATTGGCCCTTCCTTTCCTTAAAATGCACGGTCTTGGCAACGATTTCGTGGTGCTAGACGCGCGCCATCGCTCTGTTGCCGTCACGCCAGATTTGGCGCGTGCTATGGCAGACCGGCACCGCGGTGTTGGCTTTGATCAGTTGGCGGTGATCCAGCCGGTGGCCGATTCTGCCCGCGATGTGCGGTTGGTCTTTTATAATGCTGATGGGTCGCTCTCGGGGGCGTGCGGCAATGCCACGCGCTGCATTGCCCGGTATTTGATGGATGAAAGCGGCGCCAGCGCGTTGGTTTTGCACACCGAGCGGGGGGCCTTGCAGGCGCGCGATGCAGGCGCTGGGCTGACGTCGGTGAATATGGGCCATGCGCTGACCGATTGGCGCGACATCCCATTGGCCCATGCGATGGATACGCTAGAGCTGCCCATCGAGGGGGGGCCAACAGCCACCTCTATGGGCAACCCGCATTGCACGTTTTTCGTGGCCGATGCCGAGGGCGTTGATTTGGCCGGTCTTGGCCCGCAGATCGAACATCACCCGCTGTTTCCGCAGCGCACCAATGTGCAATTTGCCACCGTGCTTGGGGGCGATCACATTCGTATGCGTGTTTGGGAGCGGGGCACAGGTATTACGCTGGCCTCTGGGTCGTCGTCTTGTGCCACGGCGGTGGCTGCGCATCGGCGGGGGCTGGTGGGCGAAAAGGTGCGCATTTTACTCGATGGCGGTGCGATCGATATTCATATCGCCCCCGATGGCGTCTGGATGACCGGCCCCACCGCGCATGTTTTCGATGGCATCTGGCGGGGATAAACCATGAGCACCCCCCCCATCTTTGCCACTTTGGGTTGCCGCCTGAACGCCTATGAAACCGAGGCGATGAAAGAGCTGGCAGCCGGCGCCGGGCTGCAAGGGGCGGTGGTGGTCAACACCTGCGCCGTCACGGCCGAGGCTGTGCGCAAGGCCCGCCAGGAAATTCGCCGCTTGCGGCGCGAAAACCCGGCCGCCAAGCTGATTGTTACAGGCTGTGCCGCGCAAACCGAGCCTGAAACATTTGCCGCCATGGCCGAGGTTGACCATGTGATCGGCAATACCGAGAAAATGCAGCCCGAAACCTGGGCGCGCATGGCGCCCGATTTCATCGGCGACAGCCAGCGCGTGCAGGTCGATGATATCATGAGCGTGCGTGAAACCGCAGGGCATTTGATCGATGGGTTCGGCACCCGCAGCCGCGCTTATGTGCAGGTGCAAAATGGCTGCGATCATCGCTGCACATTTTGCATCATTCCCTTTGGCCGGGGCAATTCGCGCTCGGTTCCGGCGGGGGTGGTGGTGGATCAGATCAAGCGCTTGGTCGATGCCGGCTATAACGAGGTGGTGCTGACCGGTGTTGATCTTACCAGTTGGGGGGCCGATTTGCCCGCCACGCCCAGGCTGGGTGATTTGGTGATGCGCATTTTGCGCCTGGTGCCCGATTTGCCGCGGTTGCGGATCAGTTCGATCGATTCCATCGAGGCCGATGAAAACCTGATGCAGGCCATCGCCACCGAGCCGCGTTTGATGCCGCATCTGCACCTGTCACTGCAGCACGGTGACAACCTTATTTTGAAACGGATGAAGCGCCGCCATGCGCGCGAAGATGCCATTCGCTTTTGCCAAGAGGCGCGGCAGCTGCGCCCGGGCATGACCTTTGGCGCCGATATCATCGCAGGCTTTCCCACCGAGACCGAGGCGCATTTTCAAAACTCGCTGGATCTGGTGCAAGACTGTGGGCTGACATGGCTGCACGTCTTTCCCTATAGCCCGCGTCAGGGCACGCCTGCTGCGCGTATGCCCCAGGTTCAGGGTGGCGCCATAAAAGAGCGCGCCGCGCGGTTGCGTGCCTTGGGCGCCCAGCAGGTGCAGGCGCATCTGGCGGGGCAAGTGGGCCAGCGCCATGCGGTGTTGCTGGAAAACCCCCGTATGGGGCGCACCGAACATTTTACCGAAGTGCGGTTTGACCACGACCAGCCCGAGGGCCAAATCGTGCAAGCCACGATTTTGGGCCATGACGCCACGCAGCTGATTGCGGGCTAGGGCCGTTTTTACCCTAGGGGGGCGCCATGCATCCAAACCCAGCCTTTCGCCGTGTGGCCCAGGCCACCAGCCTTGAATTTGCCCGCGCGCAGGGCTTTGGCCAGCTGTTGATCAATGGCGCGGATGGGTGGCCTTTGGTGGCGCATGTGCCCTTTGTGCTGGATGCATCGGGGGCTGTTGCGGGGTTTCATCTGGTGCGCTCGAACCCCATTGCGCGGGCTGTGGGCCAGGGGGTGCCGGCGCGGCTGGTGGTGCAGGGGCCGCATAGCTATGTCTCGCCCGATTGGTATGAGACGCCCCAGCAAGTGCCGACATGGAATTATGTGGCGGTGCATTTGTCGGGCGAAATCCGGCCCTGCACATCTGATGCGTTGCTGGCGCAGCTTGATCAGATCTCGGCCCAATTCGAGGCGCGCCTGGCCCCCAAACGCCCCTGGACCCACGCCAAGATGGAGCCGCAGGTGATGGAAGGCATGATGCGCCAGATTGTGCCCTTTGCCCTGCATGTGGCGCAGGTGGATGGCACCTGGAAACTGGGCCAGAACAAACCCGATGCCGCGCGCCTGGCCGCTGCTGGGCAGATGGCGCAGCATGGCATGGGCTGCAACGTGGCCGAACTGGCCGTATTGATGCAAACCCCGCCCGCAGATCAGCTGGATTAAGCGGCGCCATTGCAACTGCCCGATTCGGCGCTAGGCTGTTGCCAGCTGAAACTGCTGAACAGGGTCTTTTGAAATGAAACTTGTCTCGTCGCCTGCCTCGCCCTTCGTGCGCAAGGTGCGCGTTTTGCTGCGCGAAACCGGGCTGGATGCCTCGGTTGAAGAATTGGATGTGGCCACCACACCCTATGCCACCGCCCCCGAGGTGATTGCCGCCAATCCGGTGGGCAAGATCCCGGCCCTGATCCGCGCCGATGGGCCCTCGCTATACGACAGCCGGGTGATCACCCGCTATCTTGATTCGCTGGCAGGGGCGGGCCTGTATCCCGATGCCGCCATCTGGGAGGTGCTGACGCTTGAGGCAACGGGTGACGCGATTATGGAATGCGCGGTATCGATCACCTACGAAGGGCGCCTGCGCCCCGCAGAAAAGCAATCTGACGAATGGCGCGAGGCGCAATGGGCCAAGATTGCCCGCAGTCTGGATGCGCTGGAAACCGTGTGGCTGAGCCATTTGCAAGGCCCGCTGAACGCTGGGCAAATTTCGGTGGGGTGTGCGCTGGCCTATCTTGATTTTCGCCATGATGCGCGCAATTGGCGCGCGGGCCGGGCCGTTTTGGCCGAATGGTTCCAAGGCTTTGCCGAACGCCCATCGATGAAAGCCACAGCGCCTGCTGGCTAAAGATCAGCCATCGCCATGCATATCGGGGGCCGGGAAGGTGCCCCCGATCTTTTGCGCCTGACTGCGCGCATAACATATTCGCCAAGATGAATAACTGCGCCGAAACGGCGCAACTGGCTTTCCCTTCTGGACGCAAGCGAAATCCCCCGTTACATAGCCCATCGGAAATGGCTGCCTGTATGGCGGCCCGCACCGTATTGGCCACCTTGGCTGAAAAATGGAGAGAACCTCGTGTCCCACGCAGAAGATCACGAAGGCACCCGCAGAGACTTCCTCTACTACGCCACGGCTGGCGCAGGCGCGGTTGCAACAGGCGCGGCTGTATGGCCGCTTGTAAACCAGATGAACCCGTCAGCCGATGTGCGCGCGCTCAGCTCGATCCGCGTTGATGTGTCGGGTGTTGAGGTGGGCAGCCAGCTCACCGTGAAATGGCTGGGCAAGCCGGTGTTCATTCGCCGCCGCACCGAAGAAGAAATCGCCGCCGCGCGCGCTGTTTCGCTGGATGATCTGACGATCGATAAAGGCGCGCAGAACGCCAACAAGCCCGGCGCCGATGCGATGGACGAAAACCGCACGCTGGACGAGGCGGGCGAATGGCTGGTGATGATTGGCGTTTGCACCCATTTGGGTTGCGTGCCCATCGGCAATGGCGCCGGCGAATTTGGCGGCTGGTTCTGCCCCTGCCACGGCTCGCATTACGATGCCGCTGGCCGTATCCGCAAAGGCCCGGCGCCGCGGAACTTGGATGTGCCCGTCGCTGAATTTGTCGACGAAACCACGATCAAACTGGGATAAGGAAACGCGCAATGGCCGGAATTCCTCACGATCACTACGAACCCAAGTCGGGTTTCGAAAAGTGGCTGCATTCGCGTCTGCCGATTGCCGCCCTTGCTTATGACACCATCATGATCCCCACGCCCAAAAACCTGAACTGGATGTGGATTTGGGGCATCATTCTAACCTTCTGCCTGGCGTTGCAAATTGTGACCGGCGTGATTTTGGTGATGCATTACACCCCGCATGTTGACCTGGCTTTCGCCAGCGTCGAGCACATCATGCGCAACGTGAATGGCGGCCATATGATCCGCTATCTGCATGCCAACGGTGCGTCGCTGTTCTTCTTTGCGGTGTATCTGCACATCTTCCGCGGCCTCTATTACGGCTCGTATAAGGCCCCGCGCGAGATTACCTGGATCATCGGCATGTTGATCTACCTGTTGATGATGGGCACCGCCTTTATGGGCTATGTGCTGCCTTGGGGGCAAATGTCGTTCTGGGGTGCAACGGTGATCACCGGCCTCTTTGGCGCCATCCCCTTTATCGGCGAGCCGATCCAAACCTGGCTGCTGGGCGGGCCTGCGGTGGATAATGCCACGCTGAACCGTTTCTTCTCGCTGCATTATCTGCTGCCCTTCGTGATTGCGGCGCTGGTTGCGGTGCATATCTGGGCCTTCCACACCACCGGCAACAACAACCCCACCGGGGTAGAGGTGCGCCGTGGGTCGAAAGAAGAAGCGCAGAAAGACACGCTGCCCTTCTGGCCCTATTTCGTGATCAAAGACCTGTTCGCGCTGGCTGTTGTGCTGCTGGTGTTCTTCGCGATCGTTGGCTTTATGCCCAACTACCTGGGCCACCCCGATAACTATATCGAGGCAAACCCGCTGGCCACACCCGCGCATATCGTGCCTGAATGGTATTTCCTGCCCTTCTACGCCATCCTGCGCGCCTTTACTGCCGATGTTTGGGTGGTGATGTTCGCCAGCTGGATCACCGGCGGTATCGTTGATGCCAAGTTCTTTGGCGTGTTGGCCATGTTCGGTGCCATCGCGGTAATGGCGCTGGCGCCTTGGCTGGATACCAGCCGCGTGCGTTCGGGCCGCTATCGCCCCATGTTCAAGTGGTGGTTTGGCCTGCTGGCGATCGATTTCGTGGTGCTGATGTGGGCGGGCGCCATGCCGGCCGAGGGCATCTATGCCATGATCTCGCTGATCGGTTCGGCCTATTGGTTTGCGTATTTCTTGGTGATCCTGCCGCTGCTGGGTGTCATCGAAAAGCCGCTGCCGATGCCTGCCACCATCGAAGACGATTTCAACGCCCATTACGGCAAGCACGGCACACCGGCCGAATAAGAAAAGGACCACAGGAAATGCTGAAAAAACTTGCGATCTCCGCAGTGGCTGCCCTGGCCCTTTCGGGCGGTGCGGCGCTGGCGGCTGGTGCTTCGGGCCATGTTGAAGATGTTGATTTCTCGTTCGAAGGGCCATTTGGCAAATTCGACCAGAACCAGCTGCAGCGCGGTCTGAAAGTATATACCGAAGTTTGCGCTGCCTGCCACGGGCTGAAATATGTGCCGCTGCGCACATTGGCCGATCCGGGCGGCCCGGGCTTTACCGAAGATCAGGTGCGCGCCTATGCGGCGGATAATTTCTCGGTCTATGACCCTGAAATCGACGACGACCGCGCCGCGCGCCCGGCCGATCACTTTCCGGCCAACAACGGCGTTGGTGCGCCCGACCTAAGCCTGGTTGCCAAATCGCGCGCAGGCTTTCATGGGCCTTATGGCACTGGCATGAACCAGTTGTTCAAAGGTATGGGTGGCCCCGAGTATATTTACTCGCTGCTCACCGGCTATACCGGCGAAGAAAAGGAAGAAGCGGGCACCGTGTTCTACGGCAACACCGCCTTCCCCGGTGGCTGGATCTCGATGGCCCCGCCGCTGGCTGATGAACAGGTCGAGTTCGACGATGGCCACGACAATTCGCTGCATCACATGTCGCAAGACGTGGCCGCGTTCTTGATGTGGGCCGCCGAGCCCAAGATGATGGCGCGCAAACAGGCGGGTTTTGTGGCCGTGCTGTTCCTGGTGCTGCTGACATCGCTGCTTTACCTGACCAACAAGCGCCTGTGGGCGCCTGTGAAGAAAGGTGCCAAAGCCGCATAAGACCGGCTGCAGACAAACAAAAAACCCCGCGCTGGCCGCGGGGTTTTTTTATTTTTGTGGGCTGCTTTTGTTAGGCGGGTCCAGTTGATCTAGCTCGTTGAGCAGATCAAGCAGCTGGTCCAGCTTTTGGCTGCCAAAGCTTTCGCGCAACCAGGCGGTCAGCTCTTGGCTTTGCTGCAGGTTGTCAGCGATCAGCTGCTGGCCGTTTGCGGTAATTGAAACCACCTGTTTGCGCCGGTCGGTGGGGTGGGGCGCCCGGCTGACCAGCCCCTTGGCCACAAGCGTTTGCAAAATGCGTGTCAGGCTGGGCAGCAGCAAAACCGAACGATCTGCAATCTCGGTCGGGTCCAGCGGGCCGCGTTCATCTAATACGCGCAGCACCCGCCATTGCTGTTCGGTCACGCCCACATCCGATAACATGGCGCGGATCGGCCCCATCACTTTTTCCCGCGCGCGCAACAGCGCAATCGGCAGCGATCTATTGGTCAGGGGGGCGGTCAAATGATCTGTCATTGGGTCTCTTTGCCCGTAAATCTGGGCCGAGGCAACATATTCGCTTGACCCAAGGGTCGATAATAACTTAACACGTTAACAGAAAGCGAGGGGGACATGCCGCATATAACCGTCGATTACGCGCCCAACCTAGAGCCCGATGTCGATATTGCAGCGCTATGCGATGTGCTGCGCCGGGCGGCTATTGAAACCGGGGTGTTTCCCTTGGCGGGGGTGCGTGTTCGTGCCTTTGCCGCCAGTCATGTCAGCATTGCCGATGGCGATGCGCAGCATGGCTATATCGATATTTCCCTGCGGTTGCGCGCTGGGCGCGATCTGGCGCTGCGCCAAAAGGCAACGGCCGATATTTTCGCAGCGGCCGAGGCGTATTTGGCGCCGGTGATGGCGCGCCGTTCGTTGGCGCTGTCGTTCGAGATGCGCGATATCGATCCGCAGCTTTCGCCCAAAACCGGCAGTATCCGCACCTACCTGCCCCGCGACCTGAAAGGCTAAGCCATGACCGAGCTGCAAAATAACCTGGAAAAGCTGGCACCAATTCTGGCGCAGCTGCGTGCGCGGGGGGTGCCTAACCGCATTGCCGGCCAAGATGTACCCGCGCAATCTGGCGCCACATTCGACAATCACTCGCCGGTGGATGAAAGCTTTATCTGCACCGTGGCGCGCTCGGGGGCGGCAGATATCGATGCCGCAGCGCAGGCCGCGCGCGCGGCCTTTCCGGCCTGGCGCGATTTTCCCGCAGCCGAGCGTAAAAAGGTGCTGCACCGCATTGCCGATGGCATTGTGGCCCGGGCCGAAGAAATAGCGCTGGCCGAATGCTGGGATACCGGGCAGGCCCTGCGCTTTATGTCGAAAGCCGCGCTGCGGGGGGCGGAAAATTTCCGCTTTTTTGCCGATCGTGCCCCAGCTGCGCGCGATGGCCAGCACCTGCCCTCGCCCACGTTGATGAATATCACCACCCGCGTGCCGATTGGCCCGGTGGGGGTCATCACACCCTGGAACACGCCTTTCATGCTGTCCACCTGGAAAATTGCCCCGGCCTTGGCGGCTGGCTGCACAGTGGTGCATAAACCGGCCGAATTCAGCCCGGTGACGGCGCGTATTTTGATGGATATCGCCGAAGAGGCAGGCCTGCCCCCGGGGGTGTGGAACCTGGTGAATGGCTTTGGCGAAGAGGCCGGCCGCGCCCTGACCGAACACCCCGATATCAAGGCCATTGCCTTTGTGGGTGAATCCAAAACCGGCAGCATGATTATGAAACAAGGCGCCGATACGCTAAAGCGGGTGCATTTCGAATTGGGCGGCAAAAACCCGGTGATCGTTTTTGACGATGCCGATTTAGACCGCGCTTTGGATGCGGCGATCTTTATGATCTACTCGCTGAATGGCGAGCGCTGCACATCCTCGTCGCGCCTGCTGGTGCAAGACACGATCGCCGCGGAGTTTACCGCCAAGCTGGTGGCGCGGGTGAACGCCATCAAACTGGGCCATCCGTTGGACCCAACCACCGAAGTGGGGCCGCTGATCCACAAGGTGCATTTCGACAAGGTTTGCAGCTATTTCGATGTTGCCCGCGCCGAGGGGGCCACCATCGCCGCTGGCGGCAGCGCGCCTGATCAGCCCGGCCATTACGTGCGCCCCACCTTGTTTACCAATGCCCATGCCAAAATGCGCATTGCCCAAGAAGAAATCTTTGGCCCGGTCTTAACCGCCATACCCTTTGCCACCGAAGACGACGCGCTGCAGATCGCCAATGATGTGGCCTATGGCCTGACGGCCTATGTCTGGACCAATGATCTGCCGCGCGCCCTGCGCGTGACACAGGCGCTAGAGGCGGGGATGATCTGGGTAAACAGCGAAAACGTGCGCCACCTGCCCACCCCCTTTGGCGGGGTCAAGGCCAGCGGTATTGGCCGCGATGGCGGCGATTGGTCGTTTGAATTTTATATGGAACAAAAACACGTGGGCTTTGCCCTGGGTGCGCATAAAATCCCCCAATTGGGTGTTTAAACCCTGCCCACACCCCATGCCGGGGCACAGCCGCCCCACCCCGAGGAGACCCAAACATGCCAGTGCCAGCCCCCAATTTATACCCGCCCTTTAACATTGTGCGCCTCAGCCATGTTGAATACCGCGTCACCGATCTGGCGCGCTCGCGGGCGTTTTATGTCGATACGCTGGGCCTGCAGGTCAGCTTCGAGGATGACAGCCGCATTTACCTGCGCGCGATGGAGGAACGCGGCCATCACTGCATCGTGCTGGTGCGGGCCGATGCGGCCGATGTGGGCGTGCTGGGTTTTAAACTATATGACACCCCAGATCTGGATGCCGCGCAGGCCTGGTTTGCCGGCCGTGGCCTGCCCACACAATGGGTTGATCGCCCCTTTATGGGCCGCGTGCTGCGCACCCGCGATCCGTTTGGCATTCCGCTGGAATTTTACGTGCAGATGGACAGGCTGGCCCCCATCCACCAGCAATATCGCCTCTATAATGGCGTCAAACCCCTGCGGATTGATCATTTCAATATGTTCTCATCCGATGTCGATGCCTCGGTCGCGTTTTACAACGATATTGGCTTTCGCGTCACGGAATATACCGAAGATGATGAAAGCGGGCGCTGCTGGGCGGCCTGGATGCATCGCAAGGGTGGCGTGCATGATGTGGCCTTTACCAATGGCCTTGGCCCGCGCCTGCACCACACGGCCTTTTGGGTGCCAACACCGCTGAATATCATCGATCTGCTTGATCTGATGTCTACCACAGGCTGGGTGGCCAATATCGAACGGGGCCCCGGCCGCCATGGTATCTCGAACGCATTTTTCCTTTATGTCCGCGATCCCGATGGCCACCGGATCGAGATTTATTGCAGCGATTACCAGACCGTTGACCCAGATCTTGAACCGATCCGCTGGTCGCTGACCGATCCTCAGCGCCAAACCCTGTGGGGGGCGGCCGCGCCGCGGTCGTGGTTTGAAGAGGGCTCGGCCTTTGAAGGGGTGGCGCCGGTGCCGGCTGTGCTGCAAGCCCAGCCCATCATCGCGCCCTAGCCCATGCAGCCAGGAGACACACAGATGCGCTATGCCACGGTGATGGCCGAAGGCCAGCAATTTTGGGGGGCGATGCGGGGCGATGATTTTGCCGCCCTCTCGCCTGATTTTCCACACTGGCCCAGCCTGCGCCATGTGATCGCGGCCGGTGGCTTGCCCAGCCTGCAGGCGGCGGCGCAAACCGCCCCGATCAGCCATGCGGCAGGCAGCTTTACCTACCTGCCGCCCATCCCCGCGCCCGAGAAAATTATCTGCGTTGGCGTCAATTTTCCCGATCGCAACGCCGAATATAAAGATGGCAGCGACCTGCCCAAATACATGTCGCTTTTCCCCCGCTTTGCCCGCAGCTTTACCGGCCATGGCCAAAGCCTGATCCGCCCCCCTGAAAACCACACGCTGGATTACGAGGGCGAGGTGGCCATTGTGATTGGCACAGGTGGCCGGCGTATCGCGGCCCAAGACGCCTATGCCCATATCGCCGCGCTGACGCTGGCCAACGAGGGCACCATCCGCGATTGGGTGCGCCACGCCAAGTTTAACGTAACCCAAGGCAAAAACTGGGATAGCTCGGGCGCGCTGGGGCCTTGGATTGTGCCCTTTAGCGATGCCGCCCAGCTGGATCAGGCCAGCATCAGCACGCGGGTAAACGGTGAACTGCGCCAGCACGATCACCTGGCGCGCATGATGTTCCCGATCCGCCAGCAAATTGCCTATATCAGCACGTTCACCACGCTGGTGCCGGGCGATATCATCATCACCGGCACCCCCACCGGCGCCGGCGCCCGGTTTGACCCGCCGCGCTATCTGGTGCCGGGCGATGTGGTCGAGATCGAGGTGCCGGGCATCGGCACCTTGCGCAACACGGTAGAGGACGAGCAATGCTAAGCCAAAATGACATTCAGCTTGCAGCCGATACGCTTTGGCAGGCCGAACAAACCGGCCAGCAATGCGGCCTGCTGTCGTTGCGGTTTCCGGGCATGGATATGGATGATGCCTATGCCGTGCAGGCGGCGCTGATCGCGCGGCGCATTCAGGCGGGGCATCAGGTGACGGGCTGGAAAATTGGCCTGACATCAAAGGCCATGCAATCGGCGCTGGGAATCGATATCCCCGATAGCGGCATGTTGATGGATGATATGCATTTCCCCGATGGCGCCACAGTGCCCGCGGGGCGGTTTATCCAGCCGCGGATCGAGGCGGAAATCGCCTTTGTCATGAAGGCGCCTTTGGCGGGCACCGATATCACCCGCGCCGATGTGATTGCCGCCACCGATTATGTGGCCCCCGCCATCGAAATTTTAGACACACGGGTGCTGCGCGCCGATCCGGCCACCGGCCAGGCGCGGGTGATCACCGATACGATCAGCGATAATGCCGCCAATGCTGGCATTGTTCTGGGGGCCGCGCGCCATGCGCTGCCGGCGGTCGATCTGCGCTGGGTGGGCGCGATTGTCAGCCGCAACGACGAGGTCGAGGAAACCGGGCTGGGCGCAGGCGTGCTGAACGACCCGGTCAATGGCATCGTCTGGCTGGCCCGCCGCATGGGCCAATATGGCCAGCGTATCGAGGCGGGGCAGGTGATTTTGTCGGGCTCTTTCATCCGGCCTGTAGAATGCCCCAGCGGCAGCCGCATCCACGCCGATTTTGGCACCTTTGGCACGGTGCAGGTGAATTTTGCCTAAAGCGCGGGCTTAGCCGCGCAGCGCTGGCAGGCCCACGCCCGTGCTTTGAAACCCGCCATCGGCGGCCAGCGTTTGCCCGGTGATATAGCTGGCCTTGTCCGAGCATAAAAACACGATCGCCTCGGCAATTTCGGTTTCTGATCCATAGCGATTGAGCGGGATGGCATCGTGATAGGCATCGATGATCGCTTGCGTGTGCACCGCCATCGCCAGCTTGGTGCGCACCGGCCCCGGCGCCACGGCATTGGCGCGAATGCCATATTCGCCCAGCTCGGCGGCTTGTTGTTGGGTCAGCGCGATCACCCCTGCCTTTGAGGTGCCATAGGCCACCCGCAGTGTAGAGGCGCGCAAACCGCTGATCGAGGCGATATTCACAATCGCGCCGCGGGCCTGTTTCAGCGCGGGTGTCAGCGCCTGGGTCATCAGAAAAACGCCATCCAAATTGGTGGCCATCACGCGCCGCCATGCGGCGAAATCGGTTTCTTCGATCGGGCCAAATTCGGCCACACCGGCATTGTTCACCAGCGCATCCACATGGCCCAGTGCCGCCAGCGCCTGTGGCACCATCTGCGCCACCTGCGCGGGGTCAGAGACATCGCATAGAATGGGGGTGGCGCCTGCCAGCCCTGCGGCGGCATCGGCCAGCGCTTGGGCGTCGCGGTCGATCATCACAACCTGGCGGCCTTCGGCCAGAAACAGCTGTGTTGTGGCCAAGCCAATGCCGCGCGCGGCGCCTGTGACGATTGCGGTTGTGCGTGTCATGATACCCCCCTTATGTTGGGCGCAGGATGGGCCCTGGCGCGGCCAGGCGCAAGGGGGGTCAGTGCGGGTGCAAATCCGCCGGCAGCTTGGCATAGCCGCGAAACCGAATGCGCCCGCCCCATTGCCGCGCATCGCCCAATTGGTAATCGGGAAAGCGTTGCAAAAACCGGCTGATGGCCACCCGCCCCTCGAGCCGGGCCAGGCTAAGCCCCACGCAGACATGCGGCCCACCGGCAAAGGCCAAATGGCGGTTGGGGCGGCGGGTGATATCGAAAAGGCCAGGGCGGTCAAAAACCGCAGGGTCGCGATTGGCAGCCCCGATGCACAGATGCAGGTTGGTGCCCTTGGGGATGGCCATGCCATCGATGCAAATATCTGCGGTGGTTTCGCGGTTGCCAAACTGGTTTGGCGCGGCATAGCGCAATATTTCCTCGATGGCGGTGTTGGCCAGCTCGGGTGTGGCCAGCAGGGCCTGGCGCTGATCGGGGTGGTCATGCAGCAGGGCCAGGCCATTGCCAATCAGGTTGGTGGTGGTTTCATGCCCGGCGTTCAGGATGAAGATGCAGTTTTGCAGCAATTCGGTTTCCGACAGCTGGGCATCTGCGCCCTCGCCCATAATCAGCCGCGTCAGAACGTCGGTTTCAATATCGCCCGGCCGGGCGCGGCGGCGGGCCACCAGATCGGCCAGATAGGCCTTGAAATCTGTCACGGCCTGGTGCCCGCGTGCCAGTTGCTGGGCGTCAAGCGCGGGTTCAAGCGCGCCCAAAATGGCCAGCGACCAATCGCGCAGCGGCGCGCGTTCGTCCATGGGCACATCCAGCAGGTTGCCAATGATCTGGATGGGGATGGCGCTGGCAAAATCCTCGATCAAATCCACTGTGGGGGCCTGTGCCAGCCTGTCTAGCAGCTGATCCACGGTGGCCACCAAACCCGGCTCCATCCGGGCAATCGCGCGCGGGGTCAGCGCCGATGTCATGATTTTGCGCACGCGGGTGTGCAGCGGCGGGTCGTTAAACACAAGCGAGGTGGTGTGATGTTCGAAAAGCGGGCTGCCCAGCCCGAATTTTGGCCCAAAGGCTGTTTTCTTGTCGGATGAATACAGGCTGGTGTCGCGGTAAATGCGGTCTAGATCGGCGTGCCGGCACAGCAAAACCGATCCATCCGGCTGCGCCAACACCGGGGCATGGGCCAAAAAGCCATCATACCAAGGATGCGGATTTTGCACAAAACCCGCTGGCGGCGCCTTCAGATCAAAGCGCGCCACCTGTGTTGCTGAAACCCGATTGTCTGCCATATCGCCCCCCGCCTATTGGGGCCAGAGTGCCCGCAATAGGCAGGGGGGGCAAGCCTGTGGCGCGGGGCTATAGCCCGCCCATGGTGCGGATATGGCCCAGCACGGCCTCTACCCCCTGGCCAAGACGCAACGAGGTAAACACAAAGGGGCGGCCCGCGCGCATGCGGGTGGCATCGCGCTGCATCACCTCGAGCGAGGCACCAACATGGGGGGCCAGATCGGTTTTGTTGATCACCAGCAGATCCGATTTGGTGATGGCCGGCCCGCCCTTGCGGGGTATTTCCTCGCCTGCGGCCACGTCGATGACATAGATGGTCAAATCGGCCAGTTCCGGGCTGAAGGTGGCCGACAGATTATCGCCGCCGCTTTCGATCAGCGCGATCTCCAGATCAGGGTGGCGGGCCTGCATTTGGGCCACAGCCGCCAGGTTGATGCTGGCATCTTCGCGAATGGCCGTATGCGGGCAGCCGCCGGTTTCGACGCCGATGATACGGTCGGCTGGCAGAATTTGCAGGCGCATCAGCGCTTCGGCATCTTCTTGGGTGTAGATATCGTTGGTGATCACCCCGATCGAATGCTGGCCCTTTAGCTGCTGGGCCAGCGCCGCTGTCAGCGTGGTTTTGCCCGCGCCAACGGGGCCGCCAATGCCAATGCGCAATGGGCCGTTAAGCTGTGTCATGATTGAAATAACCTCGGTTCTTGGGTTTCATGGCGCATGGCTGCCACATCTGCGAGAAAGCTGTTTGAATATATGTCATCGGGGCCAAGGCCACGGGTTTCGGCCGCGATTTGTGCGCAAGTGGGGGCCAGGGCCGCCAGCACCTGTTGGCCGGTGGTTTGCCCCAGTGGCACCAGCCGCACCGCGGCCGACACCAGATTGGCAACAAACCCCTGCAGATAGAGCGCCACCGCCTGATCTTGCGGCAAGCCAGACAGCGCCACCGCCCGGCCCACTGCCAAGGGCAGCAGCATATCGGGCAGATCCAGCCCCCATACCTGGCGCACCAGCCGGGCAAAGGCCGCGCCTTGCATCTCGCCTTCGCGCAGGCGTTCGGCGGCGGGCATGCGTGCGCGCGCCAATGCATGCAATTGGGCCAATGCGCCTGCATCTGTGGCAGCGATGGCCGCCCAAACCCAAATTGCATCACCGCGCCCGCTGCCATGGTGCAAGAGATCACCCAGCCAGGAGTGCAGGCTGGGGCCATCATGCACCCAGCCGCTGGCGATGGCGGTTTCCAGCCCATGCGAAAAGGCAAAAGCCCCAATGGGAAAGCCCGGCCCCAGCCATTGCGCCAGCGTCAGCAGCCCGGTGTCAGTGGGTGTGATCGTGGCTGTGGTCATGGGTGTGATCATGGGCGTGGCTGTGGTTATGGCTGTGGCTGTGATCATGCGCGCTGTGGCCATGTTCGTGGGCATGGGTGCGCCCATGGCCATAGGCGCCGCCTTCGGGGGTAAAGGGCAGGGTGGCGGCTGTGGTGGTGGCACCCAGATGGGCCAGCATATGCGCAATCACCGGATCGCGCTGAATAACCAGCCGGTCGGCCTCGATCTGGCAGGGTGTGTGGCGGTTGCCGATATGCCATGCCAGCCGCGCCAAGGCGGGGCCTGTGACCAGCAACACCTCTTCGGCGGCGGCGCGCACCACCACCTGTGTGCCATCGGACAGCGGTAAAATATCGCCCTGATCCAGCGATGTGGTCTGCGCCAGATCGATCAAAAAGGCGCGCCCCTGATCTGTAACCAACCGCTTGCGGCGCAAAAACCGCCCGTCGTAATCCAGCGTGACGCTTTCAGCACCTTGGGCCGCACTGGCGCCTTTTTGCACCGATTGGGCAATGGGAAGATCTTGCATTCTCGCCCCCTTAGAAAAGAAAATAGCGCTGCGCCATGGGCAGCACCTCGGCGGGTTGGCAGGTTAGCAATTCGCCATCTGCGCGCACTTCGTAGGTTTCTGGGTGCACCTCGATCTTGGGCAGGGCGCAGTTCAGTTTCAGATCGGCCTTGCCAATGCCGCGGGTGCCCTGCACAGCCACCGTTTGCTTGGCCAGCCCCAGATTGCGCCGCAGATCGCCTGCAGCACCGGCTTGTGATACGAAAATCACCGCCGCGTTTTCCACCGCGCGGCCATAGGCGCCCCACATGGGCCGCGAATATACCGGCTGCGGCGTGGGGATCGAGGCATTGGGATCGCCCATTTGCGCCATGGCGATGCTGCCGCCAATCAACACCATTTCAGGCTTCACCCCGAAAAATGCCGGGTTCCACAGCACCAGATCGGCGCGCTTGCCCACCTCGATCGAGCCGATCTGATGGCCGATGCCATGGGCGATGGCGGGGTTGATCGTGTATTTGGCGATATAGCGGCGGATGCGGAAATTATCGTTCTCGCCGGTTTCCTCGGGCAGGCGGCCGCGTTGTTTGCGCATCTTGTCGGCGGTCTGCCAGGTGCGGATAATCACCTCGCCCACCCGGCCCATGGCCTGGCTATCTGAGGCGATGATCGAGAAAGCCCCCAGATCGTGCAATATATCCTCGGCGGCGATGGTTTCGCGGCGAATGCGGCTTTCGGCAAAAGCCACATCTTCGGGGATAGATTTATCCAGGTGGTGGCACACCATCAGCATATCCAAATGCTCTTCTACCGTGTTCACGGTAAAGGGGCGCGTGGGGTTGGTGGACGAGGGCAAAACAAAGCTTTCGCCGCAAATCTTGATAATGTCAGGCGCATGCCCGCCGCCCGCGCCCTCGGTATGAAAGGCGTGGATGGTGCGCCCCTTCATGGCGGCGACGGTATGTTCTACAAAGCCCGATTCATTCAGCGTATCGGTATGGATCATCACCTGCACATCCATGGCATCTGCCACCGACAGGCAGCAATCTATGGCGGCGGGGGTGGTGCCCCAATCTTCGTGCAGTTTCAGCGCGCAGGCGCCGGCCTGCACCTGCTCTTCCAGCGCGGCGGGCAGGCTGGCGTTGCCCTTGCCGGCAAAGGCCAGGTTCATGGCAAACCCATCTGCGGCCTGCATCATGCGCCCCAAGTGCCACGGGCCCGGGGTGCAGGTGGTGGCCAAAGTGCCATGCGCGGGGCCAGTGCCGCCGCCCAGCATGGTGGTCAGCCCCGAATGCAAGGCATCGTCGATCTGTTGGGGGCAGATATAGTGGATGTGGCTGTCAAAGCCGCCCGCGGTAAGAATGCGCCCTTCACCGGCAATGATTTCGGTGCCGGGGCCAATGGGAATGGTAACGCCTGGCTGGGTATCGGGGTTGCCGGCCTTGCCGATGGCCGCAATCACCCCGCCCAAAAGGCCGATATCGGCTTTGTAGATGCCGGTGTAATCGACGATCAGCGCGTTGGTAATCACGGTATCCATGGCGCCTTGTGCGCGGGTCAGCTGCGATTGGCCCATGCCATCGCGGATCACTTTGCCGCCGCCAAATTTAACCTCTTCGCCATAAATGGTCAGATCCCGTTCTACCTCTAGGATCAGGTCGGTATCGGCCAGGCGCAGGCGGTCGCCGGTGGTGGGGCCAAACATGGCGGCATAATCGTGGCGTGGAATGCGGGCGGGCATTTACAGATCTCCCATAACCTTGGCGTTAAAGCCGAAGACGCGGCGCGCGCCAGATAGCGGTATCAGCTGCACTTCGCGGCGCTGCCCCGGTTCGAACCGCACGGCGGTGCCTGCGGCAATATCCAGGCGCAACCCATGGGCCGCAGGGCGGTCAAATTCCAGCGCCGGGTTGGCCTCGGCAAAGTGATAATGGCTGCCCACCTGAATGGGGCGGTCGCCCGTGTTGGCCACCATCAGCGTGATGGGCGTGGCATCTGCATTCAGCACAATCTCGCCCGGTGCCGGAAATATCTCGCCGGGGATCATTTGCGCCCCCATAGGCCCACGCCCACAGCAACCGCCACCGCCAACAGCCCCAAAGACAGGCCCAGGTGATCAATGCCATGGGGGTGCATATGCGCCCCGCCATGGGCCATGGCAGGTGTGGCCAATGCGGCCAGTGCAGCTGTGGCAATGGCGGCGGAAAAAGCGCTGTGGAGGGGGCGTTTCATGGGGCAAATCCTATGTTTGGGTCAGCGAATGGGGTTGTGAACGGTCACCAGTTTGGTGCCATCGGGGAATGTGGCCTCGACCTGCACATCGTGGATCATCTCTGCGATGCCAGGCATGCATTGCGCGCGGGTGATCACCTGGGCGCCTGCTTCCATCAGATCGGCCACGCTGCGCCCGTCGCGCGCACCCTCGACCACGGCATCGGTGATCAGCGCCACCGCCTCGGGGTGGTTCAGCAAGACGCCACGGGCCAGCCGTTTGCGCGCCACTTCGGCGGCCATGGCCACCAACAGCTTGTCTTTTTCGCGGGGGGTCAGGTTCATCGGTTACAATCTCCAGGAAACGGGCAATGTGTTGCCGCTCAGCTGGTCTAGCAGGGGCAATAAATACTGGCGCAGGCCAAAGCCATCGGGCGCCACAAGGCGCACCACCAGCATATCGGGGCCAAGCAGGCTGGCGCCCCCGGTGGCAGGCAGCCCGGCGCGGATCTGCGCCACCCGCGCGGCGGCATCAGGGGCCACATACACCACACAGGCCATGGCCGTGCCGCCCGCGGCCACAGCGGGGTGGTTCAGCTGCTGCTGAATGGCGCCCGACAGGCGGATGGCATCGTGATACAGGGGCTGGCCTGCGCGGTTTATGCTGATCTGGTCGAAAAACTGCGCCGCTTGCAGGGTTTCGCCCATGGCAGCGCGGCCAAAAATGATGGGTTCGACCAGCAGCAGCCGGGCATCATCGGCCATGTCGATATGCAATTGGCGATGAAAGGCCGCGCCTTCGAAAACGATCAGCTCTTGCGGCAGCCAATGCAGGCAGGCGCCCGGGCCCACCTGCAGATGGCTGCTGACACGCCCAATATCGGCCTGGGCGCGATAGGCGCGCTCGGCGGCTTGGGTGGTAAGGCACAGGTTTGCGCCCGCCCCCACCGTGGCCTGCAAATGCAGCTGGTCGCCCCCTGTCACCCCACCTGCGGTATTGATCAACAGCGCCTCAACCGCATTTTGGCGGCGGGGAAACAGCAGCTTTAACGCCCCCGAGCTGCGCAGCCGGTCGATGCCACTGCCAGCCTCGGTTTTCTTCACGGCCAATACGGCATGGCCCACCGCGCGGGGCGGCTGGGCGGCAGAGGCGCTTATCTGGCGTGGCTCATAGGTCATTGCGGGCCGGGATGCTGGGGTTGGGTTGGGGTTGGGTTGGGGTTGGCAATCTTCCCCACAGCCAGAGCACGCCCCCGCAGGTTGGGCCATGTTTTAGGCGGGTTTTGTGCTGCATTATGGGGCAGATGCAAAGAAAATGGGCGCTTGTGGCGCAAATTTGGGCGATTTGAAAACCGGCCGCCGCGATCTGCGCGCGACGGGGCAGACTCGACTCAGCCCCAGGCCATATTGTAAGAACAAAACAGAAACAAAAGCTGCCGCTCTTTTTATCATGCCTGCAAAACGCGCCCTTTCCCTGTGGTTTCCGCGCCTTGGCGCCGAATCTGTGCTGCGCAAAATGGGGGCCAGCGGCCAGGGGCTGGCGTTGGTTATGGTGGCCGATAGCGGGCAGATGCAGGTTGTGGCCTCGGCCTCGGTGGCGGCTTCGCAGCTTGGGGTGCAGCCGGGCCAGCCTTTGCGCGATGCGCAGGCGATATGCCCCGATCTGGTGACGCGCACCCAGGCCCCGGGGGAAATGCAGGCGGTTTTGGCGCTGCTGCAGCGCTGGGCGACCCGCTTTTCGCCCTGGGTGGCGGCGCAGCCCCCCGATGCGCTGATGCTAGATATCACCGGCTGTGCCCATCTGTTCGGTGGCGAGCAGGCGATGGCCAGCCAGATACAGGCCGATTGCGCCCGCCATGGGCTAAGCCTGCAATATGGCATTGCCGATACCCCGGGCGCGGCATGGGCTTTGGCACGCTTTGGGGGGCAGGGGGCCGGGCCGGTGGGCCCATCGGGGCAGGTGGTGCTGCAAGAGGCCCGCGCCACCCGGGCCCGTGCAGCGCCCGCGCGCCGGGGCTGGGCGCGCAGCACCAGTGGCCCTGCGGCACCCCCGGCAGGTGGGGGCGCCATTGCCCCGCCCGGCGGCAGTTTTCAGGCCTTGGCGGGCTTGCCCATTGCGGCGCTGCGTCTTGATCCGGCCATCACCGAGGGGCTGGCGCGTTTGGGCCTGCGGCAGGTGGGCGATCTGGTTGATCGGCCAAGGGCCGGGCTGGCGCGGCGCTTTGGCCCCGAGCTGCTGTTGCGCCTGGATCAGGCGCTGGGCGCTGTGCCCGAGCCGATCAGCCCGGCCCAGCCCCAGCCGGTTTTGGCCACGCGCCTTACCTTCCCCGATCCGATCGGCCTGCCCGAGGATATCGCCGAAGGGGCGCAGCGGCTGGTGCAGCGCCTGTGCAGCTTGTTGCAGCAGCGCGGCCAAGGCGCGCGGGTGCTGCGCCTGCAGGCCTTTCGCGCCGATGGCACGGCGGCGGCGCTGCCCTTGGTGCTGGCCCAGGCCATGGCCGATCCGGCGCGCATTTGGCCCTTGCTGGCGCTGCGCCTGCCGGGGCTAGAGCCGGGCTATGGCATCGACGTGCTGCGCCTTGCGGTGGTGCAGGCCGAGGTGCTGCCGCAACGCCAGCATGCGGGCCACGCAGTGGCGGGGCAGGCGGCACAGGGCCGCGCCGCCGGGCAGGCCGCGCTGGAAGATCTGATTGGTCGTTTGGGCGCCCGTTTGGGCCCACAGGCGGTGACGCGGCTGCACCCGGTCGATACCCATATCCCCGAAAAAGAGGCCCAGCCCCGGGTGGCGGCCTTTTGCACCGAGGCGGGCGCATGGCCCCAGCCGCCCCGGCCCCGCCCGCTGCTGCTGTGCCCACGCCCCGAGCCGCTGACAGCCCCGGCGCTGCCGCAGCTGCCAGACAGGTTTCGCTGGCGTCGGCGCAGCCATGTTGTGGCCCATGCCCGCGGCCCCGAGCGGATTGCCCCCGAATGGTGGCTGGACGATCCGCAATGGCGCAGTGGCACCCGCGATTATTGGGATATCACCACCCAAGACGGGCTGCGCCTATGGGTGTTTTTTGCCCATGGCGGCGCCCTGTCGGCGGGGTGGTTTTGCCATGGCAGCTTTGCCTAAGGCGGGGCCAATCAGGCGCTGCGCAGCTGGCTTTCCATCGTGCGGGCAAAATCATACAAGCGGGTTTTGAACCGTGTTGTAATGGTTTTGCGGGTCAATTTCAGCGATTGCACCATCAGCCGCGCGGGCAGGGTTTTGGGCGATAGATCCAGCGTTAGCGTCATGCGGGTGCGGCTGGCGGACAGGGCAATCAGATCAACGCTGAAAACCGTGTGCAGGCCCTTGCTGCGGCCGTGAAACACCATGCTGTTGGGGGGCTCTAGGGCGCCCAGCGTGATGTCTAGCTGCCGCACCCGCCCGCGCAGGCGGAATTGTGTGTGCCACGCCATGCCCACCCCGGGCTGGCGCAGGCTGTCGGTGCGCTGCACATCGACATTGCGCCGAATGGCCTGGCGTTCGAAGGCCTCGAAATCGGTCAGGAAGCGGAACACATCTTCGATACTGCCATCGATATCTTCGCGGGCGGAAAACTTCATACTTGTTACCCTAACTTGTCACACGCCCCCAATATGGGGATCGCGGCGGCTTAGTCCAGCGTATCTGCCAGCCAATTGCGCAGCAAAAACCCGGCAATTGCGCCATGGCGGGGCGGGGCGATAAGGGGGTGGCGGGCTGCGAATACCTCGGCCATGTCTTCGCGGCTGACCCAAAGCGCCTGTTCGATCTCGTTTGGGTCAATATGGATGTCGGTGCTTTCGGCCTGGCCATGGCAGCCCAGCATCAGCGAGGCGGGAAAGGGCCATGGCTGGCTGGCCAGATAGCCCACGCGCCCCACCTTTACGCCAGCCTCTTCCCAAACCTCGCGGCGCACGGCCGCCTCGATTGTTTCACCGGGTTCGATAAACCCTGCAAGGCAAGAAAACATACCCTGCGGCCAGCCCGGCGAGCGGCCCAGCAGCACGCTATTGCCATGGGTGATCAGCATAATCACCACCGGATCGGTGCGGGGAAAGTGATGCCCGCCGCAAGCGCCACAATCGCGCTGCCAGCCGCCATGGGTGGCGGTGGTGGCCGCCCCGCAGCGGGCGCAAAAGCCGTGGCTGCCATGCCAGCCCTGCACGGCGCGGGCGGTGGCGGCCAATTCGGCATCGCGGCTGTCTAGCCGGGTCATCACCGCGCGCAATTCCACAAAGCGGTGGCTTTCGGGCAGGCTGGGGTGGTGCTGTTCGCTGCGGTCGAGAAAGCTGTTGAACTGCGTGCTGTCCACATCGGGCGGGGCCCAGCCGGAAATGTCATGCGCCCAAACATGGGCCTTCCCCTCGCGCCCCAGCAAAATGGGCGGCTCGGCGGCATGTTCGAAGATCGGGTGGCTCAGGCGCAGCCGGGTCAGTTCGGTTTGCTCGGGCGCGCCGGGCACGGGCCCGACCAGCGGTTTGCCGCGCCACATAACAATGCTGTAGCTGTCTGGCGCCTGCAGGGCCGCGGCCAGGGCGGCTGGATCGCCGCGCAATTCGCCCGCCCGGTCCAGCCCCGAGCCCCCAAATGTAACGGTTTCGGCCAGTTTCATACCATGCCCCCTGCTGTGCCCCTGCTGTGTGTTTGGGCCACAGTGCCAGCCAAAATGGGGAAAGAAAAGCCGCCAGTGGCCGCTTATCGGCACCACGGTCTATCCAAGGCCTATGGGGTGCTTGCCAAGGGCGGCAGCCGCCCTTATATAACGGGTCGAGAGGTTGGCGCGGGCAAGTGCCTCGCCAACCCGGTCAGGTCCGGAAGGAAGCAGCCGTAACGAGTCCCGCTTGGGTCGTTGTCCAGCCTCTCACCTTTCTTTCCCGTTTATTTCTGCTCTAGCGCGTCCAGGCGTGCCTTAAGCGCTGCGTTTTCTTCGCGCGCTTTTTGGGCCATGGCGCGCACGGCCTCGAATTCTTCGCGGGTCACGAAATCGCGGTCAGCCAACCAGCGGTCAAGCAGGCTTTTCATCGCGGTTTCTGCCTCGGTCTTGGCGCCCTGCGCAACACCCATGGCATTGGTCATGAGTTGCGATAAATCGTCCAAAATCTTATTGCGGGTCTGCATGGCCTACTCCAGCGTTACATCTTAGTCCTATATGGGCTAGGCAGGCACGGGCCACAAGGCACGTTTGGCCACAAGTGAAAAAGGCAGGCAAACCCAGATGCAAAACGGTATTCCCTTTCCCAACCTTTCGCCCGAGGTGTTTTCCTTTAGCCTGTTCGGGGTAGAGCTGGCACTGCGCTGGTATGCCTTGGCCTATATCGTGGGCATTGTGCTGGCATGGCGTATCAGCCTGCACGCGCTGCGCCGCCCTGCCCTATGGCCGAAAAACACCCCCCCCATGGCGCCCTTGCAGGTGGAAGACCTGCTAAGCTGGATCATCTTGGGCATCATTTTGGGGGGGCGGTTGGGCTTTGTGCTGTTTTACCAGCCGGCCTATTACCTGGCCAACCCCGGCGATATTTTGAAGGTGTGGCAGGGGGGTATGTCGTTTCATGGCGGGTTTTTGGGCGTGGTGGTGGCGGGCTGGCTATATACCAGGCGCCAGGGCATCGCGCCGGCCGCGGCCGGCGATGTGATTGCACTGGGCGTGCCCGTGGGGCTGATGCTGGGGCGCATCGCCAATTTCATCAATGCCGAATTATGGGGCCGGCCCACCGATCTGCCCTGGGGGGTGATTTTCCCCCAAGAGGCGGCGCAGATCTGCCCTGGCGTGCTGCCGGGGATGTGCGCGCGCCACCCCTCGCAGCTTTACGAGGCGCTGTTAGAGGGGGTGGTGCTGCTGGCGCTTATGCTGTGGCTGGCCTATCGGCGTGGGGCGCTGAAAGTGCCAGGCCAGATCACCGGCGTGTTTGTTGCCGGCTACGGGCTGGCGCGGTTTGTTGTGGAATATTTCCGCCAGGCCGATGCGCAGTTTATCACCCCCGATAACCCGATGGGGTTTGTCCTGCGGCTGGGTGATCTTGGGGTGACCATGGGCCAGGTGCTGTCGCTGCCAATGCTGGTGGTGGGGCTGGTGTTGATCTGGCTGGCCCGGCGCCGGGCTGTGGGCGCATCATGAGCTTGGCGCAGCATCTGGCGCAGCGCATTGCCGGCACTGGCCCGCTTAGCGTGGCGGATTTCATGGCCGAGGCACTGCTGCATCCGCGCTATGGCTATTACACCACGCGCGACCCGCTGGGCCAGGCGGGTGATTTTACCACCGCACCGGAAATCAGCCAGATGTTTGGCGAATTGCTGGGCCTGTGCCTTGCCGTGGCATGGCAAGCGCAGGGCAGCCCCGCGCCCTTTGTGCTGGCCGAGCTGGGGCCGGGCCGGGGCACGCTGATGGCCGATGCCCTGCGCGCCACGCGGCGGGTGCCGGGCTTTCATGCCGCGATGCAGCTGGTGCTGGTGGAAATGTCGCCGGTGCTGCAAGCCCGCCAAAACGCGCTGTTGCAGGCCTATGCGCCCCGGCATCTGCGCAGCGTGGCCGAAGTGCCGCAAGCGCCGCTGTTCTTGCTGGCCAATGAATTTTTCGATGCCCTGCCCATTCGCCAGTTTCAGCGCACAGGCCAGGCCTGGGCCGAGCGGCTGGTGGGGCTGGGGGCTGACGGGCAATTGTGCATGGGGCTGGGGGCCGAGGCGGCGCAACCGGCCCTAGCGGCCCGGCTGGCCGATACAAGCCCCGGCGATGTGGTGGAAACATGCCCCGCTGCCGGCCCGATTGCCGCCGAAATTGGCCAACGCATTGCCCAGCATGGTGGCGCGGCGCTGATTGTGGATTACGGCGATTGGCGCAGTTTGGGCGATACGTTGCAGGCCCTGCAGGGGCATGGGCCGGTCGATGTGCTGGCCAGCCCAGGGCAGGCCGATATCACCGCCCATGTGGATTTCGAGGCGCTGGCCACAGCCGCGCCTTGCGCGCATACCCGGCTCACCCCGCAAGGCGCGTTTTTGCAGCGCCTTGGTATTGACCATCGGGCCAAAGCCTTGGCAGAAAACCTGCAAGATGCGGCGCTGGCCTCGCATTGGGCGGCACATCGGCGCTTGACGCATGCAGAAGAAATGGGAACGCTATTCAAGGTGCTGGGCCTTTATCCTGCTCAGATGCCACCACCACCGGGGTTTTTGCCATGACGCTGGAAATCATCACCGCAGATGCCCTGAAAGAGGTGCGTCACGGTTTTTTCACCCGCCGGGGTGGGGCCTCGTCTGGGGTGTTTGCCGGGTTGAACTGTGGGCAAGGCAGCAGCGACCAATCGGAAATTGTGGAAATAAACCGGGGCCGCGTGGCCGATGCCATGGCGGTGGCGGCCGATGATCTGGTGACGGTGCATCAGGTGCATTCGGCCCAGGTGGTGCAGGTTGATGCCGCCCTGCCGCAGCGCCCAAAGGCCGATGCCATGGTCACGGCCACGCCGGGGCTGGCCTTGGGGATATTGACCGCCGATTGCCAGCCTGTGCTTTTTGCCGATCATAGCGCCGGGGTGATTGGTGCGGCCCATGCCGGCTGGCGCGGCGCGCTGGATGGGGTGCTAGAGGCCACATTAGAGGCGATGGAGGCGCTGGGCGCGCAGCGGGCCGATACGGTGGCGGTGATCGGCCCCACGATCAGCCAGCGCGCCTACGAGGTTGGGCCCGAGTTTCTAGACGCGTTCATGGCCGATGATATCGACAACCAACGCTTTTTTGCCAATGGGCAGGGCGACCGGTATTTGTTTGATCTGCCGGCCTTTGGCCTGCACAAGCTGCGCAGCATCGGTGTGGGCCATGCGGAATGGACGCGCCATTGCACCTATTCCGACCCCGATCGTTTTTATTCCTACCGCCGCACCACCCACAATGGCGAGGCCGATTACGGACGGCTGATCTCGGTCATCCGCCTATAGGGTGGTGTGGCCAGCCGCGGCTTTTCCTTAACCTTGCCTTAACCTTGCCTTAATGGGCCGGCAGTGTTGAAACATGGGCCAAAAATGGCCGGGTTTAAGCACTGGAGACTGGCAATGAGCAAAAGCAAACGCTGGATGATCTCGGCACTGGAAACCGCCGAAACACTGGGCGCACTGCCCCTGCCATGGCAGCGCGGTCAGGAAATCGAGCCGCGGCCAGAGGCGCCGGAAATGGCCAAATCGGCCTAATTTGCCCCCCCAGCCGGGGTGCATGTGACAGATTTTTTCAAGACCTCCCTCGACACCACCACTGGGCTGCATGGGCGACCGTGCAGCCCATTTTTGCTGTGCTTGTGTCAGGGGGGCAGGCGGGGCAGGCAGATCAGGCTTTGCGCGCCAGCCGCTCTTCCAGCACGTCAAATGGCACGCCTGGCTGATCTTTGGCGCCGCGAATGACAAGGCTGGTTTTTACGCTGGCCACGTTTTCGGCGGCGGTCAGCTGTTCGGTGAGAAAGCTTTGAAATGTCGATAAATCAGGCGCCACGCATTTCAGAATGAAATCGACCTCGCCATTCAGCATATGGCATTCGCGCACCAAGGGCCATTCGCGGCAGCGCTGTTCGAATTTCGACAGATCGGCCTCGGCCTGGCTTTGCAGGCCGACCATGGCAAAGACCTGCACCTCGAAACCCAGCTCGCGGGCATCGACCTTGGCGTGATAGCCTTTGATAAAGCCGGCCTCTTCCAGCGTGCGCACGCGGCGCAGGCAGGGGGGCGCGCTGATTCCTACGCGTTTTGCCAGCTCGACATTGGTCATGCGGCCATCGGCCTGCAATTCTGCCAAAATCATGCGGTCGATCGGGTCCAGACGTGTGCCTGCCATTTTTATCCTCCATCGGTGGCCGTTTCTTACAGCAACTGCGGTATCCGGCGCAATATTGTTTCGCGTTTCGGCAACATCCTTTCTGGCGCATGGGAAAATTTAGCCCTGCCTTTCCCGGCCGCCTGGCTGTTGGGGGCTTTCGCCGCCGCACGGGGCGGCATATATGGGCATCAACACGCGGAACCTATCGGGAAAGGACATGCCATGGCAGACAATCGCCACACCAAGGTTTTGATCATCGGCTCGGGCCCGGCGGGCTATACGGCGGGGGTATATGCCAGCCGCGCCATGCTGTCGCCCATCTTGGTGCAAGGGATGGAGCCGGGCGGCCAGCTGACCACCACAACCGAGGTTGAAAACTGGCCCGGTGAAAAAGAGATCCAGGGCCCCGATTTGATGGTGCAGATGCAAGAGCATGCCGCCGCCATGGGCTGCGAGATTGTGGGCGATCTGATCACCTCGCTGGATCTGTCGCAGCGCCCTTTCACCGCCAAAGGCGACAGTGGCACCACCTATACCGCCGATGCCGTTATTCTGGCCACGGGCGCGCGGGCCAAATGGCTGGGGCTGGACAGCGAAGAGGCGTTCAAGGGGTTTGGCGTATCAGCCTGCGCCACTTGCGACGGGTTTTTCTACCGTGGGCACGAGATTGTGGTGATCGGCGGCGGCAACACCGCTGTGGAAGAGGCGCTGTTTTTGACCAATTTTGCCTCGAAGGTCACATTGGTGCATCGCCGCGATACGCTGCGTGCCGAAAAGATCTTGCAAGAGCGGTTGTTCAAACACCCCAAGATCGAAACATTGTGGCACCACGAACTGGCCGAGGTTGTGGGCACCGATGCGCCCAAAGGCGTGACAGGCGTGCGCCTGCGCAATGTGCAAACCGGCGATATCAGCGAATTGGCCTGCACTGGCGTGTTTGTGGCCATTGGTCATGCGCCGGCCAGCGAATTGGTGAAAGACCAGCTGGAATTGCACAATGGCGGCTATGTCAAGGTCGAGCCGGGCAGCACCCGCACCACTGTGCCGGGGGTCTTTGCGGCCGGTGATCTCACCGATCATGTGTATCGTCAGGCCGTCACCAGCGCTGGCATGGGCTGCATGGCCGCCCTCGATGCCGAGCGTTTCTTGGCCGAGCAGGAGTAACCGCCCGTGTCCCACGATTTTGCAGCCCAGCGGGCCGAAACCTTTGATGCCTTTGCCGAGATGATCGGCGATGGCGGCCTGCCGGATGTGGCGGATCTGGATTTCTTTTTTGTGGCCACCGCCCAGCCTGCCGATTGGGCGGGGCTGGCAGCCGCATTAGAGCAGGCCGATTTCATGTGCGATTGGGTCGATGATGTAGACGAGGGCGAGGCGCCCTATCTGGTGGCCACATTGGCCGACCAGCCGGTGTCTGCCCAAAGCATCTGGGTGGCAGAAGAAACCGCCACCCGTGTTGCGCTGCAGCATGGCTTTGCGCCCGATGGTTGGGCGCTAGAGGGCTAAGCGCCGCCGCCATGCACCTTTGCTGGGGCGCGTGGGCCTGTGCGTTTTAGCCTTCGCCGCGGGGTTCGCGCTGTGCCACTGGCGCCCCCGCAGCTTTCCAGCCGGAAAACCCGTCGGTGATATGGCTGACATTGGGCAGGCCCATATCTTGGGCGGTGCGCGCCGACAGCGCCGAACGCCAGCCCGAGGCGCAATAAAACACGATCCGCTTGCCCGATTGGAACTGTGGCTTGGCATAGGGGCTTTCTGGATCGATCCAGAATTCCAGCATGCCGCGCGGGCAATGAAAGGCGCCGGGGATCATGCCGTCGCGGTCCAGCTCGCGCGGGTCGCGTAGATCGACGAACAGCACATCTTCCTGGCCGTGCAGCGCCATCATTTCTGTGGCGGGGGCGTGGGCCACCATGGCGTTGGCCTCGGCCACCATGTCTTTGATACGTTTCATAGCGTTTTCCCTGTTTTGCCGCTTGCGCGGGCTTTGTGCCCCCAAAGGGGCACGGCCTGCGGCTGCGCTTAGTCGCGCAGCAATTCGTTGATGCCGGTTTTCGAGCGCGTCTGCGCATCAACCCGTTTCACGATAACTGCGCAATACAGGTTGATGCCGTTTTTCGATGGCATCGAGCCCGACACAACCACCGAATAGGGGGGCACCTCGCCATACATGACCTCGCCGGTTTCACGATCGACGATCTTGGTGGATTTGCCAATATACACGCCCATGCCCAGCACGCTGCCCTCGCGCACGATGCAGCCCTCGACCACCTCGGAACGGGCGCCGATAAAGCAATTATCTTCGATAATGGTGGGGCCCGCCTGCATGGGTTCCAGCACGCCGCCGATGCCCACACCGCCAGACAGGTGCACATTCTTGCCAATTTGCGCGCACGAGCCGACAGTGGCCCATGTATCGACCATGGTGCCCTCGTCCACATAGGCGCCCAGGTTTACAAACGAGGGCATCAGCACCACGCCCTTGGCGATATAGGCCGATTTGCGCACCACGGCATTGGGCACCGCGCGAAAGCCTGCGGCGCTGAATTCATCTGCGCCCCAGCCTTTGAATTTGCTGTCTACCTTATCCCACCAGCTGTGGCCCTGGGGCCCACCTGCCTGCAGTTCCATATCTTTCAGGCGAAAGCCCAGCAGCACGGCCTTTTTGGCCCATTGGTTTACATGCCATTCACCGCTGTCGCGGCGTTCGGCCACGCGCAATGTGCCGCTGTCAAGGGCGGCCAGCGTTGCCTCGATGGCGTCGCGGGTATCGCCCTTTGTGGCGGGGGTGATGGTATCGCGCGCATCCCATGCGGCTTCGATCGTGGCTTCCAGCTGTGCGTTAGACATGGATTTCTCCCTGATGTGCGAAAAGATGGTTTGGTGCGCTATAGCAGGCTGTGGCGCAGGTGCAATCTGTGGGGCGGCTTAAGCTTAAGCGCCCAGCAGGCTGGCCAGCCGCCGCATGGCCAGCAAATAGCCCTCGGTGCCGCAGCCGGCAATAACGCCATCGGCACGCCCCGACACGAAAGAGTGGTGGCGAAACGTTTCGCGCTTGTGAATGTTGGAGATATGCACCTCGATCACCGGGCCCGCAAACATCGTAAGCGCATCCAGTATCGCCACAGATGTATGGGTATAGGCGGCGGGGTTGATCACAATGCCATCGGCTGTGCCGCGGGCCTGCTGCACCCAATCAACCAGCTGGCCTTCGTGGTTGGATTGGCGAAAATCGACACTGACACCCAGATCTGCGGCCAGCGCCACGCAGCGCGCCTGCACATCGTCCAGGGTTTCATGGCCGTAGACATCGGGTTCGCGTGTGCCCAGCAAATTCAGGTTTGGGCCGTTCAGGATAAGCAGTGTTTTGGTCATAGCGCCTACTTTGCAAATTTGGCCGCAGTATCGGCATTTGCGCAGCCCCTGTCGAGGGCTGGCTTAAAGGCGGGCGGAAATGGCGGCTTGGGTTTGTTGCCAAATATCGGCCAGGCCCTGCAATTCGGCCTGAAACTGCGCCAGCGCGCCGGTTTTTCCCAGCTGTTCCAGCTGCACCAGCTTGGCATGCAGGGCCAAGGCCCCCATGGCCCCGGCTGAACCTGCCATTTTATGCAGCCGGCCAATCAGATCGGCCAGATCCAGCGTATCCTGGGGGGCCTGTGACACGGTGCCGACATGGGCGATGGTGGCGCTGGCCTCTTCTGCGAAACGGCCCAGCAGCTTGCCGGCAATTTCGGGCCCAAGATCGTTGAGAAGCGCCTGAAACTGGGCCTCGTCCAGCAGGTTTTGGCCGCTGGCCTGCGCGGCTTTTTGCGGGGGCTCTGGCGGCGCTTTGGGCTGTGGGTGCAGGCCCTTTTCCGCGGTATTCGTGCAGCATTGGGCCAGCTTTTGCATCAACTCGCCCCGCGAAATAGGCTTGCCGATCACCGCGTTCATGCCTGCGGCGAGAAAGGCTTTGATTTCTTCTGCCAGGGCATGGGCGGTCACCGCCACAATGGGGGTGGCGCGCGACAGGCCATCGCCTGCACGAATGGCGCGGGTGGCGGCCAGCCCATCCATCACCGGCATGCTGATATCCATCATGATCACATCAAAGCGATGGGATTGGGCCAGCTGCACGCCTTGTTGGCCATCTTGGGCCTCGGTCACGCTGTGGCCCTCGGAACGCAAGATATCGCGCAGCACCACGCGGTTGATCTGGTTGTCCTCGACGATCAACACATCCAGGGGCGGCAGGTTTTCCACCATCTGCGTGGCCTCGTTTTCCGCCACCGGAATGGCGCTGCGCACCAGGGGCAGGCGCACCCAGAACACGCTGCCCACGCCCACCGTGCTTTCAACGCCTATTTCGCCCCCCATCGCACGGGTCAAGCGGCGCGAAATGCCCAGCCCCAGGCCGGTGCCTTGGGTGGCGCGTCCATAGGTGCCATCGACGGTTTCAAAATCGCCAAATATCTGTTCCAGATATTGTTCATCGATACCGATGCCGGTGTCGATGACGCGAAATTCGATTTCTTCGCGATTGGCCTTGCCAAAGGTTTCGATTTCCAGCGTGACGGCGCCGTTCTTGGTGAATTTCAGCGCGTTACTGAGCAAATTCAGCAAAATCTGGCGCAGGCGCACGGGATCGCAAACGATGTAGGGCACGGGGTGTGACAGCCAGTGCACCTTTAAGCTGTTGCCATGTGCCTGCGCTTGCGGCGCTTGGCCCTGGATGATTTCCTGCAGCATCTCTTGCAGCGAAAACGGCGTGTTTGTAATGGCCACTTTGCCCGCTTCAAGCTTGGAAATTTCCAGCACGTCATTGACATGATGCATCAGCAATTTGCCCGATGCCTGCATGTTGCTGATATAGGCGTGCTGTTGGTCTGACAGCGGGGTGTCTTGCAGCAAGCCCAGCGTGCCCAACAGCCCATTCAAGGGGGTGCGCATTTCGTGGCTCATCACCGCCAAGAATTCGGCTTTGGCGCGCTCGCCGGCCAGCGCTTTGTCGCGCGCCTCGACCAGCGTCAGCTCGGTTGCGCGGCGTTCGGTGATATCGCGGATGAAGGTTACGAAAACCGGCTCGTCTGTGCCGCCGATTTGATCGATCGAAAACTCGATCGGGAAAATTGCCCGGCTTTTGCGCATCGCGGTCATGCTTATGCGGCCCGCCCCGATAATGTCGGACTGGCCGTTCAGCATATAGTCGCGGATTGTGCTGAGAAATTTCTCGCGGTGCAGGGCGGGCACCATGAGATCTGTCATTTTGCCGCCGATCGCCTCGGCGCGTTGAAATTCAAACATCTGTTCGGCGGCGCTGTTGATGGCCAGAATGCGACCCGTCGCGCTGAAAACCACCACCGCATCCAGCGAGGTTTCCAATATCGTGGTCAGGCGATTGGCGGTTTCGCGCATTTGGCGGGCGCGCTGTTGGGCCTGTAGCGACAGTAACAGCAGCGAGATGGTCAGGGCAGACAGCACCAAGACCATGCCAATCGATAAGGCCCCCATGCGCGATAATGTTGTGCTGAGGTTGGCATCGGCACGCGCCTCGCTGGCCAGGCGCCATGCCTTTGCCGCATCGCGCAGGGCGGTGGCATTGGCCTTTTGCGCCTGAATTTGCGCCAACAGCCCCGGCGTGGCCTGTGCGGTAAACGTGGCGGCCATGTCAGTATGCGCAGCCTTTAACGCCGCGGCCGGGCGCTGCAGTGCGGGCTGTGCCAGCGCTTCGGTATAATCGGGGGCGGTGTGCAGGTTTTCAAGAAAGGCGCTGTAGGTGTCAAAAGCCTCTTGCAGCTTGGTGGGGCGCGGCCCCTGGCCCAGCTGCGCGCGCAGCGTTTCAACCTCTAGCTCTAGCAGGGCATTTTGCACCTTGGCGGCCAAAAGATGCACATCTTGCTGGCGGGTTTGGCGCAATGTTTCAACCTTGCGATCGATATAGATCGACAAAAGCGTGGCCGCAGCCAGCACAAACACCACGATCAGCAATATGGCAAAGGGGCGCCGTTTGCTGATGGTATCAGGCAGATCTGCGGAAAGATGAGACATTGGCACTGGCGGGATACAATTCACATAGTGTTAACGGTTTGCGCGATGGCTTGCAGGTGGTCGTGCTGTTCTATACCCCGGGTGGCACTGTGCCCAGCCTGTGTGCGGGCATGCGTGGGGCCCCACGCAGGGCACTTTTGAGCGTATAATATTCCGAAAGTATTTTGCATTGTGTAAAAGGGATATGTGACTATCCGAAGGGATAGGAAATTTTGGGGTGACGCCCGTATTTTTCCAAAAAAGGCTATGAAAAGACGGGATTTTGCACTTACATTTATCAGAAGTGTTGGGCTACTTAACCTATGATGGCGAATTCACAGCCGACAGTATCAGAATTGTACTTTTGTATGGGTGTGCCTGTCTTGGTGCGCTGCCTTTAAGGCGAGAACGAACATGAAAATACTAATTGCCGACGATCACGACCTGTTGCGCGACACGCTGGTGATGTTTTTGGAAACCCAAGGTGATATCCAGACCACCTGCGCAAAAGACCTGCCCGAGGCGGTCAGCGCGCTGCAACAAGATGCCAGCTATGATTTGGTGCTGCTGGATTTCAACATGCCGGGGATGAACGGGCTGGACGGGCTGGAACATGTGCTGCGCACCTATCCGGGTGTGAAAGTGGCGCTGATGTCTGGCGTGGCCACGCGGGCCATTGCGGAAAAAGCCTTGGCGCAGGGGGCATCTGGATTTTTGCCCAAAACCCTGACGGCCAAATCCCTGGTCAATGCGGTGAAATTCATGGCCATGGGCGAACAATACGCCCCCCTTGAATTCATGACCGCCGAGGAAGACGTGCCCGCCAATGAGCTGGCAGAAAAGCTGTCAAAGCGCGAATTGCAGGTGCTTCAGGGCCTGACCGAGGGCAAATCGAACAAGGAAATCGCCCGCGATCTGGATGTGCAGGAACCCACCGTGAAACTGCATATGAAAACGCTTTATCGCAAGATTGGCGCATCCAACCGCACCCAAGCCGCGCTTTTGGCGCGTGATGCAGGGCTGTTTTAGGCGCCTGTGCCCCCATCACCCCCATTGACGTGGCCAATGGGGGTGCTACCACTGCCCTATGGTCGAAATCTTCCTGAAAACACTGCCATTTTTTGCGCTGATCGGCCTGGGCTATGGGGCGGGCGTGACCCGCTTTTTCACGCCCGAGGCCACGGCATGGCTGACCAAGTTTGTGTTTTACTTTGCGCTGTCAGCCATGCTGTTTCGCTTTTCCGCCAACCTGTCGTTTGCTGAAATTTTCGATCCGCAGTTTCTGGTGGCCTATCTGTGGGCCACGGCCTTTGTCTATGGCATCGCCACGGCGGTGGCGTTTATTCGCGGGCTTAGCGTGGAAGAAGCCGCGATCGAGGCGCAATGCGCGGTGATTGGCAATGTGGGGTTTTTGGGCATTCCCATGCTGGTGATGCTGCTGGGCGAGGGCGCGATCGTGCCGGTGATGCAGGTTTTGGCGGTAGATCTGATGGTCTTTGGCTCGCTGATCGTGATTTTGATCACGGGCGGGCGCGATGGCCGGGTGCAATGGGCCATTTTGAAAACCGTGGGCCTGGGCCTGCTGAAAAACCCCATGATTGTCAGCATTTGTGTGGGCTTGGCCTGGTCGGCTGCGCAACTGCCCATTCCAGCGCCGCTGAATGATTTCATGGCCATCTTGGGGGCTGCCGCCACGCCCGGGGCGCTCTTTGCCATTGGCGCCTCATTGGCCAGCAAATCAGCCGAGCGCGTCAGCGTGGCCCTATGGCTTAGCACGGCCAAGCTGGTGTTGCACCCTGCGGCGGTGGCGCTGTCGGCCTTGGTTTTGTTTCCCGTGGCGCCCTATGCCGCGGGTGTGATGATTGCCGCCGCGGCGCTGCCGGTGGCGGGAAATGTGTATATTCTGGCCCAGCATTACGGTGTTGCGCCGCAGCGTGTTTCGGCCTCGATCCTGATTTCGACGGCCTTTTCAATTGCCACGGTTTCGGCCGTCATCGCCTGGGTCAACACCATGTGATCCTTGCCCCGCAGGGCTGGCTGGGCTAGCAAGGGGCAAGTTTCAATACCGGGGGTGCTGCATGGAAACGATATCGGAAAACGCCTGTTTCGGGGGGGTGCAAGGCGTCTATCGTCATGCGTCGCAGGCCACGGGAACCGATATGACCTTTGGCCTGTTTCTGCCTGCCGAGGCCCAAGATGGCCCGGTGCCGGTGCTGTGGTATCTCTCAGGCCTGACCTGCACCCATGAAAACGCCATGGTAAAGGCCGGGGCGCAGGCCTGGGCGGCCGAGCAAGGCATCGCCTTGATCTTTCCCGATACATCGCCCCGTGGCGCCGATGTGCCCGATGATGATGCCTATGATCTGGGCCAGGGCGCGGGGTTTTACGTGAATGCCACCCAAGCCCCTTGGGCAAACCATTTCAAGATGTGGGATTATATTGCCCACGACCTGCCCGCGCTGGTGTTTCAGCATTTTGCCCTGGATCCGCAGCGCCAATCGATCACCGGCCATTCCATGGGCGGGCATGGGGCGCTGACCCTGGCCATGGGCCTGCCGGGGCGGTTCCGCTCGGTTTCGGCTTTTGCGCCGATCTGCCACCCCAGCAATGGCGATTGGGGCCGCAAGCAGCTGGGCGCCTATCTGGGCACCGATAGCGCCGCCTGGGCCAGCCACGATGCCACGCTGATGATGCGCGATGTGGGGCTGGATGTGCCGCTATTGGTTGATACCGGCGCCAGCGATCAGTTCATCGATCTCTTGCAGCCCGAGGCGCTGGCCCAGGCCGTGATGGCGCGCCGCCTGCCCGCCACCTTGCGGCTGCAAAAGGGCTATGATCACAGCTATTTCTTTGTATCGACCTTTATGGAAGATCACATCAGCTTTCACGCCGAGGCGCTGTATTCTTGACCCTCTACGTAGATGCCGATGCCTGCCCAGTGAAAGCCGAGGCCGAACGCGTGGCGCAGCGGCATGGCGTGGCGATGAAACTGGTCAGCAATGGCGGCCTGCGCCCCTCGGCCAACCCATTGGTCGAGGTGGTGATCGTGCCCGAAGGCCCCGATGTGGCAGATATGTGGATTGCCCAGCGCGCAGGTGCGGGCGATGTGGTGATCACGGCCGATATTCCGCTGGCGGCGCGCTGCGTGGAAAACGGGGCGCGCGTGCTGAAACACGATGGTCAGGCCCTGACCGCGGCCAATATCGGCAATGTTCTAGCAACCCGCGATTTGATGGCCGATTTGCGCGCCGCAAACCCCTTTATGCAAGGCGGTGGGCGCGCCTTTTCCAAGGCCGATCGCAGCCGCTTTCTTGAGGCGCTCGAGCGTGAAATGCGCGCCGTGCGGGGGGCGAAATGAGCGCAATTCAGGCGGTTGTGTTTGACATCGGCAATGTGCTGATCCGCTGGGATCCGCAGGGTTTTTACGATGCCCGCATCGGCCCCGCCGCGCGCCAGGCGCTGTTTGCCGCTGTGCCGCTAGAGGCGGCCAACCTGGCCATCGATCATGGGGCGCCCTTTTATGCCACAATCGCAGAATTGGCCGCCGAACACCCCGCCTATGCCGATCAGATCATGCTGTGGCACGATGAATGGCTGGCCATGGCAAGCCCCGCAATCGAGGCCAGCGTGCAGCTGATGCAGGGCCTGCAGGCGCAGGGTGTGGCCTGCTGGGCCTTGTCGAATTTTGGCGAAGATACGTTTGATATCGCGCAAGAGGCCTATCCGTTTTTGGCCGATTTCGATGGCCGGGTCATTTCGGGCTATCTGGGCGTGGCCAAGCCTGACCCTGCCATATACGAGGCGCTGGAAGAGGCCGCGGGCCTGCGTGGGCCTGCGCTGTTTTTCACCGATGACCGGCCAGAAAACATTGCCGCCGCGGCCGCGCGTGGCTGGTGCACACATCTCTTTCACACCCCCCAAGGGCTGGCCGATGCGTTGCAGGGCCATGGCCTGCGCATAAAAGGACACTCAGCATGAGCGGCACATCTATCCCCTTCATTCCGTTTGATCAGGGTCAGGCCTTGTTGGATTGGCTGGAACTGACCGATGCGCTGGATGCCGGGCACCGCCTGCCCAAGGCAAAGGTGGATGATATCTTTCTCTATCGCGACCCTGATACGCTGCTTAACCGCGCCGCCTGGATCGATGGCATGGGGCTGGCGGTGAAATCGGCCAGCGTCTTTCCTGGCAATCCAGGGCGCGGTGTGCCGATGATCAACGGCGCGGTCACGCTGTTTTCCGATGCGGATGGCACGCTCGAGGCGCTGGTTGATTTTCATCTGGTCACCAAATGGAAAACCGCGGGCGACTCGCTATGCGCGGCGCGCAAATTGGCGCGCCCCGATAGCCGCAATATTTTGATCGTGGGGGCGGGCACGGTGGGCCATTCGCTGCGCGAAGCCTATGGCGCGGCCTTTCCCGATGCGCAATTCACCGTGTGGAACCGCAGCCCCGCCGGGGCCCAGGCCATGGCGGCTGCATTTCCCGGCATGCAGGTGGCGGGTGATTTGGAAACAGCGGTGCGTGCCGCCGATATCGTCACCAGCGCCACCATGAGCACCGAGCCGCTTTTGCGCGGTGCCTGGTTTCAGCCTGGCCAGCACATCGATTTGATCGGCGCCTACCGCCCCGATATGCGCGAGGCAGACGACGAGGCGCTGCTGCGCGCGCGCGTGTTTGTTGACAGCTACGACACCACCGTGGGCCATATCGGCGAGATCAAAACCCCCATCGAAACCGGGGTGATCCCGCGCAGCCATTTGGTGGCCGATTATTACCAGCCACAGGCGTTCCAGCGCCGCAGCGATGATGAAATCACCCTGTTCAAAAATGGCGGCGGCGCGCATCTGGATTTGATGACAAGCCGCTATATCCTGCAGGCATGGCAGGCGGCTGGCAACTAAGCCATTGCCTTAGGCGGGCGCCATGATCTGGCGCTCGCGCACGGGCAGATGCACCAGCGCTGAAAAGGCGCCAACGCCCACGCCGATCCACCAGACAAAGGTGTAATCGCCATAGGTGTCATACATGCGCCCACCCAGCCACACGCCCAAAAAGCTGCCCATCTGGTGCGACAAAAACACGATACCATATAGCGTGCCCATGTAGCGCAACCCATAGATATGCGCGATCAGGCCGCTTGTGAGTGGCACGGTGGCCAGCCAAAGCGCCCCCATTGCCACCGAGAAAATCAGCACGGTTGCGGGTGTGATGGGAAACAAAATAAAGGCCGCCGCCACGATGGTGCGGGCGGTATAGATGCCTGCCAGCAAGTATTTCTTGGAATAGCGCTTGCCCAGCCAACCCGCGGTCAGCGTGCCGGCAATATTGGCCACCCCAATCAGCGATATCGCAACAGCGCCCAAGGCCGATGTGGTGCTGATGCCGATGCTATCAAGCAGCCCACCGGGCACGATGGGGCCGCACATTTCGGTCACAAAGGCGGGGAAATGGGCGGTGACAAAGGCCAGCTGATAGCCGCAGCTGAAAAACCCCAGAAAAATCAGCGTATAAGACGGGTCGCGAAAGGCGCGGCGCAAAATCGTGCCCATGCTTTCTTCCAGCTCTGCCTTGCTGGCGGGGGGCGATTTCATCAGCGGCAAGAAAGACAGCGAGGCCAAAATGGCCGCGGCAAAGATCAAAAACACCGTTTGCCAGCTGACAATGCCCAGCAGCCATTCTGCCAGGGGGGCGCCAAACACCTGCCCGGCCGATCCGGCAGCGGTGGCGATGGCCAAGCTCATCGAGCGGTTTTCATCGCTGCTGGCGCGCCCCACAACCGCCAAGATCACGCCAAAACCAGTGCCCGCCACACCAAAGCCCACCAGAATTTCCAGCAGCTGATGCGCCTCGGGCGTCACTGCAAACGAGCTTAGCACCAGCCCCGCCGCATAGATCAGCGCGCCCAGGAAAATGGCCATGCGATCGCCCAGCTTTTCGGCAAAGGCGCCAAACAGCGGCTGGCCAATCCCCCAGGCCAGGTTTTGAATGGCAATGGCCAGGCTGAATTCGCTGCGCAGCCAGCCGAATTCTTCGGCGATCGGTATTTGAAACACGCCAAAACTGGCACGCACGGCAAAGCTGACGACGATAATGGCGCAACCGGCCAGCAAGACGGGGGTAAGAAGGGGGGCGCGGGCGCTATCGCTCATGGGGATCTCCTGTTGCGCGCGACATTGCGCCGGGGGCGTGGCTGCGTCAATCAGTTGAAACTACGGCATCAAAAAAGGCCGGCGCTGGGCGCCGGCCTTGGCAGGTGCTTGGGAGTGATCAGTCCAGCTCTTGCGGCAGGATCAGGTTCAAGATGATGGCCAGCGCCGCCGAGGGCAGCAAGCCGCTGGTCAGCAGGATCTTGGCCGTGCCGGGCATGTGCTGCAGCGCCTCGGGCACCAGTTGCAGGCCCAGGCCCACCGATAGCGAGACTGCGAAAATCACCATGTTGCGGCGGTTCCAGTTGACCTCGGACAGCATGTTCACGCCTGCGGCGCAGACCATGCCAAACATCACAATCACACCGCCGCCCAGCACGTTGATGGGCACAGTGGCCACGATGGCGCCGATTTTTGGCACCAATCCGCAAATGATCAGGAACAGCGCGCCCAGTGTCACCACATGGCGGCTCATAACGCCGGTCATCGAAATCAGGCCCACGTTTTGGCTGAACGAGGTGTTGGGCAGCCCGCCAAACACACCTGCCACTGCGGTGCCCAGACCATCGGCAAAGGTGGCACCGCTGATTTCGCCATCGGTGGCCTCGCGGCCAGCGCCGCCTTTGGTGATGCCGCTGACATCGCCCACGGTTTCAATGGCCGAGATCACCGCCATAAAGCACATACCGATGATGATGGCGCTGTTAAATTCGACCCCCCATTTAAAGGGCATCGGCGGGGCAAAAGCTGCGGCGCGGGCCACATTGCCGAAATTCACCTGCCCCATCAGATAGGCCACCACATAGCCTGCGATCAGGCCGATCAGCACGGCCGCAACCGACATCATGCCGCGGGTGAAAAATTTCAGCGCCAGCGTCACCACGATCACCACCAGGGCCGGCACCCACATGGCCATGCTGCCAAAGCCCGGCTTGCCCATCAGCGGCACGCCGCCGGCGGCATATTGGATACCCACCTTGATCAGCGCCAAGCCGATCATCAGCACGATCAGCCCTGTCACCAGTGGCGGCAAGGCAAACCGCAGGCGGCCAACGAAGGTGCCCAGGAAAAAGTGGAAAATGCCACCGATCACCACGCCCGTCATCAGCCCGGCCAGCCCGGCCACGCCCTGGCCCGCCACCGCCGGGATCATCACCGGCAGAAAGGCAAAAGAGGTGCCCTGCACAATAGGCAAGCGGGCGCCAACAGGCCCCATGCCGATGGTTTGAAACAGCGTGGCAATGCCGGCAAACAGCATCGACATCTGGATCATGTAGATCATGTTTGGAAAATCGGGGCTGTTCGAGCCAAAGCCAAAGCCAGCCGCGCCCGCCACGATGATGGCGGGGGTGACGTTGCTGACAAACATCGCCAGCACATGCTGAATGCCAAGCGGTATCGCCTTGGCCAGCGGTGGGGTGTAATTTGGGTCGCGCAGCTGATCTGCTGTGCCCAGTGTTGTATCTGCCATTTCCCTTCGTCTCCTTGTTGGTTGTATGCCCTTCTGTTGGGGCTTGGTGCAGTTACTCTACCACATAATGTGGTGTAAGTGGATATTCTTCTAAATTGGCCGTGGGTCCGATACGGTCGATCACGGCAAAAAGCCCAGGCTCTGCCAATGGCGTCAGCACCCCGTGCCATGTGCCGCGATGCAGGTTGATGCCCTGGCCCGGCGCCACCAGAAAGGCGCGCAGGTTTACCGGGGTGCCGCCTGCATCTTCGGCCACTGTCACCAGCCAGGTGGTTTCATACATGGGCACAAAGGCCTGGCTGCCCTCGGGGTGGCGTTCCAGCAGATCCAGCACATAGGGCAGGCTGCGTGGCTGGGCCTTGAACAGGTTCAGCCCGGCGCGGCCATCTGGGCCGAAATCAAGCTGCGCAATATCGTGCCAGCGCCCGCAATAGCCATTGTTGATCAGCCGGTCGGGTGTGCCCGTGGCCTGCAAAACATCGCCAAAAGGCGCAAAGGCCTGTGGCGTCAGCGGTTCGGTGCGAAGGCGGTTCATGGCCACCCCCTATAGCGCCAGGGCCGGGTGGCGGTTGACATCTTTATACAGCAGATAGCGAAAATCGCTGTCGCCGGTGGCAATGCAGGCCTGGGGGCAAAAGGCGCGCAGCCACATAAAATCGCCCGGGCCTACCTCGACCCAGTCTTTGTTCAGCAAATAGCGCGCTGTGCCCTGCAACACATACAGCCCATGTTCCATCACATGGGTTTCAGCAAAGGGAATGCGCCCGCCGGGGCGGAAGGTGACGATATTAACATGCATATCGTGGCGCAGATCGCTTGGGTCGGCAAAGCGGGTGGTGCCCCATTTATCGGTGTTGGGCATCCAGTTGACGGGCATGTCCTGATCAGAGGTCACAAAGCTGTCGGGCTGCGCGATGCCTGGGGCCGGCTCGTAGCGTTTGCGCACCCAGTGAAACTGCAAGGGCGTGCTGCCCGTGTTTTTCACGGCCCATGTGGCCCCGGGGCGGATATAGGCATAGCCGCCTGCCCCCAGCTGGTGGGTTTCGCCATCGATCTGCAGCTGCATCTGCCCGGCGGCCACCAAAATGGCGGCCTGCGCCATGGCATCGGGCTCGGGCGTGGTGCTGCCGCCGCCTGGGGCCACCTCGACCGCGTATTGCGCAAAGGTTTCGGCAAAACCGCTGAGCGGGCGGGCGATGATCCATACCCGTGTATCCAACCAGCCGGGCAAATAGCTGGTAACGATGTCGCGCATGGTGATGGCGGGCAACACGGCGTAGCTATCGGTAAAAATCGCCGTGCCTTCGGGATTTACGCTTTGGTCTGGCAGGCCGGCGGGGGGGAAGGCGTAGCTCATAGCATATCCTCTAGGCGCAGGCGGGCGATGCGTTCGACCTGGGCGCAGGCGGTGGCAAATTCGGTTTCGGTATCATTGGCCACGCGCTGCTGAAACGCGGCCAGAATGCTGGCTTTTGTGTTGTCGCGCACCGCGATGATGAAGGGAAAGCCGTGCTTTTCGACATAGGCGGTGTTCAGCGCGGTAAACTGCTGGCGCTCGGCATCGGTTAGGGCATCCAGCCCGGCGCTGGCCTGTTCGGCGGTGGACGAGGCGGTAAGCCGTTTGGCCTGTGCCAGCTTGCCGGCCAGATCGGGGTGGGCCCGCAGCACGCCCAGCCGCTCGTCCCGGGTGGCGCTGCGAAAGGCGCGCGCCAGGGCATTGTGCAGCCCTGCCGGGCGGTCATGGGCGGGGCCCAGTTCCAGCGCATGGGCGCGTTCTGCCACCCAAGGCGAATGTTCAAACACGCCGCCGAATTTATCAACAAAGGCGGCGCGGTCCATTTGGCTGGGGCGCATGCCCGCGTGTGGCGGGTGGGTTTTGGCCCAATGTTCGGCAATATCAATGCGGCGGGGGCACCACACGCCCTGATGGCCCTTGATATAATCGATAAAGCGCATCAGCCCGGCTATTTTTCCCGGGCGCCCGATCAGGCGGCAATGCAACCCAATGCTAAGCATCGCAGGCCGCCCGGCGGCACCTTCGGCATAAAGCACGTCAAAGGCATCTTTGAGATAGGTGAAAAACTGCTCGCCCGTGATATAGCCCGGCGCGGTGGCAAAGCGCATGTCATTGGCTTCCAGCGTGTAAGGAATAATCAGCTGGTGGCCTTGGCCAATGGGCAGCCAATAGGGCAGATCATCGTCGTAAGTATCTGACACATAATCAAAACCGCCCTCTTCGGCCACCAGACGCACGGTGTTTTCCGAACAGCGCCCCGTATACCAGCCGCGCGGGCGCTGGCCCACCACCTCGGTGTGCAGGCGCACAGCCTCGGCGATGGCGGCGCGTTCTTCGGCCTCGGGCATGTCTTTGTGTTCTACCCATTTCAAGCCGTGGCTGGCAATTTCCCAGCCTGCGTCTTTCATCGCCTCTACCTGCTCGGGGCTGCGGGCAAGGGCGGTGGCCACGCCATAGATGGTGACGGGAATATCGGCGCCTGTGAACAGGCGGTGCAGGCGCCAAAACCCGGCGCGCGCCCCGTATTCATAGATGGATTCCATGTTCCAATGCCGCTTGCCAGGCCATTGGGCGGCGCCTGCGATATCGGATAAAAACGCCTCAGAGGCGGCATCGCCATGCAACACGCAGTTCTCGCCACCCTCTTCGTAATTCAGCACGAATTGCACGGCAATCTTGGCCCCATTCGGCCAAGCCGCATTTGGGGCATCGGGGCCATAGCCAATCATGTTGCGTTGGTAGCGGTTCATTGCGCACCTCTATTTGTCTGCTGAACTTGTAAATCAGGCGGCAGGCCAGTATTTTCAAAAAATCTTTGAAACACTTCCTTGCGATATATTGGGCAGATGCGGGCTTTGCATTTGCTGCTTTTTCGATACGCTTGGGCAAAAAGGAGGCGCTTTATGGCCGATGGTTACCTGACCACCCATGTTTTGGATACTGCCCGCGGCATGCCTGCCCAAGGTATCAACATCACCCTATACGCGCTAGATGGCCAGACACGGCGCAAAGTGGCGCAGGCCGTGACCAATGCTGACGGCCGCACCGACAGCCCGATTTTGCCCGCAGCGCAGTTTGCCGCCGGCGAATACGAGCTGGTTTTCGAGGCCGGCGCCTATTTGCGTGCCACGGGCCAAGCCGGGGCCGAGCCGCTGTTTTTGGATGCGGTGCCCATACGGTTTGGCATGGCAGATGCGGCGGCGCATTATCATGTGCCGCTGCTGTTGTCGCCCTATGGCTATTCCACCTATCGCGGCAGCTAAGCGCGCCTTAGGCGCTGCGGCTGACCATGCGGCCGATCACCTGACCGCCGAGGATATGCACGTGCAGGTGGGGCACCTCTTGCACGCCCGCATCGCCTGAATTGGCAATCAGGCGATAGCCGCCATCGCCTGCGCCGGGGGTGACGCCCAGCAGTTTGCACACCTCGCCAATGGCGCGGGTGTAATCCACGATTTCCTCGGCGCTGGCCTCGTTGGCGAAATGATCGTAGGTCACATAGGGGCCTTTGGGGATGACCAAAACATGCACGGGCGCCTGCGGGGCGATATCGTGAAAGGCCAAGCTGTGCGGGGTTTCCAGCACGGTTTTATTTGGGATTTCCCCGCGGAGAATTTTCGCAAAAATGTTTTGCGGGTCATAGCTGTAGGGCATCTTGGTCCTCAGTCGGCAAAAAGATAATCGGTTTCAGCGATCTCGCGTGCCTTGTCTTCGGGCAGAGACAGGAATTTGGCAATCGGTTCGATACGCTCTTCGACGGGGCTATCTTGGCGCAGGCGATAGTGATTGGCAAACTCTTGGTCGCGCAAACGGTCGCTTTCGTGGGCCATGTCGTTGCGGATGGTGGGCAGCAGGCGGTTCAGCGTTTCGGGCGGGGTTCGTGGCCCGGCCAAACCCACGCGCATGGCGTGCCCGATCAGATATTCGTCGGTAAAGGTGCATTCAATTTCCAACAGCCGCGTCAGCGCGCGATCGCCGCAGAAATCTTGGAACAGGTCCAGGTTGCCGGTGTCGATGCACAGCACAAGGCGGTTGGTGTTATAGTAATCAAACAGCATGCGCAGCAGCGCCCGGCGGTGGCGGGTGCGTTTGCCGAGGCCCGATTGCAGGCCGCCCAGGTCGGGCATGGGGGTGTTTTCTTCGTTGAACAGATAATCGATCGCCGTCAGGTCGGTGACACGGCGAATACGCTCGGTCAGCCGTTTTGCAACGTGCCATTTCTTGCACACCAGGATCATCAGCTCGCGGTCGCGGCCAAGGCTGCTTTCGGTTTCCCAAAACCGCGTGCCAAAGCGCCGGCCAATGCGGCCCCTGCCGGTAAGAAATTGAAACAAGTTGCGCCCTTCGTTCGACACTTTGAACTGAAAGCTACCGGCCGAAAACAACGCCGAAAGCCGGGTTTTCAAATGCGTGGCCTCGGGGCTGATTTTGCGCGCAAACAGGTAATCTTGGCAGATCAGCATATCGTAATGGTCGTTATAAAAGACCACGGGCATGCCATAATCGGTGAACAACAAGAAGGTCAGCGTGCGGGCGCGAATTTCGCGTTCGGGCACCAGATGGCGCACAAGGGTTTGGAAAAACGTTTCGTCCGGGATCCATGTTGTTTTGAAAAACCGCATCACATCTTTGCGGGCGGTGGAAAATTCCAAAATACGCTCAATGGTCTGGCGGCGCAGGCACCACCATTGGCTGCCAATTTGCACCTGCAGATCCTGTGGAATGCTGCGTTTTAGGCCCAGCTGTTTTTGCACCTTGAACATGGTGTAAAACAGCCATTTTTGCGTGCGCTCGTTCACCCAGTGGCGATAGATCAGGCGTTCTTCTTTCCAGCCTGTTTTGATCCAGTTGCTTTCAAAATAATCAAAGCTTTCGATATAGTCGCAATCGTCTTGGTCTAGGAACCGGTGAATGTAATGCGCCGATTTGATGGGCATGCAATCGCCTGACAGCATGTAAAAATGGGTGGCGCGGGGAAAGGCCTGCATGGCGCTTTCAATGGCGTTGAGGCTGGCTTGCACCAAGCTCCACTCGCCCCAGCCGCATTTGATGCGTTTTTGCGCAAAGGTGATGTTTGGGTTTTCATCCAAGGCATCGCGCAGCTGGCGGTAATCTTCGGGGCGGGCGCGGGCATCGAAATGGATGGCGATATAATCGCCGGCCGCGGTTAGGCCTTGGGCCTGCTTGATGATGGCGCTTGGGTCTTTGTGACACAAAAGAATGAAGGCAATTTTCGACATCAGGCGCCTGAAGCCTCTGTTTACTGGTACAACTTATCTAGTTAAAAGGGATCGAGGCGCGATTGAACAGCCCTCTTTTCAGGGTTTTCTGGCAGTGCCGCCAGCGGGCCGAGTGTTTTTATAGAGGTGGTTGGGTTTATGGGATTTCCCGGCACGTGGATGACCGAAAGCGAAAGCGTTGTGTATCGGGTGGTGCCCAAATGCGCCTGCTCGACCATCGGGCAGATTATGTTTTATTCCGACCATGGCCGTTTTTTCGATGGCGATATTCACGATGCCACCGAGGGGCTGCATAAATGGGCCATGGCCGACAGCCAGCCCTTGATCGAGCAAAATGTAAAGGCACAGCGCAGCTACGCCTTTACCTGCGTGCGCAACCCCTACACGCGGATATTGTCGTCGTTTTTCGATAAAATTTGCGGCATTCAGCGCAATGGGCGGCGCTATCGGGGCAACCTTGTGCCGATGCTGGCGCAGAAATATGGCATCGAGGTGGGCGCGCCCGAAGATGGGTTTGAGTTTGACCAAATCCAGTCGTTTCGCCGGTTTTTATTGTTTGCCCGCGATACCATACGCTGGCGTCGGCCGATGGAGCCTGACATTCATTGGTCGGCCATGTCGGGGCATATCAGCACCTTTATCCATAATGGCGGGCGGTATAACCACATTTTTTGGACCGAAGATTTCAATGCCGGCATGGCCACGGTGCTGGGTGCGATTGAAACGCCGCATGCCGTAGATTTGGCCAAGGTGCCCCGCTTTAACGAATCCGAGGGGCATGGCCCCAAACGCGCGCATCCGGTCGAGGCCTATTTCGATGATCTGTCGATGCATCTGGTCTATGAAATCTACAAAAAAGATTTTCAGCTGTTTCGCTATGATTTCGAAAACCCCGGAAACAAAATGCCCATTGGCGAGATCGACCTCGACGAGGTGCACGCTAAGCTGGGCGATTAGGTTTGTGGCACCAGCCCGGCCAAGCGGGCCAGTGCCAATGGGGCGAGAAGCCCCTTAATAGCACCCTAATAGCCCAAGGCGCAGCCGTCTTTGCGCGGGTCCGAGCCGCCTTCTAGCACGCCACTATCGTGGATCATGATGGCCTGCGCGCCACCAATCGGGCCGTCGGGCACCTCTACCTTATGGCCCAGATCGGCCAATTCGCTGCGCACCTTTTCGCTATAGCCGCGTTCGACCTTCATGGTGCCATTATCAGAGAAACAGCGCGGCGCATCGATGGCGGTTTGCGGATCCATGCCAAAATCGACCATATTCGAGACAAAGCGCGCATGCCCGTTGGGCTGATAGGCCCCACCCATCACGCCAAATGGCATCACGATTTTACCATTTTCGCGCAACATGCCCGGAATGATCGTGTGCATGGGGCGCTTATTGCCGCCCAATTCGTTGGGGTGGCCTTCTTGCAAGGTAAAGCCCGCCCCGCGGTTTTGCAGCAAGATGCCAAATTTTTCCGATGCGATGCCAGATCCAAAGCCATGGAAAATAGAATAAATCAGGCTGACCGCCATGCGGTCGCGATCAACCACGGTGATATAGATCGTGTCTTTATGCACCGATTCACTGATGGGCGCGGCCGCGGCCATAGCTGCATTCGGGTTGATCAAGGCGGCCAGCTGCGCGGCGGTTTCGGGGGCCAACATATGATCGAGGCGCGTGGTATGGTCGGGATCTGCGATAAAGCGGTTGCGCGCGTCATAGGCCAGTTTTGCGGCCTCGGCCTCGATATGGGCGCGCTGGCTGCCGAAGGGATCCATGCCGGCAATGTCGAAATGCGACAGGATATTCAGCATCAAGATCGCGGTGGCGCCTTGGCCGTTTGGCGGGTGCTCGACCAGTTCCATTTGCTTGTAGGTGCCCGCCACGGGGGTGCTGGCGTTTGATGTGGCTGCGGCAAAATCGGCCTCGGTATGAACGCCGCCCAAGCCCTGCAAGGCCGCTACCATATCGGCGGCCACCTCGCCCTCGTAAAAGGCGCGGGCGCCATCACGGGCCACGCGGCGCAGCACCTCGGCCTGGCCCGGGGCGCGGAAAATTTGGCCTGGTTTGGGCAGTTTGCCATCGATCAGGAAATGGCGCTGGGCCGTTGGGTTTAGGCATTTGGCGGCTTCGGGCCAGTCAAAGGCCACACGCGGGGCCACCGGAATGCCATGTTCGGCATAGTGAATGGCGGGGGCCAGCAGCGCATCAAGCCCCAGTTTGCCCACGCGCTGGGCCAGATCGGCAAAGCCTGCAATCGCTGTGGGAATGGTCACAGCTTCGGGGCCATGAAGCGGCACAGTATCCAGCCCACGGGCGCGCAGATCTGCGGCATTGGCCGCCGCCGGCGCCCGGCCCGATGCGTTATGGGCCAGCACCGTGTCTTGGCCCGGTTGGTTGTAGAGAACAAAACAGTCGCCGCCGATACCCGTCATTTGTGGTTCGGCAATGCCCAGCAGCACAGCGCCGGCAATGGCGGCATCCATGGCATTGCCGCCGCGCTGCAAAATGTCGATGGCTGTTTGGGCGGCCAGCGGGTGCGATGTGGCGCACATGCCGTTGGTGGCCATCACGGCCGATCGGCCCGGGCTGTGAAAATCGCGCATTGGTATCCCCTCGTTTCCCTAAGTCTTGGTTCCCAAGTTTTAGGGCCCGCGCTGGGAATTGCAATTTGCCATTACAGCGAAATCAAGCGGGGCGCGTGCGGCGCATTTGGATCTGTGCTTGCCCTAAGGCAGGGGTGGGGCGGGCACCGCGTTGCGAAAGATGATGCGCAGCTCGTTCCATTGGGCAAAACGGGCGTGATCCAGCCCATCAGCCAAGCTGCGGATCAGGTGCCAGCCAAACCCGCCCTCGGGCAGATCTGCGGGGTTTGGCGCGCTTTGGCCCTGAGTGGGGCCCTGTGTAGGGCCCGGTTGTGGCAGCAAACCGGCGGGCAGGGGCGCCCCACGATCGCGCAGCGTGGCCATAAACTGGTGGCCCTGCACCTGCGCGCGCAGCCAAATGGGCCCGCAGGCATCGGGATAGGCATGTTCGGTGATGTTATTCAGCGCCTCTGCCAAAACGATACAGATGCTATCGCGCCGCTCTGCCGCTATGGGCAGGCCTGCAAGATAGGTTTCAAATGCCACCAGCCCACGACGCACCGCAAGCGGTGTGGCGGTGAATGACAGGCTGAATACTGTCTTGCCTATGCGCAGCCTTTGGGTGGGGTCAGGCTGCATTTTTCAGCGCATCGGCAACGGTTGCGTGAATGGTAAAGACGCTATCCATACGGGTCAGGCGAAATACCTTGGCCACAGCCGGGCGCAGCCCTGCCAGGTGTAGCCGCCTGTCGGGGCCCAGGGCCTTCATCACGGCCACAACTGCGCCCAAGCCGCTGGAATCGATGAAATCAACGGCGCCGAGATCTAGCAGCACATCCTCGTGCCCGCCTTCGCTGGCCTGTCGCACCGCTTCTTTGAACGCGATGGCGCCTGCCGCATCAATGCGGCTGTCTTCCACCTGCAGCAGGCAAAAGCCATTGCTGTGTTGCGCACGCAAACCCATGGTGAAACCCCTGTAGAAATACCAATCATGCGCGGCAGGCTAGACAGTATTCGTTACCATTCGGTATGCATGGCCCAGACAAAAAGGAGACTGCCATGAAAACCGTGGTTATCGCAGGTGCGGCGCGCACCCCAATGGGTGGGTTTCAAGGGGTGTTCGATGGTGTGCCTGCGGCCCAATTGGGCGGTGTGGCCATTCGCGCGGCGCTGGCGCAGGCGGGCTGTGCCAGTGTGGACGAGCTGCTGATGGGCTGTGTTTTGCCCGCAGGCCAAGGCCAGGCGCCCGCGCGGCAGGCGGGGTTTGCCGCTGGTTTGGGCGAAGAGGTGCCCGCCACCACGCTGAATAAGATGTGCGGCTCGGGGATGAAGGCCACGATGATGGCTTTCGATCAAATCGCCCTGGGGCATGCGCAAACCATGGTGGCAGGCGGCATGGAATCGATGTCGAACGCGCCCTATTTGTTGCCCAAAATGCGCGGTGGCGCGCGTATTGGCCATGGTCAGGTGATTGACCATATGTTCCTTGATGGGCTGGAAGATGCCTATGACAAGGGGCGCCTGATGGGTAGTTTTGCCGAAGATTGCGCCGAGAAATACCAATTCACCCGCGAGGCCCAAGATGCCTATGCCATTGGGTCGCTGACCGGGGCGCTAGAGGCGCAAAAAAGCGGTGCTTTCGCAGCCGAGATCGCCCCCGTTTCGCTGGAAACCCGCGCCGGTGTGGTTGAGATCAGCGAAGACGAGCAGCCCGCCAAGGCGCGCCCTGAAAAGATACCCACGCTGAAACCTGCCTTTCGCAAAGATGGCACTGTAACGCCGGCCAATGCCTCGTCTATTTCCGATGGGGCGGCGGCGCTGGTTTTGGCCTCGGAAGAGGCCGCAGCCCAGCAGGGCTTGCAGCTGCGCGCGCGGATCTTGGGCCATCAAAGCCATGCGCAGGCGCCCGCGTGGTTTTCCACCGCGCCGGTGCCCGCCGCGCAAAAGCTGTTGGCGCGCTTGGGTTGGGCGGTTGACGATGTTGATCTGTGGGAGGTGAACGAGGCCTTCGCCGTGGTGCCGATGGCCTTTATGCATGAAATGGGCATTCCGCGCGAAAAGGTAAACGTAAACGGTGGCGCCTGCGCGCTGGGCCATCCCATCGGCGCCTCGGGCGCGCGGATTATTGTGACCTTGCTGAACGCGCTCGAAACCCGTGGGCTGAAACGCGGTGTGGCGGCCATTTGCATCGGCGGTGGCGAGGGCACAGCCATCGCGATCGAGCGGGTATAAGGTAAATAGGTATGGGGGCGGTTTGCCGCCCCTATCCCATGCCGCGCGCCATCAATGCGACAGCGGCCAGTGCGGCCACGAGTAGCACGCCGCCCACCACAGGCACCCAGATGCGGTTTTTGGTGGGCGTCTGTGTCCAGCATTTGCCGCAATGCTGCGCCCCATATCGCAAGCTATGCCCGCAGTTTTCGCAGGTGAATATGCGCAAAGCCATGTGATACCCGTCGTTTCACCGTGCCCCCGTTTGGGGCAGGGTATTGGTGGAAAACGAAAAAGGCTGAACGGATCAAGAAACTGGAATGCGT
>CAJXSO010000004.1 GCA_913061505.1 uncultured Lutimaribacter sp.
GTTTTGTTTTCACCTTCGGTCAAAACGCCACGGTTGCCGATTTTCAGCCTGGCCAAGACCAGATTGATCTATCTGCCTTTCCCATGCTGCGCAGCATCAGCCAGCTGCAGGAAACCCCCCTCGAAGGGGGGGTGCGGCTGGGCTATTTTGGCACCGAGATCGATATTTACCATGTGGCGGGCCAAACACTGACTTTGGCCGATGTCCTGCCCGATGGGCTGCCATGGCCCGACCGTATTTTTACGCTCGACACGGCCGAGATACCCCCACCAAACCTGCCCGCCACCCTATCGGTGCCGCAGGGCCCGCCCCCTGCTGCGGGGCTGCCGGGGGTGATTACGCTGCGCGAAGGCCAAGAAACCCAAGATCTGGCCGTCACCGCGCTGCTTTTGCGCATGGGCATGGGCGCGCCGCAGCCAATAGTGCGGGCTGAGGATGGCAGTTTTTCCTTGGGCCTGGGCCCGGGGCAGCAAGCGCGGCTTGAATTTCAGCGCCCCGTGCAAACGGGCGATGGCGCCATCACCGTGGGCGATGCTTTGGCGGCCTTGCGCCTGGCGGTTGGCGTTGATCAGGCCCAAGATGCGCGCGGCAAGGCGCGGCTGCTGGCGGCTGATTTCAATGGCGATGGGCGCGCCAGTGTGGGCGATGCGCTGGATATTTTGCGCATCGCCGTGGGGCTAAGCCCCAGCACCCCTTTGGCATGGCGCTATTTTGATGCCGACACGCTGCAGCTGCCCTTTGGGCGCAACGCCGTGCCCATAGACACCGGCGTTGCGGTTGTGGGCCTTGAGGCCCCGCAAGAGCTGCAAGTGATCGAGATCTTGACCGGCGATGTGGATTTTTTCTTTTAATCCTCAAGCGGTGTAATGTGCAGATCGGGGGCCTGTGGCACGATGCTGGTTGCGTCAAAATCGGGGCGGATGACCTTAAAATCGATTGCGCCCGCTTGTGGGCCGCTGTCGATCCGGCGTTGGGGGGCATAAGGGTGGCGCTGGATGCTAAGGTTGGCCACCCACAAGCGCTGGCTTGGGCCGGTATCGGGGTGGCCAGAGATGCCACCGGCGCGGTTCGAATAATTGGGCAGAATAATGGGCACAACGCTGGCGGTGCCGGGCGGAAAATTGCGCGCCGCGTTGGTGCCCGATTGATCGACCCCGCAAATGTAGTTTTCATACCGATACCACCGGTTTGACTGCGGCAAATAGGTGATGGGGAAATAGCTAAATTTCATCGAATTGCCCGTCTGGGTGTTGGCCAATGGGGTGCCAATGGGCCAAATGCCGCTGGGATCGTCTGGGTTGGCCATGCTGGCGGGCAATGGCTTGTTCAGGGTCAGCGTGCCGGTGGTTTTGTCGATTTGGCCCAGATCGAACAAATCCAGCTCTACGATGCGGCTATAATGGCGGTAAAGCGCGCCCGAGGCATTGCGATAGCCAAAGATAATGATGCCGCGGTTGCTGGGGTTGGTGCTGCTCTCGTTCCAGCCGCTGGCATCTGTCAGCTGCACTACCGTATCGCCGGGGGCCAGGGGCGCGGCCAAGCTTGTAAGGCTGTCAAACCCCGATTGCTTAAAGCGCGCATGGTGTGTGGCCAAGATGGCATGACCGTCGCAATCGAAAAAGTTTAGCCCCAACATCTGCATATGGCGATCGCCATTGGCAAACATGCTGGTGTCTTGGGCCACCCCTTCTTGGCGCAGATCGCAGGATAAAATGTAGCACTGCGTCGGGTCTAGCGTGGTATTTTCCTGCAACTCCATGCTTTCGGTAAAATACCCCGTAAATACGAAACTGCCCCAGCCACCGGGCGACATGCCCGGATCAAAGCCAAAGGGCGCGGGCATGTTATAAGATGTGCCCATCGCGCCGTTGCCATTGATAATCAGGTTATCACCCAGCGCCTTTACATAGGTGGTGGTGGCCAGATCTGTGCTGCCAAATTCGGGCCGGGCCAGCCCCTGCACCCCTTGGGGAAAGCGCACTTGCCCGCTGGCGCCATCCACCACCATTGCGGTGGTAAAAGCCTGGCCATCAACGCTGGTTTTCAAGGTGAAATCATCATTGCCCACACAGCCAAATTCTGCGCGCCCGGCCCAATCGGTTTGAAACAAAACCGAGGCCGTATCGGCGTTGCTGGCTTTGTTCAGCTTCAGCTGATGCCCGCCGCCGGCGTGGCTGAACAAGCTTGCCTGCCCCGCCACCGCCAGGCTGTTGGCGCCCTCGGCGGTGGTGCCCACACCGATATGGGGCAGGTTTTGCAACTGCTGCTCGGTGGTGGCGGGCTGCCAGCTGCCATCGTGAAACACATGCAGCGCGGCCTGGTCTGCGACCCAGGCGCGCCAGCCCGGTTGGGGGGCCACAAATACCCAGGCACCATCTTGGCGCATCGCCAATTGGCCAGCCTGCCCCGCCCATGCGCCATTGGCGCCCGCGGGCAGGGCATATACCTGCCCATCGGTGGCCAGGCTGGGGGGTGTTTGCTGTGACAAGCTTTGCAGCGTCAGCTGCACCACCGCATCCAAAAGGCGCAGCGCCTCGTTATGGGTGACGTGCTTTTGTGCTTGCGATGGCTGGATGAAGGGTAACGAGAGGTTATGAGAATTTTCAGACATGGGTCCCCGGTCCTGGCAAATATGCAGTCCGGGGAAAGATCTGTGTTAGTGCTTAGCGAATAGCTGACGCAGCGTGCGCTGCCCCACCTTAGTTGTCGTAATAAGACTGGTAGGCCCCATAGCTGTCGCCATAGCCATAGCGTTTCATGCCGCGTTTATCGATCTGGCCCAGCACCAGCCCCGAAACCCGCAGGTTCACCGCCTCGAGCGAGCGTAGCCCTTCGGCCACCTGGCGTTGTGTGGTGCTATCCCATTTCACGGTGTAAATAATCGCATCCACAGATTGCCCGATGACGCGCGCATCAGGCACGGCCAGCACTGGCGGGGTATCAATGATGATGCGGTCATAGCGGCCCCGCAGCTCTTTCAAAAAGCTGGCAAAGCGTTCGGATGAAAACAGATCTGCGGCGTTTACATTCGAACGCTCACCCACCAGCACATCGGCCTTAAGCTCGGGGTTATGGGCCACAACCTCGTCGAAAGTGGCATTGCCCGCCAGAACCGAGAGGTAGCTTTTTTCTTTGTCGATATTGAAATATTCTTTAAACACCCGGCGGCGAATATCGCCTTCGATCAGCAAAACCCGCTCGCCCAGATGCGCGAAATTATGTGTCAGCGCCAGCGATTGGGTGGTTTTACCCTCGCCCGGCACCGATGAGGTAGACATAATCACCTGCGGTGCCTTGTCCAAATTGGCCAGCAACAAAGATGTTCGCAGGTTACGAATAGCTTCCGATGCGGCCGAGTTTGGTTTTTCTGTCACGTATTTCAGCAGGTTTGCACGCTTGCGCACAGGGATCGCCGGGATTTGCGCCAAAACAGAATGGCCGGTGGCGGCCTCTAGGGCCTCGGCGACGCGATAGGTGTTTTGCGACATCTCATAGGCGATCACCCCGGCCGAGCCGATCATCAGGCCCACGATCAGCGACATCAGCAAAATGCGGCTTTTGCGCGGTGCCGATGGCACGCGGGGCACCACGGCCTCGCTCAGCACGCGGCTATCTGCCTGCTGGATACCTTGCTGCACGGTGGTTTCTTTCAGGCGCGTCAGGAATGCCTCGTAAATCAGGCGGCTGGCGTCGGCCTCGCGCTGCATCTGCTGCAGCGAAACCAATTCTTCGGATTGGGTTTTGATCCGCAGTTCCAGATCGATTGCACTGGCCTCGACCGCCTTGATTTGGCTCAGCGCGCGCTCGCGTTCCAGCGTCAGGCGCGCCACCAGCGCGTTGGCGCGTTCATCAAACCGGGCGGTGTTTTGCGTGTCGCGTGCAAGGGCGGTCAGCAGCCGGTCTTGGGCCAGTTCGGCCACAGTCACCCGGTCGCCGCGGCCCAGGGCGCCTTCGATGGCTTCCAGCCGCTCGACCGTGGCGGCAGCGTCTTGTTCCAGCTGCGTGCGTCTTTCGCGCAGCTCTTTCAGCTGGCGGTTCAGCGCCGCCAGGCCTTCTGGGCCTATCACGTTGGATTTGCTGGAAAACTCTTTCAGGCGTTCTTCGGCGGCTTCCAGTTCGGCCTGCAGGTCTGTGACCCGCTCGCTGAGCCAAACAGTGGCTTGTTCGGTTTTGTCGAACTTCACCTGAATCTGATCTTGAATGTAAAGCTCGGCCAATGTGTTGGCGATCAAGGCGGAAACTTCGGGGTTTTGCGTGGTGACAGAAATCACAAACACATAGCTGCGCTGGGTGTTGGAAACCGTAATTTTCCCCGCCAGGGCCTGCACTGCGTTTTCCACCAACCGTTCGCGGCTGGGTGGGGCGGGCGGCGGGCTGCTGGCGCCAAAAAGGCCCCGCACGCCTGACACTGCTGCGCCCAGCGAGAATGTCGGCTTTTCGCGCAAAGTGTAATTGAATTCGGGGTATTGCAGCAGATCTAGCGCCTCGACCACCTGCTTGCGCAGTTTGCGCGACAAAAACACCTCGACCTCGGTGTTGATGGTGGCCATATCGCCCGACAGCCCGGTGACCACGCTGTCAATATCCATCACGTTTTGTTTGCGCGTCTCCAGCACAACCGAGGCGCTGGTGGTGTAGACAGGCACAGCCACCGCAAAGGCATACCACGCCCCCACAATCAGCGTTAGAAACCCGGCAAGCGCAATCCACAGTTTGCCACGCCAAAGCGTGCCAAGAATATTGCTAAGATCGATATCGTCGTCGGCGGCAAGCTGGGCGTTGGCAAGGGCGCTGGTGCGGTTTTCAACGGTCATATTAATACAAATAACCCCTAGTTGTTATCGATTTAATTCACATATAATTTCGCAAATTACAACGCGGCAATTTCACAAATGTCTTATCTGGGTTGTGTCAAAATTAGATGCATCGCCTGTGGCCTGCATGTGGCGCGTGGTTTAAGTGCTTAAAAAATCGCATTGATCGGGCCGCAGCCATGCGGCGGTAAGGCGCCCGGTCATATGCGCGCCGGTATCCACCGCAATGCGCCCATGGCGCAGGCTGGGGTTGGCCACGATTGTATGGCCATAGACCACGCTTAGCCCATCTTGGCGCGGTTTATCCAAAAATTCAGGATGGCCCCATATTTTAACATACGAGCGTTGCTTTTCAGGCGGCATTTCCGGGTCTAGCCCGGCATGCACGCACACCATATTGCCGCTGCGCCACCACGCGGGCAGGGCTTTGACCCAGTTGATAATTTCTGCGGGCATGGCCTTTTCCAGCGCATTGGCGATTTCTACCGAATCCTCGGCGGCCAGCGTTTTGGGCACACCGCGAATGCCATAGCTGGCCAGCGTTTCAAGCCCACCAAAACTAAGCCATCGGGCACCGCGCCCGGCGGGGTCTTCGAAAAACTCGAGCATCATTTTTTCGTGGTTGCCCATCAGGCACACGATGCCATCGCTATGCTCTTGCGACAGCGTAAAAAGCTGCTCCAGCACCGCTGCAGAATTGGGGCCGCGATCAATCATGTCACCCAGCACCACCAAGGTTTCATCGCCCAACGCTGTGCTGTGCAGTTTTTCCATCAGCTGCGTCAGTAATTTATCGCAGCCATGAATGTCGCCAATGGCGAAAAAGGGTTTTTCTGGTGCCAAAACAGTGGTGTCGGGCAAGGGGGCGCTGGGCACGCCGGATTGTGGCGACAACCAATTTCGTAGTTTTCCAAGCACCAATGCAGACCTCGGTTTCAATCACGCCATCCGTCTGTGCGAAACTTTGCAACACTCGCGCCAGATGGTCCAGCCATGGGTTAGCTGGCCAGTTCAATCGCGCTGCAAATATCGTCGATGACAGCGCTTAATGTGTCTGGGTCTTCGGCCTCGCCCATCACGCGGATCAGTGGCTCGGTGCCAGATTTACGGATCAGCAAGCGCCCCGCACTGCCCAATGTTTTCTCGCCGCGGGTAATGGCCTGCTGCACGTTGTCTTGCACCAGCGGGTCAAACCCTGCGGCAAAGCGCACATTCTGCAGCTTTTGCGGCACCGGCTGGAACACTTTTGTAAGCTGGCTTGCGGCTTGCCCGGTTTCCACCATCGAGGCCAGCACCTGCAGCGCGGCAATCAGCCCATCGCCGGTTGTGGCATGATCGGTCATCACCAAATGGCCCGATTGCTCGCCGCCCAGGTTAAAGCCGTGCTGGCGCATGCATTCCACAACATAGCGATCGCCAACCGCGGTGCGTTCCAATGCGATGCCATGATCGTTTAAATGGCGCTCTAGCCCCAGGTTGGTCATCACTGTTGCCACCAGCGTGTTATGGGCCAAGCGCCCCTCGCGGGCCCAGCGGGTGGCAATCAGGCCCATCAGCTGGTCGCCATCAACAACGGTGCCGGTTTCATCCAGCAAGATCAGCCTGTCGGCATCGCCATCCAGGCAGATGCCCACATGGGCGCCTGTTTCGCGCACTTTTGCTGCGGCTTGTTCAGGCTGGGTCGAGCCACAGTTTTGGTTGATATTGGTGCCGTTTGGTTCAACACCCACGCGGATAACCTCGGCGCCCAGTTCCCACAGCACGGTGGGGGCCACCTTATAGGCGGCACCATTGGCGCAATCGACCACCACTTTCAGCCCATCCAGCCGCAAATGGCGCGGAAAGGTGGTTTTTGCATATTCCACATACCGCCCGCCGGCATCATCGATGCGTTTGGCGCGGCCAATATTTTCGGGGTGCGACAGGGTGATGTCGTGCTGCATGATCTGCTCGATCTCGGCTTCGGCCGCATCCGACAGCTTAAACCCATCAGGCCCGAAAAACTTGATCCCGTTGTCATGCGCAGGGTTGTGGCTGGCGGAAATCATCACCCCCACATCCGCCCGCATCGAGCGGGTCAAATAGCCCACAGCCGGTGTTGGCACGGGGCCCAGCAAAAACACGTTCATCCCGGTCGAGGTAAACCCAGCGGTCAGCGCATTTTCCAGCATATAGCCCGACAGGCGCGTATCTTTGCCGATCACCACGCGGTGTTCTTGGTGATCGCGCCGAAAATACCGCCCAGCCGCCGAGGCCAGCCGCAAAACGGTTTCGGCCGTCATCGGGTGCGTATTGGCCCGGCCGCGAACGCCATCTGTTCCAAAAAGCTTGCGTGTCATGGGGTGCTTATCCTGTGTCGCAACTGACCCGCGTGTATTGCTTTGGGCTGGTTTTGTCTACCAGGGGGAAATTTGCCCGTTTTGCCGCGCTTTTTTCCGCCGATCGGGGCAATCGTGCAGCTTGGCACCAGATATAAAATTATCTCAGAAAATTTGGCATGAATGTTTGATTCTTCTTACAGACATGGGGTAACCAGTGTCTAAGTAAGACGGAGCTGCCACCGTGCTATTTCATCAAAGATCTCTGGCGTGGCCGATGGCGCGCAAGGGCTCTGTTGTATTTTTTGTTTCGTGTCTCGCAACATGGGTTCAGGCGAACCCGGCAGGATATACCTATTCGTCTTACGGCACCCCCGGCTTGATCGATATGCCCACAGCCGAGGTGGCAGAAGACGCCGAGCTGGGCGTTACCTACAGCAGCTCTGCTGCGGCAAACCGGGCCACGCTAACGTTTCAGCTGGCGCCGCGCCTGTCGGGTTCGTTTCGATACAGCATGATCGAAAACTGGTCAGCGGGCGGCGCGCTTTATGACCGCTCGTTCGATCTGCGCTATCAGCTGGTCGATGAACGTGCCGTGATGCCCGCGGTTGCCGTAGGGTTTCAAGATTTTATCGGCACCGGCGTTTATTCGGGCGAATATATCGCGGCCACCAAACATTTCGGCAGCGCGCTGGCGGTTACCGCTGGTATGGGCTGGGGGCGTTTGGGCAGCTACAAAGGCTTTGAAAACCCCCTGGGCGCCTTGGACAGCCGGTTTGAAACGCGCCCAACAAGCCGCGCTGCGACAGGTGGCCAGATTGAAAGCGCAAAATGGTTTCGCGGCGATGCTGCCCTGTTTGGCGGTATCGCGTGGCGCGCCACCGACAAGCTGACGCTAAAGGCGGAATATTCCTCTGATGCTTATACGCGCGAAACCGGCGCTGCGGGGTTGTTTCAGCATAAAACGCCGCTGAATTTCGGTATCGATTACGCCTATCGCCCCGATCTGCACCTGCAGGCCTATGCGCTGCATGGCTCGGCTATTGGGTTTAACCTGAACATGCGCATCAATCCGCGCAAGCCCGCGGTTTATGGCGGATCAGCGGGCGCGCCTTTGCCGGTTATGCCGCGGGCGGCGGGCGCCAGTGCCGATCTGGGCTGGGTCACCGATGCCGATCAGGCCCCCGCTATCCGCCAACGCCTGGCCGATTTGCTGGCGCGCGATGGCATGCAGCTAGAGGGGCTGGCGCTGGCCCCAACCGCGGCCACCGTGCATATTCGCGTGCAACGTTATTTGAACCGCCCACAGGCCATCGGCCGCACAGCGCGCATTTTAACCTATGTTCTGCCTGCCTCGGTGGAAACCTTGCGCATTGTGCCCGTGGAAAATGGCATGCCCACCGCCGCTGTTACCCTGCAGCGCAGCCATGTCGAACAGTTCGAGCACGACCCAGATGGCGCATGGCGCATGTTTGCCACCGCAGATATCGGCGATGGCACCGCCAATGCCGCCGCGGCCACCCCTGTGCCCGGGCTTTACCCGCGTTTGCGCTGGTCTTTGGGCCCCAGCGTAAAAGGCAGCTTGTTCGATCCTGATAACCCCGTGCGTTTGGATCTGAACGCCGGCTTGCTGGCAGCCTATGATATTGCGCCCGGTTTAACCCTGTCGGGGCAGCTGCAGCACCGCTTGGTTGGCAACCGCAACGAAAGCAGCCGCTTCGATCCGTCGGCCCTGCCGCGCGTGCGCTCGGATGCCAATATATATAACAAGGCCGATACAGCCCTGTCTGACCTGACGCTGGGCTATTATTTCCGCCCCGGCGAGGCGCTTTATGGCCGGGTCACTGTGGGCTATCTGGAAAGCATGTATGCCGGCCTTTCGACCGAGGTTTTGTGGAAGCCCGTCAACAGCCGTTTTGCCCTGGGCGCCGAGGTGAACCGCCTGCGCCAACGCGATTTCGACCAAGATCTGGGCCTGCGTGCCTATCAGGTAACCACCGGCCACTTGTCGGCCTATTATGATTGGGGCCGTGGCTATCATACCCAGCTGGATCTGGGCCGCTATCTGGCCGGCGATTGGGGCGGCACCTTGCGGCTCGACCGCGAGTTTGCCAATGGCTGGCGCGTAGGGGCCTATGCCACGTTGACCGATGTCAGCGCCAGCGAATTTGGTGAAGGCTCGTTTGACAAAGGCATTATGGTCACAATCCCGCTGGATCATGTGTTTGGCCGCCCCGTTGGGCGCAAAACCGAGGCGCTTTTGCAGCCGATCCTGCGCGATGGCGGCGCGCGGGTAAAGGTGGATGGGCGGCTTTATGAAAAGGTGCGCAGCTATCACCAACCCGAGATGCGCAAACAATGGGGGCGGTTCTGGCGATGACACTGGCACGGCATATCCCGAAACTTGCCGCCTGCGTGCTGCTGGCCACATTGGCCGCTTGTGGCAATGACCCCACAACCGCCAGCCCCGGTTTGGCCAGCCTCCAGCAAGGCTTTGCCGGGCTTTTCAAACCGGCCCAGCCCCGGCCCACTGCCGCGCAAATACGCGCAGCCGTAACACCACAGGTGCGCCAACAATTGGGCGGTGCCACATTGGCCGTGACCGAAATGCCCGAAACCGGGCAGGCGGCGCTGGTTTATGCCACAGGCCGCAACGGTGATGTCACTACCTATAGCACATTGGATAACGTCACCTTTGCGTATCAGCGTGGGGTTTTGGTGGGCACGCGCGGCCTGGGGTTTGATCTGATCACCGCCGATGTGGGTGATGTGCAGCGTGCCCTGCGCCAAGGCGGGCGCGCCGTGCGTGTGCATCGCTATCTTGATGGGGAAGACGCGCTGCAAATTCGCAGTTTCATTTGCGATATCACCGCCACAAACCCCGCGCGGGAAATCTGCCAGGGGCAGGATACCCGCTTTGAAAATGAATACCAGTTCGATGCCGGTGGGCGTGTCATACGCTCGCGCCAATGGGTTGGCCCCGAGCGGCAATATCTTATCACAGAGCAGCTGGACGAATGAGCGCGTTCAGCCAAACACCTTTGGCATGTGAGCCGCGTTTTGGGCCGCCCGCCATGAAGACAGGGAAGCGAGTTTGGGAATGAAGATGATGAAAAGCCTGATTGCCGCAATGGCCCTTGGTGCATTGGTTGGGTGTGGCACAGCCTATGTGCCCTCGCGCGTGTCCGAGGCGGGCGGCAAAGTGCGCGTTGTGCCGCTGAATGCAGAAACCGTTCTGGCCGCCAACCGGTCGACCTATACGCCCAAAACACTGCCTGCCGTGTTCTTCCAAACCTCTGCTGATACGGCCGCTGGCCGCGGTATTGGCGCCGCGCCCGATGCCGTGTTTGACCCGCAAAGCAAACCGGCCAGCCTGCCCATGCGCGTGCCGCCCGCGGTGGCCAATACGCCCTATGAAATCGGGGTAGGCGATGTGCTGCTTTTGGCCACGCGCGGTGCATCGAGCACCGTAGAAGAGCTAAGCGGCCTGCTGGCGGCACAAAGCCGGCGCCAGGGCTATACGGTGCAAGATGATGGCGCCATCGCAATCCCCGATGTGGGCCGGGTGCAAGTGGCCGGCATGACCTTGGAAGAGGCCGAGGCGGCCCTGTTCCAACGCCTGCTGGAAAGCCAGATTGACCCGACATTCAGCCTGGAAATCGCCGAGTTCAATTCCAAACGTGTCTCGATCGGCGGGGCGGTTGGCAGCCCAACGGTGCTGCCCGTGGGCCTGTTGCCGGTGACGCTGGATCAGGCGCTGACCTCAGTGGGGGGTGTCACGACCCCCGATGTTGATTATGCCTCGATCCGCATTTACCGCGATGGCACGCTGTATCAGATCCCGCTGCGCAACTACCTGGAAACGCCGTCGCTGCAAAAAACCCGGCTGTTGGGTGGTGATGCGGTCTATGTCGATACAGAATTTGATCTGACACGCGCGCAATCGTATTTCAGCGAGCAGCTGTCGCTGATCCAGTTCCGCCAGTCATCGCGCAGCCAGGCCCGCGCTGAATTGCAAAGCGCCATGGCCGAGGCGCGCAGCAATTTTCAGGCCCAGGCCCAGTTTGATGCGGTCGATCGCGATTATGTCTATCTGACCGGCGAGGTGAAAACCCCCAGCCGCTTTGCCCTGCCCATGGGGCGCACCGCCAGTTTGGCCGACGCGCTTTACGAACAGGGCGGCTTTGCCAGCGAAAAGGCCAACCCCGCCCAGATTTACGTGCTGCGCGGCTCGGATAACCCGGCCGAGATGGGCGCTGTTACCGCCTTTCACCTGAATGCACGCGAGGCGGCCAATTTTGTGCTGGCCACCCGCATGCAGCTGCGCCCCAATGACGTGATTTTCGTGGCCGAACAGCCCATCACCAAATGGAACCGCTTTATCCAGCAGTTGACGCCTTCGATCATCACCACCACGGTATCGGCTGTTAACAACTGAGTTGATCAATAAAAAGGGGCGCGCCGGCAGTCGCTGGTGCGCCCCTTTTTTGTGGCTGGTTATTCCGCTGCGCTGCGTTTGGGCAGCACCCAATCGGGGCGGGGGAAATGGCAGGTATAGCCATTGGGCAGGCGTTGCAGATAGTCTTGGTGTTCAGGTTCTGCCTGCCAAAAATCACCCACTGGTTCCACCTCGGTTACCACTTTGCCCGGCCATAGCCCGCTGGCATCGACATCGGCAATCGTATCCAGCGCCACCTGTTTTTGCGCCTCGCTGGCATAATAAATGGCGCTACGGTAGCTTAGCCCAATGTCATTGCCCTGCCGGTTTGGCGTGCTTGGGTCGTGGATTTGAAAGAAAAATTCCAAGATCTGGCGATAGCTGATGCGCGCGGGGTCAAAGAAAATCTCGATCCCTTCGGCATGGGTGCCATGGTTGCGATAGGTGGCATTGGGCACATCACCGCCGGTATAGCCCACGCGCGTGCGCAACACCCCCGGCAGTTTGCGGATCAGCTCTTGCATGCCCCAAAAACAGCCCCCCGCCAGAACGGCGCGTTCTTCTGTCATTCGATTTCCTCCACTTGGGGTAAATAGGCGCCATAGCCCTCGTCTTGCATGTCGTCGCGGTGAACAAACCGCAGCGATGCGGAATTGATACAATAGCGCAGGCCGCCCCGGTCGCGTGGGCCATCGGGAAACACATGGCCCAAATGGCTGTCACCATGGCGCGAGCGCACCTCGACGCGCAGCATGCCGTGGCTGGTATCTTGCAGCTCGACCACGTTTTCCGGCTCGATCGGCTTCACAAAGCTGGGCCAGCCGCAGCCAGATTCGTATTTGGCCGACGAGGCAAACAGCGGTTCGCCCGAAACGATATCGACGTAAATGCCCGGCTCTTTGTTATACAAATATTTGCCCGTGCCGGGGCGTTCTGTGCCGCTTTCCTGCGTTACCCAATATTCTTCGGGCGATAGGGCGGCAATGGCATCTGGGGTTTTGGCATAGGTTGGCATGGCGTCTCCTTTGGCCGGCATGCTGCTATAAATGGGGCTTTTTGCGGGCTTGCAAAGCGGTTTGTGGTAAAATTTACCGGCGCCAAATGTGCAGCACACAGGCCACGCCCGCCATAGAATGCACGCACCGCCCGGCAATGCCCCTTTCGCTTTGGCGCAGCGGGGCTATTCTGGCGCCCAGTTTGGTAAAAGGTTGGCCCATTATGCACCCGCAAATATTGGGGTTTTTAAGGTTTTCGTTTTTCGGCCCCAGCGATACAAAGCTGGATTATTCCGACCGGCAAGCCGCATTCGAGCGGCTTTACAGCCCCCGGCGCATGGAAACACGGTTTCAGCTGTTCGAACATATGGTGCTGCCGGGGTTTCGGGCGCAAACAGACCCTGATTTCAAGCTTGTGGTCTTAAGCTCGGCCGTTATGCCCGAGGGCTATCGCACGCGCCTGGCCCAGCTTTGCGCCAGCCTGCCCCAGATCGAGCTGATTTTTGCAGAAGGCGAAAGCATCGGCCCCGAAGTGGGCCGCTATACGCTAAATCCGGCTGTCGCGGGGCAGGGTTTGTTGCAGTTTCGCTGCGATGATGATGATGCCATATCGCAAAATTTTATCGCCACCTTACGCAGCTGGGCGCCGCATTTGGCCAGCGATATGTTGCTGACCATGCCCAAAGGCCTGATGCTGTGGCTACGCGATGGCAAACCCGAATTGTTGCCAATGTTTCGCCCCCATACCGGGGCAGGATATGCGTTTTACGCCAGCGGCCCATCGCGGCGCAATGTTTTTGGCTTTTCGCATATCAAATCAGGGCGCAGGTTTCCTTCGCTGTCAGATCCACGGCTTTTTGCCTATATCCAGTCTTTCACCGATACATCCGATACCGCCGCCCGCGCACCCCGTAAAATTGCCCATTTTTTGAAAACAGCGGGCGTCGATCTGCGCCAAGACCATAGCAAATTCGTGCAGCGCGCCCTACAAGGCGATTTTGCCTATACCAGCGCCGATGCTTTGCAGGCGCTTTTGCAACAGGTGCACGATCTGCCCCAACAGCCTTAATCGCCCTGGGGTTTGCGGGTGTTTTCATTGGCCCGCCCCCACCAGGGCAATTTCAGGCCCAAAAACGCCTCTAGCTGGCTTTGTGCCGTGGGGTCGGCGATGTTGTATTCCAGAAAATCTGGCGCACCGGCAAAGACCTGCCTGCAAAAGGCGTAATGCCCCTCGATCCAGCGGATGCGTTCGCCATCGGTCTGGCCATAGCCCAAGGGCAAGCCGGGAATGGTATTTTGCGGCAGGCGCCGGTTGCCCAGGTTTGACCAGCGCGCCATGCTGTCAGATAGCGCTGCTGCATCGCGATATGTCAGCACAAAGCGGGCGCCGGGGTGATGCTGGCGAATGGCCGACAAAATCCCCCAATCGGTTTGTGGCCACAGGTTTAGCCCGTTGCGCACAATGTCAATTTCGCTAAAGGCGTCGAATTCGGGCATCAGGGCCAGCGGATCGCCTTGGCTGAAATACCCGTCATACATCAACCGCCCAACGAAACTGCGCACAATGGCGCGGTTTTCGGTTTGCCCGGGCCTGATGCGCCAGTCAGCCACCCGCAGGCCCGCCTGTTTCAGCGCCTCGCCCAGCGTTGTGGTGCCTGATTTTGGCAAACCCAAATTGATGATTTTCAGCGCCGGCCCATCCACGCCATACCCCCAAACACTGGTAAAACTGCCACCAAACAGGCCATATAACCCCCCGCACCGCAAGGGGGCAGGCGCCTATTCCAGCGGTCTGTGCACAAATTCTGGCCTGGGCCCGCCGCGCGCCCAGGTCATTTGTGCCTCTGTTTCAATTGCGCAGGGGCGGATATGGCGCAGCCTGGCCAAGGCGGCGCTGGCAGGTTCGCCCGCATCCACCATCAGCCGCAGCGCCACCATGCCCGATCGCCCACACCCGCCCATGCAATGCACCAACACCCGCCCGCCCCCGCGCAACGCTGTCAGCGCAGCGGTTGATAGCGTGGGCCACTTGGCCTGCTGCGCCTTGTCTGGAACGCCGTAATCAGCGATGGGCATATGCACCCAACGCGCACCGCGGCTTTGCATGTCTTGGCCCAATTGGCTGGCATTTTGCGCCGCCATTTCCGCCGCAGTTACCAGCGTTATCACCAAGGCAGGGCGCCATTCGCGGATATGTTCTATATCATCGGCATAGGCGCCATCGCGCCCGGGCATGGGGCACAGGGCCAAAATGCCCCCGCCTACGGGTAATGCATGAATGACAATGCCTGCCACGCGCGGCCCTCCTGTTATGGGCGCAGTGTGCCGGGCAATCTGGCGGGCGTGCAACATCTCTTTCGCGCCTTTGCCCCATCTGCCAGCACACCACGGCTGGACGCTTGGCGCCCAAGCGCATAGTGTATGTGCACCTGCCCAACCGGCACCCGAAACCGAGGCCCCAATGAGCGAAACTGCCAAAACAGGCTATCAGGTTCTGGCGCGGAAATACCGCCCCGAAACCTTTGCCGATCTGGTCGGACAAGAGGCAATGGTGCGCACCCTGCGCAATGCCTTTCAGGCCGATCGTATCGCGCAGGCCTTTATCATGACGGGTATTCGCGGCACTGGCAAAACCACCACCGCGCGTATCATCGCCAAGGGCATGAATTGCATCGGCCCCGATGGAACCGGCACCCCCACAACCGATCCTTGCGGCCAGTGCGAACATTGTGTCGCCATCATGGAAGGGCGGCATGTGGATGTGATGGAAATGGATGCCGCCTCGCGCACGGGCGTGGGTGACATTCGCGAAATTATCGATAGCGTGCACTATCGCGCGGCATCGGCCCGCTACAAGATATATATCATCGACGAGGTGCATATGCTGTCTACCAGCGCGTTTAACGCGCTGCTGAAAACGCTGGAAGAGCCGCCCGCCCACGTCAAATTTATCTTCGCCACCACCGAAATTCGCAAAGTGCCGGTGACGGTGCTTAGCCGCTGCCAACGCTTCGATCTGCGCCGCATCGAACCCGAGGTGATGGTGGCGCTGCTGCGCAAAATCGCCACCGCCGAGGGTGCCAGCATCTCGGATGATGCGCTGGCGCTGATCACCCGCGCCGCCGAAGGATCGGCCCGCGATGCCACCTCGCTGCTCGATCAGGCCATCAGCCATGGGGCGGGCGAAACCACCGCCGATCAGGTGCGTGCCATGCTGGGCCTGGCCGATCGCGGCCGCGTGCTGGATCTGTTCGATATGATCTTGCGCGGCGATGTGGCCGCCGCCCTGTCGGAACTGGGCGCACAATATGCCGATGGCGCCGATCCGCTGGCCGTTCTGCGCGATCTGGCCGAAATCACGCATTGGGTCTCCATCGTCAAAATCACCCCACAGGCCGCCGACGATCCAACTGTCAGCCCAGACGAGCGGCAGCGCGGTCAGCACATGGCCTCGGCCCTGCCCATGCGGGTGCTCACGCGGATGTGGCAGATGCTGCTGAAGGCGCTGGAAGAGGTGGCCGCTGCCCCCAATGCCATGATGGCGGCCGAAATGGCCGTTATTCGCCTCACCCATGTGGCCGATCTGCCCAGCCCGGAAGAGCTGCTGCGCCGCGCCCAAGAGGCGGGGCCAAACCCCGGCTTGCCGCGTTCCACCCCCACAGGGCCGGGCGCACCCTCGGGCGCAGGCGCCCAGGCGATCGCCACCCATAGCGCCCCCGCAGGCCCCGCCAGCGGTGGGGCGCCGCAGGCGCAAACCACAGGCGCCGGTGCCAGCCTGGCCTATGCCGCCCAGCCATCGCCCGCCCTTGATCGCTTTCCCAGTTTCGAACATGTGCTGGAACTCATCCGCAGCAACCGCGATGTAAAGCTGCTGGTCGAGGTCGAAAACGACCTGCGCCTGGCGCGCTACAGCCCTGGCCGTATCGAATTTGTGCCCACCGAACGCGCGGCCACCGATCTGGCCCAGCGATTGGGGGCGGCCCTGCAGCGCTGGACAGGCAACCGCTGGGCGGTCAGCGTGGTCAACCAGGGCGGTGGCGAAACCATAGCAGAAAAACGCGATGCAGCAGATCAGGCCCTGCGCAACCAGGCCCTGGCCCACCCCATGGTGCAGGCCGTTGTGGCCGCATTCCCTGCCGCGCGCATCACCGCCATTCGCACCTTGCAAGATACCCAGGCCCAAGCCCTCTCCGAGGCGCTGGCCGAGGTCGAAGACGAATGGGATCCTTTCGAAGAAGATTAACCGCGCAGCGACACAGGAGATATAAATGCTAAAAGGATTGGGCGGCCTTGGCGATATGGCCAAAATGATGAAAGCCGCACAGGAAATGCAGGGCAAAATGGCCCAGCTTCAAGACGATTTGAACCACGTCTTGGTCGAGGGGCGCTCTGGCGCAGGTTTGGTCACAGCCACCTGCAGCGCCAAGGGCGAATTGAAAGCGCTCGATATCGACCCGTCTATTTTCAACCCTGATGAAAAAGAAGTGGTCGAAGATCTTATTCTCGCCGCTATCAAGGATGCGCAGGCCAAAGCGGCTGAACGCTCTCAGGAAGAAATGGCCAAACTGACCGAGGGCCTCGGCCTTCCCAAAGACATGAAGCTGCCTTTCTGATCTTCATCTTGCTGCAAATACTCCGGGGGTCCGGGGGCTGGCCCCCGGCACGGCCCCAGCCATAGGTTTCACCATGCATTCCAACCGCCAGATCGATGCCTTGATCGAATTAATGGCCAAATTGCCCGGTCTTGGCCCGCGTTCGGCGCGCCGCGCGGTGTTGCAGATGATCCGCAAGCGCGCGCTTGTCATGCAGCCTTTGGCCGATTTGCTGCAACAGGTGGCGGCCACAGCGCGCGAATGCCTGAATTGCGGCAATATTGGCACCGCCGATATTTGCGACATCTGCGCAAGCGAAGGCCGCGCCAATGGCCAGATCTGCGTGGTCGAAGACGTGGCCGATCTTTGGGCGATGGAACGTGGCGGTGCGTTCAAGGGCCGTTATCATGTGTTGGGGGGCACGCTTTCCGTGCTCGATCAGGTCGGGCCCGAACAGCTGCGCATTCCCCGTCTTGTTGATCGCGTGGCAACCGAGGGCGTAACCGAGGTGATTTTGGCGCTCAACGCCACGGTCGATGGCCAAACCACCGCCCATTACATCGCCGATCAGCTTGAAGGGCGGGTGGCGATCAGTTCGCTGGCCCAGGGTGTGCCCATCGGCGGCGAGCTGGATTATCTCGATGATGGCACCATCACCGCCGCCTTTATGGCACGCAAGCCGGTGTAACAAGCCGGTGTAAAAGGGGCCGCTGCCGCAGCCCCCAAAGCCGTTTAAATCACCACAACATCCAGCGGTGGAAAGCCGTTGAAGCCCACCGATGAATAGCTCGATGTATAGGCGCCGCAGCAGCGGATGATGATGCGCTCGCCCGGGGCCAGCCCCAGGGGCAGTTGCACGGGGCGATTTTCGTACAGCACGTCTGCGCTGTCGCATGACGGGCCTGCCATGATGCAGGGGCCGGTATCTTCGTGGTCGCGCCCGGTGATGAATTGGTAGCGAATGGCCTCGCCTTCGGTTTCGGCCAGGCCTGAAAAACGGCCAATGTCCAAATACACCCAGCGGCATAGCTCGTCGTCAGATTTTCTCGACACCAGCAGTACCTCGGCGGCAATCATGCCGGCCTCGGCCACCATGCCGCGGCCTGGTTCGGCCATGATGCGGCTGGCGCCGGGAAAGCGCGGCTCGACCATGGCCATGACCTGCGCTGCATAGTCTGTCGGCCCCTCAATGGCCTCGCCATAAAAGGCGGGGAAACCACCGCCGATGTTGATCAGGCTCAGCGCATGGCCCGCGCCCTGGGCCTGTGCCCAAACAGCGGCCACTTGGTCTAGCGTGTCGCGCCACATCTCGGCCCGGCGGGTTTGGCTGCCCACGTGGAACGACAGGCCCACGGGCTGCAGGCCCAGCGATTGCGCCATATCCAGCAGCGCCAGCGCCTTTTCGGGGGCGCAGCCAAATTTGCGGCTTAGCGGCCAATCGGCGCCGGTGGCGCCCACCAGCAGGCGAATATACACCTCGGCACCGGGCGCGTTGGCGGCAATTTTTTCCAGCTCGGCTTCGCTATCGGCTGCAAAAAGCGTGATGCCAGCCCCAAAGGCCCAGGCAATATCTGCCGGGCGTTTGATGGTATTACCAAAGGAAATCGTGTGCGCCTCGGCGCCCATGCTGAGGCACAGTTCGATCTCGCCACGCGAGGCGGCATCGAAATGGCTGCCTTCGGCGATCAACGTTTCGATCACGCCATAGGCCGGGTTGGCCTTGACCGCATAATGAATATCTGCGCGGCCCAAACCCGCTTTCAACGCGCGGTATTGCTGCGCAACAACCTGCCGGTCAATCACCAGCGTTGGGCGGTCAAAACTGCGGTTCCAGATGTAGTCTTCGATACGGGTTGGCGCAACAATAGCTTCGCCGCCCGCAAGCGGATTCACGTAGGCATTCATGGTCATCTCCAATCAGACCCGGGCTTTCACCCGACCAGTTCAAACGGGAGACGTTACCGTCGCTACGTAAACACGGATGGCTGTGCAACCGGCCAGAGGCGCGTGCGTTGGCGTCTATGGGCGGGCATCTAGGGCTGATCACTGACTCGCGCAAGAAATTTTTGGGCGCAGGGCAAAAATGTTGCAAATTTGCGTCAGAACAGCTGGTTTCATTGGTGTTTCAAGCAAATTCGCACCAATCACATCACCTATGGCGCCACGCAGACCTGGGCCCAATCGGGCAGGGGCTGGCCCAATACCGTGATGGCGCCCAGTCGCCCCAATTCATCGCTGCTTTTGGCGGCACGGCCACAGCCTGCGGTTGCCACGCTGATACGGGGGCTAAGCTGGCCAATCATCGGATAATCGGCCTGGGTATAGCTGGTGACACAGGGCACGGCACGATGGCTTTCCACCCGCAGGCCGGGCAGAACGGCCTGCGTGGCCTGCAACAGCATCTGCGCCACGGCGGTATCGCCGCCGCCTTGAAACCAGGCATTTATGGCCTGTGCGCCGCGCAGCGGCACATCCACCCTATCGCCCCCGGTTTTGAGGTAAATATTGCCGTCGGGATAGCGGATGGGCGGCAGCATGTAGCAATCGATGCCCTGATCGTCGAACCAGATCAGGCTGGGCAGGCCGGCCAGCCTATCGGCCTCGGCCGCGTCCAGCTGCATCAAGACCACAGTGCGCTGCATCACATCGATGGGCGTGGACAGGCCCAGCAAAGCAGCGCTATAGGCCCCCGCCGCCACCAGCACGCGATCGGCCTGCACATGGCCGCCGCCATGGGCAATGCGCACGCCCTGTGCGGTTTCGGTGATGTCGGTTGCGATCTGCGGCAGATGGGTTGCGCCAAACTGTTTGGCGGCAGCGATTTGCGCGGCCACCAGCCGCCTTGGGCTGATATGCCCGGCGTTTTGCCGCTCGATCGTAAGCGATGTGCCGCTGGGAAACGACAGCATTGGCAGCGCGGTGGTGATTTCGCCATCATTATAGCTGGTGCAGGCAATTTTTTCGGCCTGCACGGTTTGGGCCATTTGCGCCATGATGGGGCTGTTTTTGGGGCCAGCAATGGCACAGCCCGCCTCGGTGTAAAACGCGGTGGCGCCCTGGTGGGCAATCTCGCCATAGCGGGCGATCGCGTTACGCCCCACCCGCGACCAAAACGGGTTCGGATCCAGCGAGCGGGTGATGCGCCCCTCGTCGTAATGGCTGCCAAAAACGCCCGTATGTTTGGGAAAACTGGCCGGTTCATTTGGGCCAATCAGCGTGGTCTTGTGCCCCGCCTTGGCCAGATGACGCGCTGCCGCCGCCCCGATAAGCCCCGCCCCGATCACCGCGATATGCATAGCGCCCCCACATTTGCCGTGCCACCGATTAAGCGGCGAAAGCGGCGCGGCGTCTAGGCAAAAAAAGGCCCGATGCGGTGCACCGGGCCTTTGGCGATACGTGCCCCAAACGGGGCGACAGGGGCCTTAGCGGCCGGTGTCGTCCTCGTCGTCGTCCTCATCTGCGCTGCCTGCGGGCAGGTTGAAAAAGCTTTCGGCGTCAAGAATATCGCCCGTGTCTGGCGTTTCTTCTTCGTCTGTTGTGTCACGCAGCGTAAATGTTTCCAGCCCCTCAATCGCGGTGGGAATGCGCGGTGCGTCATCCATGCCCAGCGACTGTTCGGTCGACAGCAGTTTGCGGCGCGCGTCGTCATCCATGCTGCCGCCTTCCTTGGCGCGTTTTTCAGCGGCTTTTTGCACGGCTGTGTCCAGCTCGGATTGTTTGCACAGGCCCAGCGCCACCGGATCGATCGGTTGCATGTTGGCGATGTTCCAATGCGTGCGCTCGCGGATCGATTGGATGGTGGGTTTTGTGGTGCCGACCAGCTTGGCGATTTGCCCATCGCTGAGTTCTGGGTGAAACTTCACCAGCCACAAAATGGCGTTGGGGCGGTCTTGGCGTTTCGACAGGGGGGTATAGCGCGGGCCGCGGCGTTTTTCCTCGCCCACGGCGGCGGCGTTGAATTTCAGCCGCAGCTTATACAGTGGGTCGTTTTCGCCCTTGTCGATCTCGGCCTGTTCCAGCTGGTTATTTGCCACCGGGTCAAAGCCCTTTACGCCTGTGGCCACGTCACCATCGGCAATGCCCTGAATTTCCAGCTCGTGCATGCCGGTGAAATCGGCAATCTGCTTGAAGGTCAGCGTGGTGTTGTCCACCAGCCAGACGGCGGTTGCTTTTGCCATGATCGGTTTGTTCATGTCTGTGCTCCATAGCTCAAAACTTCCCCGTTGCCAGAACTGGCTGCTTCGGCGGGCGAAGCGGGTTACCATTGTTGGGGAACTTGGCGCCTGTATAATGTGCCCAAAGGCATAAGGAAAGAGTGAATGCGCGTTCTGGTATTGGTGTTGTGTTTGATACAGGCCTTGGCCCTGGGCCGTGCCCAGGCGGGGCAGGCCGGGCAGTTTGATTACTATGTTCTCGCGCTTAGCTGGCAGCCCAGCTGGTGCGCGATCGAGGGCGATGCGCGTGGCGCGGCCCAATGCAGCCAAAACACAGGCTATGGCTGGCTATTGCATGGCTTATGGCCGCAATACCACCAAGGCTGGCCAGAATATTGCCAATCGCCATTTGCCCCGCCTAGGCGCGGCGAAACAAATGCAATGGCCGATATAATGGGCAGCAGCGGGTTGGCATGGCATCAGTGGAAAAAGCACGGCAGCTGCAGTGGTTTGGCGCCTAACGATTACTTTGCAACATCCCGGCGTGCTTTCAATTTGATAAACCGGCCTGCTATTTTAAGGCAGTTGGAAAAGCCGGTCAGTTTACCTGCAAAGTTGATAGAGCAGGCGTTTATAAAATCTAATCCGCAATTGCAGCCGGATATGGTAACAATCACCTGCCGTCAGGGCCGTATTCAAGAGGCACGCATTTGTTTGTCGAAAACATTGCAGCCCGTGCCCTGCGGGCGCGATGTTGTATCGGATTGCAAGCTGAAAAATGCGCTGCTAGATCCGGTGCGTTAGATAAAAAAAGGGCGCTGGCTGTCAATGCAGCGCAGCGCCCTTTGTTGGTATTAAATATTAAATCGCCAGGTCTTCCATGGTTTTACCGGCAGCCAGCGCCTCGTTCACCCATGCGGGGCGGCGGCCTTTGCCTGTCCATGTCACTGCGGCATCATCGGGGTGACGGTATTTGGGAATACCAGCGCCCTTGCGGGTTTTTTTGGTGCCCAACAGATCGCTTAACGAGAACCCCATCTCTTGGGCTTTCGCCTCGAGCTCGGCCAAGGCTTTTAGCCGCTCGCGGTCTTTGTAGCCCTCGATCGCTTTTGCAACTTGCTTTTGCAAAGCTTTCAATTCGTCCAGCGACATTGTTTCTAAATCAAAATGAGACATATTACCAGATTCCACTTTCATAACTGCGCCCATCATTTGCTTCGGCGCCACTGCCGAAACATATTGGGGTTGGCACAGCAAAACGCCAACCCCAATTTCGCAATAATGGCAGTTAACCGGGGAATTGTAAATCTATTCAGTGATCAACTGCCTAGATTTCAATAATTGTTGATCCCGTTGTTTGCCGCGCTTCCAATGCGCGGTGTGCATCGGCTATTTCCGATAGTTTAAAACGCTGATCAATGCGTATTTCCACATCGCCAGAAAGAACCTTGTCGAACAAATGCCTTGCCATTGTTTGGCATGCATCATGATCGGCAATATGAGTAAATAGGGTAGGCCGGGTAATTTTAAGCGAGCCTTTTTGCCCCAGAATACCGATATTTAGGGGTGGCACCGGCCCAGATGCATTGCCAAAAGAAATCATCATTCCCAGCGGTTTCAAGCAATCAAGCGAGCCCTCAAACGTGCTGGCGCCCACGGCATCCATCACCACATCAACACCCTTGCCGCCGGTCAGCTCTTTGATGCGCTGTGGCCAATTGGCATCGCGGTAGTTGATGCATTCTGTGGCGCCATATTCCTTGGCCAGCGCACATTTCTCATCGCTGCCAGCAGTGCCCAGCAGGGTGATTCCCTCGGATCTGGCCCATTGGCAGGCAATCAGGCCAACACCACCTGCTGCGGCGTGAAACAGCACCGTATCGCCCCGTTTCAGGGGGGTTGTGCGGTGGAACAGATATTCCACGGTCAGGCCCTGCAGCATCATTGCAGCGCCCTGTTCAAAACTAATCCCATCGGGCAAGGGGCACACTTGGGCTGCGGGCATCACCCGTGCCTCGCAATAGGCGCCGGGGGGTTGGGCTGCATAGGCCACGCGATCGCCGGGTTTCACATGGGTCACACCCTCGCCCACCGCTTCGATCACGCCTGCGGCCTCCATCCCCAGGGCATGTGGCAATTGCAGCGGGTAAAGCCCGGTGCGCTGATAAACATCGATATAGTTCAAACCGCAGGCTTTATGGGCAACCCGTACTTGGCCTGCGCCCGGCTGGCCAATGTCGGTATCGACCAGCTGCATGCAATCGGCATCGCCAAATTGTTCGATGATTACTGTTTTGGTCATGTCTGCATCTCCCTTCGCTCTGCGCGATGAGATGCAACAAAGCAGGGCGGCGTCAAGCTGCCCTGCTGAATTGGTTACGCCACCTTCAAGACGATTTTGCCAATATGGCCCGAGCTTTCCATGCGCGCATGCGCGGCGCTGGCCTCGGCCAAAGGAAATTCGCTGTCCATAACAGGGCCAATGCGGCCACTGTCCAGCAAGGGCCATACATGGGTGCGCAGCCCCTCGGCGATGCGGGCTTTGGCCAAATCGGATTGCGGCCGCAGGGTAGAGCCGGTGATCGTTAGCCGGCGCGCCATGACTTGGGCGAAATTCACCTCGATTTTTGGCCCTTGCAAAAAGGCAATTTGCACCAGCCGCCCGTCATCGGCCAAGGCCCGCAGGTTGCGCGGCAGATAAAGGCCGCCCACCATATCCAAGATCAGATCGGCGCCGCCTTCATCGCGCAGCACATCTACGAAATCTTCCTCGGTATAGATGACGGTGCGCTCGGCACCCAGCTTTGCGCAGGCAGCGGCCTTTTCTGGGCTACCCACGGTGGTAAAGACGCGCGCCCCAAAGGCATGGGCCAACTGAATAGCGGTTGTGCCAATCCCAGACGAGCCGCCATGCACCAAAAACCGCTCGCCCGCGCTAAGCCCGCCGCGCATGAAGACATTGGTCCACACGGTAAAATATGTTTCGGGCAGGCAGGCCGCCTCGCGCAGGCCCATGCCGGCGGGGATAGGCAGGCAATGGGCGGCGGGGGTGGCGACATATTCGGCATATCCACCGCCTGGCAACAGCGCGCAAACCATGTCGCCTGCTTTCCAGCTGTCAACACCTTCACCAACGGCCACAATCTCGCCCGCGCCCTCGAGGCCGGGTAAATCGCTGGCGGTGGGCGGTGGGGCGTAATTGCCCGCGCGCTGCAATGCATCGGGGCGGTTGACCCCGGCCCAAGCAAGGCGAATAACCACCTGCCCCGGCCCTGCAACAGGCACGGGGCGTTCGCACAGCTGCAGCACATCGGGCCCGCCGGGTGTGGTGATTTCAACCGCCTTCATAAGTTGGCTCATCGCGTTTCCTTTCGTTTTAAATATCTGGCCTTAGCCCTGCCCGCCCCATCGCCCGGGCATGGCATGGCCTGCCTGCCCCGGCGCACGGATGCGGCCCAACAGGCCCAGCGGCCCTTGCAACAGCCGCGAAACCGCCGGGTTGGCGCGCGCCTTGGCCTTTAGCGTTTCGATCTGCATCACATTATCGATGCGCCGGTCTAAAAACGCCCAAGTGGCGGCATCGTCTTCTGATGTGTCGCCCAGCCAATATAGCACCGTTGCGCTGTAAACCGCGCTGAGCGTGGCGCGTTTCGTATACCAGTTTACATCCTGCGATGTATCGCCCAATGCCTGCCAAATATGATCGGCGGTCTGCCACAGGGCGCGCGCGCCATCGGCGGCATAGGGGGGCAGGGCAAAGAGTGTCATGCCGCGGCGCACCAGCTCTTTGTCTTCCACAGCCTCTAGCCGCAGGCGCACGGCATAGGCCACGCGATCGCGAAAGCGCATATCGCCCAGATCGGCCGCTTGTAATGCCGCCAGCATTTGCGCATCGCCGCGGGCATGATAGGCCAAGGCCATATCAACCGCCCCACGGGGAAACACGGCTTTTGCCACGGTGGTATCTAACCCGGTATCTTCCAAGGCAGCGGCAAGGGCCGCATCTGACCAGCCGTCAAAGGGCACATGCATCAGTGCTGCATCCAGCAAAATATCTTTGGTCGATGGTGTGCTCATATCACCCCCCCAATTCCGATGTGCCCTAGCCTAGACAAACTGGCAGGGCTTTGCTATAGGGCTGCTTCCTGCAATTCCTTGCAACTCAAACTTAGAAAGGTGGTGAAAACCACATGCAGGTATCTGTTCGCGACAACAACGTCGATCAGGCGCTCCGTGCCCTGAAGAAAAAGCTCCAGCGTGAGGGCGTTTTCCGTGAAATGAAGCTTAAGCAGCATTTCGAAAAACCCTCTGTCAAAAAAGCGCGCGAGAAGGCCGAAGCGATTCGCCGTGCACGCAAACTGGCGCGGAAAAAGGCACAGCGCGAGGGCATGCTGTAAGCATACCCCTGACTGGACAGAAATTCGGCGACCCCCGGGCCATGGCTTCGGGGGTTTGTCATTTTTGCCACCTTGCGTGGCGCCATTCTGCGCCGCTTTGTCGTGCTTGGCTGTTTCCTTATCCCCCTAGCCGGGGTAGCGTTTGGCCAACGAAACGCAGCAATGTAAGGATCTGTCATGTCTGCCATCGAAGCCCGCCTTGCCGAACTTGGCGTCACCCTTCCCGATGCGCCTGCGCCTGCGGCCAATTATGTGCCCTATGTGATCAGCGGTAATATGGTCTATGTGTCTGGGCAAATCTCGATGGCTGATGGCCAGCTGATTTGCGGCAAGCTGGGTGCTGATATGGGCATTGATGCAGGTGCCGCCGCTGCACGCAGCTGTGCAATCAGCCTGCTGGCGCAGCTAAAGGCGGCCTGTGGCGGCAATCTTGATCGCCTGCAGCGGGTGGTAAAGCTGGTGGGTTTCGTGAATTCGACCGCAGATTTCACCGATCAGCCAAAGGTGATCAATGGCGCCTCTGATTTCATGGTTGCGGCTTTGGGCGATGCGGGGCGGCACGCGCGCTCGGCCGTTTCGGCGGCGTCTTTGCCATTGGGTGTGGCGGTTGAAATCGAGGCAATTTTCGAGATCGCATGATGCTGCCCCCTTCGTTTTTGCATGCCCCAATTGCCCATCGCGCGCTGCATGATCGTGCACAGGGGCGCATTGAAAATTCGTTATCGGCCATTCAGGCCGCCGTGCAGGCAGGCTATGGCATTGAAATAGATCTGCAGCTTAGCGCCGATGGCCAACCTATGGTGTTTCACGATTATATGCTTGATCGCCTGACGGGCGATACCGGCATGATCAACCAGCGCCCTGCCGCCGAATTGCAAACTATCGCGCTGACAGATGGCCGGGGCGATTGCATTCCCACCTTTGCCCAGGTGCTGGCCGCTGTGGCAGGAAAAGTGCCCTTGCTGGTGGAACTAAAAGACCAAGACGGCAATTTGGGCCCGGCTGTGGGGCGGTTAGAGCAAGCCACCGCCGATGCGCTAAAGGGCTATCGTGGCGATGTGGCGGTGATGTCGTTCAACCCTAATGCGGTGCGGGTGTTTGGCGGCATGGCCCCGCATATACCCCGGGGGTTAACCACCTGTGCCTTTGATCCAGCCGAATGGGCGCCAGTGTCGAAACAGCGGCTAAAGCGGCTGGCTGATATCCCCGATTATCAGGCTTGCGGTGCATCCTTCATCAGCCATCAGGCGGCTGATTTGGCCAGCCCGCGTGTGGCGCAATTGCAGGCCCAGGGTGCGGCGATCTTGTGCTGGACAATCCGCAGCCCCCAGGCCGAGGCAGAGGCCCGCAAGATTGCGCAAAATATCACCTTCGAGGGGTATCACGCCGCAATCCCCGCTTGAACACAGCAAGGGCCGCACCAAATTGTGGCGCGACCCCCCTTTTAAGGTGCGAAAGCGATGGCCGACCAAGACGTTACGTTGGAAATAGTCACCGCGCTATCGGCGGTTTCCGCCGCCGAATGGGATAGCTGCGCCTGCCCCGAGGCCCAAAACGGCGCCCGCCCCGAAGACCCGTTTACAACCTACCGCTTTTTGCACGCACTAGAGGAAAGCGGCTCGGTCGGGGCGGGCACGGGCTGGCAGCCGCATTACCTGCTGGCGCGTGTAGAGGGGCAGTTGATCGGCTGCGCGCCCATGTATCTAAAAAGCCATTCGCAGGGTGAATATATTTTCGATCATTCCTGGGCGCATGCCTACGAGCGGGCAGGCGGGCGCTATTACCCGAAATTGCAAGTTGCGGTGCCCTTTACGCCCGCCACCGGGCGGCGGTTGTTGGTGCGCCCCGGGGTGGAAAACATGGCCCGGCAGGCCTTGGTTCAGGGCATGGCCCAGATTGGCGCCAACAATGGGGTGTCGTCTGCGCATATTACCTTTTGCACCACAGACGAGGCCAGCCAGGCCGCTGATCTGGGGCTGATGCACCGCATTGGCACCCAATATCACTGGCACAATCAGGGCTACCCCGATTTTTCGGCTTTCTTGGCCGATCTCAGCGCGCGCAAGCGCAAGATGATCCGCAAAGAACGCGCGCGTGCCGCCCAGTTTGGCGGGCAAATCGTGCAGCTCACCGGCGATCAGATTGCGCCCCACCATTGGGATGCGTTTTGGCAGTTTTACCAAGATACCGGCGCGCGGAAATGGGGGCGGCCCTATCTGACACGCAGCTTTTTTGATCTGCTGCAACGCGACATGCGCGATGATCTGTTGCTGGTCTTGGCGCTGCGCAACGGCCAGCCTGTGGCTGGTGCGTTGAATTTTATCGGCCGCTCGGCGCTTTTTGGCCGGTATTGGGGCTGTATCGAAGATCACCCCTGCCTGCATTTCGAATGCTGTTACTATCAAGCGATGGATTATGCGATTGCCCATGGCCTGGCCCGGGTCGAGGCGGGGGCGCAGGGCGAACATAAACTGGCCCGTGGCTATTTGCCCGCGCAGGTGCATTCGCTGCATTGGGTGGGCGATCCGGGCTTTGCCCGCGCCATCGCGCAATATCTGGAAGAAGAGCGTAAAGCCGTGGAAGACGAGGTTGATATCCTAACCGATTATGGCCCGTTCCGAAAAACCGAAATGAAGGAGCAGGAATGACCGAATTGCTAAGCGACACTGGACGCAAAACCATGATTGCGCCACTTTTGGCCAATGGCTGGGCCATGGCCGACGGGCGCGATGCCATTTGCAAAACCTTTGTATTCGATGATTTTACGCAGGCCTTTGCCTTTATGACGCGCGCAGCGCTTTGGGCCGAGAAATGGGATCATCACCCCGAATGGAGCAATGTCTACAAAACCGTAACCGTGCTGCTGACCACCCATGATGTGGGCGGGCTGTCGGCGCTAGATGCCAAACTGGCGCGCAAAATGGACCAGCTATTGGCGGTTTAGCCTGCAGGTTTCAGCGCCTTTGCCAGCATGGTTTTCAGCTGGTCTTCGGCATCGATATGCAGGCGCACGGGCAGGGTGATAACCTTGGTGCGAAAACTGGGGGGCAGGCGGGCTGCGTCTTTTTCTGTTGTCACCAGCTGTGCCCCAGCCTGGCGTGCCGCGCTTTCCAGCCGGTTTAGCAAGGCAGGTGTCAGGGTTTGGTGATCGTCCAGCGCCTCGGTGCGCACCAGTTGCGCGCCAAGCCCGCGCAATGTGGCGAAAAATTTTTCCGGGTGGCCAATGCCGGCAAAGGCCAAAAATGGCGTGCCGCGCCAATCCATGCCGGTTTGCAGCGGCGCCAGATGGGCCTGCATATGCGGCACGCTGATGGTGGTGTGCCAGGCCTGGGCAAAGCGGCGCTGATCATCCTCACCACCGATTGACAGCAGCAAATCGGCCCGTGCCAGCCCCACGGGCACGCGTTCGCGCAAGGGGCCCGCAGGCAGGCAGCGGCCGTTGCCAAAGCCTTTGGCGGCATCCACAACAATGATAGAAAAATCTTTGGCCAGCGCCGGGTTTTGAAACCCGTCATCCAGCACGATCACCTGCGCACCCTGCGCTATTGCCGCCTGCGCACCGGCCAGCCTGTCATGGGCCACCCATGTGCGCGCAAAGGCCGACAGCAGCAGCGGCTCGTCGCCCACCTGTGCGGCGCTGTGGTGGGTTGGATGCACCTCGACCGGCCCGGCCAGCGCCCCGCCATAGCCACGTGACACCACATGCGCCTCTAGGTGCAGGCCGCGCAGCACCTCTAGCAGGGCAATCACCGTGGGGGTTTTGCCCGTGCCGCCGGCGTTCAGGTTGCCCACGCACACCACCGGCACCCCCAGCCGCGCCTGTGGGCCGCGGCCCAGGCGGCGCGCTGTGGCTGCGGCATAGAGCGCGCCCAGCGGCGCCAAAAGCCGGCTTTGCCAGGCCGGGTTTTGGGGCGGGGTGAACCAGAATTCAGGCGCGCGCATTCAGGCCTCCTTTGGCGGTGGGGCAGTGTCTAGCCGGTCTTGCAGCAGCTCGATCACCTGATCGGTGGCCGCCGCCCCTTGCGAAATAACCTGCCAGGCCGCAAGCGCCATTTTGGCGGCCCGCTCGGGTGAGATCAACTCGCTGACCACAGGCGCCAGCCGCGTGGTATCGGGCAGCGCCACCGCAGCCCCCGCCGCCTGCAGCTGTGCATAAGCGGCCTGATGCGCGCCAGTTGCACTGGCAAACATCACCGCCGAGCCAAGCGCCGCAGGGGCAAAAGGATCTTGCGCCGCATCTGGGCTGTGCAGCGTGCTGGCCATCAATGTCAAAGGGGCCAGCCGATACCACAGGCCCATCTCGTCGGTGCCATCTGCCAGCAAGATCTGGGTTGTCTCATTGGGCAATTCCCCCCGTGCCCAACGCGCCACGCGCCAGCCCTCGTCATCTAGGGTGGCGGCAAAGCCTGGCTCGTCGTCAGCATCATCTGGCACAACGATCAACAGCATGCGGTGGGCATAGCGCATTGCGGCGCGATGGGCCTCGGTGATTGTGGCCAGCCCATCGCGGTTGACATGGGCCGCCAGCCACACCTGCCGGTCGGTCAGGGCGGTTGACAGCTCTTCACGCGCATCGGGATCGTGGGGTAGGGCCATGCTGGCCTGTTGCAGCGGGCCCACAACATGCAGCGCGCTTTGGGGCAGGCCCAAACGCAACAGCCGTTGCCCGGTGTTTTCGTCTTGGGCAAAAACCGCACGGAAGCTGTGCAAAACCTGGCGCGCCGGGTCTGGCAGCCAGCGGGCGCGAATGGCCTCGAACCCGCTTTCAGCGGCGTTCACCAACACCAAGGCCATGCCAGAATGGGCGGCCTGTTGCAGCAAAACAGGCCGCAGGTTGCCATGGGCCCACAGGCACAGATCGGGCCGCCAATGGCCCAAAAAGCTGCGCACAGCATCGGGTTTTTCTGGCACCACCACTTCGGCTGCGGCTAATGCGCGGGGCAATGGTGTGGGCAAGGGGGCACCTTGGTGGGTCAGCAGCAAATGCACATCGGGGCGCTGTTGATAAAGCCGCTCGAACAGGCGCAGCAGCGCTGCAATATCGTGGGCGGCTGTGGCATGTGCCCAGATCAGCTGGCCCCTTGGGCGGTTGGCGCTGGGCGCGTATTTGCTGGCCCGCGCCCGGCCCGGCAAGCCAGTATAAGACGAAAGGCCCATTGCGCGTGCCATGTCAGCGGCCCTGCGCCGGTTCTAATGCCACAGGGCGCAGCTGGCGCATCAGATTGCCATGCAACGCGGGGTTGGCCGCCACAACGCCATTTACCTGTGGGTGTGGGTTATTAAACCGCAGCGTTTGGCCATTGCGGTCGGTAATGGCGGCCCCTGCCTGCTGCAAAATAACGGCGCCAGCTGCAATATCCCATTCCCAGCTGGGGCGCAGCGTCAACATGGCATCAAACCGGCCTTCGGCCACCAGCGACAGCCGATAGGCCAAAGAGGGGCGGTAGACACGGGTGACATCGGGCACAGCACCTTGCCAATGGCTGGCATCGTAATTGGGCTTTGCGGCCACCACGGTGGCGCCTTGCAATTGCCCGCGCCCTGCCACGCGTATGGGCTGGCCATTCAACTGCGCCCCCAGCCCGGCAGCCGCGCGGTAAAGCTTGTTTTTCATGGGCAGATACACCACCCCCGCCACGGGCACACCGTTTTCAACAATGGCCAAGGCATGCGCCCAGGCGTTGCCCCCTTCGATGAAACTGCGGGTGCCATCGATCGGGTCGATCACAAAAACCCGGCTTTCGCCCAGCCGTGTGGTGCCGTCTTCGGTTTCCTCGGAAAGCCAGCCATAATCTGGCCGGGCGCTGCGCAGCGCTGTGCACAGCAGCTCGTTCACCGCATGATCGGCGGCTGTAACAGGGCCCAGGTTGCCAGGCTTTTCGCTGATTTCGTAGCGTTGCCCAACAAAGCTGCGCGCCAGCTTGCCTGCCGCCAGTGCCGCCTGTGTCAGCAAGTCTAAATCATCATGCACCGGCAAGCATCATCCCTTCGACCAAAACCGAGGGCACAACCCGCGACAGCCAGTGCCGCCCGTCATTGGCCGGCACCATGCTGCGCAACATATCGTTCAAATTGCCAGCCACGGTGCATTCGTTCACCGGATAGGCGATTTGCCCGTTTTCCACCCAAAACCCAGAGGCGCCGCGGGAATAATCGCCTGTGTTGGGGTTGATCGTGGCACCGATCATCGATGTCACCAGCAGCCCCGTGCCCATCATAGCCAGCAGATCGGCGCGGCTATGTGGGCCTTGGGTCAGGCTTAGGTTCCAATGCGCGGGGGATGGCGGGCCGCCCGTGCCGCGGGCGGCATTGCCTGTGGGGGCCATGCCCAACCGCCGGGCGGTGGCCAAATCCAGCGTCCAGCCCGTAAGAATGCCGTTATCGATGATCGTGCGGGCCTGGGTGGGCAGCCCCTCGGCATCGAAGGGGCGCGAGCCGCTGATGCGCGGGCGATGCGGGTCTTCTATCAGCGACAGGCCGCTGGGCAGCACCTGCTGGCCCAGTGCATTGCGCAACCACGAACCGCCACGGGCGATGGCCTGCCCATTGATGGCGGCGGCCAAATGCCCGATCAGCGAAGATGAGATGCGTTCGTCAAACAGCACCGGATAGGCGCCAGTGGGGGGCTTGCGCGCGCCCAACCGCGCCACCGCGCGTTCGGCGGCAGTGCGGCCAATATCGGCGGCATCGCGTAAATCGGCCTGAAAACTGCGGCCGTCGCCATCGTAATCACGCTCCATCCCGGTGCCAGTGCCGGCAATAGCCACGCAGGAAATGCTGCGTTGGGTGCGCGCGTAACCGGCTGAAAACCCGTTGCTGGCCGCCAGCCAGATATCGGTGCGCCCATAGCCTGCATTGGCCCCTTGCACCTGCGATATGCCCGCAATTTCCCGGGCGGCGGCCTCGGCCTGCAGGGCATCGTCTTGCAGGGCCTCTGGGTTAGGCTCGGGCGTGGGATCGCATAGTTGCAGGGCGCCGGCATCGGGGTTTTGCGCCAGCTGAGATGGATCGGCCAAGCCTGCATGCGGGTCGTGCGGCGCCTCGCGGGCCATGGCCACAGCACGCAGGGCCATTTCCTGCAAGGTTTCTGGCCGGATATCCGAGGCCGAAACATTGGCTTGGCGTTGGCCCACAAACACCCGCAACCCCAGATCTACCCCTTCCGAGCGTTCGGCCTGCTCTAAGCTGCCTTCGCGAATATCGATCGACACAGACGTGCCGCCAACAGCCATGCTATCTGCAGCATCAGCGCCCGCTGTGCGTGCGGCATCCAGCAATTGCTGGCACAGGGCCTCTAGGGGGTGGGACATGCATACTCCTTCACACTGTGGCACAGGCGGGGCTGCGCCATGGGCCAGATATAGGCCCTAGCGCAGCCTTTGGCCATTTGCCAGCACATGGCCTTGGGCGTTAATTTCCAGCTGCGATGTCAGCTGCCCCTCGGCAGTGCCTGGCACGGTGAAAATACCCAGCATCATCAGCGCGCCCATGGCCTGTTCTTGCGGCACAAGGCCGATTTCCACCAAGGTTTCCAGTAGGGTTTGCGCCCCGGTAATGGTCACATTCAGCATACCTTCGGGGCGGGGCATGCCGGGGAAGGTTTGCAGATCGTCGCCATCAAAGGAAAAGCCGCCTTCGGCATTCAGCGTGGCACCTGCGGCGCTTAAGGTGAGGGCGCGCAGATCCAGGGTTTGGGGCAAAAACGGGCTGTCTTGTGCCAGCATGGCCTCGGGATCCCAGGGGTTGCGATCAACACGCGCTGTGCCATCAAGCTGCACAGACACTGTGGCAGGGTCGCGCGGCAGTTTCTTCAGCGGGTCCAGCATGGCCCATAACACCTCGGAAACGCGCACCCCTTGCAGTGTGATGCCCAAGGAGTAGGGCTGTGGGCGCAAAGAAACCGCAGTGGGGATGGTTATTTCAAACCCGGTTTCTTCTGACCACATCTCGATTGGCAGTGGCAGCTCGGTGCCGGTCAGCACGGTATATTGCTGGGTTGTGCTGCCAGAATAGGCCAATTCCCTGTTGGACAGGGCGCCGCTGAACTGGCCCATGGCCGATGTGCCCTCGGCGGTGGCGCGTGCGCCGTCTTCGACAAAGCTCCAGCTGCTTTGCCCGGCGCCATAGCGCAGCTGGGTTTCAATCGCCAGGCCCGCCTGTAGCATGCCGGCAAAATCTGTGCGCTCGGTCGATTGTGGCATGGCGGTCAGGCTTTGTTGCGACACATCTTGCAGCGTGCCGCGGATATCGACGCTATTGTCAGGGCCCTGCGGCGCCGATAGCGCAATAGCATAGTCAAGCTGGGCAATCTGCAGCTGCTGCTGCGATTGGGTTAGGCTGCGCCCCTCGCTGGTGCCGCGCCCGGTGACATCGCGCAGGGTTAGGCCGGTATCGGCGGTTTGCATCACCCTGCCATCGATCGCCAGGCTATCCAGCGCCATCTGCAGCTGTGCTGCGCTGTAGCTATAGGTCATTTTTTCGGGCGTGCCGCTGACGGTAAGTGAAAACAGGGTTTGCCGGTTTACGATTGTGCCGCGCATTTGTGCGCCATCGGCGCCGGCCATGGCAAAGCGCACCGGGATTTCCGCGGGAAACACCACCGATACGCTGCCATCCGCCTGGCCCTGAAACTGCACATCACCCAGTTGGGCGGCAACGGTGCCGGCGCCATCGGGCAGGGCGATTGTTAATGTCAGGTCTTGCAAATAAAGCGCGCGATCGGCCTCTTGCTCGGCCCCGGTTATAGTATAGCCCAAGCCGGTGAAATAGGTTTTCCAATTATCCCACACCTGGCGCGGGGCCAAATCGGCCATAGCGGCTTGTGTGCTGGCCATCGCCATAAAGGCGGCCGAAATGGCAATTTTTGCGATCAGTTTCATGTTGGGCCCTTTTTTCACGCTGCACCTAATGTCGGGTGCGCAACCGCTATGGTCAAGGCGCTAGTGGCTGGACCCGGGCGCATGGGCGGTTTACCACAGGCAAAACGCCAACAAAGGAAACCCCATGACAGATCTGGCCGGAAAAACCGTTTTGATCACTGGCGCCAGCCGCGGCATTGGCGAGGCCACAGCGCGGCTGTTTGCCCAGCAAGGTGCCAACCTGGTGTTGGCCGCGCGCAGCCTGGACGCGGTGCAAGCCATTGCCGATGACATCGGCCCACAAGCGCGCGCGATTGCCTGCGATGTGGCCGATTTTGCGCAGGTGCAGGCGGCTGTCGATCTGGCCTGCAGCACGTTTGGCGGGTTGGATGTGCTTATTGGCAATGCCGGCGTGATCGAGCCTATTTCACTGCTGTCGCAGGCCGATCCGGCCGGTTGGGGTGGTGCGATTGATATCAATTTAAAGGGCGTATTTTATGGCATGCGCGCGGCGCTGCCGGTGATGTTGGCGGCAGGCCAGGGCACGATCATCACCATCAGCTCGGGTGCGGCCCATAACCCGCTGGAAGGCTGGAGCCACTATTGCGCCTCAAAGGCGGGTGCCGCAATGCTGACGCGTAATGCGCATTTGGAAGTGGCCCAGCACGGCCTGCGCATCATGGGCCTGTCGCCCGGCACGGTGGCCACCCAAATGCAGCGTGAAATAAAGGCCAGCGGGGTGAACCCCATCAGCCAGTTGGAATGGCACGATCATATCCCGCCAGAATGGCCCGCGCGCTGCCTGCTGTGGATGTGCCAGCCCGCATCAGATGCCTATTTGGGCCAGGAAATTTCGCTGCGCGATCAAGGCATTCGTAAAACGCTGGGGCTGGTGGCATGATCGATCTGCAAAAAGAAGACAACGGGTTGTGGCTGGTGACGCTGAACCGCCCTGAAAAGGCCAATTCCCTAACCCCCGAGATGCTGACCCAATTATGCGACATTGCCGAAGCGGCGCATGCGGCGCGCGCCCTGGTGCTGACCGGCGCGGGCAAGGTGTTTTCTGCCGGCGCCGATCTGGATGCCGCCCGGGCAGGCCTGGCCACATCGCCCCTGTGGGAGCGCCTATCATCAGCGATTGCGGCCTTGCCCTGCCTGACGCTGGCGGCGCTGAACGGCACGTTGGCGGGTGGCGCCAACGGCATGGCGCTGGCCTGCGATATGCGCATCGCGGTGCCGGGGGCCAAGTTTTTCTATCCGGTGATGAAACTGGGCTATCTGCCCCAGCCCTCTGACCCGGGGCGCATGGCGGCGCTAATTGGCCCGGCCCGCACCAAGCTGATCTTGATGGGCGGGCAGAAAATCAGTGCAGACGAGGCGCTGGCCTATGGCCTGATCGAGCGTATCGTGCCCCCCGAAGACCTGCTGCAAACCGCCCGCGATATCGCGGCCGATACGCTGGCGGCCCACCCAGATACCGCCCGCGCGATCAAGGCGATGTGCGGCGATTAACGCAGGCGTCGTGGCCCGGCGGTGCGGCTGTGAAAATCGTTTGGCTTTTTCGACACCCATGCCACGAACCGCGCCAGCCTTGGGTGCGCGCGCAGCGCCTCGGGCGTGGCATAATTGCGGGCCAATTCTGCCTCGGTCAGGGTGGCATGAATTTCGTTGTGGCAAATTTGATGCAGCAACACTGTTGGCCCGCCTTTGCCGCCCTTGAGCTTGGGGATCAGGTGATGGCGGCTTTGGCGTGCATGCGGGGGCACGGGGCGCCCGCATAGGGCGCAAAGGGGATGGTCCATTGGCCAGTCCTTGGCTATCACAGTGGGGCGCGGCCTTTGGCGTGGCGCCTGTGAAAAAATGTAGGTGGTTATATGGGTTTGTCGACACTGGTGCCGGGCGGCCAAGACGCCCGCGACTTTGCGTTACAGGCATTTGATCTGGCGCGCGACTGGCTGCAAAGCCCGGCGGCCTGGTCGCAGCTGGCGCTGTTGGTGCTGGCCTATGCCGTGGCGGCCGTGGCTGTGCGGCGCATGGGCCCGGCCCTTGGCCGATGGTTGGCGCCCCCTGCCGGACACACAGGCCCGCTGGCCAAACTGCGCCGCTTTGCGCTGATGTTCTTGCCGCTGCTTTTGCCATTGCTGGCCTATGCCTTGACGGCGCTGGGCGAAACCATCACTCGCACCATGTTTGACAGCGGCGCCATCATTGCCTTTGGCAAACGGGTGTTTCTCTTCGTGGCGGCGCGCATCTTGGTGCGCGATATTCTGCGCAGCCCGCTGCCCCGCGCGATGGGCCGCTTTGTGGTGTTGCCGATGGCTGCGCTTTATGTGCTGGGGCTGCTATTGCCGCTGGCTACGGTGTTGGAAAACACCACTGTGCCCTTGGGCAATCTTTCATTCAACCTGCTGTGGTTGCTACAGTTTTTGGTGGTGGGAACGGGGCTGTTTTGGCTTGGCCGCTGGTCAAACAGCCAATCTGCCCAGTTTCTGCAAACCCAAGAACAGCTGCGCCCCGCCACCCGACAACTGGCCGAAAAGGCAGCCGAAGTGGCGATTTTTGGCGCCGCCTTCCTGATTGCTATGAACATTATGGGGGTGTCGCTGACCTCGCTTGCGGTGCTGGGGGGCGCTGTGGGTGTTGGGCTGGGCTTTGGCCTGCAAAAGATTGCCTCGAATTTCATCTCGGGGGTGATTTTGCTGCTCGAGGGGCAAACAACCGTCGGTGATTACGTCGAGCTGGATGGCGGGCAGGCTGGCACAATCGTGAAAATGACCGCGCGCGCCGCGATTTTGGAAACCTTCGATGGCAAATGGGTGGTGGTGCCCAACGAAGATTTCATTGTCACCCGGGTGGTGAACTATTCTGATGCGGGCAGTGCCAAGCGCTATGAGGCGCCATTTTCTGTGGCCTATGACACCGATATCAACCGTGTGCCCGCCCTGATCGAGGCAGCCGTGGCGGCCCTGCCCTTTGTGCTGCAGCAGCCCGACCCACCCGATTGCGAGCTGCGTGGTTTTGGCGAATCGGGGGTAGATTTCGCATGCGAGTTTTGGGTGAATGGCATCGATGACGGCAAAAACCGCTACACCAGCCAAGTGCTGTTTGCGATCTGGAACGCGCTCAAGGACAATGGTATCGAGATACCCTATCCCCACCGCGTGGTTGAACTGCGCAGCCCCATAGCCCAAGCCGCCATCGCCCATGCCCCCGCAGCCCCACCCCCCTAACCCCGACGCGCTGGTTATCGGCGCAGGCCCCGCCGGGCTGATGGCCGCCACGGCCATGGCGCAGGCCGGCCTGCAGGTGCTGGTGGCCGAGGCCAAGCCCAGCCCCGCGCGCAAATTTTTGATGGCGGGTAAATCTGGCCTGAACCTGACCAAGGCAGAACCGCGGCCGGCGTTTTTGGCCCAGTATGGCCAGGCCGCAGATTGGCTGGCGCCGATGATTTCCGCCTTCGATGCCGATGCCGTGCAGCGCTGGGCCATGGCGCTGGGCCAGCCTGTGTTTACGGGCAGCAGTGGGCGGGTATTTCCGGTGGCTATGAAAGGATCGCCGCTGTTGCGGGCATGGCTGGGGCAACTGGCGGGTTTGGGTGTTGATCTGCGGTGCCAATGGCGCTGGCAGGGCAGTGCGGGCGGGGCCCAGGCCTTTGCCACCCCCGATGGCCCGGTGCAGCTGCGCCCCGGTGTCACCGTTGTTGCCTGCGGGGGCGCCAGCTGGGCGCGGCTGGGGTCTGATGGCGCCTGGGCTGAATGGCTGGGGCCGGTCACGCCTTTTGCCCCGGCGAATGCGGCGCTGCAGGTGCGCTGGTCGGGGCATATGGCGGCGCATTTTGGCGCGCCGATCAAATCGGTGTGCTGGCGGGCGGGCGATACGCTGTCGCGTGGCGAGGCTATTTTATCGGCCCGGGGCCTAGAGGGCGGGGGCCTTTACCCGCTGAGCCCAGCCTTGCGCGCGGGGGCGCCGCTGTGGGTGGATCTGGTGCCAGACCTGCCCATAGATGCGCTGCGCGCGCGCCTGCCCAAAAACCTGCGCAAGGCCCGTTTGGCGCAGTGGTTGCGCGGGGCCATGCGCCTGCCCCCGGCCAAGGTGGCTTTGGTGTTGGAACATCTGGCAGGGGGGCCGGCGCCTGCGCCTGCGCATTGGCCTGACTTGCTGAAATCCCTGCCTGTGGCCCATGCGGGCCTGTGCCCAATAGACGAGGCTATTTCCACCGCAGGCGGGCTGCGGCGCGATGCGCTGGATGGTGGGCTTATGCTGAAAGACGCCCCCGGCATGTTTGCCGCGGGGGAAATGCTGGATTGGGAGGCGCCCACAGGCGGCTATTTGCTGACCGCCTGTTTTGCAACGGGCCTTTGGGCCGGGCGGCATGCCGCAGCCTGGTGGCAGGGGCAAAACCGCCCCTAGCCCCCGCAGTAGCCCCCCAGTTGATGGCCGCGGTTTAGCGGGCGACCGCCCGCTTGAACGCATCGCGCGCGCGCATGGATTTGGCATAATCCAAAAGCCGCTGATCGGTGATTTCGAATTTGGCGTTATAGGCCCAATTCAGGCAATGCGCGGCGATGATATCGGCGATTGTCATCGTCTCGCCCATCAAGAAGGGGCCTTTGATACAGTCGGCCAGGCGCGTTGCGTTGCGGGCAAATTCCCATTTCAGCGAGTCTTTCACCGCGGGCACGCGCTGTTCTTCGGGCAAAATGAACGAATGGCGCGCGGCGGTCCACAGCACTGCATCCAGCTCGTCCAGCACCATATGGGTTAGCCCATCTTGGCGCGCGCGTTCGATCGTGCCGGCAGCAAAGGTCAGCGCGCCATGCTTATCGGCCAGATAGGTCAGGATGGCGCTGGAATCGGTCAGCACATCATCGCCCACCTTTAGCGCGGGAATCTTGCCCGATGGGTTCACGGCCAGTGCTTCTGGGGTGTGGGGCTTGGCGGCAATATGTTCGTAGTCTTGGCCCAGCTCTTCTAGCGCCCACATTACCCGGAAGGCCCGGCTTTGCGTGCTGCCAATTACCTGATACATCGCGTTCTCCCTGCTGCTTGCGCGTTGTCGCTGCGCGCAGCAAATACCAACGTGCAGGCAAATTCCAGCGCTTATGACGCAGCGTTAGATCGGCCCTAGCCGCGCATTAGCGCCGGCAGATCGCCGGTTAGGCCGGCGGCCTCGCGCATCAGGCCGCGGCGCAGGGCGGGCAGGGCATTTACGGCCCCCATGCCAATACCGCGCACCGCCCGCAACAGGGGGTTGTCGTTGGAAAACAGCTTGTTCGTCAGGTCTGTGGTCAGCGACAGGGTGGCGGTATCGAAACGCCGCCACTGTTGATAGCGTTCCAGCACCGCGATGCTGCCGATATCTTCGCCGCAGTGGCGCGCGTCGCGCAGCACATGCGCCAAGGCCGCCACATCGCGCAGCCCGGCGTTCAGCCCCTGCCCGGCAATCGGGTGCATGCCATGGGCCGCATCCCCCACAAGCGCCAGGTTGGCGGCTGCAAAAGCCTTGGCCACGGTCAACCCCAGCGGATAGCTAAAGCGCTGACCGGCCAATGAAATATCGCCCAGAAAATCGCCAAAGCGGGGGCGCAGCATCTGCAAAAACGCCGCATCATCCAACCCCATAAAGCGCTGCGCGGTTTCGTGGGTTTCCGACCACACGATCGAGCTGCGGTTGCCCGGCAGGGGCAAAATGGCCAGCGGGCCGGGGGGCATAAAGAACTGATGCGCCACGCCATTATGGGGCAAGTCATGCTGGATGGCACAGACCAAGGCGGTTTGCCCATAGTCCCAGCCGATGCGCCCAATGCCTGCCCGGCTGGCTGTGCCCGACTTGCGCCCATCGGCGCCCACCAGCAGCCGTGCGCGCAGCTGCCGCCCCGAGGCCAGCGTAACCTCGGCATGGCCTGATGTGGTATTTTGCTCTGTTACTGTTTCGCCATTCAAAACCGTGATGGCGCCGCTTTTTTGCATCGCCGCATTCAGGGCGCGGCGCAAAAACCTGTCTTCCATCATGTGGCCCATCGGGCCTTCTTCGATTTCACCATGGTCGAAATGCAGGAAAAACGGCATCAACGGCCCTTCGCCCGCGCGCCCGTCGCTGACCTTGATTTCCAGCATTGGCTGGGCGTGCTGGGCCAGCTCATCCCACAGGCCCAGGGCGCGCAGCATGCGCACCGAGGATAAGGCCAGCGCATAGGCGCGGCCATCAAAATCGTCGCGCAGCAGCCCGGCTGCGGGCTGTGCATCTATTACCGTGGCGCTTAGGCCTGCATGGGCTGCGGCCAGTGCCATGGCAGGCCCGTTCAGCCCGCCGCCAATAATCAAAAGATCGCTGTCATAGGTCATGGGCCCAATATGGTGGTATTGCGGGGATTGTCCATGTGCCGCCATGCCGCTACCGTTTGTGCAAACATCACCGCAGGGAGCTGGCAATGCAGGAATGGTTGTGGAAAAGCGCCGCAGATTTGGGGCGCGCGATTGGGGCCGGGCAGATCGACCCTGTGGCATTGGCAGAAACCTATCTGGCAGCTATTTCCGAACACCCGCAACGCGACCGTATCTATGCCCGCACCACCCAAGACCGCGCCTTGGCCGAGGCCCATGCCGCGCGCCAGCGTGCCGCCACGGGGCACCGGCTGTCGGTGTTGGATGGTGTGCCGATCAGCTGGAAAGACCTGTTCGATACCGCTGGAACCGCCACCGAGGCGGGCAGTGCCCTGCTGGCGGGGCGCATGCCTGCTGCTGATGCGCTGGTGCTGCGCAATGCCACGCAAATGGGGCTGGTGTGCCTGGGCAAAACCCACATGACCGAACTGGCGTTTTCCGGTTTGGGGGTAAACCCGGTTACAGCCACGCCGCCCAATGTGCACAACCCTGCTTTGGCGCCGGGGGGGTCTAGCTCGGGGGCGGCCACATCGGTGGCCTTTGGTTTGGCTGCGGCTGGTATTGGCAGCGATACGGGCGGTTCGGTGCGGGTGCCCTCGGCGTGGAATGATCTGGTGGGGCTGAAAACCACTGCTGGGCGGGTGTCGTTGCAGGGGGTGGTGCCGCTGTGTGCGCGCTTTGATACGGTTGGGCCGCTCTGCCGCACGGTGGAAGATGCCGCGCTGATTTTTGCCGCATTGGAAGGGCGGCGCGCGCCTGATCTGCGCGGTGTCAGCCTGCAAGGGCGCCGCTTTGCCGCGCTGAACACTGTGGCAATGGACGATCTGCGCGATGCGCCCGAGGCGGCCTATCGCTCGGCCCTGGATCGGCTGCGCGCGGCGGGCGCCGAGATTGTGGCGCTGGATGCGCCCGAGGTGGCCGATGCCATGGCATTGGCGCCCATGCTTTTCGCCCCCGAAGCCTATGGCCAATGGCACGAACAGATCGAGGCCGCCCCCCACTTGATGCATCAACAAGTGCTGGAACGGTTCCGCGGTGGTGCCACTGTTTCGGGCCCCGAATTTGTTTCGGCATGGCTAAAGCTGGATCAGTTGCGCCAAACTTGGGCCGCGCGCGTGGCAGGCTTTGATGCTGTGCTGTTGCCTGCCACCCCCAACCTGCCGCCCGATGTGGCGCGGCTGGAATCAGATGCGCAGTATTTCGTTACCGAAAACCTGCTGACCCTGCGCAACACCCGTATTGGCAATTTGCTGGGCCTCAGTGCCGTGACCTTGCCCACAGGTGTGCCCAGCTGCGGTATTATGCTGATGGGCCAAGCCATGGGCGAAGACAGGCTGTTGCGCATGGCTGCAGCTGCCGAAGCCGCGCTGGCATAGGCGGGGCGCGGGGCCCGTTTGCTGGCGCGTCGCGGCCACAGTTTGGCGCCCGGGTGCTTGAAACCTTTGTCATGCGCGCCGATCTGGTGTATTGGCCCGGCTTGGCCACCTATTTTGGCCACCTGACCTGGCCCAGGAGCACGCGCATGACCACCGCATCGGCACCGATCACACAAGATGTTTTGACATTGCCCCGCACATTGCCCGAAGGCCCCACAAATATTGTGGGCCTGACACGCGATGCCCTGCGCGATGCGCTGATTGCCGTTGGAACCCCTGAAAAGCAGGCCAAAATGCGGGTCAACCAGATTTGGCAATGGGTCTATTTTTGGGGCGTGCGCGAATTTGACGCCATGACCAACCTGGCCAAAGACTATCGCGCGCTCTTGGCCCAGCATTTCACCATCGCCCTGCCCGAGATTGTTTCAAAACAGGTCAGTATGGATGGCACGCGCAAATATCTGGTGCGCATCGCTGGCGGGCACGAGGTGGAAACGGTGTATATCCCCGAAGAAGATCGGGGCACTTTGTGCATTTCCAGCCAGGTGGGCTGCACGCTGACATGCTCGTTTTGCCACACAGGCACGCAAAAACTGGTGCGCAACCTGACAGCAGGCGAGATTGTCGGCCAGATCTTGCTGGCACGCGACGATCTGGGCGAATGGCCCAACAAAGGCGAAGGCATGGGCGAGCGGCCCCGCCTGTTGTCGAATATCGTGCTGATGGGCATGGGCGAGCCGCTGTATAATTTCGACAATGTGCGCGACGCGATGCAAATTGCCATGGATGGCGAGGGTATCAGCCTGTCGCGCCGCCGTATTACCCTGTCTACCAGCGGTGTGGTGCCTGAAATTGCACGCTGTGCGCAGGAAATTGGCTGTATGCTGGCTGTCAGTTTTCACGCCACCACCGACGAGGTGCGCGACCGCCTGGTGCCCATCAATAAACGCTGGAATATTGCAACATTGCTGGATGCGCTGCGCGCCTATCCCAAGGCCAGCAATTCCGAGCGGATTACATTTGAATATGTCATGCTGAAAGGGGTGAATGACAGCCCCGAAGATGCCCGCCGCCTGGTGAAATTGATCAAGGGCATTCCCGCCAAGATCAACCTGATCCCGTTTAACGAATGGCCCGGCTCGCCCTATCAGCGCTCGGACTGGGCGCAGATCGAGGCTTTTGCAGATATTATTTACAAAGCAGGCTATGCCAGCCCCATTCGCACGCCCCGCGGCGAAGATATTATGGCGGCCTGCGGGCAATTGAAATCTGCCACCGAACGCGCGCGCAAATCGCGTGCAGCCATCGCCGCCGAGGCTGGTTTGGCCAAATAGCCCCGCAATTCGGGGCCGGCCCTTGGCGAAATAGCCCAAATCTCTGCCCTGGTATTTGGCATGAATTCCCGCCTTGGTTTTGCCCGGCTTTTAATATGCAGGTTTTGCATGTAAAAAGGCAGGGTATTCCGGTAGTGCGAGAATTAAAATATCCCGCATTGTGGAAATTTTACGCTAGAATGTCACTTAACCGTTAAATAAGCGATTATCTCGAATGCCAATTCTGGCTGTGGCACTTAAAACAAACCGCCCCAAAAGGCCCAATGCGTCTGCCATAGCTGCGCCCAAAGCGCAGAAACCGGATTGCATATATGCGCTTTGGGGTTTTGGAGCATAGAGCGGGCATGAAACAGGCGATTGGGGCTTTTGCACCCGAGCTCATAATTTTCACGGCCTATATCGTCGCCTTTTCTATGTCTACTTATGTGATTTTGCCGCTGCAATCGCTGATTTTTGGCCCAACTTTGCTGGGCAGCTTGCTGTTTATGGGCCATGGTGTGCGGGTGCTTTCGGTTTGGCTGTTTGGCCTGCGCGCCATTGCCCCGCTGGCCTTGGCAGAAATGCTGGCAACGTTTTTGATTTGGCAGCCGGATATTGCCGCAAATGGGCTGATCTTGGGATCGGTTGTGGGCGGTATTTCGTGCTGGGTGGCATTCGAGCTGCTGCGCTTGGCGGGGCATGATTACTTTTACGATAGCGGCACCACCCAGCCGTCGTGGCGGGTGATGATGCTGGTGGGGGCTATCGGATCGGTGTTAAATTCCTTTGGCCATATTCTGGCCTATCGCAGCACCGTGGATCTGGGCGATGAATTGGCCCAGCTGCTGGTGTTTTTGGTGGGCGACATTCTGGGCACGCTATCGCTGTTTTTCGTGTTGATGATCATCATGCGAAAAATGCGCAACTTTGGTCAAACGGGGCGCGATTAACGCCCCGGAATATCGGCGCGGGCCTCGGTGCTGCCCCAGTTTGCGATAATCTCCAGCGCCTCGTCTGCGGTTTCAACATATCGAAACAGTTGCAGGTCTTCGGGGCTGATGGTGCCGGCATCGGCCAGGGCCTGCCAATTGATGATACTGTCCCAAAACGCGCGGCCAAACAGCAAAAACGGCACCCGCCGCATGCGCCCGGTTTGAATAAGGGTCAGGCTTTCAAACAATTCATCCAGCGTGCCAAAACCGCCCGGAAACACGCAAATGGCGTTGGCGCGCATCAGGAAATGCATTTTGCGAATGGCAAAGTAATGAAAGTTAAAACATAAATCTGGCGTCACATATTCATTGGGCGCCTGTTCGTGCGGCAATACGATATTCAGCCCGATCGAGACACCACCCGCCAAGGCCGCGCCGCGGTTTCCCGCCTCCATCACGCCGGGGCCCCCGCCGGTGCAAATGATGTTTTCATGCCCGCCCTTGGCCAGCGACGCGGTGGTGATCTTTTCGGCCAAAACCTGCGCTTGGTGGTAATAGCCCGCCAGGCCGGCCAGCGTGGCGGTGCCTGCCTGATCGGCGGTGTCAGGTGATGGGATGCGCGCCCCACCAAACAGCACAACGGTTGATGTGACACCGTAATCATCCAGATACATCTGCGGTTTCAGCAGCTCTAATTGCAGCCGCACGGGCCGCAAGGCCTCGGCGCAGAGAAAATCATCATCGGCAAAGGCCAGCCGATAGGCGGGCGCGCGCGTTTGTGGCGTATCAGGCACATCTGATGCGCTGCTGCGATCTGCCTGCGCATCACGAAAAGGGTTGCGGCGGTCTGTCATGGCGGGCCTCTGTTTGCGGCGGTTGCGCCAAGGCTAAGCCATTTTTTGGGCCTAGGCGAGGCGCTTGTGCCGCCCTGCGCTGCTGTCTAGGCTAGGGGCAAATGGGCAGGGGGGCGCCAGAATGGATTGGCCAACGCAAATCACACAGGCCGCGCAGCGCATCAGCGGATATCTGCGCCAAACACCCGTGATGCAGATTGATCTGCCGGGGGTAAAAACCCCTGTTTCGCTAAAGCTGGAACATTTGCAGCATACAGGCAGCTTTAAGGCCCGCGGCGCGTTTAACACCCTGCTTTCGGGGCCGGTGCCCAAGGCGGGTATCGTGGCGGCATCGGGGGGCAACCACGGGGCTGCGGTGGCCTATGCGGCGCGGCACCTGGGCCACCCGGCCCGCATTTATGTGCCAGAAATTGCAGGGCCTGCAAAAATTGCCCTGATCCGCGATTTGGGTGCAGATCTGGTGGTGGTGCCCGGCGCCTATGCCCAAGCTGCGGCCGAGGCGTTAGAGTGGCAGAAAAACACCGGCGCGATGCAAATTCACGCCTATGATGCACCCGCCACGGTGGCCGGCCAAGGTACGCTGTTTCGCGAATGGCAGCTAGATCAAGGCTTGCGCGCTGATACGCTGTTTGTGGCGGTGGGCGGTGGCGGTTTGGTGGCCGGTGCATTGGGCTGGTTTCAGGGGCAGCGCCGCATCGTTGCGGTGGAACCCACCGGCGCACCCACCTTGCACACCGCCCTGCGCCAAGGGGCTGATGTGCAGGTAGAGGTGGGCGGCGTGGCGGCCAATGCGCTGGGCGCGCGGCAAATTGGGCGTATCTGCTATGATCTGGCGCAACACCAAGGCCTGGCCCCGCTGCTGGTCAGCGACGAGGAAATCGTGCACGCGCAAACATGGTTGTGGCGCAATGCCCGCCTGCTGGTCGAGCCTGCGGGCGCCGCCGCCCTGGCGGCCCTGATGGCAGGCCATTACCGCCCCGCACCCACCGAGCATGTGGCGGTTTTGCTGTGCGGTGCCAATCTGGCGCCCGATCCGCTGGCCAGTATGGCGGGCTAAAGCGCTACATCACCGGGGCAATCGAAACCCCAGTGGCAATGCGGTGCGCCCATTGCGCAAATTCGGCGCCAAACAAATCGGGGGCGTCGCGCTTGGCGTCGAGCAAGCTTAGTATCGCGCGCTTGCGCCGGCCTGCGGGTGCCTTTGGCCCAAGGTTAACAAGCACGGGCGCCTCGTTTGCAAAACGCACCTCGGCGCTGCCGTTATCTTGCAGCACCACTTGCCAGCTTGTGCCCAAGATTACAAATTCCGGCGCCGCATCTGCCGCCTCGTTCTGGCGCTGCGGATGGTCAAGTGGGCAAAGGCTGGGCTTGCCTTGCAACTGCGCTCGTGAAATGCGGCCCTTGTATCTTCCATTTAGGTGACGTCTGGCCTCTGGTTTGCCACGGTCATTGGGACGGTTCTGGGGCCAGGTCACCCTATCATTTGCTCTTAACTATTATGTGGAATAAATGACAGGTGATGAGGGCCCAAAATCAGCCTTCAGGGCGCTTTCGAACGCCTGCGAAAGAAAATGACCGGGCTCTATGGTAAAACCAAGATGGGTACTGTGCCATTGGCAGATATCAGCCGACAGGACGCCACAGCGCTGTGTGATGTGCTGCTGGAAAAGATGGTGCCAAATTCGGGCCAACGGGTGATTGCTACGGTAAAGGCAGCTGTCAACCACGCCATCTTTGAAGGTGGCGGAACATTCCCAATTTGTTTGCCAAGCTGCGCATCAAAGGGGCAAGGGCTAGCCGGCAAGACAGACTGCCTATATCCAAAGATCAGCTGCAGGAGCTTATCACCGTAGTCAAGAACAATACGGTGACGTATTCTTGGCGATGTTCCTGGTAAATACAGAAGCCCATTTGGTGGAGCTGGTAGGGCTCGTGGTGCAAGACATCGACTTGGAAAAGGGGCCACTGTACATCCGACCCAATGACATCTGAGGGTTGAAGACCAAAATCTCTGTCTGGACTCTGCCTCTGTCAGAGCGGTGCCAAAAATTGGCAAACAGTATGCTCTAGGCCCGAACAAGTACCTCCCTTATCTCGAGGCTTATGCCCGCCCTCATGGCAGTGACGCAGTCTCGGTTATGCTGATGAAACACCTGCGTTAGTTGGTGGAAGACTCTAGGTCACCATCCATTCCATACGTCACCGTATGAAAGGTCGGCTGCGGAACACAGGCTGCCCAGAGGCCATATCGAGGGCGCTTTTGAGCCATACGCAGCCTAGTATAGCTGCTAACTACGGCCCGGGCTATGCCTTGGATGTCATGCGGGAACAGATGGCAAAGATGTGGGGGTGATACCGCTACCCCGGGTGAGGCACATCATGCCAAGGAACTTGGGCAGCCTCTGGGCCTAGACTGGGGTAATTTTTTGTCATCACAAGACAGGGATTTGGTGTCAGGGATGCAGCAGATTAAAGGTAAGCATTTCAAACCAGTACGATACCCGACGATAAAGAAAAAATATCAATATCAATATTTGTTGTTTTTGTTGCTTCACTTCCATGCATGTTGGGGGCTGCATTCCAATAAAGGTTTATTTAGTCAGAACCAAAAATCTTTAGCTTGATACGGCAGTTGTTAGAGTTTGAGTAACCGATATCCGCGTGGAGCCTCTATATTACCTAGTGTGAGAGTCGGTTACTTTTGTGGGCTATTTAGCCTATGACTTGGGCGTCCAGTGGTAAAGTGCTCACTGTGTGTGTACCGGGTTCAAGTCACCAAACCGAACCCGTACCGTGGCACGAGCGCTCGGGATGGTAATCATGCCTGGTTATTTTTTTACCAATCAACAATTATCGTTTTTATTTGTTTATTCTTGATCTTCCAAAAATGCCCTGGATACTTTTGCTGCTGCCGACTGTGAGGCTGTAAGGCGTCGTGCGTATCGAGCGGGCATTTCAGGTGAAGTCCAACGGCCTGCAACCATGATTGATGACAAGTCACATCCCAGACGAAAAGCGTCTTGCACACCACCGACTCTTGTACTGTGTGCCGATACGTCATTACGCCCCGTGCGGCGCCGAATTATCCGGGAAATAGTTGCAGGGTCCAATGGAGTTTTTGATCCTCCAGCTTGCGATTTAGTGAGTATTGGATGGTCAGATTTTAGGCCTGCTTCGTCAATCCAATCTATGACAGCCTTAGTGCCTTTACTTGACAGAAAAGCATAGGCACCCACCCCATTTTGGTCCGTCTTTGAACGCAATATAAAAAGTAGGCTACTTCCATCTTCTTGGCGCTGAAGGTCTTTCACGCGAAAATTACATATCTCAGACGCTCTGCACCAACTGTCTGTTGCTATCCAAAGAAGCGCTTTGTCTCTTAGCTCTATGCGTGAGTTGCCTAATTTGTCTATTGTATCTAGCACTTCCTTCTTCCCTAGCGGCGACGCTTGTTTCGATACAGACCCGTATTTTCGCTTTACACTTTTCACCGCCAATTCAACTATCCGGTGCGTTGTTGGTGATGGAAGAAATTGTGAACGATGAAGTTCGGCAAGTCCCCAAAGCCTTGTTTCTATAGTAGTTGTGGCTAGCTTTCCTCCCATATCGTCTACCCATTCTGCTACGATAGTGGGCGAGATCGGTGGTATTGCACTATATCCTTTTTGTTCACACCAAGCAGAGAATAACCTGAGGATCATCCGGTAGTGTTTTAAAGTCTTAGGGGCAAATGCTGCTTCAGAGCGTTTTTGATACTCTTCGATGAGCCTTGTTCGTTGGCCATCTTGTAGCTTCCAAAGCTGGCTGAAAAGTTCTGATTGTTCGTTGTGGCGATTGAATGGGTGCTCCATTTGTTTCCTTTCTGTTTGTGTGTCGGGAGATATTCCAGCACCCGTTAGGTCTGACTAGAAATGACTTTCTTAGAAAAAATCATTAATTACAGATATTTATAACTATATTTATATGCAATTTTCTTGCAGTCGAGCTATATTTTCTTAAGCCCACCCTTCACCAGTCTGTTGCAGACAGGTATGTGTTTTGTTGCCGAGTAATTTTTGAGCTACTGGCATGCCCCCGGCCGGTCCATTACTCACAAAACGGGCAGCAGGTTGATTTGGGGTGTTTGATTTCCCCGGCTGATGCTAGCTCCGAGCGCTGAGCTCCCAAAGTGCTCAAGCTTCTGGGGTGTTTGCTGCGGTGTGTTGTTGGCCAGGGGCGAGTGTGGCCTCACCTTATTACAGTGGCAGCGCCGGAGGGGTAGCATTGCACAACGAATCTTCTTGTATGTCGAATATTTCCTCGTGAAACGGTTCGTTCCTTACGATGCAGATAAAGCTTTAGTTGAACGCATCTTGCTGCGGTTTGACTGGATTGATTCAATACAACGGCGTGGTCTTCTGATTAACACATTTTACGATGGCACGTTTCGTGAGCCCCGTCCCGCTGTCACGGGCAATCAAACTGGGCTGGCCAGCGACTATGGTCTGGGAGTAAGGCTCGCGTGAAAGCTGTGTGCGGGGGGGCTAGTATCGTAAACCGGTATCGGACATTTCAAGATGTAATCGTCGATCAAGGGCAGACCTCGTAACTTCCCTAGCGAACCGACGCTGACGGAAACTAAGTCTGGTGACTAGCGTCCATTGGGATACGCTGCACAGGCATTGTTATCTTTGTCCCCAGCGCTTGTTTCCAGCTACGTAATCGCTTCCCAAGCCAAACCTCCTCTTGGGAGATCCAGTAAGTTTCGCAAACACTAGCCGCGGGGTTTACGCCCCTATTGGGCGAAATAATCGTGCAAAATACGGCTGTAGATGGCTTTCAGCTGGGTGACCTGGGCGGCGGGCACGCGCTCGTCCACTTGGTGCATGAAATGGCCCACCAGCCCAAATTCCACCACCGGGCAATGCGCCTTGACAAAGCGCGCATCCGACGTGCCGCCGGTGGTGGATAGCTCGGGCGTTAGGCCGGTTTCGGCCTGCACGGCCTTTGACACCAAATCCGACAGCGCACCGGGCGGTGTTAAAAACGCCTCGCCCGAAACCCGCGTTTGCAAGGTGATCTCGACCCCGAATTCAGCCGCCACCTTTTGCGCCTCGTCCTGCACCCAGGCCCCAAGGCTGGCGCCGCTGTGCAGGTCGTTGAAGCGTATGTTCAGCGTGGCCTTGCATTTGGCGGGTATCACATTGGTGGCAGGGTTGCCGGTGTCAATTGTCACCACAGCCAGGGTTGAGGCATCAAAATGCGCGGTGCCTTGGTCCAGCTGGTGGCTGGCCAGACGATCTATCAGGCGGGCCATGGCGGGCAGCGGGTTGCGCGCACGGTGCGGATAGGCCGAATGCCCCTGCACGCCCGTGACATTCAGATGCACATTCATCGACCCGCGCCGCCCGATTTTCATCATATCCCCCAAGGTTTCGGGGCAGGTGGGCTCGCCCACCAGGCAGACCGACATTTGCTCGCCCTCGGCTTGCATATAATCTAGCAGCGCGGTGGTGCCGTCGGTTGCGTCGCCCTCTTCATCGCCGGTGATGGCCAGGATAATGGCGCCATCGGGGGGTGTTTGGCGCACAAAATCGATGGCGGCGGCGACAAATGCCGCAACGCCCGATTTCATATCGGTGGCGCCACGGCCCCAGATTATACCATCTTCCACATGGCCCGAAAACGGTGGATGGGTCCATGCGCCCTCGTCGCCCACGGGCACCACATCTGTGTGGCCGTTAAAGCCGAAACTGCGTGCATGCCCCTTGGCCCCCCATCTGGCAAATAAATTGGCCACCCCCCCACGATCAACCCGGGTGCAGGTAAACCCGGCCTCGTCCAGCATGGTGTGCAGCAGCACCAAGGCGCCGCCTTCGATGGGGGTAACGCTGGCACAGCGGATCAGCTGGGCGGTCAGGGCTGCGGCATCAACGGGGGTTGGCTGGGGGGTGGTCATGCTTGGCTCCGGCGGTTGGGCGCGTGGGGGCGCGGGTGATGTGCCTTTGCTAGCGCGGAATGCGGGGCGGCGCAAATGTGGCGAAAATGGCGCAGAACACATTCGAAAGTATGTATGGCATATCCAAAAGTGTGGAATGATCCTGCTATGCGTCTAAGCTGGGTGCAACAATAACCCCGGGCAGGGATAGGCGGTGCAGACCTGAAAAATCAGGCGCGCTGCGACAGGCAAAAATGAACACACAGGCAGATCACTGGCCAGTCTACAGCGTGGGTTTGCGCCCCAGTTTTGGGGTGGCGTGATGGTGTGGATTGCATTGGCCGACCGGCGCAGTGCCCGGTTTTCGAAAATTGGCTTGGGCACACAGGCCGGGCGGGCGGCCACTGCGGCCCTGCCTGATACGGCGCCGATGCTGCGCGGCTCGATCGTGGCCGAGGGGCAGGTGCCCACAGGCGACCGGCCGGCGCATCTGTTGGCGGGCAAAGGCGCGCGGTTTCAGCTGTCGATGCAGCTGTTGCCCAGCGGTGCGGGGGTGCTGGTGCTGGCCATCGGCGGGGTGCTGCGCCATGTGATCGTGCCGCTAGAGGGTGTGCGCCCCGGTGATACGATGCGCCTGACCTATTCATGGGATTGTGCATTGGGCTGGGGCCGGCTGGCCGCGGAAACGCCGATGAGCGATCTGCAAGCCATGGCGCGCGTGCCCCAGCCACAGCCCATGACGCTAGAGCAAGTGCAGCACTGCATCTGCGGCCCAACCGGCGCTGCGCGCGACAGCCATTTGCATTTTGTCGCCCTGTCCTGCGGGATCGAGCCATTGGGCCCGATGCCCAGCCTGACAGCGCAGGTGCCGGTGGAAACCGCCTTTGGCCCGCGGCCGGCCTGCGCCATTCGACGCGGCGATCTTTTGCGCTGCCTGTCTGGTGGGTTGGTGCCCGTGTTGCAGGTGCTGCGCCGCACAGTGCCCGCGCGCGGGCTGTGGCGCCCGGTGCAGCTGCGCAGCCCGTATTTGGGGCTGCAGCACGATGTCTTTGTATCGCCCAGCCAGCGTCTGGTGGTTGGGGGATCTGAGGTGGAATACCTGTTTGGGCGCGAACATGTGGCGCTGGTTGCGCAAGATCTGTTGGGGGGCAGCGTGGCCCTGCGTGCCCAAGGCGGGCTAAGCGTGCCCTATTTCGGCTTTGTTCTGCCCGAGGCGCAGGCGGTGATGGTGGCGGGTGCCCATGCAAAGCATCAATATCGGGCGTATTCGGCGCAAACCGCCGGCCTTGCGTGCCAGCCTTTTGGCGGGGCTAAACCGCGCGCATTTGCCCGAACATGCGGCATCGCCCTACCCGCTGCTGAATGCATTCGAGGCCACCACATTGGCCGCGCAACGCGCAGCTTAGTCTTTGTCGAAAAACGGTGTTATCTGGGCCACGACCACAGAATTTTCCTGCAAGGCCCGCTCCATCAAGGCGCGCTCTTCTGCGTCGATCTCGTGGTCTTGCGCCTCGCGCTCGGCCAGCGATCCGTAGCCTGTCACATCCAGGGGCGCCATATCGGCCTGTTTCAGGATGGCCACCGTTTCGCGCACGGCCTCGGCCTCGTCTACGCCGCTGGCATAGCACAGCAGGGCTGCACCGGTGCTGTTTTCGGGCAGGCCATCATCGGCTTTGCGGCCGACCTGAACCAAAAGAGTGTAAACCTGATGCTGGCGTGCGGGCTTTGTCATGGCGGGCCACATGGCGGGCGGGGGTGGGAAAGTCAAGGGTGCACAGCTAAGCCGTGCTGGCATTTGCGTGCAATGCGGCCAGCTGTTCTTTGCAATGCGCCACCATGAATTCGGTGAACAGCTGCACCTTTTGATCGCGGAATTTGCGGCTGGGGGTCAGGCATACCAGCTGGGTTGCCAAGGGGGGTGTATCGGCGGCCACCGGCACCAGCGCCCCGGTTCGCAAATGATCTGACACCTCAAAAACGGGTTTCAGCACGATACCCGCCCCTGCCAGCGCCCAAGCGGTCAGCACATCGCCATCGTCGCTTTCCAGTGGGCCCGTGATTTCAAATTTCTTGGCGCCGCTGCTGGTTTGCAATGTCCATTGAAATTCGCGCGCCCCGGGAAAGCGCAGGTTCAGGCAATCGTGGTGGTCGGCCACCAGGGCCGCCCCATCGGCTGGCATGCCGCGTTGCTGCACATAGCTGGGGGCGGCGCACAGCACCCGCGGGCAATCGGCAATCACCCGAATTTTCAGGTCGCTATCGGCCAGTGGCCCCAGGTGAAAGGCCAGATCCAGCCCCTCGCCTGTGACATCAATGGCCCGGTCAGACAGGCGCAAGCGAATATCGATCTGCGGGTAAAGCGCCTTGAATGCGGGCACGGCCGGGGCAATGAAGCGCCGCCCAACGCCCAGGGGGGCGGCCACAAACAACGTGCCACGCGGGCTTTGGCTGGCCTCCATCACCACTGCTTCGGCGGCATCGATCGCCTCGAGAATGCGACAGGCGCCATCGTAAAACAGCCGCCCATGTTCGGTGGGGCGCAGCGCGCGGGTTGTGCGGTTGAACAGCCGCACGCCCAGATGCTTTTCCAAATCAGCCACCCGCGCCGAGGCCACCGCGGGCGAGGTGCGCTGATCGCGGGCGGCCGCGCTCATGCTGCCCAATTCATAGACACGCACAAACATTCTGATGTTGTTTACATAGGCCATTATAAAGAATTCATTGAAACTGTTCCGCCTATTGGCAGGATTAACAAATAAATTGCTCCTAAGATAGCCTGTTGCGCAACACATAAAGAGGGAGAGGCCGATGTATGATCTGGCTGTTATCGGCGCTTGGGCCGAATTTGCCATTCGCTGGCTGCATGTGATCACGGCCATCGCTTGGATCGGGTCGTCTTTCTATTTCATCGCGCTGGATCTGGGCCTGCACCGCGATCGCAACCTGGCCACCGGGGCCGATGGCGAGGAATGGCAGGTGCATGGTGGTGGGTTTTACCACATTCAGAAATATCTGGTCGCCCCGGCCAATATGCCCGATGGGCTGGTGTGGTTTAAATGGGAAAGCTATGCCACCTGGCTGTCTGGCTTTGCGCTATTGGCGGTGGTCTATTATCTGGGGGCAGAATTTTACCTGATCGATCCGGCGGTGATGGATCTGTCGGTGCCCGGTGCCATTGCCATTTCGGTGGCATCGCTGGCCTTTGGCTGGCTGGCCTATAACACGCTGTGCAAGATTTTTGTCGAGGCAAACCAAACCCTGTTGATGGTGGCGCTGTTTGGGGTGCTGGTGGGCATGAGCTATTTTTACGCCAATGTGTTTTCAGGGCGCGCAGCCCTGCTGCATCTGGGGGCGTTTACCGCAACGATCATGTCGGCAAATGTGTTCATGATCATCATCCCCAACCAGAAAATCGTTGTGGCCGATCTGATTGCCGGGCGTAAACCTGACCCGCAATTTGGCAAAATTGCCAAACAGCGCAGCACGCATAACAACTACCTGACCTTGCCGGTGATCTTTTTGATGCTGTCCAACCACTATCCACTGGCCTTTGCCAGCCAATGGAACTGGGTCATTGCCGCGCTGGTGTTTTTGATGGGCGTGACCATCCGGCATTTTTTCAACAGCCAACATGCCCGCCGCGGCACCCCTTGGTGGACCTGGGCCGCCACCGCAATTATTTTCGTGCTGATCATGTGGCTGTCTACCGCGCCGATGTTTCAAACCGACGACCGCCACGAGGCCCACGGCCCCGCGCTGCGCTTTGCCCAGGCCCAGGGGTTTGATGCCGCGCGCGATATCGTGTTGGGCCGCTGTTCGATGTGCCATGCCGCTGAACCCGGCTGGGAGGGGCTGCATTGGGCGCCCAAGGGCGTGGTGCTGGAAACCGATCACCAAATTGCCAGCCATGCCCGGGCCATTTATCTGCAGGCGGGTATCAGCCATGCCATGCCGCCTGCCAACCTGTCGTTTATCGAACCAGAAGAGCGCGCGCAGATCGTGGCTTGGTATCGCAACGCCACCGGGGCTGGCGCGCCAGTGGTGCAATAATTCCCTCGCCGGCGGCATGGTTTCGCGCTAAGGCCCGGGAATGGACAGTGATTTCGAGATCTTTTTGGTGGCTCCACCGGGGCTAGAGCCGGTTTTGGCCGACGAGGCGCGCAGCGCAGGCTTTGCCATGCCCACGGTGCAGCCCGGTGGCGTGAGCACCCGTGGTGGCTGGCCCGAGGTATGGCGCGCCAACCTGTGCCTGCGGGGCGCCACCCGTGTTTTGGTGCGCCTGGGCGAATTCCGCGCCTTTCATCTGGCGCAGCTAGACAAACGCGCGCGCAAATTTCCTTGGGCCAATGTGCTGCGCCCCGATGTGGCGGTGCGGGTCGAGGTAAGCACCTCGAAGAAATCGAAAATCTATCATGCAGGCGCCGCGGCCCAACGGATCGAGCGGGCCATCACCGAAACCTTGGGCGCGCCCATTGCCGCCGATGCGCCTGTGACGCTGAAACTGCGGATCGATGATAATTTGGTCACAATATCGGTGGATAGCTCGGGCGAAAGCCTGCACAAGCGCGGCCATAAACAGGCCATGGGCAAGGCCCCCATGCGCGAAACGCTGGCTGCGTTGTTTTTGCGGCAATTGGGCTATACCGGCACCCAAGCGGTGGTTGACCCGATGTGTGGCTCGGGCACGTTTCCGATCGAGGCGGCAGAACAGGCGCTGGGCCTATACCCCGGCCGCGCGCGTGGCTTTGCGTTTCAGCATTTGGCAGGGTTTGATGCGGTGGCATGGCAGGCGTTGTTGGCCGGGGCGCCGCAGCCGCAGCCGCAGCCACAGCCGCGGTTTTTTGGCTTTGACCGCGATGCAGGCGCGGTGCGTATGGCCAGCGACAACGCCCAGCGCGCCGGTGTGGCGGGTAGCACCCGCTTTGCCTGCCAGCCGCTTAGCGCGCTTGTGCCCCCGCCCGGCGTGGCGCCCGGCATCGTGGTGATCAACCCGCCCTATGGCGACAGGATCGGCAATAAAAAGCTGCTTTTTGGCCTTTATGGCGCCATGGGCACGGTGCTGGGGCAGCAATTTGCGGGCTGGCGTGTGGGCATCATTACCACCGATGGCGGGCTGGCGCGCGCCACTGGCCTCGATTTGCAGGCCGGCCCGCCCGTGCCCCATGGCGGGCTGAAAGTGCGCCTTTACCAAACCGATTTATAGCCCCCCGCCAGCCGACGAAGCTGGTGGCAGAATCGCCCGATCTTATGCTAGCTGTTGTGGTATGAATACTGCAGCCCCCAATATACGCCCCATCATTCGCCAGCTAGACGAGGCTGCCATCAACCGCATCGCTGCGGGCGAGGTGGTTGAACGGCCGGCATCGGCAGTGAAAGAGCTGGTGGAAAACGCCATCGATGCGGGTGCCACGCGGGTGGATGTTACCATCAGCGATGGTGGCAAAACCCTGATCCGCGTGGTGGATGACGGCTGTGGCATGACCGAGGCCGAATTGCCGCTGGCCCTGTCGCGCCATGCCACATCGAAAATTGATGGCAGCGATTTGCTGAATATCTCGACCTTTGGCTTTCGCGGCGAGGCACTGCCCAGCCTGGGGGCAGTGGGGCGTTTGACCATCACCAGCCGGGCGGCGGGGCATGAGGCGGCGCAAATCACGGTGGCCGGCGGCCAGCTTGGCCCGGTGAAACCTGCAGGCCTAAGCGGTGGCACGGTGGTTGAACTGCGCGATCTGTTTTACGCCACGCCCGCGCGGCTGAAATTCATGCGCACCGATCGCGCCGAAACACAGGCTGTGACCGATACGATCAAGCGCCTTGCCATGGCCGAGCCCTTTATCGGCTTTACTCTGACCGAGGCCAGCGATGGCGCCAGCCGCCAGCTGTTTCGCGCCGATGCCGAAAGCGGCGATTTGTTCGATGCCTTGCACGGCCGGCTATCGCAGGTTTTGGGCCATGATTTTGCCGAAAACGCCCTGCCAATCGATGCCACCCGCGATGGCATGCATTTGCGCGGCTATGCGGCGCTGCCCACCTATTCGCGGGGGGCGGCGGTGGCGCAGTTCTTGTTCGTCAATGGCCGGCCTGTGCGCGATAAGATGCTGTTGGGCGCCTTGCGTGCGGCCTATTTCGATTTTCTCAGCCGCGATCGCCACCCGGTTGCGGCCTTGTTTGTGGATTGCGATCCGCAATTGGTGGATGTCAACGTGCACCCGGCCAAATCCGAGGTGCGCTTTCGCGATCCGGGGCTGGTGCGCGGGCTGATTATCAGCGCGCTGCGCCATGCCCTGGCCGAGGCGGGGCATCGCGCCTCGAGCACCGTGGCGGGGGCCACTTTGGGTGCCATGCGCCCCGAATCTGGCCAGGCCCCAAACAGCCCCGCGCGCGTCTACCAGATGGATCGCCCGGCGCCCGGTGCCCTGCGCCATGCCTACAGCGCCCAGGCCCCGCATCAGGTTGCCGCGCCACAGCAGCCTGGTTTTGCCGAAACCATGGGCGCCTATAGCGCGCGGGTTGAAACCGACAGCGCAGCAGCCGCAGGCACCCCCGATATGGCCCCCGATGGGGCGACTGTGGGCGAGGGCCTGCCACTGGGGGCTGCGCGCGCGCAGGTGCATGAAAACTATATTATTGCACAAACGGCCACAGGCATTGTGATTGTCGATCAGCATGCCGCGCACGAGCGTTTGGTCTATGAAAAGCTAAAACGCCAGATGGCTGAAAATGGTGTGGCCAGCCAGGCGCTGTTGATACCTGAAATTGTTGAATTGCAGGCGCCCGATTGTGCCAGCCTGCTGGATATTGCCCCGCAGCTGGAAAGGCTGGGCTTGCATATCGAACCCTTTGGTGCGGGCGCCATTGCCGTGCGTGAAACACCCGCCTTGCTGGGCCAGGTCAACGCCCGGGCCATGGTGATGGATATTCTCGACGAGCTGGCCGATCAGGGCGACAGTATAACTGTGCAAGCGCGGCTAGAGGCGATACTAAGCCGCGTGGCGTGCCACGGCTCTATCCGCTCGGGGCGGCGGATGCGGGCCGAAGAAATGAACGCGCTTTTGCGGGAAATGGAGCAAACGCCGCATTCAGGCCAATGCAACCATGGCCGCCCCACCTATGTCGAGCTGCGGCTCAGCGATATTGAAAGGCTGTTTGGGCGCACATGATACAGATTGGCACGCATGAGATTTCCTTTGACGACCCGCTGTTTTTGCTGGCGCTTGTCGGGCTATGCGTGCTGGCGCTGATTTTGGTGCTTTTGGTTATGGCGGTGCGCGCAGCCGGGCGCAGCGCGCAGATGGCTGCGCCTTTGGCCGCGCAATTGGGGCAATTGGGCCAGCGGGTGCAATCGCTGTCGGATGGCCAGCAGCAATTGGCCGGCGGGCTGACGCATGTTTCAGATGCGCAGGCGGCGGCGCAAACCCATATGCTGCAGTTGATGGAGCGGCGGTTGGCGCAGGTCAGCGAAGCGATGACAGAAAACCTGCAAGGCTCGGCCCGGCGCACGGCGCATTCGCTGGGTGAATTGCAGCAGCGTTTGCAGGTGATCGACAAGGCGCAGGAAAATATCACCAAACTGTCGGGCGATGTGCTGTCGTTGCAAGATATCTTGTCAAACAAACAAACGCGCGGCGCCTTTGGTGAAATTCAGCTGCGCGATATCGTGGGCAAGGCCCTGCCCAGCGATAGTTTCACCTGGCAGGCCACGCTGTCGAACGGGCGGCGCGCCGATTGTTTGATCCATCTGCCAAACCCGCCCGGCCCTATTGTGATCGACAGCAAATTCCCGCTTGAACCCTACGAGGCGCTGGTGAATGCCCAAACGCCCGAGCAACTGACCCGCGCGGCGCAATTGATGCGGCAGGCGGTGCGCAGCCATATCAAGGCGATATCTGAGAAATATATCCTTGATGGGGAAACCGCCGATGGGGCGCTGATGTTTCTACCATCCGAGGCGGTTTATGCCGAATTGCACGCGCGTTTTCCCGAATTGGTGCGCGAGGGTTTTGCCGCCCGGGTGTGGATTGTCTCGCCCACCACCTGCATGGCCACGCTGAACACCATGCGCGCCATTTTGAAAGATGCGCGCATGCGCGAACAGGCCGGCGCCATTCGCCGCGAATTGGGGCTGCTGTTTGGCGATGTAGAAAGGCTGGGCACGCGGGTGGAAAACCTCGACAGGCATTTTTCGCAGGCGGCCAAGGATATTTCTGAAATCAAGATCAGCGCCGACAAAGCCGGGCGCCGGGCGCGGCGGCTGGATAATTTCGATTTCGAGGAACTGGCCCCCGAAACCGACCCTGCCGTTGTGCCGATCGAGGCGCCAAAGCCGCAATAGCGCCTAAAACCGCCGTGGATCGGCGGGGTAGGTGCCCAAAATCTTCATCTCGGATGTGAAATAGCCCAGCTCGTCTAGCGCCAGCTGCACGTTGGCATCATCGGGGTGGCCCTCGATATCGGCGTAAAACTGCGTGGCGGTGAACGAGCCGCCCACCATATAGCTTTCCAGCTTTGTCATGTTCACGCCATTGGTGGCAAACCCGCCCATCGCCTTGTAAAGCGCGGCTGGAATGTTGCGCACCTGAAAGACGAATGTGGTCATCATATGGTCCGAGCGGCGGGTGCTGTTCATCTGCGGTGCCATCAGCAAAAACCGGGTGGTGTTATGGCCGTGGTCTTCGATATCGCGGGCCAACACATCAAGCCCATAGATCTGCGCGGCCAATTCCGACGCCAAAACACCCTCGCCCTTGGTGCGGTGCTGGGCCAGCTCTTCGGCGGCGCCAGCGCTGTCGGCGGCGGCTTCGGCGCTAATGCCATGGGCCTTGAGAAATGTTTTGGCTTGCGGAATCAGCACCAGATGCGCGCGCACCTTGGCAATATCGGCCAGCGTGCTGCCGGGCAGGCCCATCAGGGCGATGCGCACGCGCACGAAAACCTCGTCGATGATGTAAAGCCCCGATTGCGGCAACAGGCGGTGAATATCGGCCACCCGCCCATAGGTAGAATTTTCAACCGGCAGCATCGCCATATCGGCCCGGCCATCGCGCACGGCATCGATGACCTCTTCGAATGTATCGCAGGGCAGCGGCTGCATATCGGGGCGCGACAGGGCGCAGGCCTCGTGGCCATAGGCACCCAAAACCCCCTGAAAAGCGATGCAATTGGTCTTTGTCATGTCAAATCCATCGAAAAATGGCCCAAATGGGCGTTTGGTCGCGGTAAGTATACCTTGCGCCGGGCAAGGGGAAGCATATAGATACCCGGCGACAGACACGAACAAAACGGGCGAACCATGTTTGACACGATGACCATTACCAAAGCTGGCGGCGCGCTATGTGGTGCCTTGCTTGTGTTTCTGCTGGGCAATTGGGCTGCTGAAAGCCTGTACCATGTTGGCACTGCCGGGCATGGCGATGAAGAACATGCCGCAGGCTATGTGATCGAGGTAGAAACCGGCGGCGGCGAAGCCGAAGAAGAAGTGGTTGTTGATGTGGCAGCCATTTTGGCCGCAGGCGATGTTGCCAGCGGTGCGAAAGTCTTTTCGAAATGCAAAGCCTGCCACAAGCTGGAAAAAGGCGCCAACGCAACTGGCCCCTACCTGTATGGCGTTGTGGGCCGTGCGGTTGATACAGCCGAGGGCTATGGCTACTCGGGCGCGCTGGAACAAGCGGCCGATGTTTGGACGCCTGAAAACCTCTATGCCTTCTTGGAAAACCCGCGCGGCTATGCCCCCGGCAACAAAATGTCGTTCTCGGGCCTGAAAAAGCCTGAAGACCGCGCCGACCTGATCGCGTATCTGGATAGCCTGGATAACTAAGACCAGCACATGGCGCGCCCGTGCGGCGGTGCCTGCTTTCATAGGCCGTGCCCCCGGGTGCGGCCTTTTTGCTATGCGGCCCTTTTCGTGCTGATCACGTTTTCTTAGATTGAACGTGGCCCCGTGCGGCAATTACGTTAAGTCTGACGCATCAGAAGAAAAACACGCAGCAGCAGGAGTGACAGCATGGTATCCAACGGGCTGGTTTTGGCGGCACCGCACCCCCGCATCTTTGCGCCGGTCTGGGCATTGATGCGCCTGTGCCTGTTTTTGCTTTGCACCTATCCCTTGGCCAGCATGCCCCTGCACGCCCAGGAAAAGATCATTCGCGCGCATGGGTTATCGGCCTTTGGCGAGCTGAAATACCCCGAAGGTTTTGCGCATTTCGATTACGTAAACCCCGCAGCGCCCAAGGGTGGCACGTTTTCCACCTGGGCCTTTGGCACGTTTGACAGCCTGTCGCCCTATATTTTGAAAGGCAATGCCGCAGCCGGGTCTACGGTGTTTTTCGACAGTTTGATGACCGCCACGCTAGACGAGCCTGACGCGATGTATGGGCTGGTGGCCCATAGCGTGGAATACCCCGAAAGCCGGGAATGGGTGATCTTTCACATGCGCCCCGAGGCGCGGTTTTGGGATGGCACGCCGCTGACAGCGCAGGATGTGGTTTTTTCCGTCGATATCCTGCGCGAAAAGGGGCAGCCTGTTTACAAAGTGATTTTGAAAGATTTCCAAAAGGTCGAGGCGCTGGATGATCACACAGTGAAATTCACCTTTGCCCCCGATGGCCCTTTGCGCGAATTGCCGATGACTGCCGCAGGCCTGCCGATTTTCTCGCGCGCCTATTACGCCACCCGCGATTTTGCCGAATCAACCCTGGATGCCCCCATGGGATCTGGGCCCTATATGCTGGAAGAGGTGATTTCAGGCACCAGCGTCACCTACAAGCGCAACCCCGATTATTGGGCCAAGGATTTGAACGTTGTGGTGGGGCACAACAATTTCGATTTGCTGAAAATCGAATATTTCGCCGATTACACCACCGCGTTTGAGGCGTTCAAAGCGGGCGCTTATTCGTTCCGCGAAGAATTCATGTCGCTGATCTGGGCCACCGGCTATGATTTCCCGGCTGTGCAAAAAGGCTGGGTAAAGGTGGAAACCCTGGCCGATGGCCGCCCGGCGGGCACGCAAGGCTGGTGGTTTAACCTGCGCCGCCCGGTGCTTCAGGATGCGCGCGTGCGCGAGGCCATCGGCATGGCGTTTAATTTCGAATGGTCCAACGAAAGCCTGTTTTACGGGCTTTATTCGCGCACCGATAGTTTTTGGGAAAATTCGCCCATGCAGGCCCAGGGCCTGCCCGATGCGGCAGAACTGGCGCTGCTGGAACCGCTGCGCGCCGACCTGCCCGAGGCGGTGTTTACCCAAGAGGCATGGGTGCCGGCTGTCTCGTCGCCCGATCGCGTGGCCGACCGGCGCACCCTGCGCCAAGCGGGCAAGCTGCTGGACGAGGCAGGCTGGGCTGTGGGCCCCGATGGTATTCGCGTGAATGCGGCGGGTGAAAAGCTGCAGATCGAGTTTTTGAACGACAGCCCCAGTTTCGAGCGTATTGTGAACCCTTATGTTGAAAATCTGGGGCGTTTGGGCATTGCGGTAAAAACCGAGCGGGTCGAAAGCGCGCAGGCGCAAGAGCGCGAGAAAAAGTTTGATTTCGATATCACCACGCGCCGCTATTCCATGTCGCAAACCCCAGGGGCGGAATTGCGGGCGATGTTTGGCTCGGAAACCGCGGGGGTAGAGGGGTCGAACAACATCGCTGGTGTGGCCAACCCTGCCGTCGATGCGCTAATCCGCCATGTGGAAAACGCCACCAACCGTGACGAGCTGACAGTGGCGGTCAAAGCGCTGGACAGGGTGCTGCGCGCGCTGCATATCTGGGTGCCGCAATGGTACAAGCCCGTGCATAACATTGCCTATTTCGATATGTTCGACCGCCCATATACCGATACGCCGCCGCCCAGTTCGCTGGGGGAAAGCGCGATTTGGTGGTTTAACCCGGCAAAAGCCGAGGCGCTGCGCGCCGCCGGCGCCTTGCGTTAGGGGGCATTGCTGAATGGGCGCCTATATCTTTCGGCGATTGCTGCTGATCGTGCCCACCTTGCTGGGGATCATGGTGATCAATTTTGCACTGGTGCAATTTGTGCCGGGTGGCCCGATTGAACAGGTGCTGGCCCAGATGCAGGGCCAGGGCGATGTGTTCGAGGGCTTTGCCGGTGGCGGCGATGCGGCGGTGGGCGGTGCGGCGGGCGCCGATGACAGCGGTTATGCCGGGGCGCGGGGCCTGCCCCCCGAATTTATCGCCGAGCTAGAGCGCGAGTTTGGGTTTGATAAACCCCCGCTAGAGCGTTTTTTGACGATGATCTGGAACTATATACGCCTTGATTTTGGCGAAAGCTATTTCCGGTCGATCTCGGTCATTGATCTGATTTTAGAAAAAATGCCGGTCAGCATCACGCTGGGCCTTTGGTCGACCTTGATTGCCTATCTTGTGTCTATCCCGCTGGGCATCCGCAAGGCTGTGCGCGATGGCACCCCTTTTGATACATGGACAAGCGGGCTGATTATTGTGGCCTATGCGATCCCCGGCTTTTTGTTTGCCATCTTGCTGTTGGTCTTGTTTGCCGGTGGCTCGTATCTGCAGATCTTCCCGTTGCGGGGGCTGACCAGCGATAATTGGCACGAATTGGGCCTATGGGCCAAGATTGGCGATTATTTTTGGCATATCGCACTGCCTGTCACCGCCTCGACCATCTCGGCCTTTGCCACGCTGACGCTGCTGACCAAAAACAGCTTTCTGGACGAGATCAAGAAACACTACGTGATGACCGCGCGCGCCAAGGGGCTAAGCCCGCGGCAGGTGCTTTACGGGCATGTCTTTCGCAATGCCATGCTGATTGTGATTGCAGGCTTTCCGGCGGTGTTTGTGGGGGTGTTTTTCGGCGGCTCGATCATTATTGAAACAATCTTCAGCCTAGATGGGCTGGGGCGGCTGGGGTTCGAGGCGGCAGTGGCGCGCGATTACCCGGTGATCTTTGGCACGCTGTTCATCTTTGGCCTGATCGGGCTGTTGGTGGGCATATTGTCTGATTTGATGTATGTGCTGGTAGATCCGCGCATCGATTTTGAACGGCGCGAGGGCTAGGCATGGCGCTATCCCCCCTGAACCAGCGCCGCTGGCGCAATTTCAAACAAAACCGCCGGGCCTTTTGGTCGCTTATCTTGTTTTCGGTGCTGTTTGGGCTGTCGTTATTTGCGGAATTCATCGCCAATGACAAACCGATCCTGGTGCAATACCGCGGGCAATATTACACGCCTGTGTTCAACTTTTATCCCGAAACCACCTTTGGTGGTGATTTCCAAACCGAGGCCGCCTATCGCGACCCCGAGGTGCGCTGCCTGATCCGCAGCGGTGGGCAAGAGGCCTGTTTCGATGATCCCGATGGCATTCTGGCGGCAATTGCCACAGGTGATTTTGCCGCTGAAACCCCCGGGTTTCAGCCTGGCTGGCTGCTGTGGCCGCCCATTCCCTACAGCTATAACACCACCGTCGATCGGCCAGGTGCTGCCCCCTTGGCGCCCAATGGCCAAAACCTGTTGGGTACCGATGATACCAAGCGCGATGTGCTGGCGCGGGTGATCTATGGGTTCCGCCTGTCGATTTTGTTTACGCTGATTGTCACGGTCTGCGCCTCGGTTGTGGGCATTGTGGCGGGGGCCTTGCAGGGGTTTTTTGGCGGCTGGCTGGATTTGATCTTTCAGCGCATCATCGAAATATGGTCGTCGACCCCACAGCTTTATGTGATCATCATTCTCTTTGCCATTTTGGGGCGGGGGTTTTGGCTGTTGGTCTTTGTCACCGTCTTGTTTGGCTGGACGGCGCTGGTGGGTGTGGTGCGTGCCGAATTTCTGCGCGCGCGCAATCTGGAATATGTGCGCGCGGCGCGGGCGCTGGGCGTGTCGAACCGGGTGATTATGTTCCGCCACATGCTGCCCAATGCCATGGTGGCCACTTTGACGATGCTGCCCTTTATCGTCACCGGCACCATCGGGCTGTTGGCCAGCCTCGATTTTCTGGGCTTTGGCCTGCCGTCGTCATCGCCCAGTTTGGGCGAGCTGACCTTGCAAGCGAAACAAAACCTGCAGGCGCCCTGGCTGGCCTTTACCGCCTTTAGCGTCTTTGCGGTGATGCTGTCGCTGCTGGTGTTCATATTCGAGGGGGTGCGCGATGCGTTTGACCCCAGAAAGACGTTTCAATGAGCGTGCTAGAGGTGCAAAACCTGACCGTGGCCTTCACCCAAGATGGCCAAACCCATCGCGCCGTGCGCGGTGTCAGCTTTGCGGTAGAGCGTGGTGAAACCGTGGCTTTGGTGGGCGAAAGCGGCTCGGGTAAATCGGTGACGGCGCTGTCAACGGTGGGGCTGTTGCCGCCTGCGGCGCGCTTGGGCGGCTCGGTGCGCTATGACGGGCAAGAAATGGTGCAGGCCCCCGAGGCGCTGCTGCGCAAGGTGCGCGGCAATGATATCAGCTTTATCTTTCAAGAGCCGATGACCAGCCTGAACCCGCTACACACGATCGAAAAACAATTGCGCGAATCGATCCAGCTGCACCAGGGGCTAGATACAGCCGCGGCACGGCTGCGCTGTTTGGAATTGCTGGGCAAGGTGGGCATTCGCAACCCCGAAGACCGGCTGGGCGCATACCCGCATGAACTATCGGGCGGTCAACGCCAGCGGGTGATGATTGCCATGGCCCTGGCAAATACCCCCGCGCTGTTGATCGCAGATGAACCCACCACCGCCTTGGATGTGACCATCCAAGCGCAGATTTTGGATTTGCTGGCCGATTTGAAGGCCAGCGAAAATATGGGCCTGTTGTTTATCACCCATGACCTGGGCATCGTGCGGCGTATCGCGGATAAGGTCTGCGTGATGAAAGACGGCCAGATTGTCGAGGCGGGGCCAACGGCAGATATTTTTAACGCGCCCCAGCACCCCTATACCCGCAGCCTGCTGGCCGCCCGCGCTGTGGGCCAGCCTGCGCCTGTGCCAGAGGCTGCACAAACGGTGGTGGAAACCCGCGATCTGAAAGTATGGTTTCCCATCCAAAAAGGGTTTTTGAAAAAAACCGTGGGCCATGTGAAGGCGGTGAATGCTGCCAGCCTGACGGTGCGGGCGGGCGAAACGCTGGGCATTGTGGGCGAAAGCGGCTCGGGCAAAAGCACATTGGCCATGGCGATGATGCGGCTGATCCGCTCGGAAGGGGGCATTACCTATGCTGGCCAAGATGTGCGCGCGTGGTCTACCAAAACCCTGCGCCACCTGCGCCGCGAAATGCAGATTGTGTTTCAAGACCCGTTCGGCAGCCTGAGCCCACGCATGACCTGCGAACAGATCATCGCCGAAGGGCTGGGCGTGCATGGCGTGCCAGATGGCCGCAAGCCGCGCGAATTGGTGGCGGAAATCATGCAAGAGGTGGGGCTAGATCCGGCCACGATGCACCGCTACCCGCACGAATTTTCCGGTGGTCAGCGCCAGCGTATCGCGATTGCCCGCGCCATGATTTTGCGCCCGAAACTGGTGGTTTTAGACGAACCCACAAGCGCGTTGGATATGACGGTGCAGGTGCAAATCGTGGATCTGCTGCGCGATCTGCAGGGGAAATACGGGCTGGCCTATTTGTTTATCAGCCACGATTTGAACGTGGTGCGCGCCATGAGCCACAAGATTGTTGTGATGAAACAGGGTGATATCGTGGAAGCGGGGCCCGCCGAACAGGTGTTTGAGGCCCCGCAATCAGACTATACGCGCCGCCTGCTGGCGGCGGCGCTAAACCACTAGGCGCCCGCCCTAAATGGCCGAGCTGTGCCCCGCTTTGCTAAGGTCATAGGCATCAAAGGCACGCGCCACCATACGCGCCAGCGGGCGTGCGGCGGGCGGAATAAACAGCCCCTCTGGTGACAGGTGCAACAGCCCGTCAAAGGCCTGCGCCACCGGCTGCAACAGCGCCTCGACCTGCCTGTCAGACAGGCCAAAGCTGTCTTTCAGCTCGTGTGCATCTATGCGAAAATCACACATCAATGCCTCGATAATACGGGCGCGCATGATGTCTTGGCCGGAAAATACATGCCCGCGGGCGGTGGAAAACTGACCTGCACGTATCGCCGCCACATGCGCCGAGGTGGCAGGCGCATTTTGCGCATAGCCTTGTGGAAAGCGCGAAATCGACGATGCGCCAACGCCAATCAGCACCTGGGCTGGGTCATCGGTGTAGCCTTGAAAATTACGCCGCAGCGTGCCGGCCTTCAGCGCGCGCGCCATGCTATCATCGGGGCGGGCGAAATGATCGATGCCGATTTCGGTGTAGCCATCCCACACAAACAGCCGTTGGGCGGTTTCAAACAGCGCCAAGCGCTCTTCGGGGGTGGGCAGCGCATCAGACGGTATCATCTGCTGGCGCTTTGCCATCCATGGCACATGGGCATAGCCATAAAGCGCCACGCGATCAGGGTTGAAGCTAAGCAGCTTTTGCACGGTGTCGGTAATGCGGGCCTGGGTTTGATTGGGCAGGCCGAATAAAATGTCGGCGTTCAGGCTGCGCACACCGCGGGCGCGAATCATCTCTACGGCGTTGCGGGTGGTTTCAAACCCTTGCAGGCGGCCAATGGTTTTCTGGATGTCTTCATCGAAATCCTGAATGCCAATCGAGGCGCGGTTCATGCCTGCTGCGGCCAGGGCATCTAGGCGGGCGGCATCAATCTCGTTTGGGTCAATCTCGACTGAAAATTCCGCGTCTTTGGCCAAGGGGGCCATGGCAAAAATGCTGGCGGCCAGATCGGCCATCATATCGGCGGGCATCAAGGTGGGCGTGCCGCCCCCCCAATGCAGCCGCGATAGCGTAACACCCTTTGGCAGGTGTTGGCCCAAAAGCGCCAGTTCCTGTTTCAGCGTTTCGGCATAGGCGCGCACGGGTTCCAGGCTTTGGGTGCCTTGCGTGCGACAGGCGCAAAACCAACACAACCGCCGGCAAAAGGGCACGTGCAAATAAAGCGAGATCTGGTCTCCGGGCTGAATTGCCCCGATCCAGTGCGAAAATTCGCTGGGCCCTACGTTTGGCGAAAAATGCGGCGCGGTCGGGTAACTGGTGTACCGCGGCACTTTGGCATCGAACAGACCTAGCTTTGCGAGTTGCGTTTTTGAGACCATGGATCTAGCCTTAAACCGATGGGGCAGGGGTGGACTTTGACCCAGATCAAGCGCGCGAAGATAAACATGTTGAATGAACATAGCAGCTCGGTCACCCAAGAGTGCAGTGAGTGCCCTATCCGCCATCGGGCGGTGTGTGCACGCTGCGAGGTGGATGAACTGGAGCGATTAGAAGAAATTAAATATTACCGCTCATTTCAGGCGGGCCAGACCATTGTGTGGTCGGGCGATAAGATGGAGTTTGTGGGATCGGTCGTTTCAGGCATCGCCACGCTGACCCAAACCATGGAAGATGGGCGCACCCAGATGGTGGGCCTGTTGTTGCCCAGCGATTTTGTCGGGCGGCCGGGGCGCGATGGCGCGGCTTATGATGTGGTGGCCACCACCGATTTGGTCATGTGCTGTTTTCGCAAAAGGCCGTTCGAAGATATGATGGGGCGCACCCCGCATATCGCCCATCGCCTGCTGGAAATGACCCTAGACGAGCTGGACGCCGCCCGCGAATGGATGCTGGTCTTGGGGCGCAAAACCGCGCGCGAAAAGATTGCATCGCTGCTGTCTATCATTGCGCGGCGCGATGCTTCGCTTAATCTGCGCCCGGCGCGGGGGGCTTTGGTGTTTGATCTGCCCCTGACCCGCGAAGCGATGGCCGATTACCTAGGCCTAACGCTGGAAACGGTCAGCCGCCAGATTTCGGCACTCAAACGCGATGGTGTGATCACGCTGGAAGGCAAGCGCCATGTCACCGTGCCAGATTTTGCGCGCCTGTTAGAAGAGGCGGGCGATGACACAGATGGCGGCATGCTGTCCTAAGCGGTTTGCCAATTGGGGTATCGCTGATAAATAGTGCCCCAGAATTGGGGGGCACGGTATGAGCGAACAGCATGTTTTAATCGCAGGCGGTGGCATTGGCGGTATGGCATTGGCGCTGACGCTGCACCAAATCGGCGTGCCCTGCACCGTGTTCGAGGCAGTGCCCCAGATCAAGCCGCTGGGCGTGGGTATCAACCTGCAGCCCAATGCCGTGCGCGAGCTGTTCGATCTTGGGATTGGCGCCGATATGCTGGGCCAGGTGGGCCTGCCTGCGCTGGAATGGGCCTTGGTGGGGCGCAATGGCAACGATATTCACGCCGAACCGCGGGGTTTGAAGGCGGGCTATCACTGGCCGCAATATGCGGTGCACCGTGGTGCCTTGCAGATGATGCTGTATCAGCTTGTGCAGCAGCGGCTTGGGCCGGATGCGGTGCAAACCGGCCTGCGCGCCGTGGGCTATGCGCAAACCGAGGCGGGCGTTACCCTGCGGCTGCGCGATGCGGCGGGGCAGCTGCATGAAAAAACCGGCAGCTTGCTGGTGGGGGCCGATGGGCTGCATTCGGCCTTGCGGGCGCAGATGTATCCAGATCAGCCGCCCATTCAGTGGGGCGGCGCCATTTTGTGGCGCGGCGTGACGCGGGCCGCGCCCATTCGTACAGGCTCGTCCTTTGTGGGGCTGGGCACGCATAAACACCGGATGGTGATTTACCCCATTTCCGCCCCCGATGCCGATGGGCTGGCCACGATCAACTGGATCGCCGAGCAAACGGTAGACAATTCCGCCGGCTGGGAGGGCGACTGGAACCGCAAGGTGGATATCGATCGGTTCATCCACCATTTCGAGGGCTGGAATTACGATTGGCTGGATGTGCCCGCCCTGATCCGTGGCGCCAGCGAGGTGTTTGAATACCCGATGATCGACCGTGATCCAGTGCCAAGCTGGGTGGATGGGCGCGTGGCGCTGCTGGGTGATGCGGCGCATGTGATGTATCCGACCGGCTCGAACGGGGCGTCGCAGGCCATTATTGATGGCCGGGTTTTGGGGGCAAAGCTGCTGGCGCATGGGCTGACGCCGCGCGCGCTGGCCGCCTATGATGCCCAGCTTTGCCAGCCTGTATCAGAGCTGGTGTTGCGCAACCGCGGGGCGGGCCCGTTTGGCCTGTTGAACCTGGTAGATGAACGCTGCGGCGGTGTTTTTGACGATATCAACACCGTCATCCCGCAGGACGAGCGCGATGCCTTTATGGCGGGCTATAAGGCCGCGGCGGGCTTTGCGATAGAGCGGTTGAATGCCAGCCCGCCCACCATAGCGCCGGGTGCGCGGCTGGTCTAAACAGGCTGGCCTAAACAGCGTGGCCGGGCGGTGCCGTGGCGCCGCCCAACTGGTGCAGTGGTTTTGGGCTTAATGCGCCATGAAAACCGGAATTTCAGATTGTTCCAGCATATAGCGCGTGGCGCCGCCCAAAATGGCCTCGCGAAAGCGCGAATGCCCATAGGCGCCCATCACCACCAAATCTGCGCCCAGATCTTTGGCGTGGCGCAGCAAGATATCTGACACGCGCGGCATGGTTTTTGACAAAACATCAATCTCGCAACGCACCCCGTGGCGGGCCAGATATTGCGACAGCTGGCCGCCCGGGTCGCTGCGATTGGGGCCATGCACGGGCGGATCTATCACAACCACATGCACCTCTTGCGCAGCTTGCAACAGCGGCAAGGCCGCGCGTGCGGCATTCAACGCCTCGGCGCTTTCGTTCCAGGCCAAGGCAATTTTCTGCGGTGCGGTGATTTGGTGGGTTTGGTCTGGCACCATCAAAACCGGGGCTTGGCCCTCGAACAGCGCCGCCTCGATCACCGGCTCTAATTCGGCGCCACGGTTTTCGCCATAGGGGCGCGGCAGCACAACCAAATCGGAAAACCGCGCATGCGCTGCCACATGCCGGGCAACATCGGCCAGCTGGGCAACGCCCGCTTCGGTGCCATAGCGCACGCCGCTGATGCCCAGCTGCGCCTTGACGGCTGTTTCAATCGCTGTGGCCTCGGCTTGGGCGCGTTCGATGCTTTCTTGCAAGATCATGGCATTTGCCCCGGCATAGTAATAGCCGCTTTGGCTGCGATCGACGCCCAGGCACAACACATCTAGATGGGCATCTTGGGCTGTGGCCAGGCAAGTGGCCTGCGCCAAAACCGGCGCAATTAACGCTTCATCGGTCAGAACTGAAAACAACGATTTATAAGCCATGTTTCTTTCCTCCGTTGCGGGCCTTGGGTTTTTGGCAAGGCCCGTTTCATGCCCAAGATTAGGCCCGCAGGGGGCGGCCGCGCTTTGATTGTGGTCAAGCAATCGGTGCCCAGCCTTTGATGCAGATCAAGGCACGCCGCCCGTATCAGACGCATTAAGCACCCAGTCTAAACAAGCCCACGTGCGCATACGAATCGCGTGGGGCCAGACGAAGGGACGCAAAATGTTGAATTATATCAAGCTGATCGCGCTTGGTTTGATCACGCTTTTAGCGATGATCGGGGCCAATTATGCGCGCGATTTGGCATATCAGGTAAATGCACTGACCGTCGCATTGGTTGCGGCGGGCATGTTTTTATGGACGCTTCGCAACACCGGCGAAACCGTGGCCTACCGCGATGTTTCGGGTGAATATATGGATGGCGTCGTGCGCGCCGGGGTTATTGCCACCGCTCTTTGGGGCGTTGTTGGCTTTCTGGTGGGGGTTACGATTGCCTTTCAGCTGGCGTTCCCGGTGCTCAATTTTGAATGGGCGCAGGGCTATCTGAATTTTGGCAAATTGCGTCCCTTGCACACCTCGGCTGTGATTTTTGCCTTTGGCGGCAACGCGCTGATTGCAACCTCGTTTTACGTGGTGCAGCGCACCAGCGCAGCGCGGCTGTGGGGCGGAAACCTGGCTTGGTTTGTGTTTTGGGGGTTCCAGCTGGTTATCGTGCTGGCCGCCACTGGCTATATTCTGGGGGCAACCCAATCGAAAGAATATGCCGAGCCTGAATGGTATGTCGATTGGTGGCTGACCATCGTTTGGGTCGCCTATCTGGCGGTTTTCATGGGCACGATCATCAAGCGCAAAGAGCCGCATATTTATGTGGCCAACTGGTTTTACCTGTCGTTCATCATCACTGTCGCCATGCTGCATTTGGTCAATAACCTGTCGATCCCGGTGTCGATTTTTGGGTCGAAATCGGTGCAGGTATTCTCGGGCGTGCAAGATGCCATGACGCAGTGGTGGTATGGCCACAATGCGGTGGGCTTTTTCCTGACCGCGGGCTTTTTGGGGATGATGTATTACTTTGTTCCCAAACAGGCCGAGCGCCCGGTATTCAGCTATAAACTGTCGATCATCCACTTTTGGGCGCTGATCTTTATCTACATCTGGGCCGGCCCGCACCACCTGCACTATACTGCGCTGCCTGATTGGGCCTCGACCCTGGGCATGGTGTTCTCGATTGTGCTGTGGATGCCCAGCTGGGGTGGCATGATCAACGGCCTGATGACGCTATCTGGCGCCTGGGACAAGCTGCGCACCGATCCGATCATTCGTATGATGGTGATTTCGGTGGGCTTTTACGGCATGTCCACCTTTGAAGGGCCGATGATGTCGATCCGCGCGGTCAACAGCCTGTCGCATTACACCGACTGGACGATTGGCCACGTGCATTCTGGTGCCTTGGGCTGGAACGGCATGATCACCTTTGGTGCGCTGTATTTCTTGGTGCCCAAGCTGTGGAACCGCGAGCGGATTTACAGCCTAAGCCTGGTTAGCTGGCATTTCTGGTTGGCCACAATCGGCATCATTCTTTACGCAGCCTCGATGTGGGTCACCGGCATCATGGAAGGCCTGATGTGGCGCGAAGTAGATGCAAATGGCTTCTTGGTGAACTCGTTCGCCGATACGGTTGCCGCCAAATTCCCGATGTATGTCGTGCGCGGTTTGGGCGGGGTGCTGTTCCTGCTGGGGGCCGTGATCATGTGCTACAACCTTTACATGACCGTAAAGCGTTCGCCGGCTGTCGAGGCCAAGAACCATATGGTTCCGGCGGAATAAGGAGAGCAAAAGATGGCAATTCTTGATAAACACGCGATCCTTGAAAAGAACGTCACGCTTTTGGCAATCTTTGCCTTTCTGGTGGTGACAATCGGCGGCATCGTGCAAATCGCCCCGCTGTTCTGGCTGGAAAATACCATCGAAGATGTAGAAGGCATGCGCCCCTACACGCCGTTGGAACTGGCCGGCCGCGATATTTATATCCGCGAGGGCTGCTATGTCTGCCACAGCCAGATGATCCGGCCCATGCGCGACGAGGTCGAGCGCTATGGCCATTATAGCCTGGCGGCGGAATCGCAATATGACCACCCGTTCCAATGGGGCTCAAAGCGCACCGGCCCCGATCTGGCGCGCGTGGGCGGGCGCTATTCGGATGAATGGCACATCGACCATCTGCGCGATCCGCAATCGGTGGTGCCTGAATCGGTGATGCCCAAATACGGGTTTTTGGAAAACCGCCTGATCGAAGGGGAATATATTGGCGAGTTGATGGCCACACACCGCATGGTGGGCGTGCCCTATACCGACGATATGATCGAAAACGCCCGCGCAGATTTTGCAGCGCAGGCCGATCCCGACAGCGATTACGACGGTCTGCTGGAGCGCTATGGCGACAAGGTGCAAGTGCGCAACTTTGACCGCCAGCCCGGCATCACCGAGGCCGATGCGCTGGTGGCCTATTTGCAAATGCTGGGCACGCTGGTCGATTTCTCGACCTTCACGCCTGATGCAAGCCGCTAAGAGGGGGCCAAGAGATGGACACATATTCCCTTCTTCGCCAGATCGCCGATAGCTGGGTGCTGATTGCGATGTTTGCCTTTTTCGTTGGTGTTATCTTGTTTGTCCTGCGTCCGGGCAGCACGAAAACCTACCGCGATGTGGCAGATATTCCGTTTCGGCACGAAGACAAACCCGCCCACACGGGCGGCCGCCCAGAGGAGGCGTGAACCATGGCAAAACAACCGCATAAGAAACAAGATGTCGAAACCACGGGCCATGAGTGGGACGGCATTCAAGAGTTCAACAATCCTTTGCCGCGCTGGTGGTTGTGGGTGTTTTACGCCTGTATCGCCTGGGGCGTTTGGTATTCTGTGGCCTATCCGGCCTGGCCTGGGCTGAAATCGGCCACAGCGGGGTATCTGGGGTTTTCAACCCGTGCCCAAGTGGCTGAGAATATTGCCGAGTTCGAAGAAAAGCTGGCCCCGATGAACGACAAGCTGGCCAGTGTGGAGCTGGCCTCGATCGCCGATGACAGCGAATTGCGCGGCTATGCCGTATCGGCGGGTGCGGCGGTGTTCAAAACATGGTGCGCACAGTGCCATGGCTCGGGGGCTGCGGGGGCCAAAGGCTATCCCAACTTGCTGGATGACGACTGGCTGTGGGGCGGCACGATGGAGGATATTCACACCACCATCACCCATGGTATTCGCAACACCGATGACGAAGATGCCCGTTTCTCGCAGATGCCGGCCTTTGGCCGCGACGAGCTGCTGGAAAAAGAGCAAATCGCGCAAGTGGTGAACTATGTCATGTCGATCTCGGCTGGCAACACCCCGCAAGATGCCAGCCTGGTGGCCGAGGGCGAGGTGGTGTTCCAAGACAATTGCGCCGCTTGCCACATGGAAGATGGCACTGGCGATCGTTTCCAAGGCGCGCCCAACCTGACAGATGCAATCTGGCTGTTTGGTGGCGATTATGCCGCGCTTTATGAAACGGTTTACAACGCACGCTATGGCGTGATGCCAAACTGGAATACCCGCCTGTCCGAGGCCGAAATTCGCGCCGTTGCAACCTATGTGCACGGGCTGGGCGGCGGGGAATAACCCCTTACAGAACACCTTGGGGCGTGCAATCGCCCCCGGGTCCGGCACCGGTTTTTCCGTCCTGTTCGCGCGTTTCCTGGGAAAACCGGTGCCACCAATTTCGGCAAGCAGGCGTATGTCCCTACGCCTGCTTGTTGTTATTTAGGGCGCTGCTTAGAATTTCCAGCGCTGGCCCTGAAAAACTGCTTTTGCGAAAATATTGGCACGCGCCCTTGCATGGGTTAGCCTTTTTCCAAACCGATTTTGGCCTGGGGCGCATGGCATGCAGCATTATTCCATTCTTGATCTCTCGCCCATCCCCGAAGGGGGCAGTGCGGCAGATGCCTTTGCCACCTCGGCGGCATTGGCGCAGGCTGCCGAGGCGGCAGGGTATCACCGCTATTGGCTGGCCGAGCATCACAATATGCCCGGCATTGCCTCGGCTGCGACACCGCTGGTGATTTCCCATGTGGCCGCCGCCACCCGGCATATACGTGTGGGGGCCGGGGGAATGATGTTGCCCAATCACGCGCCCCTGGTGGTGGCCGAGCAATTTGGCACCCTGGCCACCCTATACCCCGGGCGCATCGATTTGGGGCTGGGCCGCGCGCCCGGCACCGATATGGCCACCGCCCGCGCGCTGCGCCGGCATATGGCGCCCGAAGATAGCTTTCCCCAAGACGTGGTTGAACTGATCTCGTATCTTGGCACGCCCGATCCGGCCGCCACAGTGCGCGCCATTCCCGGCACGGGCACGCATGTGCCGGTGTGGATATTGGGCAGCAGCCTGTATGGTGCGCAATTGGCTGCCTATTTGGGGCTGCCTTATGCCTTTGCCTCGCATTTTGCGCCTGATTATCTGGCCGATGCCATTCGCACCTATCGTGCAACATTCCGCCCGTCGGAATGGCTGGATAAGCCCTATTTCATGATGGCGATGGGCGCGTTTGGCGCTGATACCGATGACGAGGCGCAGTATCTCAGGTCGTCGCAATTGCTGGCATTTGCGCGGTTGCGCACGGGCCGCCCCGGGCCTTTGCCGCGCCCCCGCCACGACCTGTCCGAGGTGCCGCCAGCGGTGATGCAGCAGGTGCGCCACGCCCTGTCTGTCTCGGCCACGGGCAGCCCCGAGACATTGCGCCGCCAGTTTGCGCAGCTGATCGCGCAATACCGCCCCGACGAGCTTATTTTGGCCGGCGCCATCCACGACCCATCGGCGCGCATCCGCTCGCATCAGATATGCGCGCAGGTGCTGGCCGAATTCGTGGCCCCGCAGGCGCAGGCCAGCTGATCGATCAATAGGTGTGGCAAAGATGCAGAATTTGACACAGGTCAAGGAGATGCCGGCAAAGGCCTGAAAAAAGAGAGGCAATTCAGGCAAACCCCGGAGCGATTCCGTGTCGAACACACAACCCGAAGCCCCTAGCTTATATGCCGCGCGCGAACCCATTTTCCCAAAGCGTGTGCATGGTAAATTTCGCAACCTGAAATGGGTGCTGATGATCTTTACCTTGGGGATTTACTATCTCACCCCATGGATTCGCTGGGACAGGGGGCCAAACCTGCCCGATCAGGCGGTGCTGGTCGATTTGGCCAACCGCCGCTTTTTCTTTTTCTGGATCGAGATCTGGCCGCATGAATTTTACTTCGTTGCGGGCCTTTTGGTGATGGCGGGCTTGGGGCTGTTTTTGTTTACCTCGGCCCTGGGGCGTGTGTGGTGCGGCTATGCCTGCCCGCAAACTGTGTGGACCGATCTTTTCATTCTGGTCGAGCGCTGGATTGAAGGCGATAGAAACGCGCGGTTGCGTTTACATCGCCAAAAGAAACTGGATTTTCGCAAAATTCGCCTGCGCCTGACAAAATGGGTGGCTTGGTTTCTTATTGGCCTGGCAACTGGCGGGGCATGGGTGTTTTATTTCACCGATGCACCAACATTGGCGGTGGATCTGGTGCAAGGCACGGCACATCCCGTGGCCTATACCACCATGCTGATTTTGACTGCCACAACCTTTGCTTTTGGTGGTTTTGCCCGCGAACAGATTTGCATTTACGCCTGCCCATGGCCACGCATTCAGGCCGCTATGATGGACGAAGACACGCTGGTGGTGGGCTATCGCAGCTGGCGGGGCGAGCCGCGTGGCAAGCAGCGCGACCAAGAAAACAGCACCGCGCCCGCGGGCGATTGTATCGATTGTATGGCTTGTGTGAATGTCTGCCCCATGGGCATTGATATTCGCGATGGCCAGCAGCTGGAATGTATCACCTGTGCGCTCTGCATTGATGCCTGCGATGATATCATGGCCAAAATCGGCAAGCCCCGTGGTTTGATCGATTACATGGCCCTGACCGACGAGATCGCCGAACGCGAGGGCAAGGCGCCCAAACCCATTTGGCGCCATGTTTTCCGCCCCCGCACCATTTTGTACACCACGCTTTGGTCTTTGGTGGGCGTGGCCTTGGTGGTGGCTTTGTTCATGCGCTCGGACATCGAGGTAACAGTGGCGCCGGTGCGCAACCCCACCTTTGTTACCCTGTCGGATGGCTCTATTCGCAACACCTATGATGTGCGTTTGCGCAACAAACATGGCAGCGACCGGCCATTTCAAATATCGGTCAAGGGGCACCCTGCGCTGCGCGTGCAGCTAGAGGGCACGCCCTATGGTGCAGTCACTGTGCCAGCCGATAGCACCCAGTTGCAGCGTGTGTACATCGTGGCGGCCCCCGGTTCTGACCCGGCCGATAGTGAACGCTGGGATATCCGCCTGTGGGTAGAAGACACCTCGAATGGCGACCGTGTGTATAAAGATACCATCTTTAACGGAAAGGCGAACTGATGACGAAAGAGCGCACACTAACAGGCCGGCATGTGTTGTTTGGCTTTGTTGCGGCCTTTGGCGTGATCATTACCGTGAACTTGGTGATGGCCTATAACGCCGTATCCAGCTTTCCCGGCCTCGAGGTGAAAAACGGCTATATTGCCAGCCAAAGCTTTGACAAGCGCCGCGCGGCGCAGCAGGCTCTGGGCTGGCGGGCCTATGCCGAGGTGCGCGATGGGCTGATGCAGATCACCCTGATCGACCGAAACGGTAAATCGGTGCAGGTGGGCAAACTGCAGGCCTTGGTGGGGCGGCCCACATCGGACCGCGATGATTTTACGCCAGAGCTTAGTTTTAATGGCCGGGCCTATGTGGGGCCGGTCAGCTTGGCGCAGGGTAAATGGATTGTGCATCTGACAGCGGTATCGCTGGAAGGGGCGCCCTTTGCCCAGCGACTGGATGTGCATGTAAACTCCTAACCCAAAGGCCAGTGCAATGACCGCCCCAATGCGCCCCGGAATTTCGGCCTGCCCCGCCTGTTCGGCGGCCCCTGCTGCGCAGGCCTTGGCCCACCAAGATACGGTGCTAGATGCGCGCATTGCCCTGTCGCTGCCCACTATCCACTGCGCGGCCTGTATCAGCGCGGTAGAGGATGTGCTAAACGCCTATCCCGGTGTGCATAATGCCCGGGTGAACCTAACTATGAAACGCGCCAGTATCGAGGCCAGCCCCGATGTTATGCCCGATGCGCTGGTGCGGGCCGTGCGCGCCATTGGCTATGAGGCGCACGAGCTGGATGCCGGCACGCTAAGCGCCACCACCACCGACAAGGCCGGGCGCGATTTGCTGATGCGCCTGGCGGTGGCGGGCTTTGCTGCGATGAATGTTATGCTTTTGTCGGTATCGGTTTGGTCTGGCGCCGCTGACGCCACGCGCGATATGTTTCACTGGATTTCGGCGCTGATCACCATGCCTGTTATCGTGTTTTCGGGCCAGCCGTTTTACCGCAATGCCTGGGCGGCCTTGCGCCATGGGCGGCTGAACATGGATGTGCCCATCACGCTGGCTATTTTGCTGGCGGTGATCACCTCGCTTTGGGAAACATCGCTGTCAGGGGCGCATGCCTATTTTGATGCGGCCTTAGCGCTGACCTTCTTTTTGCTGGCGGGGCGCTACCTAGATTATCGCACCCGCGCCATCGCGCGTTCGGCCGCAGAAGAGCTGGCCGCGCTAGAGGTGCCGCGCGCGTTTTTGCTGAAAGATGGCCAGGAAACCCAGGTGCCTGTGGCGCAGCTGGCGGTCGGGGATCTGATCCGCCTGCGCCCGGGGGGGCGGTTGCCGGTGGATGGCGTGATTGTCGATGGCCAAACCGAGCTGGACCGCGCCATGCTGACGGGTGAAACCGTGCCGGTTTTTGCCGGGCCGGGGCAGGCGGTTTCGGCGGGCGAGGTGAACCTGACCGGGGTGTTGACAGTGCGCGCCACCGCTGTGGGGCAAGATACCTCGCTGCACCGCATGGCCGATTTGGTGGCCATCGCTGAATCGGGGCGCTCGCGCTATACGTCTTTGGCCGATCAGGCGGCAAAGCTTTATGCGCCCGGCGTTCACATTCTGTCGGGCCTCAGCTTTGTGGGCTGGTATTTCTACACATGGGATGTGCGCACCGCCCTGAATATTGCCGCTGCGGTTTTGATCATCACCTGCCCCTGTGCGCTGGGGCTTGCGGTGCCTGCGGTAACAACCGCCGCCAGCGGGCGCCTGTTTCGGCGCGGTATGTTGATCAAGGATGCAACCGCGCTCGAGCGTTTGGCGCAGATTGATACGGTGGTGTTTGATAAAACCGGCACGCTAACCCAAGGCACCCCGGTGCTGACAAACCTGCACAACCATCCGCCCCAGGCCATGGCGGTGGCCATGGCGCTGGCGGCAGGGTCGGCCCACCCGCTGTCGCAGGCGATTGTGCGTGCGGGCGCCGCAGCCGGGCTAGAGCCTGCGCAGATCAGCGCGCTGCAAGAACGCCCCGGCTATGGCACGATGGGCCAGTGGCAGGGGCAAACCGTGCGCCTGGGCCGGGCGGCCTGGGTTGGGGCACAGGCCGGGGCGCAAACCAGCGCCTGGTTGCAAATTGGCACCGGGGCGCCTTTGCAGCTGACATTTGCCGATAACCTGCGCGCCGGGGCGGCCCAAGCGGTGGCCGAATTGAAACAGCAAGGCTGCAATGTGATCATGATTTCGGGCGATGCCACCCCCGCTGTGGCCGCCCTTGCAGCAGAGCTGGGTATCACCGATTGGCAAGCCGAGGCGCTGCCTGCGGAAAAACTGGCCCGTATCGAGGCATTATCTGCAGCGGGCCACAAGGTGCTGATGGTGGGCGACGGGCTGAACGATACTGCCGCGCTCAGCGCCGCGCATGCCTCGATCTCGCCGGCCTCGGCGCTGGATGCGGCGCGTGTGGCCTCGGATATTGTGCTATTGGGGGGCGATTTGGCGCCCATTGCACAGGCCGTGCAAACCGCCCGCGCAGCCACGCGCCGCATTCGTGAAAATTTTACCGTGGCCACTGTCTATAATATTGTTGCGGTGCCGCTGGCCGTGGCGGGGCTGTGTTCGCCGTTGATTGCCGCATTGGCGATGTCGCTAAGCTCGATTACAGTGTCACTCAACGCCCTGCGCCTGAGGTAGCCCATGGAGATTTTGGTTATTCTTATTCCCGTGTCCCTGCTGTTGGGGGGGGCTGGGTTGTTGTTTTTCGTCTGGACGGTGAAATCGAACCAATATGACGACCCAGATGGCGATGCGCAGCGCATTTTATCGGGCCAGTGGGACGACCACCCAAAACCGTGAGGGCCCATAAAAAAACCGCGCAAGGCGCGGTTTTTCGGGGCCCGTGCGGCGCGAAATTAACCGGGGGGTGGCCCGATTGTGGTGCAGGACAATTTGCGCGCCTGCAACCTGCGGCAGGCCAGATCTGCGGTTTCTTGGCTGAGCCCCAGAAAATTGGCGGCATAGCCGCTGTTTTGTTTGACCACCCGGCGCAGGCTGCCATCTAGCGTATCTACCTCTAGCAGCGCGGTTTTCAGCAAAATGCGCTCGGCCTGATGGCGGCTGTTGTATTTGCCCACATTGATGCCCCAATGCCGCCCGCCCGAGGTAGAGACGCGGCTGACAACCTCGGCCTGATCTGGCAACAAATCTTGGGGCCGGGCGCGTGGGGTCAGCGATGTGTCGATCAGCTGTGCAATTTGCTGGGGCTCTGCCGTGGGCTGGTTGGGCGCGGGCTGGGCGGGCGTGGCCACGGCCTGGCGCAGGGCCTCTTTGATGTCGTCTTGCATCTCGGCCACCAGCATGGGCGCGTCGGTTGGGGCGTTCAGGCTGCCTGGGCGGGCCTTTGGGCGCAGGCTTTTGCGCACCACGGTCAGCACGGGCAGGCTGCGCGCGCCGGGGTTTTGATAATCGGGCTTGCGCGGTGGGCGTTCGGTGACTTGGCGCGGTGCACGCTTAAAGCCGAGATCCAGCAATTCTGCCACCTTCGCGTTGCGCGCGTTCGAGGACCGGCCCCCAAATACGGTGGCGATGATGCGTTCGCCATTGCGCTCGGCCGAGGCGACCAGGTTAAACCCCGCGGCGCTGGTGTAGCCGGTTTTGATGCCATCGGCGCCTTTGTAGGCGGCCAGCAATTTGCGATTGGTGTTGTAGACCGTGCGCACGCCCGCATCGGTTTGGCGGCGGGAAAACAGGTTGTAATACTGCGGGAAATCGTAAAACAGCTGGCGGCCCAGAATGGTCATGTCGCGGGCAGTGGACAGATGCCCGCTTTCGGTGAGGCCGCTCATGTTTTTGAAATGCGTCCGCGTCATGCCCATGGCCTTGGCTGTGCGGTTCATGCGGCGGGCAAAGGCCGCTTCGGATCCTTCGATCGCCTCGCCTATGGCGGTGGCGGCGTCATTGGCCGATTTTACCGCCGAGGCGCGAATAAGGTAGCGTAGTTTTATTTTCTGGCCGGCCTTCAGCCCCAATTTGCTGGGCGGTTTCGAAGCCGCCTTGGACGAGATACGCACAGGCGTATCCAGCGTGATTTCGCCGTTTTCAATGGCCTCGAACGCCACATAAAGCGTCATCATTTTTGTCAGCGAGGCGGGGTGCAATTGGGTATCGGCATTCGAGGAATACAACACCTCGCCCGTGCGCGCATCCATCACCATCGCCGCAAAAGGCGCCGCCACCGCGCTGAGCGGTAGCACGATAAGCATCCATAATGCCGCGAAAACATACAGGCCCCTGCGGCCCGGCCATTTCTGCCGATCCTTCACGTTCTTGCCCTTATTCTGCCTCGTGCCGCCGGTTATCCGGTCTGGCTTATTGATTTGTTTGCAGCATAGCATATTAGCTTTGCCGCTTAAAGCATTCAATTTGAATAGGTTTTTGAAAATATGCCTGGGATGGGCCAACAATATGTAGTGGTGCGCATAGGGGTTGGCCCAACATGCGGAGGGCGATTTTGGGCGCAATCGCCTTAGGCGAAAACGCGCCTATCCGATTTCATGCAAAAGCTGTGGAATGCCCGCAAGGCTGGGCAATTCGCGAAACCGCGTTGTGTTTGTGGGGGGCTCGGCGTGTTCCAGTTCCCATGTCAGGCCATGGGGCACATAAACCCCCCAGCCGCCCAGGGCCACCATGGGCCGCACATCAGATTTCATCGAATTGCCCACCATCATCGCCTGTGTGGCCCCCACCCCATGGCGCTGCAGCAGCGCCTGATAGGTGGCTGGGGTTTTGTCGCTGACAATTTCGACACCATCGAACAGATCGCCCAGGCCCGATTGCGCCAGTTTACGCTCTTGATCCAGCAGATCGCCCTTGGTGATCAGCAAAACCTTGTGGTTTTGCGCGGCCGCTTGCACGGTTTCGCGCGCATGGGGCAGCAGATCTATCGGGTGGCGCAGCATCTCTTGGCCTGCCTCGATCAATTCGCGGATCACTGCCGCGGGCACGCGGTTTTCTGTGACATCCAGCGCTGTTTCGATCATCGACAGGGTAAAGCCCTTTATGCCAAAGCCATAATGGGCGATGTTGCGCCGCTCGGCCGCAAGCAGGCGCTGGTGCAGATGCATAGGATCTGCGTAATCGGCCAAAAGCTGTTCGAAACGGTCTTGGGTCAGGCGAAAAAAGCGCTCGTTGTGCCAAAGCGTGTCGTCAGCATCAAACCCGACAGTGGTTAAATTTTGCATGCCGCTACCTGTAGCAGGGATCACCCTTTTCTAATCGGACTTAAACGATATATAGGGTAACTCAAACCGGAATTGAAAAGCGTAGCCATGAAGCACCAGTTTGTCATGATGTCGGATAAGCCGGGCGAGGGGGAAGATGCCTCGGTCGTGGTCAAGACGCGGCCAAAAACCCAGCGCCCGCCACTTTATAAAGTATTGTTGCTGAACGATGATTACACGCCCATGGAATTCGTGGTGCATGTGCTAGAGCGGTTCTTTGGCATGAACCACGCCCAGGCGTTTGAAATCATGCTGACGGTGCATAAAAAGGGCCTGGCGGTTGTGGGTGTGTTCTCGCACGAGATTGCCGAAACAAAAGTGACCCAAGTGATGGATTTTGCCCAGCGCCACCAGCACCCGCTGCAGTGCACGATGGAGCGCGAATAACCCCAATGTCACACCCCCGCATTTCCTTGGCGCTGCAGGCCGATGCATTCCGCCTGCCGCCCACGGGTGACGTGGCCGTTTTTGGGCCAGCGCGCGATATTTCCGATTTGGGCCCCAATGTGGTGGTGCAAAGCCACCTTGCCACCGATCATGCCTATTGGCAGGTGCGCAATGTGCCGGTGGTTTTGGCCTTGGCCACCCGCCCAAAGCTGTCGGTGGTGTTTTTGCCCCGCGCCAAGGCTTTGGCGCGCGGCTTGGTGGCGCAGGCCTTGGCCGAAACCGATGGGCCGGTGGTGGTGGATGGCCAAAAAACCGATGGTATCGACAGCCTGCTGAAAGAGTTGCGTGGCAAAGCCGAAGTGGGGCAGGTGATTTCCAAGGCGCATGGCAAGCTGTTTGTTGTCTCTGCCGCGCCCGATGCGCTGGCCGCGTGGCGCCTGCCGGCTGCGCCCCTGCAGGTTGCGGGTGGGTTTGTGACCATGCCGGGGGTGTTTTCCGCCGATGGTATCGATCCGGCCTCGCAGCTGTTGGCACAGGCACTGCCGGCCGATCTGGGCCGTCAGGTGGCCGATCTGGGGGCTGGCTGGGGGTATTTATCGGCCCAGCTGCTGGCCCGTGACAAGATAGAAACCCTGCATCTGGTCGAGGTAGACCACAGCGCGCTGGACTGCGCCCGCCAGAACGTGCCAGACCCGCGCGCACAGTTTCATTGGGCCGATGCCACCCTATGGCGGCCCAAAAAAGCACTGGATTGCGTGGTGATGAACCCGCCTTTCCACACCACCCGCAGCGCCGACCCTGATTTGGGCCGCGCCTTTATTGCAGCAGCTGCGGCGATTTTGGCGCCGCAGGGGCGGTTGTTTATGGTGGCCAATCGCCATTTGCCCTACGAGCCAGCCCTGGCGCAACATTTTGGGCAGGTCACCGAATTTGGCGGCGATGCGCGGTTCAAACTGTTGGCGGGCGAACGCCCGGCTCGTTTGCGGCGATAGTATAGAATAAGCTGTCCGAGAATCAGGAGTAAGCCGATGTCCTTTTCGATCAAGGGAAAGACCGCGATTGTCACCGGGGGGGCCCATGGCATTGGCTTGGCCATCGGTCAGCATTTCGCGGATCGCGGCGCCAATGTGGTGTTTGCCGATATCGACGAGGCGCAGCTGAAAAACGAAATCGGCCCTAATCAGGATGGCACCAATATTCGCTATTTCGCCGGTGATTTGCGCCAGAAACTGACGCTGGCCAATCTGCTATCTGCCACGATTGATGCGTTTGATCGGGTGGATATCTTGGTGAATGCCTCGCGGCAGATCATGCCATCTGATCCGCTGAATGCCGATGATGACGCGGTAGAATTGTTGCTTGAGCAAAATTTGATGACTGCGCTGCGCCTGAGCCAGCTGGTGGCCAAGCGCATGATCCGTCAGGCCGAGGGGCAAGCCGAGGGCACAGCAGGCACGATTGTAAACCTGTCGTCTATCGCGGCGCGCCGCACCAACCCGCATTTGTTGGCCTATTCCGTATCGACTGCAGCGCTAGATCAGATGACCCGGGCGCTGGCTGTGGCCCTGGCGCCGCATCGCATTCGGGTGAATGGGGTGGCCTTTGGATCGGTCATGTCAAACAGCCTGAAAGGTGCGTTGAAAGAGCATTCGGAATATCGCAGCGATATCGAAGATCACACGCCCCTGGGGCGCATTGCCGGGCCTGCGGAACTGTCTGAGGCGGTGCAATATCTGGCCTCGGAGGCGTCATGCTTTATGACGGGGCAGATCCTCACGCTTGACGGCGGCAGAACCTTGATAGACCCTGTCGCGGCACCCGCTCATTAACGGCGCATGGCGGTGTGCGGTGCAGCCACTGCCCCCGCGCGACTGGAGATTTGAATGACCGATTTCACCACCGAGAAACAGACCGCCAGCGCGTGGTTTCGCACCCTGCGCGACGATATCGTTGCGGCCTTTGAGGGGCTGGAAGACAGCCACGACACGGGGCCCTTTGCCGATATGGCGGCGGGCCGTTTCGAGGTAACGCAAACCCAGCGCCATTCCGATGATGGCAGCGATGCCGGTGGCGGCTTGATGAGCGTGATGCGCGGTGGGCGTGTGTTTGAAAAGGTGGGCGTGAATGTTTCCACCGTATTTGGCACATTGGGGGCTGCGGCGCAAAAATCGATGGCGGCGCGTGGCGTGCCGGGCATGGATAAAGACCCGCGGTTTTGGGCCAGCGGCATTAGCTTGGTGGCGCATATGCGCAACCCCCATGCGCCTGCGGTGCATATGAATACCCGCATGTTCTGGACCCCACATGCCTGGTGGTTTGGCGGCGGATCAGATTTGAACCCCTGCATCGAATATGCCGAAGACACGGCGCATTTCCACGCCACCCAAAAGGCGCATCTAGATCCGCATGGCACAGATCATTACCCAAAGCTGAAAGCATGGGCTGACGAATATTTCTTTATTCCGCACCGCAACCGCGCCCGGGGTGTGGGCGGTATTTTCATGGATGACCGCAACAGCGGCGATTGGGCGGCTGATTTTGCCCTGACCCAAGATATCGGCCGCGCCTTTTTGCCCGCCTTTGTGCCCTTGGTGGAAAAGCGCCGCGTGCAGCCCTTTGATGAGGCCGATAAAGACGCACAGCTGGTGCACCGTGGCCTTTATGCCGAATATAACCTTGTCTATGACCGTGGCACCAAATTTGGGCTGGCCACGGGCCATGATGCCAATGCCGTGCTGATGAGCCTGCCACCCCTGGCAAAATGGGTATAGCAGCGCGCTGGGCGTTGCCCGGGCATGGGTTATGATATAAAGGTAGCGCAGGTGCCGGGCACCTGCCGCCTGCAGGCCATGGCCATGGTGAAGCCCGGATATAAAACTTTCTCACCTTTGATGCATTTCTCGGGTGGGTAACGCAGGCGCCCGCTGAACACAGAAATGCCTCTGAGTGAGGATAAAGCGATGCTGAATTACCCCGCATCCCCTGTTGGTGGTTTGTTGGGCCTTAAGGGCCCAAAAGGGGGCCGCGATGCGCAGCCCTGATCTGGACCGCATGAAAGCCCAAGCCAAGGCGCTGCGCCGCGCGCTGGAAAGTGCCGGCACGCCTGTCAGCCATGCCCAAGCGCTGGAATTGCTGGCCCAGCAACATGGCGCGCACGATTGGAATACGCTGCATGCGCGGCTGTCTTGCGGCAATGCCCCGCCCGAATTGGCGCTGGGCGATCGCATAGCAGGGCGTTACCTGGGCCAGCCGATTGCTGGCACGGTGGTGGCGCTGTCTGGCCCGGCCAGCCACCGCACGATCGAGCTGCACTTGGACCAACCCGTAGATGTGGTGGTGTTTAAGGGGTTTTCGAATTGGCGCCAGCGTATTCGTGCCACGATTGACGAGACAGGCCGCAGCCACCGCTGCACCTCAGACGGGGTGCCGCAATTGGTGGTGCAGCGGGCCTAGGCCCAGCTGACATCGCCCAAAAAGATATAGCCCGCGCCATAGATTGTTTTGATCAGGCGCGGGTTTTTCGGATCTTCGCGCAGTTTTGTGCGCAGCCGGGAAATGCGCACATCCATCGCCCTGTCAAAGCTTTCACCAGCTGCCCCACCCAGCGTTTCTTGCATCACAGCGCGGCTGATCAGGCGCTTGGGGCGCTCGAGAAACAGCCGCAGCACCTCGCCTTCGGCATGGGAAAACGGGGTTTCTTCGCCGCGCTCATCAACCAATATGTAGCTGTCAAAATAGGCCGACCAGCCATTGAACCGGGCGGTATTGCCGGTGTTGGTGGCAGATTTTCCGCGCCGCAGCCGGGCCCTGATGCGGGCCACCACCTCGGCCGGATCGAAGGGCTTGATGATGTAATCATCGGCGCCCAGTTCCAGCCCTGTCACCCGGTCTTGCACCTGCGCGCGCCCTGAAATGATGATCACGGTTGCCCCCTGTTCCAGCGCCAGACGGTGCACCAGGGTCAGCCCGTCGCGATCGGGCAGCGACAGATCGACAAGGCAGACATCGGGTGTGGCGGTTTTCAACGCGGCCTCGAATTCGGTGGCGCGGCCAAAGCCCATGGTGCGAAACCCTGCCTCTTCCAGGGCATCCGCCAGCATGCTGCGAATTTCGGGTTCATCATCCAAGATGGTTACAAGGGGGGCAGTCATTGCTTAGGCCTCGTGCGGGGAAAGATAGGCGCCCAATTCGCGGGCGCTAAAGGGTTTGCGCAGCACCGGGGCCTTTTGCAAGGTTTGCCGGTGCAACGGGTGTTCTGGCGGCAGCGATGTCATCATGATGCGCGGCGGCGCGGTGGGGGGCAGGCGCTGCAGCAGGTCCAGCCCGGTGGCATCGCCCTCGAGCGAGATATCCGACAAGATCAGCGTAATGCCCGGCACCTCGCCCAAGAGTGTCAGTGCCTCGTCCACGCTGGTGGCCTCGATCACGGTATGGCCCAGATCGGTCAGCATGCCGCGGATACCGGCGCGCAGGTCGTCGCTGTCTTCGACCAGCAGCACAAGGCCAGGGGCCACGGGGGCAGGGGCGTGGCGCAGCGGCAAGCGCAGGGTAACCTGGCCACCACCACCGGGCGCATTGCCCAGCCGCACGGTGCCGCCGGCCAATTTGCACGTGTCATAGACCATCGCCAACCCCAGGCCCGACCCCTCGCCGCCTTTGGTGGTGAAAAACGGCTGGAACGCATGGGCCAAGGCGGCCTGGGAAAAGCCGGGGCCGGTATCGGTGACGGTGAATTCGGTCCATGTATCGCGCACGGGCGTGACGGTAAGGGTAATCACCCCTTGGGTGCCCATCGCATCGCGGGCGTTCAAAAACAGGTTCAACAGCGCATCTTGCAGCATGCCGGGTTCCAGCATCAGCCGGTCATCGCCGAGGCTGTTGAAAATATCAAGGCGCATGCCCTGGGGCAGGGCGGGGGCGGCCAGCGTTTCCAGATCGTGCAGCAAGGCACCCAGATCTGTGGGTTGGGGGTGCCATTCGCGGCTGCCGGTGATGTCGCCGATGCGGTTTAGCAAGGCCCCGCCGCGCCGCGCCGCCCCAAGGGTGGCGGCCACCAATTCTGGTGCCGGTTCGGGCAGCGGCAGGCGCTGCAGCCGCGATTGGCTGCCCAGGATGATGGTGAGCAGGTTGGAAAAATCATGCGCCATGCCGCTGATCAACTGCGCGGCCAGTTCGCGCCGGCGGGTTTGTTGCAGCGCTGATCTGGCTTGGGTTTCTTCGGTGACATCGGTGGATAAAATATACACCCCCACGATTTCACCCGCTGCGTTGCGGTCGGGGGTAAAGGCGGTGCGAATGCGGCGCGAGCTGTCTTCGTGGTAGAATTCAAAGGTGCTGGGCGTGCCCTGAAATGCGGCCTGCAATTTCGGGCCGATATGGGAATAGGCGCTTTCGCCCAGGGCCTCGCGGATATTCAGCCCGACAATATCAGACGGGCGGCCGGGGATGATGGCGCTAAGGCGGCGGTTTGAGAATGTATAGGTCATATCGCGCCCGACATGGGCGATATGGGCTGGCATCATCTCGGTGGTTTGGCGGGTGCGCGCCTCGGTTGCGGTCAGCTGGCGCTTGGCCTCTTCGAGGGCCGAGATGGTGGCCGCCAAGGCCCGGTTTGTGGCAGACAGCTCTTCGGCATAGGCCAGCAGCTTGTCGCTTAATTCGGCCGAACGGCTGCGCAGCAAGGTTTCTTGCTGCTTGGTTTGGGTGATATCGGTGTAAACGGTAATCCAGCCGCCTTCGGGCAGGGGCACGCCTTCGACCGCGATGGTTTGGCCATTGGCGCGGGTGCGTTCCATGTAGTGCTGTTCAAAGGCGCGCGCCTGTTCGACGCGCTGTTGAACGGCGGCGTCGATATCATCGACCGGCCCATATTCGCCCCGTTCTACAAGATGGCGGATGGTTTCGGCAAAACTGGTGCCGGGCTGAATAAGATGTGCAGGCAAATCAAACATTTCGCGAAAGACGCGGTTTGATACAACCAATCGCAGGTCGCTGTCATAAATCGAAAGCGCCTGCGGTATTAGGTTTAAGCCGGCCATCATCATGGCGGCACTGTGCTGGTTATCTTGCGACATCAGGCCCCTTTTTTCCCATGGCCTAGCATTGCCCGGCCCGGGGGCAAAGCCCATTGATGGGTTGTTACAATTCGTAAGAATTGGGAAAACATCAGGAAAAAGTTGACCATCAGCGTGCAAGCTGCACCAATTGTGCTGGGAGAATCGCCGGCACAGGCGGTCGGCTGCCCGGAACCAACCGGGTAAAGGGAGGAATAGATTTGGCACAGTCGTCTCAGGCGGCCGGGGGGACACAGTCCATTCCGGCGCTGCTGCTTCGTAACGCGTCCGAATTCGGCGACAAACCCGCCTATCGGGAAAAGCAATTTGGTATCTGGCAGAGTTGGAGCTGGAAACAAGCCGAGGTCGAGGTGCGAAACCTTGCCCTTGGGCTGATCAATATGGGGGTAAGCGAGGGCGATTTCATTGCCATCATCGGCAATAACCGCCCCCAGCTATATTGGTCGATGGTTGCGGCGCAATCGGTTGGCGCAATCCCCGTGCCGCTATATCAAGACGCCGCCGCCGAAGAGATGGCCTATGTGCTGGATCATTGCGGCGCCCGTTTCGTGATTGCCGAAGATCAAGAGCAGGTCGATAAGGTGCTAGAGGTGCAAGAGCGCCTGCACCAGTTCGAACATATGATCTATCTTGATCCACGCGGGATGCGCAAATACGACCATACCCGCCTGCATGACTTTGCCCATGTGCAAGAGCAAGGCCACGCCGCCCGCGACGAGCTGACCCCCGAATTGCAAGCGCGCCGTGCCAAGCTGAATTACGACTCGATTTGCGTGATGCTTTATACCTCGGGCACCACGGGCAAACCCAAGGGTGTGGTTCTGTCGAACCGCAACATCATCGAATCGGCCAAAAGCAGTGCCGAATTCGATAACTTGGGCCCGGGCGAAGAGGTGCTGGCCTATCTGCCTATGGCCTGGGTGGGCGATTTTATTTTCTCGCTGGGCCAAGCCTATTGGACAGGCTTTTGCGTGAACTGCCCCGAAAGCCCCGAAACCACGCCTGCGGACCTGCGTGAAATTGGCCCGACCTATTATTTCGCCCCGCCGCGCGTGTTTGAAACCCAGCTGACCAATGTGATGATCCGCATGGAAGACGCGGGCAAGCTGAAAAAATGGCTGTTTGACACGTTCATGGCCCATGCCAAGCGCGTTGGCCCCGATATTCTAGATGGCAAGCCCGTCGGGCTGATGGACCGTTTGAAATACATGCTGGGTGATGTGTTTATCTACGGCCCGCTGAAAAACACCTTGGGCATGTCGAACGTGCGCGTGGGCTATACCGCGGGCGAGGCGATTGGGCCCGAGATTTTCCAATTCTACCGCTCGATCGGGATCAACCTTAAGCAGCTTTACGGCCAGACCGAGGCATCGGTGTTTATCACCGTGCAGCCCGATGGCGAGGTGCGCGCCGATACCGTGGGCGTGCCGGCCCCTGGGGTAGAGCTGAAAATCAGCGACACGGGCGAGGTGTTCTACCGCAGCCCCGGTGTGTTTGAATATTACTACAAAAACGCCGAAAGCACCGCCGATACCAAAGATGCCGAAGGCTGGGTTGCCACGGGTGATGCTGGCTTTATCGAGCCTGACACAGGGCATTTGCGCATTATCGATCGTGCAAAAGACGTGGGCAAAATGGCCGATGGCAGCCTGTTTGCGCCCAAATACGTTGAAAACAAGCTGAAATTCTTCCCCAACATCCTAGAGGCGGTGGTTTTCGGCAATGGGCGCGACAAATGCATGGCCTTTATCAACATCGACATGAGCGCGGTGGGCAATTGGGCCGAACGTAACAACATCGCCTATTCCAGCTATCAGGAACTGGCCGGCCACGCCAAAGTATATGCGGCCATCCAGGCCCATGTCGAAGAGGTGAACCGCAGCATCGCCGAAGATGAAATGCTGTCGGGCTGCCAGGTGCACCGCTTCTTGATTTTGCACAAGGAACTGGATGCCGATGATGGTGAAATGACCCGCACACGCAAAGTGCGCCGCCGGATTATCGAAGAGAAATTCGCCGATCTGATCGATGCGCTTTATGCGGGGGAAACCCAGAAATACACCGAAACCGAGGTGACCTACGAAGACGGTCGCAAGGGCAAAATTTCCGCCACTTTGGAAATTCGCGATGCCGCAATCGCCCCGATCCGTACCCAGAAGGTGGCAGCAGAATGACCCAGACAATGCAAGACGAAGGCTATGTCACAGCAGACGGTCGCAAGATCGGCGGCGTGATGATGGAGATGAAAAACATCACTTTGCGCTTTGGCGGTGTGAAGGCGATTACCGATATTTCTTTTGACATCCGTCAGGGCGAAATTCGCGCCATCATCGGGCCGAACGGTGCTGGCAAATCCTCGATGTTGAACGTGATCTCGGGGTTTTATGTGCCGCAAGAGGGCGAGGTGTTTTTTCACGGCAAGAAACGCCCGCCCATGAAGCCCTTTGAGGTGGCGCGCCAAGGTATTGCGCGCACCTTCCAAAACATCGCGCTGTTTGAGGGCATGACCGTTCTCGACAACGTTATGACCGGGCGCCTGAACTACATGCATACCAATATTGTGCAGCAGGCGATTTGGGGCGGCAAAGCGGAAAAAGAAGAAAACGAAAACCGCGAAGTTGTGGAAAAGATTATCGATTTCCTTGAAATCCAATCGATCCGCAAAACCCCGGTGGCCCGCCTGCCCTATGGTTTGAAAAAGCGCGTCGAGCTGGCGCGCGCCCTGGCGGCTGAACCCAAGCTGCTTTTGCTGGATGAACCGATGGCCGGCATGAACGTTGAAGAAAAAGAGGACATGAGCCGCTTTATTCTAGACGTGAACGACGAGTTCGGCACCACCATCGCCCTGATCGAACACGATATGGGCGTGGTCATGGACCTGTCTGACCGGGTGGTGGTGATGGATTACGGCAAGAAAATTGGCGATGGCACCCCCGACGAGGTGCGCAACAACCAAGCGGTGATCGATGCATATCTGGGGGTAAGCCATGACTGATGTTTGCCAAACCCTGCCGATTACCTTGTTGGCGCTCAGCACGCAAAAAGGAGCCTAAGCCATGCCCGATCAACTGATTTTTGCGATGGAAGTTACCCTGAACGGCCTGATGGCAGGGGTGCTATACGCGCTGGTGGCCCTGGGCTTTGTGCTGATTTACAAGGCGTCGGGCATTTTTAACTATGCCCAAGGTGTGATGGCGCTGTTTGCGGCCCTGACATTGGTGGGCATCATGGAGGGCCAAGTGCCCTTTAGCCACCTGATCAACGCCATTTTCGGCACTGATGTGCATCATTTCAGCTGGTCTGTGCCCGCGCTGGGCGCGATTTTGTTGACCATGGCTGTGATGGTGTTCCTGGCCTGGGCGGTGAACAAGATCATCTTCCGCCATCTGGTGAACCAAGAGCCGATCATCTTGTTCATGGCCACCATTGGCCTGGCCTATTTCATGGAAGGCTTTGGCGACATGATGTGGGGCTCGGACATCAAAAAGCTGGATGTCGGCCTGCCGCAGGGCCTGAATATGGTGATCGATGAAACCACCTATGGCATGTTTGGCTACGGCTTCTTCATCGACAATCTCGATCTGATTGCCACGGTGATTGCCATTTTGCTGGTGTCTGTGCTGGTTATCTTCAGCCAATACACCAAACAAGGCCGCGCCATGCGCGCTGTGGCCGACGACCACCAAGCCGCCCTGTCGGTTGGGGTTAGCCTGAATTTCATCTGGGTTATGGTGTGGTCGCTTGCGGGGTTCGTGGCGCTGGTGGCCGGTATCATGTGGGGCACCAAATCGGGCGTGCAGTTCTCGCTGTCTTTGATCGCGCTTAAGGCATTGCCGGTTTTGATGCTGGGCGGCTTTACCTCGATCCCGGGGGCGATTGTGGGTGGCCTGATTATTGGCGTGGGCGAAAAACTGTTTGAATTCCTGATGGGCCCCATCGTGGGGGGCGCGACAGAAAACTGGTTTGCCTATGTTCTGGCGCTGATCTTCCTGGTGTTCCGCCCGCAAGGCCTGTTTGGCGAAAAAATCATCGAGCGGGTGTGACGGGATGCAAAAGGTAATCGCCATATTGAACGTGATTGCCTGGGCCGGGTTCTGGGCGTTTGGATACCTGGCGTTGACTGCGGGCAGCGGCAATTCACAACAAATGGTTGTTGCCGCGCTTTTGGCAGCCTTGGGCGGGGCAGTGGGGATCTGGGCGTATTTCCAGCTGGTCCACTACTGCGAGCGCACGGGCTATGCGGCTGGCCCAAACCGGGCCAATCGCCAACATCTTGAAGACGAATACAACGAGGGGAGCCTCTGATGTTCTATCGTGAAGCGGGCGATTTCAAAACGTCCTACAAGGCCGACAGCCAGACCTTCCCGATCAAATTTGACCGCTATCGCTATTATGCGGTTTTGTTCGTGGCTTTTGCGCTGATCCCGCTGGTGATCAACGATTATTGGGTGAACGCCATTTTCATGCCGTTCCTGATCTATTCGATCGCGGCGATTGGCCTGAATATTCTGGTGGGCTACTGCGGCCAGGTTAGCCTGGGCACGGGCGGTTTTATGGCCGTGGGTGCCTATGCCGTGTATAAGCTGATGACCGCCTTTCCCGAGGTGAATATCTTTTTCCACGTCATATTGGCGGGGGGTATCACGGCTTTTGTCGGGGTGCTGTTTGGCCTGCCGTCGCTGCGCATCAAGGGCTTTTACCTGGCGGTGGCCACGCTGGCTGCGCAGTTCTTTTTGGTGTGGCTGTTTAACCGCGTGCCGTGGTTTTATAACTACTCGGCCTCGGGCCAAATTTCGGCCCCCGAGCGCACCGTTTTTGGCATCGAAGTGACGGGCGCCAATACCGATGCATGGGCCACCTATCTGTTTTGCCTGGTCTTTACCTTTGTCTGCGCCTTGATCGCCCGCAACCTGACGCGCGGTGCGCAGGGGCGCAAATGGATGGCCATTCGCGATATGGATATTGCGGCTGAAATCATTGGTGTGGATCCGCTGAAAGCAAAGTTAAGCGCCTTTGCCGTATCGTCCTTCTTTGTTGGCATCTCGGGCGCGCTGTTCTTTGCCGTCTATCTGGGTGCGGTCGAAGTGGGCGAGGTGTTTGGCATCAACAAATCATTCCTGGTGCTGTTCATGGTCATCATTGGCGGCCTGGGTTCGATCTTTGGCTCGTTTGCGGGGGCTGCGTTTTTGGTGCTGCTGCCGGTGTTTTTGAAAAACGCGCTGGTGGGCGGGCTGGGCTGGCCCACTGATCTGGCCGCGCACCTGGAATTCATGATCGTTGGTGCGCTGATCATCGTGTTCTTGATCGCTGAACCGCATGGTTTGGCGCAGCTGTGGCGCGTTGCAAAAGAGAAATTGCGCCTGTGGCCCTTCCCACACTAAGCTTGTGGGCCGGGCTGGCAGGTGGCCAGCAATGTCTTGCCCCGCGTAATTGGGGCAAGGGGAGGAGTTCGGGGGAAACCCCGGAAAAGTAGACATCGGAATAACCAAGGGAGGAAAACCCGATGAAATTGAAACTGATCTCTGCCGCTGTGGCTGCGATGATTGCTGCAGCACCGGCCATGGCCGAGCTGACCTTTACAGCGCTGAGCTATCGCACCGGGCCTTATGCCGCAAACGGCATTCCCTTTGCAGATGGCTACCAGGATTATTTCACGCTGCTGAACGAGCGTGATGGCGGCATCGGCGGCGAGCGCGTGAACCTGGTGGAATGTGAAACCGGCTACAACACCGAAAAAGGTGTTGAATGCTACGAATCGACCAAAGGCACCGGCGCATTGGTGTACCAGCCGCTGTCCACTGGCATTACCTATCAGCTGATCCCCAAAGCGACGGCTGATGGCATTCCTGTGCATTCGATGGGCTATGGCCGCACCTCGGCCAAGAACGGCGAAGTGTTCCGCAACATCTTTAACTATCCTGCAAACTACTGGGATGGCGCCTCGGTTGCTATCAAGCACCTGCTGGACGTGAACGGTGGCTCGCTGGACGGCAAGAAAATCGCGCTGGTCTATCACAACTCGGCCTATGGCAAAGAGCCGATCCGCACGCTGGAAGAGCTGTCGAAAAAGCACGGCTACGAGCTGATGCTGCTGCCCGTTGACCACCCTGGCCAAGAGCAGAAATCGCAGTGGCTGCAAATTCGCCGCGAGCGCCCGGATCACGTGCTGATGTGGGGCTGGGGCGTGATGAACCAGGTGGCCATTCAGGAAGCGGTGAACATTCGCTACCCGATGGAAAACTTTATCGGCATCTGGTGGTCGGGTTCGGAAAACGATGTGCTGCCCGCAGGCGATGGCGCCAACGGCTATAAGGCACTGACCTTCCACAACACCGGCAGCGATTTCCCGCTGTTTGACGACATCCAGAAATATGTGGTTGGCGCTGGCAAAGCCGCCGGTGCAGGCGATCAGATTGGCACCGCGCTGTATAACCGTGGCCTTTATGCCGCGATGCTGGCTGCCGAAGCTGCAAAAACCGCCCAAGGCATCCACAACACCGGCCCGCTGACGCCTGCGCAGATGCGTGACGGTATGGAAAACCTGGAAATCACCGAAGAAAAAATGACGGCCCTGGGCCTGCCCGGCTTTGGCCCGTCGTTCAAGGTAAGCTGCCAAAACCACGGCGGCGATGGCCTGACCGCTGTTGTGCAGTGGGATGCTGGTGCCAAGCAGTGGAACAAGATCACCGATTTCATCGCACCTGATGCCGAGATCTTGAGCCCGCTGGTGGAAGCCGATGCTGCCGCCTATGCAGCCGAAGCTGGCATTACGCCTGGCTGTAACTAAGCACTGTTTCACGGGCCGCTTTCGGGCGGCCCGTGACCCAAACCAACGGAGCGTGGATAATGCTGGACGCCGGTGAAGTCACCCAAGAGAACCTGCTAGAAGTTAACAATATCGAGGTGATCTATAACCATGTGATCCTTGTTCTAAAGGGCGTTTCGCTGCGCGTGCCCAAAGGCGGCATTACCGCCCTGCTGGGCGGCAACGGCGCGGGCAAAACCACAACGTTGAAAGCCATTTCCAACCTTTTGGCCAGCGAACGCGGCGAGGTGACAAAGGGCAATATCATGCTGCGTGGCGAGCGCATCCAAGATCTGAACCCCGCCGATCTGGTAAAGCGTGGCGTTATTCAGGTTATGGAGGGGCGCCATTGCTTCGAGCATTTGACGGTTGAAGAAAACCTGTTGACCGGTGCCTATACCCGCAACGCCAGCAAAGGCGATATCAACGCCGATCTGGAAATGGTTTACGCCTATTTCCCCCGCCTGAAAGAGCGCCGCCGCAGCCAGGCTGGCTATACCTCGGGCGGCGAGCAGCAGATGGTGGCGATTGGCCGTGCCTTGATGAGCCGCCCCGAAACCATCTTGCTGGACGAGCCATCGATGGGCCTTGCGCCGCAGTTGGTGGAACAGATCTTCGAGATCGTGAAATCGTTGAACGAAAACGAGGGGCTGACCTTCTTGTTGGCCGAACAAAATACCAATGTGGCCCTGCGCTATGCGCATTACGGCTATATTCTGGAATCAGGTCGCGTGGTGATGGATGGCCCGGCCAAGGAATTGCGCGAAAACCCCGATGTGAAAGAGTTCTATCTGGGCATGTCTGACGAGGGGCGCAAATCGTTCCGCGATGTGCGGTCGTATCGTCGCCGTAAGCGCTGGCTCAGCTGATCAGTACCGAATTGCGCGCCAAGCCAGCCTGCGCAAAGATTTTTTAAGATGCGGCCAAAGCGGCCGCCAGCCGGAGAAATACCGATGGGTCGCTTTTTCGACGATCTGGAAACCCGCACGCCCCAGGCCCGCGCCGAGGCGCTGGCCACTGCCCTGCCGGCACAAATTGCCCGGGCCCAAGCCTTGGCCGGCTATGGCGATAGATTGAACGGGGTTGATGCATCTGCCATTACCACGGTCGCGGCGCTGGCAAGTTTGCCTGTCTTGCGTAAATCCGATTTGGGTGCCGCACAAACCGCAGGCAACCCCCTTGGTGGGCTGACCACCCGGCCTGCGCACGGGTTTGCCCATGTGTTTCAAAGCCCAGGCCCCATATACGAGCCGGGCGATACTGCCCATGATTGGTGGCGCATGGGCCGGTTTCTAAACGCCTGTGGCATTGGTCCGGGCGATGTGGTGCAAAACTGCTTTGGCTATCACCTGACCCCGGCCGGCATGATCTTTGAATCGGGCGCGCGTGCTGTGGGGGCGGCTGTTTTGCCCGCCGGCACAGGCCAGACCGAACTGCAGGTGATTGCGGCGCGCGATGTGGGCACAACCGCCTATGCCGGCACGCCCGATTACCTGAAGGTGATTTTGGACAAGGCCGATGAGATGGGCGTGCAATTGGGCATTACCCGCGCGGCTGTGGGCGGCGGTGCCTTGTTTCCCAGCCTGCGCCAGGAATATGCCGCGCGTGGCATTACCTGCCTGCAATGCTATGCCACCGCTGATTTGGGCAATATCGCCTACGAATCCGAGGCGATGGAGGGCATGATCGTTGACGAGGGCGTGATCGTCGAAATCGTGACGCCGGGCACCGGCAATCCGGTGGCGCCGGGCCAAGTGGGCGAGGTGGTTGTGACAACACTGAACCCTGATTACCCTTTGATTCGCTTTGCCACTGGCGATCTCTCTGCAGTGATGGAGGGGGCCAGCCCCTGTGGGCGCACCAACACCCGTATCAAAGGGTGGATGGGCCGTGCCGATCAAACCACCAAGATCAAGGGCATGTTTGTGCGCCCGGAACAGGTGGCGCAATTGGTGGCCAAGCACGATGAAATCCTGCGTGCCCGCGTGATTGCCGGGCGCGAGGGGGAAATGGACGTGATGACCGTGCAGATCGAGGCCGATGGCGGCAGCAAAGATGCCTTTGCCGCCAGCGTCGTGGAAGTGCTGAAAATGAAAGGCGCGGTCGAAGTTGTGGCGCCGGGCAGCCTGCCCAATGATGGCAAGGTGATCGAAGACCAGCGCAGCTACGGGTAAGATTTGCCAGGATTTGGGCGCAAAAGGGGGCTTTGGCCCCCTTTTTTGTGGCATCAGCTGCGCCCTGCATCTTTTGCATGACAGCGCGCTGATGGGCCAAAGAAAAAGGCCGCTGATCTTGCGATCAACGGCCCAAATCCATTCTATCCGGAACTTAGCCCTGACGGGCTTTGAACCGGCGCTGCGTCTTGTTGATAACATAGACGCGGCCCTTGCGGCGCACGACGCGGCAGTCGCGGTGACGCTGCTTGAGCGAGCGGAGCGAATTTTTGACCTTCATGGTCTTCTCCTTTCGTCGCGGCGCGGCCTTGCGCCATTGCAGGTGCCCTTATTGGGCGTAAAATTAATCATGGTGGGCGGTACAAGGTTCGAACTTGTGACCCCTACGATGTCAACGTAGTGCTCTACCACTGAGCTAACCGCCCGACTTAACGAAACTCAACGCCCCTTAACGAATAGGGGCGCGGAATCCCGCGCCGGTCCGCTGGTCTATAAAAGGAGTCGGACAGGGGATCAAGGGCTTTTGGTAAGCTAATTTATCAGGCTATGGTATAGGCGAAACAGGAGCGCGCATGACACATCCCGCCTATCACCTTTTGATGCCAGACGCACGCGATACCAGCGTGGTTTTTGCATCGCCGCACAGTGGGCGCGCCTATGCGCCTGCGTTCGTGCGCGCCTCGGTGTTGGATGGGCATAGTTTACGTTCGTCAGAAGATGCGTTTGTCGACCAGCTGTTTTCTGATGCGCCGCGCCATGGGGCACCGCTGTTGCTGGCGGGCGCGCCCCGCGCCTATGTTGATTTGAACCGCAGCGCCACCGAGCTGGACCCGGCGCTGATCGATGGGGTGCGCAAATTGGCCCATAACCCCCGCATTGCCGCAGGCCTGGGGGTGGTGCCGCGGGTTGTGGCGGGGGGGCGCGCCATTTATCGCGGTAAAATCCCCCTTGCCGTGGCCGAGGCCCGAATCGCCGCATATTGGGCGCCTTATCACGCGCAATTGCGCCAGCTGCTTGATCAGTCTTTGGCGCAATTCGGGCAGGCCATATTGATTGATTGCCATTCCATGCCCCGCGAAGCGCTGGATGGTATCGCACATGTGGGCATGCAGCGCCCTGATGTGGTGCTGGGCGACAGGTTTGGCGCATCTGCTGGGGCCGAGGTGGTGGATATTGTGGAATCTGCGCTGGTCTCTGCCGGGCTAAGGGTGGCGCGCAATGCCCCCTTTGCCGGGGCATATATTGCGCAGGCCTATGGCCGCCCTGCACGGGGCCAGCATGTTGTGCAAATCGAGATAGACCGCTCGCTTTATATGGACGAGGCATCCATTCGCCCGAATGCCGGGTTTGCCCAGCTGCAAACCATGTTGGCCCAGGTCGTGGCCGAGATTGCCGCTTATGGCCGGGGCGGCCAAGGCCGGCAGCTGGCCGCCGAATAGCCCTTAGCGCAGGGCGCGCCCTTTCATGATTGCTTCGGCGCCAAAGCGTTTGCGAATGTCATCGGCGGCGCGTTCGGCGCGGTGGCGCGTTGCGGCCTGTGGATCCAGCAGATCGCCCGATAAATCGGCACCAGAGGCGGGGCACAGATCTGACAGGCCAACCCCCAACAACCGATAGGGTTTGGCGGTGGGCACCTGCGCATATAGGCTATGGGCCGTGCGGTAGATGCGGTCGGCCATCTGCGTGGCATCGCGCAGGCTGTGGCGGCGGGTGATCAGCTGGTGATCGGCGCGCTTCAGCTTTAGGGTAATAACCCGGCCTGCCAGATCTTTGGCTTTCGCGCGATCTGCCACTTTTTCCGCCAAACGCCAGATATGGCCATCTAAAATATCGGGGTTGGCGGTGTCTTCGTGAAAGGTGGTTTCGTTCGAGATGCTTTTGATCGGGGCATGGCGGGCCACTGCGCGGCTATCTTCGCCGCGCGCCAAATGCCATAAACGCCCGCCCATCGCCCCAAAGCGGGCGGTCAGGTCGGCTTTGTCCCAGCGCAGAAGGTCGCGAAAGCTGCGAATGCCGGCCTGTTCCAGCGCGTCTTGGGTGGCACGGCCCACGCCCCATATCAGGCGCACGGGCTGATCGCGCAAAAAGCTGGCAGTATCGGCGCGGCCAATCACAGAAAAACCATATGGTTTATCCTGGTCCGAGGCGACTTTGGCCAAAAACTTGTTATGGCTTAGCCCGATCGAGCCGGTGATGCCCAGCTCGGCCTTCATGCGGCCCACAAGGCGCGCCAGCATCACAGCGGGGGGCGCGCCATGCAGGCGTGTGGTGCCGGTGAGATCGAGAAAGGCCTCATCCAGCGATAGCGGTTCGATCGCGGGGGTGATCTCCTCCATCATCTGGCGAATCGCGGCGCTGACTTCGGCGTAAAGCTGCATGCGGGGTTTGATCACAACCGCATCGGGGCACAGGCGCAGCGCCTGAAACATCGGCATGGCCGAACGCACACCGCGGATGCGCGCAATATAGCAGGCGGTGGATACAACGCCGCGCTGCCCACCGCCGATGATCACCGGTTTATCCACCAATTCCGGGCGGTCGCGCTTTTCAACCGAGGCATAGAAGGCATCGCAATCCATATGGGCGATGGACAGATCAAACAGCTCGGGGTGGCTGGTAATGCGCGGGCTGTGGCATGCCGGGCAGCGGTTGCCGGTGTCAAACTGTGTCAGGCAGGCGCGGCAAAGCGTGGGCATGGGCAGGCTTTCAAAGCAACGCCGCCATTATACTGCGCCTTTGCCGTGCCAGGCCAGCCCCCAGTTTAGCGGGCGGCTGCCAATTCGCCCAAAATGGCCTGCGCTGCGGCGCGCGGATCTGGGGCCTGCCAGATGGGGCGGCCCACAACGATATGATCCACCCCGTCACGCAGGGCTTGCGCCGGGGTCGCCACGCGTTTTTGATCGCCCAATGCAGCGCCTGCGGGGCGCACGCCGGGGGTTACAATCAGCCGGCCCTCGGCCTGGGGCAGCGCGCGGATCATCGCGGCCTCTTGTGGGCTGGCAATAACGCCATCTGCGCCAGCCTCGAATGCGCGCGCGGCGCGTTCTGCCACCAGATCAGCCACATCGCCCGGCTTGATCAGGCTGGCATCCAGATCGGCGCGATCAAGCGAGGTAAGAATGGTCACAGCCAGGATCTTTAGATCTTTGCCCGCGGCACCTTCTTTCGCGGCGCGCACCACGTGCGGGTCGCCGTGGACGGTAAGAAAATCAAGATCAAACTGCGCAAGCCCACGCACGGCGGCCTCGACCGTGGCGCCGATATCGAACAGCTTCATATCCAGGAAGATGCGCTTGCCATGCTCTTGCTTTAGCTCGTTTGCCACCGCCAGCCCGCCGCCTGTCAGCATGCCAAGACCCACCTTGTAAAACGATACCGCATCGCCCAACCGCTGGGCCAAGGCCAGCGCCTGCAGCGCATTGGGAACGTCGAGGGCCACGATCAGGCGATCATCTGTCATGCTGTGTCCTTTCTGGTTTGGCCCCTTGTTGTGGCAAAGCGCGCGCAGGTCAAGCAGGCAGGCGCCTGGCAGGGGGCGGAAAACTGCGCCTTTGCCCTTGAACTGGGCGCTTGGCACCCACATTTTTATACCGAGGCCCGAAACGGGGTGTGCCGCCAAGCGGGCACTGCCAAGGCGGGTGCTTTGTAGAAGGAGAGAGACCATGGACTTGTCCAAGTTCACGGAGCGGTCGCGCGGTTTTGTTCAAGCCGCCCAGACCATCGCCATGCGCGAAAACCACCAGCGATTGGTGCCCGAACACCTGCTAAAAGCCATGATGGACGACCCCGAGGGGCTGGCCAGCAACCTGATCAAACGCGCCGGCGGCGCGCCCGAGCTGGTTGTCGAGGCGCTGGCCCAATCCATGGCACGCCTGCCCAAGGTGACGGGCGATGGGGCGCAAGTATATACCGATAATGCCTTTGTGCGCGTTCTGGATGAGGCCGAGAAAGTGGCAAGCAAGGCTGGCGACAGCTTTGTTCCGGTCGAGCGCATGCTGACCGCTATGGCGCTGGTGCCCTCGAAAGCCAAAGACGCGCTGAGCGCGGGCAAGGTGACAGCACAAGCGCTGAACGAGGCCATCAACGATATCCGCAAAGGCCGCACCGCCGACAGCGCCAGTGCCGAAGATGGCTATGACGCGCTGAAAAAATATGCCCGCGACCTGACCGAGGCCGCGCGCGAGGGCAAGATCGACCCGATCATTGGCCGCGACGAGGAAATTCGCCGCTCGATGCAGGTGCTTAGCCGCCGCACCAAGAATAACCCGGTGCTGATTGGCGAGCCGGGCGTGGGCAAAACCGCCATCGCCGAAGGTTTGGCGCTGCGCATTGTGAATGGCGATGTGCCGGAATCTTTGCAAAACAAACGCTTGATGGCGCTGGATATGGGCGCGCTGATTGCCGGCGCGAAATATCGCGGTGAATTTGAAGAGCGTTTGAAAGCTATCCTGAAAGAGATCGAGGCCGCAACGGGCGAGATTATCTTGTTCATCGACGAAATGCACACCCTGGTGGGGGCGGGCAAATCTGATGGGGCGATGGATGCGGCCAACCTGATTAAGCCAGCGCTGGCGCGGGGCGAGCTGCATTGCGTGGGCGCCACCACCTTGGATGAATACCGCAAATACGTGGAAAAAGACGCAGCGCTTGCGCGGCGGTTCCAGCCTGTGATGGTGGCAGAGCCCACTGTTGAAGACACGGTTTCGATTCTGCGCGGCATCAAGGAAAAATACGAGCTGCACCATGGTGTGCGTATCTCGGATTCGGCGCTGGTGGCGGCGGCGACGCTAAGCCATCGCTATATCACTGACAGGTTTTTGCCCGATAAGGCCATCGACCTGGTAGACGAGGCCGCCAGCCGCCTGCGCATGGAGGTAGACAGCAAGCCCGAAGAGCTGGACGCGTTAGACCGCCAAATGCTGCAGATGCAGATCGAGGTAGAAGCGCTAAAGCTAGAAGACGATGCGGCCTCGAAAGAGCGGCTGCAAAAGCTGGAACGCGAATTGGCCGATATCAAAGACCGATCCGCCGAGATGACCGCAAAGTGGCAGGCCGAGCGCGACAAGCTGGCCGGTGCGCGCGAGCTGAAAGAGCAGCTAGATCGCGCCCGGGCTGATTTGGAAATTGCCAAGCGCGAGGGAAATTTGGCCCGCGCGGGCGAGCTGTCTTACGGGATTATCCCGCAGATCGAGCGGCAGTTGGCAGATGCCGAAGGCGCCGAGGCCGATGTGATGGTCGAAGAGGCCGTGCGCCCCGAACAAATTGCCCAGGTGGTGGAACGCTGGACAGGCATCCCCACCACCAAAATGCTAGAGGGCGAGCGCGAAAAGCTGCTGCGCATGGAAGATGGGCTGCATAAGCGGGTGATCGGCCAAAACGCGGCAGTGCATGCGGTGGCCAATGCGGTGCGCCGGGCGCGGGCGGGGCTGAACGATGAAAACCGGCCGCTGGGCTCGTTTTTGTTCTTGGGCCCGACGGGTGTGGGCAAAACCGAGCTGACCAAGGCCGTGGCCGAGTTTTTGTTTGATGATGACAATGCGATGGTGCGCATCGATATGTCTGAATTCATGGAAAAACACGCCGTATCGCGGCTGATCGGGGCGCCCCCCGGCTATGTGGGCTATGACGAGGGCGGGGTGCTGACCGAGGCGGTGCGCCGCCGGCCCTATCAGGTGGTGCTGTTTGACGAGGTGGAAAAGGCCCATCCCGATGTGTTCAACGTGCTGCTGCAGGTGCTCGATGATGGGGTGCTGACCGATGGCCAGGGCCGCACGGTGGATTTCAAGCAAACGCTGATTGTGCTGACATCGAACCTGGGCGCGCAGGCGCTCAGCCAGCTGCCCGATGGCGCCGATGCCGCCAGCGCCAAGCGTGATGTGATGGATGCGGTGCGGGCCCATTTCCGCCCCGAATTCCTGAACCGCCTGGATGAAACCATCATCTTTGATCGTCTGGCGCGCGCCGATATGGGCGGTATCGTCGATATCCAGCTGGCGCGGCTGCAAAAGCGGCTGGCGGGGCGCAATATTACGCTGGCCGTCGATCCAGAGGCGCGCAAATGGCTGGCCGACGAGGGCTACGACCCGGTGTTTGGCGCACGCCCCCTGAAACGGGTGATCCAGCGCACGGTGCAAGACCCGCTGGCCGAAATGCTGCTGGCAGGCGACATCGCCGAGGGCGCCACGCTGCCCATATCAGCGGGCAGCGAGGGGCTGGTGATTGGCAGCAAACTGGCCGCCACCAACCGCCCCAAACCCAATGACGCGGTGGTGCACTAACCCCCCAACAGGCGGCCC